>NZ_JBIUSU010000004.1:0-937441 GCF_044741545.1 Streptomyces sp. NPDC088157
ATCACCGGCGAGGCCGATGTGCTGCGCGACGAGGGCGAGGCCTACGCCAACAAGCTCCGCGAGGCCGGCGTCCCCGTCACCGCGGTGCGTTTCCAAGGCATCATCCACGACTTCGTGATGCTCAACGCCCTGCGCCCGACATACGCCGCCGAAGCCGCCATCAGGCTGGCCGTCGGCACCCTGCGCGACGCCCTGCACGTCTGACTCTCCGTCGGCCCTCAGCCGGACGGCGTCCGCCCCGGCCCGGCGGCTGCCTGGCCGGGGGCGGTGCGCCGGTTCGCCGTGCCGGGGCGGGCCGCGACGGAGGCGGGAATCAGAGCCCGGCCACCTTGGCGCTTGCCGACAGCTCGTAGACCAGGGTGACGGTACGTCGGCCGCCGGGTGGGAGGGCGAGGTTCCAGCAGGCGATGCCGTCCGCGTCGACCGTGTCGGGAGCGGGAGAGCAGAACTCCTTGCGCAGGCGTACGTCCACCGCCGAGACCTCGGAGACCGGGATCCGTTCGCGGAGGGCGATCACCCGTTCGCCGTGTTCGCCGGGGGTGGAGAACCGGGACAGGTGGAGGCGGACGGTGCGGGTGACCACCGTGCGTTGGGTGATCGCCGCGGTGTCGCGCGTCTCCTCGGTGTCCCGGACGACCCGGTGGTCGTCGCGACTGCCGTAGGCGAGTTCGACGGCGGCGTGGGGAGCGGTGAAGTCCAGTGTGCCGCGCCCGGTGAATCCGCTGCCGCGGATGAGGTCGACGGGTCCGGCGAGCAGTGCGTGGCCGGACAGGTTGTCGAACCGCGCCACCTGGGTGACCAGCGGGGACAGCTCGGGTGCGCAGGAGTACTCGATGCTCGCGGTCGTGGTGAAGGCGGAGAGCGGCACACGGTGCGCGCGGCCGTCCGCGGGCACGAGCACCGGTGTGGGGGAGTGCAGCACCCGTACCTCGCCGGCGTCGTCCACTCCTGGCAGCCCGAGCACCGGGGCCGGACCGAGATCCGCGATCTCCTCCTCGCGCAGTTCGACGTCGACGGTGCGGCGCTCAGCGGCGGAGCGGTCCTGGAGCGTCAGCCGGTCCTCGCCCAGCCGGGGCGGATCGGTGGACAGCGCCGAGCGTGCCGTCGACAGCGTCAGCCGCACGTCGGACCAGTCCTCGCCGGTCCGCTGCCAGACCATCGCGTCGGTCTCCAGCGTGAGGGAGTCGCCGTCGAGCACGGCCCGGTAGGCGGGCCGCCACAGCGCACACGGAGTGAGGTGGCTGAGGCGCAGCCCGGCCGGCCCGGCGGCCGCGGCCTCGAGGGTCAGTTCGATGTGGCCGACCAGCTCGGCGGGCTGCTCCTCGGAGAAGTCCATGACCCGCCGAGCCTCACCGAGTTCGGATGCCATGGCCGCCAACCGGGCTTCCACGGCGCGCAGCCGCTCGCCGTAGGAGTCGCGCTCATCGTCCACACGGTCGAGTTCGCGCGTCCAGCGGGGTCCTTCGCTCTCGCCTGAGCCGGCGCCCTCGCCGATCTCCCGCAGCAGATCGGCGGCGAGTCGGCCGAGTGCGTCGACGCGCGCGTGCAGCCGGTCGCGCCGCCGCTCCAGGGCGAGCCGTTCCTCCTCCAGAGTGTGCACGCGCCGGCGCAGCTCGGAGTCGCTGTCGGTGGGCCGCGGCCCGCGCGGCGTCCAGCTGCGGACGATCCGCACGTCGAGCACGGTCGCCGGGTGTCCGGCGGTCAGCTCGGCGTGCAGCGTACGGTCGACGGCCAGCGCGCTGACGGGCCCGAGACGCAGCCTCTGGACTCCCGCCGTCAGGTCGAGCACGGTGGTGCGCTCGACGTGGGCGCGGTCCTCCAGGCAGGTGACGGCGGTGACGGGAAGGGGGATCGGCTCCGGTGCCGTGGACATGGGGTGTGTCAGCTCCTGCGGTTGCCGCCGGCCAGGGACTTGGCGGACGCGATACGGATCTCGTAGCCGCCGTCGAGGGCGGTCGTGGCACCGGCGGGCAGGTCGACCCGCCAGATACGGGTGCCGGGTGCGTGATGCTCCGGGCCCGCGCCGTCCTGCGGCGGTGCCGTCCAGTCGGCCCGCTCGTCGATCCGGATGTCCGCGTCGGAGGTGACCGGAACCCGCTCCCGGACCTCGACGGTGACGGGTCCGGCGAGCAGGTTGGCCAGCTCCACGTGGACCCGGTGGTCGAGCACGGTGGTGGAGTTGCGCAGACCCGCGGTCGACTCGTGCAGGTTCGTGCGGCGGGTGACCCGGACGCCCTCGGCCGGGCCGAGCCCGACCCGGCACACGCCGCCGGGGGCGAGCGTGGGCAGTGCGGTGGTCAGCAGGAAGTCGTCACCGACGGTGACCTCGACCGGACCGGCCAGCAGAGCCTGGTCGGTGGAGTTGGAGAGCACCAGCGTGGCGTAGACGGTCTGTTCCACGGACGGCACACAGAGGTACTCGGTGTGCAGACCGACCGGGATCTCGCCGACGGTGACGGTGTGCCAGGCGCCGTCCGAGGGAATGTCGGCGCGGGCCACGGCATCGAAGCGGTGGTCGAAGGAACCGGCCGACTCGCGGGGCCGCACGGCGTGTCCGGGCAGCGGCAGCGCGGCCACCCCTTCGGCGCGGCGGCGGTGCTCGGCCGCCACCGGGTCGAAGGCAGAGTCCGGGAACAGCCTGCCCCGGCGAGCGCCCGCCTCGTCGGGACCGCACAACACGAGCGCCGTGTAGTCGAGTTCGGCGCCGCTCGGCTGGGGCGGACCCGCCGCCGGGGCCGCTGTCGGCGCAACGCCGCCGGGAGCCGCGGGCGCCTTGGGCATCGGCGGTGCCGCCAGGCCCGAGGCCTGGGGCGCCATGGCCGCCATGGCCGCGGGAGCCGCGGGCGGCATGCTGCGGGCCCTCGGCCTGCCTCCCGGTCGTGCGGGGACCGGTTGCGCGAGGTCTCCCGTCGGGCTCCCGAAGACCTTCGGGTATGCGCTCTCGGCGCTGCCCGGCAGGGGCACGGGGGGCGGCGCGCCGTACCCCGGCGGCGCCGCGGTGAGCGGCTCCGGGTGACCCGGCGGTGTCGGCCGCATCGGCGGAACGGGTCCGGGCCCGGCGCCGGCCGCCGCGGCCACGGGACCGCTTCCGGCACCCGTCGGAGCGGCGGTCCCGGCCGGCCGCGGACCCGCCACGTCGTACCCGGCGAACAGGTCGGCCAAGCCCGTCGGCGGCTCGCGCCAGCCGGACGGCACGGGAGCGGGCTGACGGCGTCCGATCCGGATCGAGCGGATCCTGGGCAGGTCGGTACGGCGCCGTAGGTCTGCGGTGGCCAGGGCGACGCGCACCCCGGTCCAGTCCTCGCCGGTGCGCTGGGCGACCGAGGCGCGCAGCACCAGACGGCCACTGCTCTCGCCCTGACGGTGGGTCAGGCGGTAGGCCGGCACCCAGACCGCGCCCGGTACGCCGTACTCCAGCTCCACTTCCGCGTCACCGGCGCCGTCGAGGGTCAGAACCGCCGAGACCGTGGTCTCCACGTGCGCCGACGGTGCGTCGCTGGAGGCGCGGGCGAGCTGGTCGGCGGCGACGGAGAACGCGTGCTCGGCAAGGCCCACCGCCTCCTCCAGCTCGACGAGACGGGCGTGCAGTCCGGTCAGCCGCTCGTCGACGAACTCGGCGAGCTCCAGCCACGCGTCGACCGGGGTGCGACGGTGCGGGTCGTCCCGCTTGCGGGCCGGGGGGGCCGGGCGCAGCGCCCCGACCTCCTTGATCCGACTCAGTTGCCGGTCCCGCCGTCCCTGTGCCGCCGCGTACTCCTCGTGCAGCCGTTCCACCTCGCGCCGCAACGCGTCGGGGACGGCCGTGACGGTCGGTTCGGCCTCGACCTCCACCCGCGCCTCGGTGACGCGTACCTCGGCGGCGCCCGTGACGCGGGCCCGCAGGGACCCCGGGTCCAGCGAACGGGGCAGTCCCGACACCCGCACCCGGCCGTCCGGCGGCACACTGCCCCGGGCCAGACGGCGGCAGACCGCGCCCCGCGCGTACACCACCACCGAATCCAGGGTGGACCCCCACCGCTGTTCCGTCCGAGCCGTCATACGCTCCGCCCCCCGCCGAGTCCGTGCTGAGCGAAGCCTACGCCCGGCCGGTCCGCGCAGCCCGAAGAAGCCCCAGGCAGGGAAGGCCAGGTCCCGGCCCGGCCCCTGCCCAGTCCCGGCCCGGCCCCTGCCCAGTCCCAGCCCGGCCCCCGGCCCGGTTCCTGGCCGGTCCCCGTACCGGCGGCGGTCGCGATTCCCTTCACGCCGTCCATGGTCACGTGACAGAACGCTGCCACGCCGCCGTCGAACGGGACACCGTGGACCGCGGAAACCGGTGGCGCCCCGGGCGGTGAGCCGTTAACTTCCGCCTGAGCGCAGTGAGTCGGAAGGGCGCGGCCGCGAGGGGAGCCAGGCATGGAGATCGAGGGCCCGCGGACGGATCGGCTGGGCTTGCTGCTCGACCAGTTCGACCAGGCCAGGGAGATGGCCCAGGTGCGGCTGGCGGGGCTCGGTGACGAGGAGTACCTGTGGGAACCGGTGCCCGGGTCCTGGTCGATCCGGCGCCGGGGTGAGGCGCCGACGCCCAGGGCGTTCGGACCGGGAGAGTGGGTGCTCGACCTGGGTGCCGCGGACATCCCGGCAAGCGAGTACGCCGAGGTGGCCCGGCAGGCGGCCGGCGGGATGACCGTCGACAAGATCGCCGATGACTGGAGCGTGAGTGTCGAGCGGGTCGAACAGGTCCTCGCCCACACCGGCACTCCGGAGGCCGACGACGTGCCGGTCACGACCATCGCGTGGCGGCTGGGGCACCTGCACTTCCACTTCGCGGGCCCCTGGGAGTGGACCTTCGGTGAACGGCGCCGGGAACCGAAGCTGCTGGTCGACTTCACCCCCTCCGCCGCCCTGGCGCTCGAGCGGTTCTGGGCGGCGATCGACCGCTGGCGCGACAGCGTCGCCACCGTCACCGAGGAGCAGCTCGACACGGTCGGCTTCTCGCAGTACCCGTACAGCAACGACGCCGACCACCCGTTCGTCTCCGTACTGGCGGGGGCCAACCTCGAATTCATCCACCACATGGCCGAGATCGCGCTGCTCCGCGACCTGTGGCGGACCCGCTTCACCACTCCCGGGTAGGCCCGCGCCGACGGTGACCGCGCTGCCGGCCGCCCCGGGCGGCCCAGGAGAGCGGTCGACGGCGCTTTCCGGGCCTCGTCTGCCGCGCGTGATCAGGAGCGACGGCGAGTGCCGCGGCTTCACAGCTGCAGGTTCAGAACCAGACGCAGCGTGTCCGTGAGTACCGTGGTGGGGACTTCGGGGTCGGCCACCCGCTGGATTCCGAGGCCGATGCCCAGGCTGAGCAGCGTCATCGCCGCCTGGTCGGCGGGCATGGCCAACCGGGCGCCCAGTTCCCGGGCCAACGCGTCGAGAAGCTGGGCCAGCGCTTCGCGGACGGCGGTGACGCGCGCCGTGATCTCACGCCGGAGCTCGTCGTCATGACGGGCACGCGTGAGGAACTCGACCTCGAGCGTGGTCCACGCCTCGTCCCCGATGTGCGCTTCGCCCCAGGCGGAGAACGCCGCCAGGCGGACTTCGAACCGGTCGTCACCCGTGACGGAGTCCGTGAGCAGCCTCAGCTGTTCGGCACGGATGTCGTCGATGGCGGCGAGGCACAGATAGTCCTTGTTGCGGAAGTTCGAGTACACGGCCCCCTTGGAGTATCCGGCCGCTTCCGCGACGTCGGTGAGGGACGTGGCGGCGTAGCCGTTGCGCAGGAACAGGTCCCTGGCGGTGATGACGAGCCGCTCACGAGTGCGTTCCTGGCTCTCGACGCGGCTGAGGCGGGCCATGGTTCCGTTCCCTTGTCCGTCCTGTGCGGCTGTCCCGCGACGTGCGGAAGCTCTCGGATCCTATCCCCGGCAGACCTGTTCCCAGATTTCGGATACCGCTAGTATCCGGATCTCGTCGGTATCGCAAAGGGCGGAGACTTCATTGACCACGACCGGCAAGCGAACGACCCCTTCCCGAGGGCTGGTGCTGGGCTGCGGCGGAACTCTCGGTGCAGCCTGGACGATCGGCGCCCTGCACTCCCTTCAGGAAGCTCTGCGGTGGGATCCGCGCGAGGCGGACGTTCTGGTCGGCACCTCGGCCGGCGCCGAGGTGGCCGCCATGCTGGGGAGCGGCATCGGCGTGGCGGAGCTGCTGGCCGCACAGCTCGCGAGTGAGGAGGCCCCTCCCGAACTGCTGCGTCACTTCGCGACGCCGCCCCGAGGTGTCCCGCCCCGGCCCGCGGCCCTCCTCGGATCACCGAGGCTCGCGCGCAGGGCGCTGGGCGGCGCCCTCCCCGCACTGACCGGTCTGTCCGGCTTGCTGCCGCGGGGCCGCGGCGACGCCGCCTGGCTGGCGGCCGCCGCCGACTTCCTGGCGCCGGACGGAAAATGGGTCGCGCATCCCGCGACCTGGCTGGTGGCGACCGACTTCGACTCGGGCCGCCGCACGCTGTTCGGGCATCCCGACACTCCGCCGGTCGCCCTGCGGGACGCGCTCCGCGCATCCTGGGCCGTCCCCGGCTGGTTCCCGCCGGTGCGCATCGGTGGCCGACGCTATGCCGACGGCGGCGTCAGTTCCCCGGCCTCGGCCGACCTTCTGGTGCCCTGCGGGCTCGACGAGGTGTACGTCGTGGCTCCGATGAGTTCGCCCTCTCCCGGAAGGCGCGCGGGACTCGGCCGGGCCGAAGCGGTACTGCGCCGCGTCATGACCCGCACTCTGAGCGCCGAGTGCGCCGCACTGAGCGCCGTGGGCACCCGTGTGATCCGCATCGAGCCGACGGCCGCCGATCTGACCGCCATGGGCGGCAACCTCATGGACCCGCGCCGCCGCCCGGCGGTGCTGGAGACGTCTCTGCGCACGACGCGGGCGCTCGTCCGTGATCGCCTGCACGAGCCCGCGCCGCGTCCCCACCCGCGTACAGGAGCCTGACATGTCCCGACCCGACGGCACCAGCGCATCCGTCACGCGCGAGACCCACGAGGTGGAGGCGTTGATCATCGGCAGCGGCCTGTCCGGCATCGGAGCGGCTGTCAAACTGCGCGAAGCGGGCCTGCGTGACGTCGTCCTCATGGAGAAGGCGGACGAACTGGGCGGCACCTGGCGGGACAACACCTACCCCGGCTGCGCCTGCGACGTCCCCTCCGCCCTGTACTCCTACTCCTTCGCCCCCAATCCCGAGTGGACGCGGGCCTTCGCCACCCAGCCCGAGCTCCGCGCCTATCTGCACCGCGTGGCGGCCGCATTCGGGATCACCCCGCTCGTCCGCTTCGGCACCGAGGCCGTCCGTGCGCAATGGCACCCTGCCGAAGCGCGCTGGCACGTCGAGACCAACCGCGACCGCTACACGGCCCGATTCCTCGTCTCGGCCGCGGGCCCCTGGCACGAGCCGCTGGTCCCCGACATCCCCGGGCTGGCGGACTTCCCCGGTGAGGTCTTCCACTCCTCGCGCTGGCGCCACGACCACGACCTGGCCGGCGCACGGGTGGCCGTCGTCGGCAGCGGCGCCTCGGCCGTGCAGTTCGTGCCCGCCATCCAGCCCCGGGTGGCTCGACTGGACCTGTTCCAGCGCACCGCCCAGTGGGTCCTTCCCAAGCCCGACCACTATGTGCCGGGTGTCGAACGCCGCCTCATGCGTCGCTTTCCCGCGGCACAACGGGCCCTGCGCAACGCGGAGTACGCGGCGATGGAGACCCTGGGCATCGGATTCCGGCATCCGGCCCTCCTGCGCGCGGTGCAGAAGGTGGGCACCCTCCACCTCAGGGCCACGGTCCGGGACCCGCGGCTCCGCCGTGCGCTGAGCCCCGACTACACGCTCGGGTGCAAACGGCTGCTGCTGTCGAACGCGTACTACCCCGCACTGACCCGGTCCAACGTCACGGTCCACGCCACAGCGGTCGAGGCGGTCCGCGGCAACCGGGTCGTCGGCGCGGACGGCACCGGCGCCGACGTCGACACGATCATTCTGGGCACGGGGTTCCACATTCTGGACATGCCCATCGCCCAACGCGTGTTCGACGCCGACGGTGTCCGTCTGGACGAGCACTGGAAGGGCAGTCCGGACGCCTACCTGGGCACCACCGTCAGCGGATTCCCCAACGCGTTCATCCTCCTGGGTCCGCACCTGGGGACCGGGCACTCGTCGGCCTTCATGGTGCTCGAAGCCCAACTGGATTACCTGGCAGGCGCGGTGCGGCACTTCCGTTCGGCGGGCTGGGCCGGCATGGACGTCCGTCCGGAGGTCCAGGCCGCGTTCGCCGCCGAGGTGCGGCAGGCCCTTCCGTCCACCGTCTACAACTCGGGTGGGTGCTCGAGCTACTACCTCGACGGCAACGGCCGCAACAGCTTCAGCTGGCCCTGGTCGACGGGCCGGATGCGCCGACGGCTGGCCGAATTCGACCCTGAGGCGTACGACGTCACCCGGGAGAACTCCGGACGGCTGCCGGCGCGGTCTCCGGACGGCCCCCGGTCCTGACCGGCCGGCGGTGGGCGGAGCACCGCGGGAGACCGCCTGGCCGAACTGGTCGCCTCGGGCGGGCACACCATCCAGACCGGTTTCATCGGCACACCGCTCGCGACGCCCGCGCTCAGCGCCACCCATCACGTCGACACCGCCTACGCCCTGCTCCTCCAACAGGAGTGCCCCTCCTGGCTGTACGCGCTGAAGCACGACGCCACCACCGTCTGGGAACGCTGGGACAGCATGCTGCCCGACGGCACCGTCAACCCGGGCGACATGACCTCCTTCAACCACTACGCGCTCGGCGCCGTGGCCCAGTGGCTGCACACCACGGTCGCGGGGCTGAACCCCGCCTCGCCCGGCCCCCTCGACGGCATGAGCCGTACTCCCCGACGGCTCACGGCCGGGCCGGGCGCCCGGCCCGGCCCACCGGACGTGCAAACCGGCGAAGGTGCGCCTCTACTGCCACCACCGATCCATCAGCTAACATAGAATAATTAGATAGATGAATAGGCTGATGGTGGCGAGGAGTGGCCGTGGACTTCGGGCTGACCGACGAGCAGGACCTGTTGCGCGCGACGGCACGGCAGTTCGTCGCCGACGTGTGCCCGGCCGAGAAGGCCAAGCGGTGGGACGAGGAAGGTGTCGTACCGCCCGAGCTGTTCCGTGGGATGGCCGCGATGGGATGGTTCTCGCTGCCGTTCAGTGAGGAGGAGGGGGGCGACGGCGGGGGTCCGCTGGAGCTCGTCCTCATCGCCGAGGAACTGGGCCGGGCCAGTTTCGACGTGGCCATGTGCTACATCGGCGTGCTCATCCCCGGCATCACGGTGTTCCGGTGGGGCGACGAGGCGCAACGCGACTTCATCCGCGAGCAGGTGATGACGGGGCGCCACCGGCTCGCCGTCGGCCTCAGCGAGCCGGACAGCGGGTCCGACGCCGCGGCGCTGCGCACCACCGCCGAGGACCGCGGGGACCACTTCGTCGTCCGCGGCCAGAAGGCCTGGTGCACGGGCGGCGGGCTGCCCGACACGACCATCGCCACCTATGTGCGCACCGGCCCCCGTGAGCCCAAACACGGCGGCATCAGCCTGCTGCTCGTCGACCCCGCGACCGAGGGCGTGGAGGTGCGCCGGACGCCGACGCTGGCCCGGCACATCCTGGGCACCAACGAGGTCTTCTTCAACGACGCCCTGGTGGCGAAGGAGAACCTGGTCGGCCCGCGCGACGAGGGCTGGAAGGTGATGCTCTCCAACATCGAACTGGAGAAGGTGATCATCAGCGGCGGCTATCTGGGCGCGGCTCAGGCCACCCTCGACGAGATGCTCGCCTACGCCCGCGCCCGGCACGCCTTCGGGCGTCCGATCGGCACCTTCCAGGCGCTCGCGCACGCCATGGCCGACCTCCAGACAGAGATCGACTCCGCCCGGCTGCTCGCCTATCGCGCCGCCTGGCTGCTCGCCCAGGGCAAGCCGTGCACACGGGAGGGGTCGATGGCGAAGCTCAAGGGGTCGGAGACGTATGTGGCGGCCGCCCGGCTCGGGATGCAGGTCTGCGCGGGCCACGGTTTCTCGACGGAGAGCGTGATGAGCTTCCGCTACCGGGAGTCCATCGTGGCCACGATCTCCGGGGGCACCAGCCAGATCCAGCGCAACGGCATCGCCCGCAGCATGGGCCTGCGGTCCTACTGACCCGTCCCGTCCGTCTCCCGCTCGGCGAGGTCCGTCTGCTGCCCGGCGAGCCACGCCGCGTGGCGTGCGAAGTGGCCCGGGTCCCGGGTCACCCAGATCCCCGACGCCCTGGCCAGCACGGCACGCGTCGGCAGCAGCACCATCTCCCCCGCGATGTACCAGCGCGAGCCCTCCCGCCGCTCGACCCAGGCCCGCACCTCCAGCGGCCGTTGCACCGGCACGGGCTTGACGAAGCTCACGCTCAGCTCCGCCGTCACGCTCAACACCCGGTGCAGCAGGGGGAGGTGGCCGAGGCAGTCGTCCAGCACGGCCGCCGTCCAGCCGCCGTGCGCCACCTCGGGACCGCCCTCCTGGTCACGTGGACAGGAGAGTGCGAACCATGCCGCGCCGTCCTCGTCGAGCCGCTCGCGCCGCACGCCCAGCCGGCAGGCACCGGCGCCCCGGCACGCGCCGCACAGCGCCACACCGCCGGGGGTGCGGGGCGGCTCCTGGAAATCCGCCCCCGCCCAGTGGCCGGCCGGGGTCGCCGCCCCACCGCTCGTGCTCGTCATGCCGCTCCTCCTCGGGTCAGACATCGGCAAGCAGCGGGCGCAGCTTCCCGGCGATCAACTGGACCTGGCGGGCCACCATCTCCTCGGGCATCCCGGCCAGTGAGGCCCACAGGAAGACCCCCTCGACCGGCAACCCTGCCACGTACGCCCTGATGGCATCCGCGGTCTCCTGCGGTGTGCCGTACAGGAACTGGCCGACGCCGGTCGCGTCCAGCCCCGTCTCCCGCCACTTCTCGGGGTCGATCGGGCGGGGGGCGGGCCGGTCGGTTCCCTCCACCATGTAGCGGCGGTAGCTGTCCCACTGGTACGCGAGGTGTCGGCGCACCACAGGCCAGTCGGCGTCCGGGTCCTCCGTCACGAAGGTCGTGAACGAGCCCTGCATCCGGCCCGCCGACACGTCGTACCCGCTCTCGGCGAGCCCCTCGTGGTACGGCGTCAGCAGCGCGGGGTTGAGCGACAGCAGACCCGTGCCGAGCCGGCCGGCCCGCCGGGCGCCCTGCGGGCCCTGGTAGCCGAGCCAGATCGGCAGCGGATCCTGGACCGGGCCGGGGACGACGCGGGACTCGGCCCACAGGGCGCGGATCTCCCGTACCCGCTGGTCGGTCGTGGTGTAGCGCCTGGCGAGGTCGGCTCCGTACAGCCGGTACTCGGGCACCCGGTAGCCGGTGCCGAGCCCGAGGTCCAGACGGCCGTCGCTGATGATGTCGACGATCGCCGCCTGTTCGGCGATCTCGGGGGCCGCGTGCAGCGGTGCGGGGATGACCGCGGTGCCCAGCCGGAGCCGGCGGGTGCGGGCCGCTGCCGCGGCGGCCATGGTGAGAGGCTGCGGGAGATAGCCGTCCTCGAAGCCGTGGTGCTCGGAGAACCAGACCGAGTCGAGGCCGAGGCGGTCCGCCTCCTCGCACATCTCCAGCGCGAACCCGTAGACCCGGGACCAACTCTGCCGCCAGGCCGGGGGATTGCGCAGGTCGAAGTAGATGCCGACTCTCACGATCGGCCACCTCCCTTGGTGTGGTCCGCCAGCCGGATGGTCGCGTGGGTGACGGCGACCCCGTCCCCGGGCGGCAGCAGCCGTACCGGGCGCAGTTCCAGTGCCTCGATCTCGGGGAGGTCCTCGACCATGGCCGAGATCCGCAGCACGGTCTCCTCCAGGGCCGCGAGATCCACCCCACGGCCGCCCGCCCGGCCGTCCAGCAGCGGGGCCGCCCGCAGCGAGCGGACCATCTCCCGCGCGTCGCGGTCACTGAGCGGGGTGACCCGGTGCGCGACGTCCGCCATCAGGTCGGCGTAGTCCCCGGTGAGTCCGAAGGCGACCACCGGGCCGAAGACCGGGTCGGAGCGGACCGAGAGGAACGCGTCCGGCCCGGGGCCCGGGCCGGTGTCGCGTACGGCGATCCCGTACGAGTCGAGCAGTTCGGCGGCGACCGTCGCGGGCACCGGGCCCGGCGCGCGGGCCGCGAGCAGCGACCGGGCGCGTTCGGCGTCGAGGCCCGCCAGGTCCGGTACGACGCCTGCGGGCGTGCCGCGCCAGGCCTGGTAGGCGGCGGCGTGTCCGAGCGAGGAGGCCGCCGCCTCGGGGAACGTGTACGTCGGTACCACCAGGTCGCCCCGGCGCAGGACGTCGGCGACGCCCGCGCCGCCCAGGAAACTGGCCAGCACCGGTTTCTCGGGCCGGGCCGCCGCCGCGTCGAGGATCGCCGACGCCACCTCGTCGGGCTTGTCGGCCAGCGGTGGCATGAACAGCACGACGGCCGCGTCGATGCCCTCGTCGGCCAGGACGGCGTCCAGCGCCCGCCGGTAGTGCGCGGCGGTGGCCGTCGGCGTCAGATCGACGGGGTTGGCGACGTCCGCGCGGGGCGCGAGGGCGGGGCGGAGCGCCTGCCGGGTGCGCTCACCGAGCGGGGGCACCCGCAGACCGCTCGCCTCGCACGCCCCGACCGTCAGCGCCGCCGGGCCGCCCGCGTTGGTGACGACGGCAACCCGGTCACCGGGCGGGGGAGGCTGGTGGGCGAGCAGCAGCGCGACGTCGAACAGTTCCTGGAGGCTGCGGGTGCGGATCACGCCGGACTGGGCGAACAGCGAGCTCACCGCCGCGTCCGCGTGGCCCGGATGGACGGCGACGATCGGCTTGCGCGGCGCGATGCGGCGGGCGACACGGGCGAACCGGCGGGGATTGCCGAAGGTCTCGACGTGGAGCAGGATCACCGAGGTCCCCGGGTCCTCCTCCCACCACTGCAGCAGGTCGTTGGTGGAGACGTCCACGGCGTGCCCCACCGACACGAAGCCCGAGAACCCGAGCCGCAGCCGCTTGGCGAAGTCGAGCACCGCGAGCCCGAGCGGCCCGGACTGGCTGGACATCGCCACCCGGCCGGGCGTCGGGAGGGCGGGCGAGAAGGTCGCGGCCAGCCGTGCCGGGGGAGTCGTGTTGACCACTCCCATGCAGTTCGGGCCCACCAGCCGCATCCCGGACGCACGGGCGAAGCGGGCCAGCTCGAGCTCGGTCGCCCGTCCGCCGACGCCCGTCTCGCCGAAGCCCGTCGAGACGACGACCACGGCCCTGACGCCGGCGTCCGCGCACTCGCGCACGACCTCGGGCACCGCCTCGGCCCGTACGGCCACCAGCGCCAGGTCCGGCGGCTCGGGAAGGTCCCGGACGCTCGCGTACGCCCGCACCCCGGCGATCCGATCCGCTCGCGGGTTGACCGGGAACACGCTGCCGCCGAAGCCGCCCCGCAGCAGGTTGGCCACGATCTCGTGACCGATCGTCAGCGGGTCGCGGTTGGCGCCGATCACGGCGACCGAGCGCGGTTCGAGCAGCGGCCGCAGGGACCGTCGTACGGCCGTCTGCTCACGGCGCTCGGCCCGGGCCACGGCCTGGGCCTGCGGGTCGATGGCGATCTCGAAGTGGATGATCTGACCGGGCGGCCCGGTCTCGATCCGGTGGCCGGAGCCGGCGAACACGTTGATCATCCGGGTGTTGTCGGCGAGGACGTCGGCCTCCAGCACCCGGATGCCCCGCGCGCGGGCGGCGGCGGCGATGTGCTCCAGCAGCAGCCGGCCGAAGCCCTCGCTCTGGTGGTCGTCCCGGATGGTGAACGTGACCTCGGCGTGTTCCGGTTCCTCGGGGTCGCGGACATAGCGGACCAGGCCGGCGATCTCGTCACCGGCCAGCGCGACGAGCGCCAGCTCGTCGAGGTAGTCGACGTGGGCGCCGCGTCGGATGACGTCGTCGCGGGCACGGACCACCGGGCCGAGCGAGCGGTAGGCGAGGGTGGCCCGGGACAGCCCGCCGACGAAGGCGACCAGGCGGTCGGCGTCCTCCGGCCGGATCGGCCGGACGAACGTCGACCGCCCGGTCCTGACGAGCCCGGGCCGTTCCAGGTCCTCGGGGTACGGGGGAGCCGGCACGGGCGATCCGTCCGGGGGGTGCGCGCCGCCCGTGAGGTCCGTGTCGTCGGCGCCGTTCAGACGGCCGCCTCCTGGGGAGTCTGCTCCGGCAGGCCGAACAGTTCGTTGAAGGTGCCGCGCGTGACGCGGTCGCGGATGTCGTCGGACACGCCGTCGAACAGCTCGTGCAGCGTGGACTGGGTGTGCCCGTAGGTGCCTTCGAGGTGCGGGTAGTCGTCGCCCCACATCACGTTGCGGTAGCCGGTCGACTCGACGATCTCGACCGAGCTCTTGTCGTGCTGGAAGGAGGCGTACACCTGCTGTCTGATGATCTCGCTGGGCAGCCGGCTCAGTTTCGGCCGGACGAACATGCCGTGCTGGCGGTAGGCCTCGTCCATCCGGTCGCCGATGGCCGGCACCCATCCGGCCCCGCCCTCCGCGATGAGGATCCTGAGGTCCGGATGGCGGTCGAGGGCGCCGCCCGCGACCATGTGGGACACCACGCGCATGCCCGGGTAGGTCGTCTCCATGTAGTTGACGACCGCGCCGCCGGGCCCGCGGAAGACGACGTTCTGACCGCCCGTGCCGATGTGGAAGCCGAGCACCAGACCGGCCCGCTCCGCCGCCGTCCACAGCGGCTCCCAGCGGTCCAGGGCGTATTCCTCGCCCTCTCGTGTCGCACACGGCAGGAAGATCGCCTTGAAGCCCAGTTCCGCCACCCGCTCGACCTCGGCCACCGCGTCGTCGATGTCGGCCGTCGAGACGCAGGCGGTGGTGATCACGCGCTTGTTCTTGCTGAGGATCTCCGCGTGCGCCCAGTCGTTCCAGGCCCGTACGGTCTCCCGGGCGAGCTCTCGATCGGTGATCGACACGAGCCAGAACCCCATGGAGGGGAAGGCCAGTTGGGACCAGACGCCTTCCTGGTCGAGATCCTTCAGCCGGACCTTCAGGTCCCAGGCGCCCGGCGGACGCATGGCGTCCATGAAGTCACCGAGCTGCCGGTCGATGCGTTCGCCGTCGATGTAGAGCATCTCGTACTTCTCGCCGCGCTCGCTGCGCGGTGCGCGCGCGCCGAGCCGCGCGGGAAGCCGCTCGGTCCACACGTCGGCGGGCTCCATCACGTGGGAGTCCCCCGAGTTGACCCAGATCTTCGACATGCCGCTCCTTCGGGGCCAATGGATGTAATCAGTTAGCGATTTTAGTTGTATTGGTGAGCGAAGGGAAGGGCGGCGGGGTCCGGATCGACGGCGCGCCGGTCCTGCCGCGCGGCTAATCCGTCCAATTGGTTGACTGATTGCGCTGATAGCTGCAAGATCTGGGCACTGAGCCGCGAGGAGGCGCCATGGTCGAAGACAGGGACACCGAGGACAGGTACTTCGAGCCCCAGGTGGAGACCATGCCCCGGGAACAGCTGCGGGCGCGGCAGGAGGAACAGGTCCTGGAGCTCGTCGACTACGCCTACCGGAACTCGCCCTTCTACCGTGAGCTCTGGGACGAGCACGGGGCGCACCCGCGCGACATCCGGAACCTGGACGACTTCCGCGCCCGGGTGCCGTTCATCACCAAGGACATGGTGCGCGCCTACCGGACCCGCACCAAAGACCCCTTCGGCGGTCTGCTCTGCGTCCCGGTCGAGGAGCTGACCTCGGTCTCCTCCAGCTCGGGGACCACCGGCGACCCGGAGTTCTTCGCCGAGATCTGGCAGGACGCGCCGCCCCTGGTGACCGCGCAGGTGCGCGACCTGTGGGAACTCGGCCTCAGGCCGGGCGACCGGGTGCTGAGCCCGCCCGGCACCTTCCGCAACCTCATGGACCCCGGATATCAGGCCCTGGGCGCGGTGGTCATCGAGGTGGACACCTGGCTCGGGAAGATGCACGAGGTCGTCGAGGCACTGCGCACCTACCGGCCGGCCTACCTCCAGATGATGTACCCGCAGATGGTGGAGCTGGAGCACCTGGCCGAGAAGACGGACCTGAGGGAAGCGTTCTCCTCCCTCAAGGGCGCCTCCTGCGCCGGTCAGCCGCTCAGCCGGAAGATGCGCGAGCGGATCCGCGACGACTGGGGCATCGACGTCTACGAGTACACCAGCGCGGCCGACACCGGCACCGCCTGGGAGTGCCGCGAGCACGACGGCTTCCACCTCTGGGAGGACACCGTCTTCGCCGAGTGCCTGGAGATCGGCGAGCACGGCTGGCGCGACGCCGCGGAGAGCGATCTCGGCGAGCTGGTCGCCACCGACCTGGACAACCGGGCCGCACCGCTGATCCGCTACCGCAGCGAGGACCTGGTCCGCCTGTCCCGGGACCGATGCGGCTGCGGCCGCACCCACGCCCGGATGTGGGTGGCCGGACGGCGCGGCGACGAGACGCTGGTCCAGGGGCGCTCCGTGGTGCTGCGGGACATCTGGCAGGCGGTCGAGGACCAACCGGAGACCGTCGCGGGCGTCTTCCAGATCGTCCGGGACGGACGCGAGGTCGACGAACTGCGGCTGCGCGTGGGTTATGACCCCGTGCTCACCGCCGACGTCGACGCCCTGTCCGGACGGCTGGGCGCGGCCGTGCGCGAGCGGACCGGAGTCGAGCCGGTGCTCGACCTGCGCACCGAGGAGGACCTCTTGAAGACCATGACCAGCGTCGCCAAGTTCCCCCGGGTGGTGAAGAACTGATGGCCCGCGCCGACACCCTGGCCCGCGCCAGGAAACTCGACCGGCCCGAACTCGCCTACCTGGTGCGCTTCCCCACCGCCGACGGAATCCGGGACATGGAACTGACCTGGGCGGAACTCGCCCGGGACACCGACTGGGTCACCGCCCGGCTCCGGGAGCACGGCCTGGACGGCGGACAGCGGGCGCTGCTGACCGCCTCCGGCTTCGAGGGCTTCTGGGGGCACGCGGTGATCGGCGCCATGCGCGCGCTCAAGGTGACGTACGGCATCGCCGAGGCGATGGGCTGGGACCACCGCCGCACGGCGGTGTTCCACCGCGAACTGAACCCGCACGCCGTGATCGGCCTCTCCGCGGAGACCCTGGAGGGGCTCGCCGGCGCGGCCGACCTGGGCGAGATGTTCCGGTCGACGCCGGTGGTGCTGGCCCGGCCCGCGGCCGTACCGCTGCTGCGTGCGGTGGGCACGTCGGCCGCCCAGATCTCGGCGGTGGGTCCGGCCCTCGCGCTGGAGTGCCCCGAGAAATGTGGTGCGCACGTCAACGCCGCCGAATGGCGGGTCGGCGAGCGGGACGGCCGGCTGTTCGTCGCCGCGGGGGAGGGGCGCGCCTCGCTGCTCACCGAGACACCGCTCGGCCTCGCGGGCCGTGTCGTCACCGCCCGATGCGCCTGCGGCAGCGAGGACCCGCGAGTCCTGCTCGCCGGGGCCGACCGGCTTTCGTGATCAAGGAGTTGAGGATGTCCGAAGCAGTGGTCGACGGCCGGATCGTGGTCGTCACCGGAGCCGGCAACGGGATCGGCCGGGCACACGCCCTGGCGTTCGCCGCGCACGGCGCGAGGGTCGTGGTCAACGACCTGGGCGGCGCGCGTGACGGGGCCGGCGCCTCGGCCGGGCCCGCGCAGAGCGTGGTCGACGAGATCGTCGCGGCCGGCGGCGAGGCGGTGGCCAACCAGGACGACATCTCCACCTGGGGCGGCGCAGGCCGGCTCGTCCAACAGGCGGTCGACACGTACGGCGGCCTGGACGTGCTGGTCAACAACGCGGGCATCCTGCGTGACCGGATGATCGTGTCGATGACCGAGCAGGACTTCGACAGCGTCCTCGCCGTTCATCTCAAGGGCAGCTTCGCCACCGTGCACCACGCCGCCGCCTACTGGCGCGAGCGCGCCAAGTCCGGCCGGCCCAACGACGCCCGGGTGATCAACACCACCTCGCCGTCCGGCATCTTCGGCAACCCCGGCCAGTCCAACTACGGCTCGGCCAAGGCCGGCGTCGCCGGACTCACGATCATCGCCGCGGCCGAGCTCGCCCGTTACGGCGTGACGGTGAACGCCATCGCGCCCACCGCGCTCACCCGGCTCACCGAGGACATCGAGATGATGCGGCGTGCCGCCGAGGCACAGGACCTCACCCCCGAGGCCATCTCGCCGCTCGTGGTGTGGCTGGGCTCGGCGGCCTCACGCGAGGTCACCGGCCGGGTGTTCGGTGTCGTCGGCAACCGGATCACCGTGCTGGAGGGCTGGGTCAACGGCCCCGGTGCGAGCACCGACTCCCGGTGGACGCCGCAGGAGCTGTCCTCGGTCGTCCCGAACCTGGTGGCCAAGGCGGCTCCGAACGCCGACGCCCTCGGCAACCGGAACGGGGCGTGACATGACGACCACTCAAAAGCCCGTGGCCGAAGGCCTGTTCACCTGGCCGCCGACCGAGTCCGCGCCCCTGCGGCTCATCGGCTCCGAATGCGCGCGATGCGGCCTGCTGAGCTTTCCGGCCGCCACGGACTGCGTCCGGTGCGCGAGCACCACGTCCGAGGAGCGGCTCCTGGCGGACCGCGGCACGCTCTGGACGTACACCACCCAGGGCTTCCGCCCGCCGTCCCCGCCGTACGACGGCCCCGAGGCCTTCGAGCCGTACGCCGTCGGATATGTCGAACTCCCCGGCGAGCTGCTGGTCGAGGCACGTCTCACCGAACCCCACCCCGAGCGGCTCAGGATCGGGCAGGACATGCGTCTGACGTTCGTGCCCTACACCGTGCGCGACGACGGCACCGAGGTGGTCACCTTCGCTTTCGCCCCCGTGCAGGAGGAGACGTCATGACGGAAGCCGTCATCATCGGAACCGGGCTGCACCCCTTCGGCCGGTTCCCCGGAAAGCCCGCGCTGGACATGGGCGCGGACGCGGTACGGCTGGCGCTCGCCGACGCGGGGGTTAACTGGCCGCAGATACAGGGTGGTTACATCGGCAGCTACGAGGTCGCCAACCCGGACGCCATCGTCGGCCGGCTCGGCCTGACCGGCATCGGGCTGCGCGGGGTCTTCAACGGCTGCGCCACGGCCGGTACGGCGGTGGCGCTGGCCGCCCGGGCGATCGAGTCCGGCGAGCACGACCTGACCATCGCGATCGGCCTGGACAAGCACCCGCGCGGCGCGTTCGCCGCCGACCCGTCCGTGGCGGGCATCCCCTCCTGGTACGGGCAGACGGGGATGTTCCTCACCACGCACTTCTTCGGCATGAAGATCAACCGCTATATGCACGACCACGGCATCTCCCACGAGACGCTCGCGCGCGTGGCCTCCAAGAACTTTCACAACGCGGCCGGCAACGACAAGGCGTGGCGCCGCACACCCCTGTCGGTCGAGGAGATCCTCGCCTCCCCGGTCCTCAACCACCCGCTTCGCCAGTTCATGTACTGCGGCCCGAACGAGGGTGCCGCGGCCGTCGTGCTGTGCCGGGCCGACCAGGCCCACAAGTACACGTCCACCCCGGTGCGCGTCCGGGCCACCGCCCTGCGCAGCCGCAGGCTCGGGGCGTTCGAGGTGCAGAGCCCGGCCTTCCCCGTCGGAGAGCCCGTCCAGAGCCCGACCGTGGACGCCTCGCGGGCGGCGTACGAACAGGCGGGCATCGGCCCGGAGGACGTCGACGTCGCCCAGCTCCAGGACACCGACGCCGGGTCGGAGATCATCCACATGGCCGAGAACGGCCTCTGCAAGGACGGCGAGCAGGAGCGTCTCATCGCCGAGGGTGTCACCGGCATCGGCGGCCGGCTTCCGGTCAACACCGACGGCGGGCTGCTCGGCAACGGAGAACCGATCGGGGCGTCCGGACTGCGCCAGATCCACGAGATCGTCCTCCAGTTGCGTGGCACGGCGGGCACCCGGCAGATCTCCGGCACGCCCCGCGTCGGCTACACCCACCTGTACGGCGCGCCCGGCGTGTCGGCGGTGACGATCCTGTCGACCTGAGAGCCCAGGGAACCGGTTATGCAACAGGACATGCAGGAATTCGCCGCCGAGGTACGCCGCTTCCTCGACGCGCACGCGACGAAGGCCCCCGACCGCGCCTCCGTCCCCTGGGGCGTGGGCGACGACTCGACGGCGTACTTCAGCAGTCTGCCGCCCGAGCAGGAGCACGAGCAGGTGCGGCGGGCGCGGGAGTGGCAGCGGATCCGCTACGAGAACGGCTTCGGCTGGATCACCGGGCCGGTGGAGCACGGCGGCCGGGGCCTGACCTTCGTCCACGACCTGCTCTACGACGCCATCGAGTCCGAGTACGAGGTCGCCGACACGGGCGTGATCGGCGTGGTCGGCCTGGGCATGATCGGCCCGACGATCCTCGCCCACGCCCAGCCGCACCTCAAGGACCGCTGGCTGCCCGCGATGTACCGCGGGGACGCCATCGCCTGCCAGCTGTTCAGCGAACCCGGCGCGGGATCCGACCTCGCCGGCGTGGCCACCCGCGCGGTCCGGGAGAGCGGGGGAGACTGGGTCCTCAACGGGCAGAAGGTGTGGACCTCGGTCGCCCAGCACAGCCGGATCGGTCTCGCGCTGACCCGAACGAACCCGGACGCGCCCAAGCACCGCGGGATCACCGCGTTCCTGGTCCCCATGGACACCCCCGGCGTCGAGGTCCGGCCGCTGCGGCAGATGACCGGCGGCGCGGACTTCAACGAGGTCTTCCTCACCGACGTCCGCATCCCCGACGACCACCGCCTCGGCGAGGTCGACGGCGGCTGGGCGGTCGCCCTGACCACCCTGATGAACGAGCGGGCCACGGTGGGCAGCGAGGGCGCGGGTCCGGTGGCCGCCGCCCTGTCCCCCGACCACCTCTCGGCCCTCATGCGCGCCACCTGGACCTGGGACGACCGCGCCCTGCGGGCCCGCCTGGCCGAACTCCTCGTGGACGTGCTCGCCACCCGGCACCTCAACGCGCGGGCCCTGCGCGGGCTTCGCGCCGGGGTCGCGCCGGGCCCCGAGATGTCCGTCTCGAAGCTGCTCCACGGAGCGAACCTCACCCGCGCCGCGCACTTCGTGTCCGAGGTCCTCGGCCCGCGGATCATCGCCGACACCGGTCAGTGGGGCACGTACGCCTGGACCGAACTGCTGCTGGCCACTCCGGCGCTGCGCATCCTGGGCGGCACCGAGGAGATCATGAAGAACATCCTCGCGGAACGCGTCCTCGGCCTGCCCAGGGAACCCGTGACCACCGCTGCCAAGGAGGTGCGGCCGTGACCGCCGAAGAGTCCGAGCTGAGTGAACTGCGCGCTTCCGTGCGGGAGTTCCTGGAGGTCAAGTCCTCGGAGGAGGCCGTGCGCAAGCTGATGGAGAGCGAGCCGCGCTTCGACCCGGCGGTCTGGGCCCAGGCGGCCGGCCAACTGCGCCTGCCCGGACTGGCCCTGCCCGAGGAGTACGGCGGCGACGGCTTCGGCATGGTCGAACTCGGCGTCGTCATGGAGGAGATGGGCCGCGCGCTGTTCTGCTCCCCGTTCTTCGCCACCGTGGTTCTCGCCGCTCAGACGCTGCTCGCCGCCGGCGACGCGCGCGCCTGCGCGCGCCATCTGCCCGGCATCGCGGCCGGACGGACCACGGCCGCCCTCGCCGTGGCGGAGGACGACGGCTCCTGGGACCCTGCCCTGGTCTCCGCGCGGGCCCTGCCCGACGGGAACGGCGGGTGGACGGTGCGCGGCCGCAAGTCCTTCGTCGTCGACGGTACGACGGCCGACCTGATCCTCGTCGTCGCCCGGACCGTCGCCGGCCCCTCGCTGTTCGCCGTGGACCGGGAGGCGACGGGGCTCACGGCCGAGCCCATGGAGACGCTGGACGCCACCCGGGCCATGGCCCGGCTGACGTTCGACGCCGTGCCCGCGACACCCGTCGGCGCGGACGGGGCCGGCGGCCGTGTCATGGCCAAGGTCCTGGACATCGCCTCGGTGGGACTGGCCGCCGAGCAGGCGGGCGGGGCGCGCCGCTGCCTGGAGGCGAGCACCGAGTACGCCCGCGCCCGTCACCAGTTCGGGCGGCCGATCGGTTCCTTCCAGGCGGTCAAGCACAAGTGCGCGGACATGCTCGTCCAGGTGGAGCTGGCGGAGGCGTCCTCCCGCGAGGCGGCGCGGCTGGCCGCCGAGGACGACCCGGATTTCCCGGTCGCCGCGGCCGTGGCGCACGCGTGCGGCTCACGCGCCTACCTGTACGCCGCCACCGAGAACATCCAGGTCCACGGCGGCATCGGCTTCACCTGGGAGCACCCGGCCCACCTCTACTTCCGGCGGGCCAAGTCCTCCCAACTGCTCTTCGGCGGCCCTGCGGTGTACCACGAGCGTCTGCTGGACCGGCTGGGCATCTGAGAGCCGGGCGGGGCGCACGACCGGGGCGCGGCCGGCCGCCCCGTGCCGTAGGCGCCGCTTCCCCGCCCGCCCCTACCGTCAGCGCCAGGTCCAGGCCTGGTTGGTGCTGCCCGCGCAACTCCACGCCTGGACCCGCTGACCGTCCTGACCCGAACCGACGGCATCCGCGTCCATGCAGAAGCCGTCCGTGACGCTGACCAGGGTCCTGGCGCCGGACACGGCGGAGGTGCCCAGACGCCACCGTTGCGCGGCCTGCCCGTCGCACCGGGTGCCGCGGATCCCGTGACCGTTGCGGCCGACCCCCGCGGCATCCGCGTCCAGGCAACGGCGATTGCCCTGATTGACGACGACGTACTGGGAGGCCCGGCCCGGCACGGGGTACAGCGCCCACTTCTGATGGGACGCGCCCGTGCACTCCCAGACCTGGACCGTCTGGTTCGCGAGACTCGCGGTACCGCTGTCGGCGTCGAGACACCTGGCCACGTCGACGGCGTCGACGGACTCGGTCACCGTGACCGTGCCGGTGCGGACGGCACCGCCGGGTCGGCTGTACAGCAGTGCCTTGGTCTCGCTGCCGACCCTGCCGTCGGCGGTGAGGCCGGCCTCGGTCTGGAAGACCTTGACCGCGGCGAGGGTCTGCGCCCCGAAGCGGCCGTCGACCGTGACGTCCAGGCCGTAGCCCGCGAGGAGGTGCTGGAGCGCGGCGACGCACTTCCCGTCGGTCCCCGAGACGATCTCCGCGAGGCATTGAGCGGCCCTGAGGTCCAGCTTCCCGGCGTCGTCGGCGGCCGTCGTCCCGGACGGCGCGACGGTCGCGGCCTCGGACGCCTTCGCCGTGGGTGCGGGGGACGCCGTGTCGGACGAGACGCCGGGCGCCGGGGCCGGGGGCCCGCTCACGGCGGCGGGCGTGGACGTCGGTTCCGGTTCGGCCGTCGCCGGGGCGCCGTCCCGGCCCGGCAGCGCCACGGTGAGGCCTCCGGTGACCAGCGCGGCCACGGCCGCCGCCAGCACGATGTTCCTGCGGTGACGGCCGGGCGGAGCGGCCGTGGCGGTGACGGCGCCGGGCGGAGCGGCGGGCGGTTCACGGCGCCGGTCCGACGGCGGACCGTCAGGGGCGGGGACACCGGGCGGGGCGGAGCCGGGCTGCGGGGCGGAGGCGGCACGAGCGGCGGAGGCGGGACGAGCGGCGGGGGCGGGCCGTGGGGCGAAGGCGGGGAACGCGGTGGCGGCGGCCGACGAAGGGGACCGCCGAGGGCCCTCGGCGGGCGCGGACAGCTGGTGTCCGATGGCTGTCCGGAACACCACGTCCGGTGCCGGTCTCAGCTCGGGATCCTTGTCCAGACACTGGCGTACGAACGCGGCCAGTTCGGCGTCGACGGCCGCCACCTTGTCGAGGACGTCCTCGTGCGGTGGGTCGAAGGCGACCCGGTGCAGCACGTCGACGCCGGTCCCCTCGCCGAACGGGGCCTCGCCCGTGACCGCGTACGTCAGGGTGGAGGCCACCGTGAACACATCGGACGCGGCGGTCACCTCCTTGCCCCGTACCTGTTCCGGCGACATGAAGGCGATGGTGCCCACGTTCTGGCCGGTGGTGGTGATGGAGGTGCCGTCGGACGCCTGGACGATGCCGAAGTCGATGACCCGGGCGCCGTCGGCAGCCAGAATCACATTGGACGGCTTGAGGTCGCGATGCACGATCCCCGCCCGCCACATGGCCTCGATCGCCCGGCCCAGATCGGCCATCAGCCGCCAGGCCGCCTCGGCGCCCAGTGGCCCGCGCTTCTCGACGGCGTCCTCGAGCGTGGGCCCCGGTATGTACTCGGTGGCCACCCACAGCAGATCCTCGTCGCTGCCGCTGCCCAGCAGCCGCACGATGTGCGCCCCCTCGACGCTGCCCAGCGCGCCGACCTCCCGCGCGAAGCGCTTGCGGAACCGCGGGTCCTCCGCGTACTCGGGGCGGATCACCTTGACGGCGGCCGGCCCCGGGCCGCCCTCGGAGTTCCGGCCCAGATAGACGCGGCCCATCCCGCCACTGCCGAGCACCGAGAGGAGGACGTACGGACCGACCCGTACGGGGTCGCTCTTGCGCAGTGGCGACGGGAGCGGCGGTTCCATGCCGGCTGCCGTGTACGCGAGCGCGTGGGACCGACTGTGATGGGGGTCAGACATGGGAATTCCGGTCTCTCGCGTGACATGTGCGATGTGTGCGACTGGTGTCGGTCAGCGTGAGACTATCGCAACGTCTTTGCGGAAAAGGCGAGTTGGTGTTCGATTCAATGGCGTGCCGCCTCGCCCAGCAACGCCTTCGCGATGATCACCTGTTGGATCTGACTGGTGCCCTCGTAGATGCGGAACAGCCGGGCGTCGCGGTAGAAGCGCTCGACGGCGACGCCGCGCATATAGCCCGCTCCGCCGTGGATCTGCACCGCGCGGTCCGCGACCCGCCAGACCATCTCGCTGGCGAAGTACTTCGTGCAGGAGGGGCCGATCTTGGTGTCCGTACCGGCGTCGAAGGCGCGGGCGGCTTCCAGCACCGTGGCGCGTCCGGCGTAGTAGTCCGTCATCGAGTCGGCGATCAGGCCCTGGACGAGCTGGAAGGAGCCGATGAGCCTGCCGGACTGGCGGCGGGTGCGGGCGTACTCGACGGACTCGTCGACCAGCCGCTCGGCCATGCCCACGCACAGGGACGAGATGTGCACCCTGCCGTGCGCGATACAGCCCATCGCCGTGCCGAAGCCGCGGTTGAGGCCCTCCTCGCCGCCCACGAGAGCGGAGGCCGGCACGCGCACGTCGTCGAAGTACACGTCGGCGGTCCAGGCGCCGAACTGGCCCATCTTGTGGTCCTTGGGGGCCACGGTGAGCCCCGGGGTGCCCGCCGGGACCAGGAAGGTGGAGATGCCGCGCGTGCGCGGGGCGTCGGGATCGGTGCGGGCGAAGACCATGAAGACATCGGCGAGCGGCGCGTTGGTGATGTAGCGCTTGGCGCCGTTGATCACCCACTGGTCGCCGTCCGGGTACGCCTTCGTGGTGAGAGTCGAGGGATCCGAGCCCGCGTCCGGCTCGGTGAGCGCGAACGAGGCCAGCACCTCACCCGAGGCGATCCTCGGCAGCCAGTCCGCCTTCTGCTCCTCCGTGCCGCCGACCATCAGGACGTGCCCGGCGATGCCGTTGTTCGTGCCGAACATCGAGCGCAACGACGGGGTCGTATAGCCGAGTTCGAACATCAACCGGGCTTCCTCGTACATCGACAGCCCCAGCCCGCCGTACTCCTCGGGCAGCGCGAAGCCGAACAGTCCCATCTTCCTGGCGGCCTCGCGGATCTCCGCGGGCATCTCGTCCTTCTCGTCGATCTCCGCCTCGAGCGGTACGACACGGTCCCGGACGAAGCGCCGGACCCCGGACAGCACCGCGCTGAAGTCAGCCGCGTCCATGTCGACTCCCTTGTTGCTCTGATTACCCTTGGTGGCCTTGCTGGTCCTGGTGATCCGTCCTCGGGTCCGTCTGCGCCTCGTCCGGCTCCCGCGGCGGCCGATAGCAGACGGCCAGCAGCGTCGCCGCGCCCGCAGTGCCGAGTCCGGCCGCCGCCAACGCGGCTCCCACGCCCGCGCGTCGGCGGCGCAGCAGCCCGTCGAGCGAGTACCTGCCGTTGCCGAGCGCGGCCAGGGCGAGGGCGGCCCCGCCCACCACACCGACGTACTCCCAGCCGCCCTTGAAGACGAAGAAGCCCTTGCCCCGGTGGTCGGTGCGGGCCGCCACGGTCATCAGGCCGACGGCTGCCGCCGCGGGGAGCGGGTTGGCCGCGCCCAGGGCGATGCCCACGCCCGCCGCCATCTCGGTCCCGGCCGCCATCCGGGCGTGCGCCCCGGCCGGCCGCAGCCCGAGCGACTCGAACCAGCCCGTCGTGCCCTCGAGTCCGCCCGGACCGTTGACCTTGTTCCAGCCGTGCGCGAAGAGCATCGGACCGAGCGTCGCGCGCAGCACCAGAGCGGCGACGTCGGGCCCCCTCTTCACTGGCCGACTCCCGTGGCCCGGCCGGCGGGGGCGACCCCGTACAACCGCGGTACCGCGTCGACGAGTTCGTCGTAGCCGAGGGCCTCGCCGGACCGGCCGGGGTGGACACCGGCGACGGTCCAGCCCTCCAGCCGGTTCAGCCGGTTGCCCTCGATCCGCAGGACCTGGCCGGTCAGCCACGCCGAGCTGTCGGAGGCCAGATAGACCACGACACCGGAGGCGTTGGCGGGGTCGCGCGGGTCGAAGCCGCCGTCTGCCCGGAGGGCCGCGCCGACGGACAGCCCGTCCGTCATCCGCGTGGCGGCGATCGGTGAGATGGCGTTCGCGGTGACACCGTAGCGGCGCATCTCGAGGGCGGTGAGGACGGTGAGCCCGGCCACCCCCGCTTTCGCGGCACCGTAGTTGGACTGTCCCTGGTTGCCGAACAGCCCGGTCCCGGACGTCGTGTTGATCACGCGGCCGGCCACCCGTTCACCCCGCTTCGACGCCTCGCGCCAGTACGCGCAGGCGTGCCGGGTCAGGGCGAACGTGCCCTTGAGGTGGACGGCGATCACGGCGTCGAACTCGGCCTCGCTCATCGAGAACAGCATGCGGTCGCGCACGATCCCGGCGTTGTTCACCACGATGTCGAGCCGCCCGAACTCCGCGACCGTGGCCGCGACCAGCGCCTCGGTGCCGGACCAGTCCGTGACCGAGGCATGATCGGCGACCGCCCGGCCACCGCGCCCGGTGATCTCGGCCACGACCTCGTCGGCCGGCGAGTCACCGGTCCGTTCGCCGTGCACTCCCGAACCGAGATCGTTCACCACCACGGTCGCGCCGGCCTCGGCGAGCGCCAGACAGTGCGCCCGGCCCAGCCCCCTGCCACCGCCGGTCACGATGGCGACCTTGTCGTCGAGGATGCCCACGCCGTACCTCCTGAGCTTCATCTGTCGGGTCGGTTGAGTTCGTCGAGCACTTCTTCGGTGTGCTCGCCGAGGGTCGGAGCGCCGCCGCGCGGCTTGTCCTCGACGCCCCAGAAGCTGACGGGCGTCGCCACCGTCCGCAGCGGCGGCGCGTCGCCCATGCCGGGCTGTTCGACGAACGCCCCGACGGCCGCCGCCTGCGGATCGGCCGCCACCTCGGCCAGCGTCTGCACGGGCGCCCACCACACACCCACGGCGTCGAACCGCGCCGCCCACTCGGCGAGCGGCCGCTTCGCGAACTCCTCGTCGAACACGGCGATCAGCTCGCGTACGTGGCCCCGCCGCGCCTTGCCGGTCGCGAACCGTTCGTCGGTCGCCAGGTCCGTGCGCCCGAGCGCCTCGGCGACACCGGGCCAGTGGCGGTTGCCCTCCAGGCCGACCAGCCAGAACCAGCGGTCGTCGGCGGCCCGGTAGGAGTTGTAGAGCGGGGACTCGTGCTCGGTGCGGTGCCGGGTACGGCCGCGTCGGCCGAAGAAGTTCTGCAGGGCCAGGTCGTTCCCGTTGGCGTAGGTGCCGGACCGGAGCAGGGACACGTCCACCACCCCGCCCTCGCCGGTGCGCTCCCGGCGCAACAGCGCGGCCAGCACGCCCGCCACCAGGTTGGACGCGGCCGTACGGTCGCCGAGACCGGGCCGGATGCCCGGCGGCGGCTCCCCGGCCGGGTTGAGCATGGCGGCGATGCCGGGCCGGGCCCAGAACGCGGAGACGTCGTATCCCGCCCGGTCCCGCTCGTCCCCGGCCCAGCCGTACCCCGTCAGCGTGCCGACGACCAGGCGGGGATGGCGGGCGCGGAGTTCGTCCGGTGCGAGCCCGAGCCGCTCCAGGGCGCCGGGGCGCAGGTTGGTGACGAACACGTCGGCACGCTCCAGCAGCCGTTCCAGTACGTCCTTGCCGTCCGCGGAGCGCAGGTCGAGGACGATCCCGCGCTTGCCGCGGTTGTCGGTCTCGAACGGGGGCGCGCTGTCGATGTCCTGGCCGACGTGGCGCAGGGTGTAACGGTTGGGGTCGCCGGTCGGCGCCTCCACCTTGACCACGTCAGCGCCCCAGTCGGCGAGCATGGTGGCCGCGGCCGGTGCCGCCACCCACATGCCCAGCTCGACGACGGCAATGCCCTCAAGTGGCCGCACGGCCCACCTCCACATCTGTCGGGGACGGTTCGCTACTCGCCGCGGAACTCGCCCGGTCGGCGCTCACGGAACGCCTTCAGCCCCTCGGTGCGGTCCTCGGTGCAGAACAGCACCGAGACGGTCTCGCGCTCGTACGCGATCGCCGCCTCCAGGTCCATGCCGAGGCCGTAGTCGATCAGGCGCTTGCCCGCGGCGAGCGCCAGCGGGGCGCCGGCTGCCAGGCGGGCCGCCAGCGCCTCCGCGGCTCGGAGCCCGCCGCCGGGTTCGGCCAGTTCGTTGACCAGCCCCAGCGCGTGACCCCGTGCCGCGTCGATCGGCTCGCCGGTGAGGATCATCTGTTTGGCGACCGCCGGCGGCAGGAGACGCGGCAGTCGCTGGGTGCCCCCCGCGCCCGGCAGCACCCCGAGTTTCATCTCCGGCAGGCCCAGCAGGGCGCCCCGCTCGGCCACCCGCAGGTCGCAGGCGAGGGCCAGTTCCAGACCGCCGCCGTAGGCGAACCCGTGGACGGCCGCGACCGAGGGCTTGGGGAAGTCCTCCAGGAGCGCGAACGCCTCGGTCAGCCGCCCCACGAAGGCACGGAACTGGCCGGGCGCGGTGAAGGACTCGATCTCACCGAGGTCGGCGCCGGCCGAGAAGGCCCGGCCGGCCCCGGTCAGCACCAGGGCACGGACGTCGTCGTTGTCACGGAGGTCGTTCAGTGCCCGGGTGAGCCGCTCCACCGTCCCGGAGCCGACGGCGTTGAGCCGCTCGGGCCGGTCCAGGGTCAGTACGGCGATCCGGTCGCGTAGTTCGACGCGCAGCACGGTGCCCACCTCAGACCATCGTGAGGCCGCCGCTGACCGAGAGCGTCTGCCCGGTCACGTAGGCGGCGCTGTCGGAGACGAGGAAGGCCACCATGTCGGCGATCTCGGTGGGCCGGGCGACGCGGCGCAGCGGGATCGCCCGCACGGTCGCGTCGTACATCTTCTGGCTGTACTCGGCGACCTGACCGAGCAGCGCGGTGTCGGTCGGCCCGGGACAGACGCTGTTCACGGTGATGCCGTGCCGGGCGACCTCCCGGGCGAGCGCCTTGCCGAAGGCGATGACGCCGCCCTTCGTCGCGGAGTACACGGCCTCGCCGGAGGAACCGACGCGGCCGGCGTCCGAGGCGATGTGCACGATCCGGCCGCCGCCGCGTTCGATCATCGGGTCCAGGACGGCCCGGGTCACCGTGATCGTGCCGCGCAGATTGACGGCGATGATCCGGTCCCAGGTCTCCTCCGCGCTGTCGACGAAGCGGCCGACGACATCGACGGCGGCGTTGTTGACCAGCACGTCCACCGGCCCGAGCGTGGCCGCGACCCGCTCCACGGCCGCTCGTACGGCCGCGCTGTCGGAGATGTCCGCGCCCACCGCCGTCGTCCGTGCCGCGTAGCGCTCCGCGAGCCGGGCCGCGACCTCGCCTGCGGCCTCCGGGTCCAGGTCGCAGACGGCGACGGCGGCTCCCTGGGCGGCGAGCCGCTCGGCGATGGCCTCGCCGATGCCCCGCCCCGCTCCGGTGACGAGCGCCACCTTGTCCCGTACGCTCACGCGCCCTCCCTCGCCCGGACCTCGATACAGCGCTATCGTATAACTACTTCAGCTAAATAAGCGAGATGCATGAGCGGAGCCGAGTATGCGCCGTACGATCTTCACCGAGGAGCACGACCTGTTCCGGGAGACCGCCCGCACCTTCTACCTGCGAGAATGTGCCCCGCACACCGAGCAGTGGGAGCGCGACGGGCAGGTGAGCCGGGCCGCGTGGGCGGCGGCGGGCAAGGCCGGACTCATCGGCTGGCAGTTCCCGCAGGAGTACGGCGGCCAGGGGATCTGGGACTTCCGCTACAACGCCATCATGGCCGAGGAGATGGCGGCCACCAGCTCGGTCGGCATCGGGCTGGGCCTCCAGAACGACGTCATCCCGCCCTATCTGGCGCGCCTGACCACCCCGGAGCAGAAGGCCCGTTGGCTGCCCGGGGTGATCAGCGGCGAGACGGTCTGCGCGCTCGCGCTGTCGGAGCCGTCCGCCGGATCCGACCTCAAGGCCATCCGCACCACCGCCCGCCGGGACGGCGACGAGTGGGTGATCGACGGCTCCAAGACCTTCATCACCAACGGCATCCTGGCCGACCTGGTGATCGTCGCCTGCAAGACCGACCCGGACGCCGGTCACAAGGGCATCAGCCTGATCGTCGTCGAGCGGGGCGCCGAGGGCTTCGAGCGCGGACGCAAGCTCGACAAGGTCGGGATGAAGGCCCAGGACACCGCCGAACTCTTCTTCCACGAGGTGCGCGTGCCCGCCGGCAACCTCATCGGACAGGAGGGGCGCGGCTTCTACCACATGATGGGCAACCTGCCGACGGAGCGGCTCGCCATCGCCGTCACCTCGCTGGCGGCGGCCGAGCGCGCCTTCGCGCTGGCCCTGGAGTACGCCAGGACGCGTACGGCGTTCGGTCAGCCGATCGGGCAGTTCCAGGCGAACAGGTTCGCGCTCGCCGACGTCAAGGCGAAGCTGGGCGCCGCCCGGGTCTACCTGGACGGCTGCATCATGGCCCTGTTCCAGGGCGACCTGACGGCCGAGGAGGCCGCCGCCGCGAAGTACTGGACCTCCGAGACCGGCTGGGAGGTCATCGACCGCTGTATGCAGCTCTTCGGCGGCTACGGCTACGTCAACGAGTACGAGATCGCCCGGATCTGGCGGGACAGCAGGGTGCAGCGGGTGTTCGGCGGGACCTCGGAGATCATGCAGGAGATCGTCGGCCGGTCGCTGGGCCTGTGAGTCCGGCGGCGGGGGCCGGTGTCCCACTCATTGACTAGCTTCGATAAATAGGTTAGCTATTTAACCTGGATGCGCGGACGGCGCCGCCAGGTTCAGGGAGGCATCCGTGGTCACGGTCGATGTGAAGCTCCACCAGGACAGGGCCGAGCGGGATCTGCCGCGGCCGCGGCTGGTCATCGGCGGCAAGGACGTCACCGATGCCAGCGGCGGAGTCCACGAACACCGCAACCCGGCGACCGGCCTGGTCCAGGCGCGCATCCCGCTCGCGGGCCCCGCCGAGGTGGACCGGGCCGTCGCCGCGGCCCGCCAGGCCTTCGAGGTGTGGGGCACCATGCGGCCCGCCGAGCGCCGCCGTCTGCTCACCCGCTTCGCCGGTCTGCTCCGCGACCACATCCCCGACTTCGCCGCCATCTGCCCGTTGGAGAACGGCGTCTGCATCGGAGGGTGGGCGGACAACGTCGGACCGCACGTCGCCGAGTGGACCGAGTACTACGCGGGCTGGGCCGACAAGATCGAGGGACTGGTCGGCGCGGCCTACAGCCCGCACGAGAACCTCGAGTACACCATCGCCGAGCCGTACGGCGTCATCGGCCACATCATCACCTGGAACTCGCCCGCGCTGTCGCTGGCGATGAAGGTCCCGCCCTCGCTCGCCGCCGGGAACACCGTGGTCATCAAGCCGGCCGAGGCCACACCGTTCTCCGCCCTGCTGTTCGCGGACCTGGCCCACGAGGCGGGCATCCCCGAGGGCGTCGTCAACGTCGTCACCGGACTGGGCGACGCCGGCGCCGCCCTGGTGACCCACCCCGGCGTGGACAAGATCTCCTTCACCGGCGGTCCCGCCACCGCGCGCCGCATCATGGCCGACGCGGCACGGAGCCTCAAACCCGTCGTCTTCGAGCTGGGCGGCAAGTCCGCCAACCTGCTCTTCGCCGACTCCGACCTGGACACCGTCGTCCCGTACTGCGCGGCCTTCGCCATGAGCAACACCGGCCAGGGCTGCGCGCTGCCCACCCGGCTGCTGGTGGAGCGCCCGGTCTACGACGAGGTGATCGCGCGCGTCGCCGGGGTGGTCGCCCACCTGCCCGTCGGCGACCCGCTCGACCCGACGACGTACATCGGCCCGCTCGTCGACGCGGCCGCCCGCGACCGTGTGCAGGGCGTGATCGACAAGGCGGTCGAGGGCGGCGCGGGACGGCTGGTCACCGGCGGGGACCGCATCGACGCCGACGGCTACTTCGTCGCCCCGACCGTGTTTGCGGACGTCGACAACCGCAGCGACCTCGCCCGGCAGGAGATCTTCGGGCCCGTCCTGGCCATCACCCCCTTCGACACGGAGGACGAGGCCGTGGTCCTCGCCAACGACACCGAGTACGGCCTGTCCGCCTACATCCAGAGCCGCGACATCGCACGCGTCAACCGCCTGGTGCCGCGGCTGCGGGCCGGGACGGTCTACGTCAACCCCGGCCCGAACCCGATCACCTCTCCGGCCACACCGTTCGGCGGCGTCGGCATCAGCGGGTTCGGCCGGGAAGGCGGCAGGGCGGGGCTGGACGAGTTCATCAACGTCAAGGGCGTAGGCGTCGGCCGTGTCTGACGACCATTCACCTCCTGGAGCCAACAGCATGCATCCCGCCCGCCGCCTGACGTTCGGCGACATCGTCCGTGAGCACCGAAGGTCCTTCCCCGGCACCGTCGCCCTCGTCGACGGTGAGGTCCGGCTGACCTGGCCGCAGCTGGACGAGCGCACCAACCGCCTGGCCCATGCCCTGGCCGACTCGGGCGTCGGGCCCGGCGACCGGATCCTGTGGCTCGGGCAGAACTCCTTCCGGATCTGGGAACTGCTCGGCGCCGCCGCGAAGATCGGCGCCATGGTCTGTCCCGGCTACTGGCGCTGGGCCGCCCCCGAAATGGCTTTCGCCGTGCGGGACTTCGATCCCCGCGTCGTCGTCTGGCAGGACGAGGAGATCGGCGGCACGGTGGACAAGGCGCGCGCCGAACTGGGCGACGACCAAAGGGCGTTGTGGCTGCGCCACGACACGGAGGAGCCGGGCGGCTACGAGTCCTTCCTGGCCGGCGGATCGCCCGAGGACCCGGCCGTCGACGTCGACCCGGACTCCGCGCTGCTGGTCATCTACACCGCCGCCATCTCGGGACGGCAGTCCGGCTCGATGCTGTCCCACCGCAACCTGCTCGCCATGGGCGTGAGCGCCGCCTGGATGGGCGACATCGGGGCGGAGACGGCCTTCCTCGGCGCGGGACCGATGTTCCACATCGGCAACTACCAGTTCTGGGGTGTCCCGGCCTTCGTCCACGGCGGCAAGAACGTGATCGTCCGCCGGGTGGTCGCCGAGGAACTGCTTCCGCTGCTCGCGGAGGAGCAGTGCACCCACGCGTATCTGATGCCCCCGACCATCGCTCAGCTGGTCGCGCTGAACCGCGAGGCCGGCCACGACCTCTCCCGGCTGCGGGCGAGCGTCGCCGCACCCCTGTGGCAGGGCACCGTGCCCACCGACCGGAGCCGGTTCACCCGCAACGGCGGGGGCGAGGGCCGCGGCTACGGACAGACCGAGGTGACCGGCTTCGCCGTGACCGGCGCCTACGGCGGTACCGGCGCGGGCAACGCGGGCCGCCCCGGGCCCGGCACCGCCGTACGCGTCCTGAACGGCGCCGGCGAGGAGTGCGCGGTCGGCGAGGCGGGCGAGATCTGCGTCCGCGGCGACCTCGTGCACCTCGGCTACTGGAACCGGCCCGAGACCAACGAGGAACGCTTCCGCTTCGGCTGGTGGCACACCACCGACCTCGGCCGCCGCGAGCCCGACGGCACGATCGGCTTCCTCGGCACGACGACCCGCATGCTCAAGTCGGCGGCCGAGAACATCTTCCCGGCGGAGGTGGAGAACTGCATCGAGTCCCACCCGGCCGTCAGGGAGGCGGCGGTGATCGGGGTGCCCAACGAACGCTGGGCGCAGGACGTCAAGGCCGTCGTGGTGCTCCACCCGGACGCCGGACCGGTGACCGCGCGGGACGTCGTCGAACACTGCCGGGCGCGGATCGCCTCGTACAAGAAGCCCAAGACGGTGGAGTTCGTCGAGGCGCTGCCCCGCACCAAGGACTTCGCCAAGGACTACGAGGCGCTCGACGAGCGCTTCGGCGGGGGCGGCTACCCCGGCGGCGACACGCTCGGCGCGGGGCGGTGACCTCGTGAACGGCCGCCAAGCCGTCGTCGTCGGCGTCCACGCCACCGAGCAGGCCCTGTCCCTCCCGCACCGGGACGCCATGGACCTCGCCCTCGAAGCGGTGCGCGGCGCGATCGCGGACGCCGGGCTCTCCCCGGCCGACGTCGACGGCGCCCAGGTCGACTGGCCCGGCCCGGGCGGCGTGCCCGGCGAGGGCAGCTCCTGGGCGCGGATGCTCGGCCGGGACCTGCGCTGGACCAGCGACTCCATGCTCGACAACGCCGGCTCGCGCGGTCTGCTCAAGGCGGCGGCAGCCGTGCAGGCCGGTTTCGCGGACACGGTCGTGGTCGGCGGCTGCCGACTCGTCTCGCGCGGGGCCGGTCCCGTCGGGGCCGGGGTGCCGCTGGAGTTCGCCGACGTGTGGGGCAGCTATGTCGTCGCCCAGTTCGCGCTGGTGGCGGCACGGCACATGCACGAGTACGGGACGACCCCTCGCCAGCTCGCGGAGGTCGCCGCCACCATCCGCAACAACGGCACCACCAATCCCGAGGCGATGATGTACGGCCGCGGCCCCTACACCGCCGACGACGTGCTCGCCTCCCGCATGGTGGCCACCCCCTTCCACCTGCTGGACTGCTGCATCGTCGGCGAGGGCGGCGCGGCGCTCGTGGTGACCACCGCCGAACGGGCCCGCGACCTGCCGAACCCGCCCGTCGCCGTACTGGGCGGCGGGATGGAGTACCACCAGGCCGCGTACGCGAACCCGGCGCTCCACCGGGAGGTCGGGCAGCTCGGGCGGGACGCCGCGGCACGCGCGTACGCGAGGGCGGGGATCGGCGCGCACGACGTGGACGTCTTCTCGCTCTATGACCCCAACTCCTTCGAGATCATCAGGCAGTTGGAGATTCTCGGACTGTGCGGGGAGGGCGAGGGCGGACCGCTCGCGGCCGCCGGCACGATCGCCGTGGGCGGCAAGCATCCGGTGAATCCCGACGGCGGCTGTCTGTCCTACGCGTGGAACGGCACCCAGCAGATGACGCTCAAGGTCGTGGAGGCCGTGAGGCAGTTGCGCGGTACCGCCGTGCACCAGGTCGAGGGCGCGGAACTGGCGGTCGTCGGCAACGCCGGCTCCGGCGCGCAGCACTACGAGATGAGCGTGCTGGGGAGGATGCGATGAGCGGGAGACCCGTGCCTGTCCCGACCCCGCTGTCGGAGCCGTTCTGGGCCGCGGCCCGGCGCGGTGAGCTGGTCGTGCCGAGCTGCTCCGCCTGCGGCCTGCGCTTCTTCGTGCCCGAACCGGCCTGCCCGGGTTGCCTGTCCGCGCAATGGCGGTACCGGCCGAGCGAGGGCCGGGGGACCGTCTACTCGGTGACCGTGGTGCACCGGGCACCCGGCCCCGGGTTCGACGCACCCTTCGCGCTGGCGGTGATCGACCTGGATGAAGGGGGCACCATGCTGTCCCACGTGGACGCCGGTGATCCGGACCGGGTCGCCATCGGGCTGCGCGTCCGCGTGGACCTGCGCGCGCTCACCGACGAGATCACCCTGCCGTACTTCGTACCGGACACGAGCGCATGAGGGCGGAGGCGGGTGCGGTGGCGAACACACCGGTACGGGTCCCGAAAATGGCCGAGCTGGTGGCGGCACAGCTGCGCCGCAAGATCGTGCGCGGGGAACTGGCGGAGGGGGAGGCCCTGCCGGCCGAGACGGCCCTGATGGCGGAGTTCGCCGTCTCCCGGCCGACCCTGCGCGAGGCGTTCCGGGTGCTGGAGTCGGAGTCGCTGATCTGCGTGCGCCGGGGCGCCCGGGGCGGCGCGCGGGTGCAGGTCCCGGAGGGCACCGTGGCCGCCCGCTACGCGGGAGTGGTCCTCGAGTACCGGGGCACGACCCTCAAGGACGTCTACGACGCCCGCACGGTGATCGAGGCGCCCTGCGCCGGTCTGCTGGCCGAGCGCCGCACGGACGGGGACCTGGAGCGGCTGCGGGCCGCCGTCGCGGAGGCCGAGGGGCTGATGGACGACCCGTCGGCCTTCATCCGCGCCCACATGGAGTTCCACGCCCTCGTCGTCGAACTGGCGGGCAACGAGACGCTGAGCGTCCTCAACGGCATGGTCCGGCACATCATCGACCAGGCGAACTGGTCCCACGTCGACCTGGACGCCGGCAGCCCCGAGAACATCCGGGCCAACCGCCGGGGCTTCGGCGCCCACCGGGCGCTCGTCGAGCTGGTGGCCGACCGCCGGTCCGAGGCGGCCGAGAAGCTGTGGCGCCTGCACCTCCAGGAGGCGGAGGACTATCTGCTGCGGAACAGGTCCATGACCACGGTCCTGGACCTGTTCGACTGACTCCGCCGTCCCCGCCCGCCCGGCGTCAGCTCCCGCGCAGCTCCGCCACGATCGGTTCCCACACCTCGGCGCCGATCTCGTAGGCGGTGTAGAAGGACACCCGGTCGACCAGCGACCCGTACCGTCGCCGGATCTCGTCCGCCACCCGCGCCGGCTCCGCCACGACCGCGAAGGTGTGCAGCACCTCGTCGTCGACGAGCCCGCTCATCGCCTCCCACTTGTCCTCGCGCCGTGACGTCGACAACGCGTGCAGCTCGTCACCGAGTGCGCCCCAGCCGTGCAGCTCCAGCACCCCGCGATAGGCGGGCGTGCTGCCGTAGAAGGCGATCTGGGCGCGGGTGCCGTCGATCGCGCGGGTCATCTCCTCCTGCGTGCGGCCGGTCGCGGTCAGCAGCAGATGGGACACCGAGAAGTCACCCCGCGTACGGCCGGACGCGGCCAGCCCCGTCGCCACGGTCGGCAGGGTCACCTCCCGCAGATACCGCTCGGTGGTGAAGCCGTGGGCGAGAAGCCCGTCGGCGACCTCGCCCGCCACCCGGGTCATCGCCTCACCCACCGCGGCCACGAACACCTTGGGCGCGCCGCCCGGAGCGGGGGGCGGGGAGAAGAAGGGCGGCATCAGCGTGTGCGAGTAGAAGTCGCCGCGGAAGTTCAGCCGTTCGCCCTCGTTCCAGGCGGCCCAGATGGCGCGCAGCGCGCTCACGTACTCCCGCATCCGGGCCGCGGGCCGGCTCCACGGCATGTCGAAGCGCCGCTCGATGTGCGGCTTGATCTGGCTGCCGAGGCCGAGCGAGAAGCGGCCGCCGGAGTAGCTCTGGAGGTCGTGCGCGGTGTACGCGAGCTGCATGGGGGAGCGGGCGAAGGCCACCGCGATGGCCGTCCCCACCTCGAGCCGCTCGGTGTGCTCGGCCGCCAGCACCAGCGGAAGGAAGGGGTCGTGCTTGGACTCCGACGCCCACAGGCCGTCGTAGCCGGCCTTCTCGTGGTGCCGGGCCTCCTCGACGACCTCTGCCGTGCCCCACACGTTGAGTTTGCCGTCAACCTTCATGCCGCTCCTCCGACCGTGCCGATGTGTGTGTCCGTGCCCGGCTTCGAACCCGTGTCCAAGCCGATGCGCCGCGCGAGCAGTTCCCGGTGGTACGCCGGGTCGCCGAACATCAGGTGCGACGTCTTGGCCCGCTTGAGATACAGGTGGGCCGGGTGTTCCCAGGTGAAACCGATACCACCGTGGACCTGGATGTTCTCCGCCGTAGCCTGGAGACAGGCCTCGGAGCAGAACGCCTTGGCCAGACTCGCCACGGCGGGCAGGTCCGGGTCCTCGCGCTCCGCGGCGAGCAGCCCGTAGTGGGCGGCGGCGCGCGCGGACTCCACTTCGAGCAGGACGTCGGCCAGGAGGTGCTTGACCGCCTGGAAGGAGCCGATGGGCCGCCCGAACTGGTGCCGGACCTTGGCGTAGCCGACCGCCATGTCCAGCGCGCGGGAGGCCACGCCGACCTGCTCGGCGGCCAGCGCCACCGCGGCCCGGTCGAGCACCTCCGAGACGGTGTCCCAGCCGGCGCCGCGGGTACGCAACCGGGTCGCCGGCACGTCGTGGTAGTCGAGGCGCGCCTGGCGCCGGGTCGGGTCCATGGTGGGCAACGGGGTGCGGTGCAGTCCGCTCGCGTCGCCGTCCACCCGGAAGACGCCGATGCCGTCGCCGATGCCGTCGTCGGTACGGGCGACGGTGAGGACGACATCGGCGGTGGCACCGTCCAGGACGAACATCTTGTGTCCGTTCAGCAGCCAGCCTCCCGCCGATTCACGCGCGGTGAGCCCGATGCCGGAAGCGTCCCACCGGGCGGAGTCCTCCGTCAGGGCCAGCGTCCCGACGAGTTCGCCGGAGGCCAGCGCCGGCAGCAGTTGCTTGCGCGCCTCCTCGTCCGCACAGCGCAGCAGCGTCGTCGTCGCGAGCACGGCCGAGGCCAGGTACGGCGCGCAGAGCAGCGCACGGCCCATCTCCTCCATGACCACGCCCACTTCGACCGGACCGCATCCGGCACCGCCGTACTCCTCCGGTACGGCCAGCCCCTGGAGGCCGAGCTCCGTCCCCATGCGGCGCCACAGCGGCCGGTCGAAGCCCTCCGGGGTCTCCATCAGACGCCGCACCTCGGTCTCGGGTGAGGTGTCCGCGAGGAACGCCCGCACCGTGCGCCGGAGTTCCTCGTGCTCGTCGCTGAACGCGAAGTCCATGCCTCAGCCCTCCCCGCCGGCCCGGCGACGGCCGCGGGCCTCGATGATCTTCTCGACGAGCGCGATGTGGTCCGCGGAGCACATGGTGTCCCGCTCGGCGAGCAGGGCCGGTTCCAGTACGTGGGCGAGGGCCTGCTCCAGGTGCAGGTTCACCGCTCGCTTGGTCTCGCGCAGCGCCCGCGCGGGCAGGGCGGCCAGCCGGCCGGCCAGGTCCATGGCCTCGTCCATCAGCCTGTCCCCCGGGACGGCGCGGTTGGCGACGCCCAGCCGGACCGCCTCCTGCGCGCTCACCCGGTCGCCGAGGAACAGCAGTTCCTTGGCACGGGTCAGGCCGACCAGCAGGGGCAGCACGAGAGCGCCCCCGTCGCCCGCGACGAGACCGACCTGGACGTGCGGGTCGGCGAGATAGGCGTCGTCGGCGATCAGCACCAGGTCGCTCAGCAGGGCCAGACTGCACCCGAGGCCGACGGCGGGCCCGTTGACGGCGGAGATCACCGGCAACGGGCAACGGACCATGCCGTGGACGATGCGCCGGGCCTCGTCGATGTTGCGCTGCCGGAAGGCGGCATCGATCTGCACCCGGGTCATGATGTCGAAGTTGCCGCCGGCGCTGAACGCCCGGCCGCGCCCGGTGAGCACGACGACGCGTGCCTCCGGGTCGGCGGCGAGTTCGTCCCACACCGAGGCGAGACCCGCGTGCAGTTCCTCGCTCATCGCGTTGAGCTGCTCAGGCCGGTTCAGCTCGACCAGCCGGACCGGCCCGACGGCCGTCACCACCAGATCCGTCATCTCCACCGCCGAAAGCAAGGAAGGGAACCGCATGAATGAGTCAGTAGAGTTGAATGCTATAACTAATTAAGCTGTCTGGAAACCAGGCCCGCCCAGTGACGGAGGACGCCCCCATGTACGAGACCGTGCGCACGGAAGTGGCGGACCGGATCCTCACGGTCACCCTCGACCGGCCGGAGAAGCTGAACGCCTTCGGCCCTCAGATGATGAGCGATCTGCTCGACGTCCTGGACGCGGCCGACGCCGACGACGACATCCGGGTGATCGTGGTGACCGGTGCCGGGCGCGGGTTCTGCGCGGGCGCCGACGTCAGCTCGGGCGGCTCGTCCTTCGACCACCGTGCGGCGGGTGCCGGGCACCGGGACACCGGCGGCCGGGTCGCGCTGCGCATCTTCTCCTGCACGAAGCCCGTCATCGCGGCGATCAACGGCCCGGCGGCGGGGGTCGGAGCCAGCATGACCCTGCCCATGGACATCCGGCTCGCGTCGACCTCGGCCAAGTTCGGCTTCGTCTTCGCCCGGCGGGGCATCGTGCCGGAATCGGCGGCGAGCTGGTTCCTGCCACGGGCCGTCGGCATGCAGCGGGCCATGGAGTGGGTGGCGACCGGTCGTCTCTTCGGGCCGGAGGAGGCGCTGGCGGCCGGACTGGTCCGCTCCGTCCACCCGCCGCAGGAGCTGCTTCCGGCGGCCCACGAGCTCGCCCGGGAGATCGCCGAGAACACCTCCCCGGTCTCGGTGGCCCTCGCCCGGCAGATGATGTGGCGGATGCTCGGCGAACCCCACCCGATGGCCGCGCACCGCCTCGACTCGCGGATCATGGGCCAGATCGGCGGCGGCCCGGACCCCGTGGAAGGCGTCGAGTCGTTCCTGGCCAAGCGGCCGCCGGAGTTCCCCGGCCGGGTCAGCGAGGACATGCCCCCGGTCTACCCCTGGTGGCAGGAGGAGGAGTTCCGGCCACTCGAGCCGTAGCGGCCGCGGTCACCCCTGCCGCTGTGGCCGCCGCGCCGCTGGGGCCGCCCCGCCGCCGTGGCCGCCCTGCCGCCGCGGCCGACGCGGCCGGGGAGATCTGGCCGAAACATTGTCGTGGTCTGCTCGAAGTGTTAGCGTCCGGACGGCGGGCATTCAGTTGAATGCGCTAAACCATTTACCGCCTGGACGGTAACCATGAGCGATGGTTCCCTGCACGAATCCCTTCGTGGCGTCGACTGGGGCGTCGCCACCGCGGACGCCATCGCGGCCCCGCCGCCGCCCCCGCCGGAGCGGGGCGGGCACTTCCGGCAGTGGACCGACGACATCCGGCAGCTGACCGGCGTCGCCGCGGACACGCATCGCATGGTCGCCGGGTGGCCGCAGCTGCAGCCCGCCGGCCCCGGCAGCTGGGACCGGAACGCCCTGGACCGCTGCGACCGCGCGCTCGACGCCCTGCTCGCGCAGGGGGTCCGCCCCGGCCTCACGCTCCTGGACCGCTCGCTGCCGCCGTGGCTGGACGCGGCCGGCGGCTGGCTCGCCCGCGACACCGCCGAACACTTCGCCGAGTACGCGGCCGAGCTGGGCCGCCGTTTCGGCGACCGGGTGGAGCGCTGGATCACCTCGAGCGACCTCGCCGGTCCCACGCTCGCCGACCACGTGGCCGGAATGTATCCACCGAACCGGGGCGCCGGCCGGGCCGGGCTGCCCGCGGTCCATCACATCCTGCTCGCCAACGGGCTCGCCGCCCGGGCCCTCAGGGCCGTCGGCGCGCGGGGCCGGATCGGGACCACGGTCACCCTCGTCGGGGGCTACGCGGCCACCGACGACCCCTACGACCGCCTCGCCCTGGAGCGCCTGGAGAGCTGGACCAATCGCCTCTTCCTGGACCCCTTGCTGCTCGGCACGCACATGGTGACCGAGGACGACGTCTCACCGGTCGAGGCCACCGGCTGCGTACGCCCCGGCGACCTGGAGGTGATCGCCACCCCCCAGGACCTGCTGGGCCTGTCCTGGCACACCCCGTTCCGGGTCACCGCGCCGGAGAACCTGCCCCGGGTGCTGCCGACCGCGTCATGTCAGGGCGGCGCCCTCAACGAGGTGAACCGCCTGCTCGTGGGCATCGGCTTCGCGATCGTCCCGTTCGAGGACGTGGAGACGACCGCCTACGGCTGGCCGATCATCCCGGAAGGACTCGCCGACGCCGTCGCCGGCCTCTACGACCTGTACGGGGATCTGCTGCCACCGCTGTCCGTGGTCGACAACGGCATGGGCGACCTGGACCTGGTCGACGAGAGGGGACGCAGCGACGACGCCCGGCGGGTGGCGCTGCTGCGCGCCCGGCTCTCCTGGCTGGCGGGACTCGTCGCCGCCGGTGTGGAGGTGTGCGGCTACGAGTACTGGTCGGTCCTCGACAACCTGGAGGCCAAGTTCCGCTACACCCGCCTGTACGCGATGGCGGTCCCGGACCACGAGCCGCCCCCGCGCCCGCCGATCCCCTCCGACTGGCTGCACCGCGGCGCGTTCGCCGGCGCCGCCGTGCCCGACGCGCGCGGCGCGGCCCGGCTGAGTCTGGTGCCGGCCGCGTCCCGGACTCAGGTCGCCGAGGACGCGTAGTCGCGGCCCCGGATCAGCCGCACCGGGGTGTAGACGAGCACCTCCTCGTCCCGCTGGTTGCGCACGGTGATCCGGCTGGTCACCACGCCCCGCCCCGGCTTGCTCGACGGGCGGCAACCGGTGGTCTCCACGACGGCGTACAGCGTGTCGCCGACGTACACCGGGCCCCGGACGGTCATCTCCATGTGCAGGAAGGCCAGGCCGGTGCCGTGCAGCACGTTCGTCTGGAGCACGAGTCCTTCGGCGATGCAGTAGGTCAGTGCCCCCGGGACCAGCCGGCCGGTGTAGCCGCCCTGCGCGGCGTGCGAGGCGTCCCAGAAGAGGGGCTCGTTGAAGCCGCCCCAGGTGACGAAGTTGACCAGGTCGGTCTCGGTGACCGTGCGGCGGGCGGTGCGGAAGATCTGCCCGACCGGCATCTCCTCGTAGGTGAGTCCCCGCACGAGGGGGGCGGCTTCGGTGGTGGTGGAGCGATCGGCGGTCATGGCGGAGTCCTGTCCGTATACGGAAGCGGGGGCGGTCGGGGTGCGGGGTCAGAGTGCGAGCGGGTGCTTGTCGCCCACGCCCTCGAAGTCCGGAGTCCGCTTGTCGCGGTGGGCGGCCAGGCCCTCGACGACCTCGTGTCCCGCGAACCCGAAGAACTCCAGCCCCAGCGAGGCCTCGAAGATCGGCTGGGCCGTGCGGTACCAGTGGTTCAGGGACCTCTTGGTCCAGCTGATGGCGCTGGCGGGACCGGCGGCCAGGGCGGTCGCCACCCGCAGGGCCTCGGAGTGCACCTCCTCGTCGTCCACGCACTTGGACACCAGCCCGATCCGCTCGGCCTCCTCGCCGGTGAGCGTCTCGCAGGTCAGCAGGTAGTACTTGGCCTTGGCCATGCCGCAGAGCAGGGGCCAGCAGATGGCCGCGTGGTCGCCGGCCGCCACCCCGAGCCGGGTGTGCCCGTCGACGATCTTCGCCGTGCGGGCGGCGATGGAGATGTCCGCGAGCATGCCGATCACCAGGCCCGCGCCGACCGCCGGACCGTGGATCGCGGAGACCACCGGCTTGGAGCAGTTGAGCACCCCGTAGACCATGTCCCGGGCCTCGCGCATCACCCGGGCGCGGACCGCGTACTCCCCGGTCATGGCCTCGATGGAGTCGAAGGTGCCGCCCGCCGAGAAGGCCCGGCCCGCACCCTGGACCAGCACCGCACGGGTCTGCTCGTCCCGGTCCACGACGGTCCAGACGTCGGCGAGCTCACCGTGCATCCGCGGATCGACCGCGTTGAGGTGGGGGGCGTCGAGCACGATGCGCAGCACACCGGGCGCGGGCCGCTCGAAGGTCAGGCTCGTGAACGGGTCGTAGGGATCGGTCACGTCGCGCTCCTGGTGTATTCAGTGCGGATACTATAATTATCTAACTGTATCGAGCGGCGAGCAGCAAGCGGGCGACAGGCCTCTTGCCCGAGGACGGGAAGCTCGGCATGGATCTCACCTTCAGCGGGGAACAGGACGAACTGCGCAAGGTCGTACGGTCGTTCCTCGCCAAACACTCCGACGAGGCGGACGTGCGCCGCCTGGCCGCCGATCCGAGGGGTCACGACCCGGTCGTCTGGCGCAGGATGGCCGGCGAGCTCGGCCTTCAGGGGCTCGCGGTACCCGAGGAGTACGGCGGCTCGGGCTTCGGCTACGTGGACCTCGGCATCGTCTTCGAGGAGGCCGGCCGGGCGCTGCTGTGCGGGCCGTACTTCGCCACCGTCGCCCTGGCCGCCGAGGCGCTGCTGCGCTGCGACGACGAGCGGGCCCGACGCGAGCTCCTGCCGGGCCTGGCGTCCGGCGACACGGTGGCCACCCTGGCGCTCACCGAGGACGACGGCCGCTGGGACGAGGCCGGTATCCGGCTCACCGCACTCGACACGGCGGACGGCTGGCGGCTGACCGGCACGAAGACGTACGTCCCCGACGGACACCTCGCCGACCTGCTCCTGGTCGTCGCCCGGACCTCCGCGGGCGTCAGCCTCTTCGCGGTGGACGCCGGCGCACCCGGCCTGACCCGCACCCCGCTGCCCACCCTCGACCAGACCCGCAAGCAGGCCCGGGTGCGTTGCGCGGACACCCCCGCCCGCCTGCTGGGCGTCGAAGGCACGGCCTGGCCCGCCCTCGCGCGCACCCTCGCCACCGCCTCGGTGCTGCTGGCCGCCGAGCAGGTGGGAGGAGCCGCGGCCGCCCTGGACGCCGCCGTGGCCTACGCGAAGATCCGCGAGCAGTACGGCCGGCCCATCGGCTCGTTCCAGGGGATCAAGCACAAGTGCGCCGACATGCTGATGGAGATCGAGTCCGCGCGCTCGGCCGCGTACGGCGGACTGTGGGCCCTGGACGGCGGCGACGAGACGGAGATCGCGATCTCGGCGGCCCTCGCGCGGACCTACTGCTCGGAGGCGTTCACCCAGGTCGCCGCCGACAACATCCAAGTGCACGGCGGTATCGGCTTCACCTGGGAGCACCCCGCGCACCTGTACCTCAAGCGGGCCCAGAGCTCCGAGGCACTGCTCGGCAGCCCGTCGTACCACCGGGAACTGCTCGCCACCCGACTCGGAATCTGAGAGCCACCCCTCGACCCCAGGGAGAAGCAGACATGGAGCTGGACTTCGGGCCCGCCGTACGCGACTTCCGCGACGAGCTGCGGGACTGGCTGGCGCGGCACCTCGTGGGGGAGTTCGCCGAGCACCGGGGCGTGGGCGGACCCACCGACGGCGAGGCCTGGGACGTCCGCCTCGCCTGGGACCGGGAGCTGGCCGCCGGGAACTGGCTGGGCGTCGGCTGGCCGCGGGAGTACGGGGGCAGAGGGCTCGGACTCCTGGAGGAGATCGTCTTCGCCTACGAGTACGCCCGGGCGAACGCCCCCTACCGGGCCACCGTCAACGCGCTCGACCTGCTCGGCCCGATGCTCCTCGCGATGGGCAGCGAGGAGCAGAAGAAGCGCTTCCTGCCACCCATCCTCGCCGTCGGTGAACTGTGGGGCCAGGGCTTCAGCGAGCCGGGCGCGGGCTCCGACCTGGCGTCGGTCCGCACCCGGGCCGAACGCGACGGCGACCAGTGGGTGGTCAGCGGGCAGAAGGTGTGGACCTCGTTCGGCGTCCACGCCGACTGGCTCTACGTCCTCACCCGCACCGACCCGGAATCGGCGCGGCACAAGGGCCTGACCCTGCTGCTCCTGCCCACCGACCAGCCGGGCGTGGAGATCCGCCCCATCCGCAACCTCGCCGGTCAGGACGAGTTCGCGGAGGTCTTCCTCTCCGAAGCGCGCACCGACGCGGACCTGGTAGTGGGGGAGGTCGGGCAGGGCTGGCGCACGGCGATGGCCACGCTCGGCATCGAGCGCGGCACCACGCTCCTGCCCCAGCAGCTCACCTTCGAGCGGGAGGCCGAGGCGCTGATCGGTCTGGCCCGGGAACGCGGCGCGCTCGACGATCCGATGCTGCGCCGCCGGATCGTCGACGCCTGGATCTCCGTCCGCATCATGCGCACCACGAATCTGCGGACCATCGCCGAACTGACCGCCGGCCGTACGCCCGGCGCGCAGGCCACGACCGCGAAGCTGTACGCCTCGACGCGGCACCAGCGACTCGGCCGGCTGGCCATGGAGCTGGCCGGACCCGCCGGGCAGATCGTGGGGCAGGACTACGGCCTGGACACCCGGCAGCGCTCCTTCCTGCTCTCGCTCGCGGAGACGGTCTACGGCGGGTCGAGCGAGATACAGCGCAACATCATCGGGGAACAGGTCCTCGGTCTGCCGAAGGACCCGCGGCCATGACCTCCCTCGAGGAACGCGTCGACCGCGTCGAGTCGCAGCTCGCCATCCAGCAACTGCCCATCCGCTACGCGCTGGCCGTGGACGGCCGTGACCTGGACGCCTGGGTCGGCTGCTTCCGGCCGGACGTGGACATGGGGCGTCACGGCAGCGGGCGGCACGCTCTGCGCCGCCACATCGAACCCCTGCTCCGCGGCTTCTACCGGTCCGTCCACCAGATCTGCGGGCACCGCGTCGAGTTCACCGGCCGCGAGACGGCGACCGGCGCGGTCTACTGCCGGGCCGAGCACGAGGTGGGGGACCGGTGGATCGTGATGGCGATCTGCTACCGGGACGACTACGCGCGCGTGGACGGCGAGTGGTACTTCTCCCGCCGCCGTGAGCAGCACTGGTACGCGGCGGATGTGACGGAGCGCCCGCAGGCGGTGGGCTTCGACGGCTGGGAGGGCGCCGGAGAGCCGGCGCTGCCGGAGGCGTTCCCCTCCTGGGCGGCTTTCTGGAAGGAGACGACGTGATGGGGCGGGACGATCAGTCAGGCACCCGGCGAGGCACCCGGCTGGCCGGGCGGACGGCTCTGGTCACCGGCGGCGGACAGGGAGTGGGCCGCGGCATCGCGCTCGCGCTGGCCGCGGAAGGGGCGTCGGTGGTGATCACCGGCCGTACCGAGGGCAAGCTGAAGGACACGGCCCGGGAGGTCGTCGAGCGCGGTGGGCGGGCCCGCACCGTGGTCGGGGACGTGGGGGAGCGGGACGACGTCGAGCGCATGGTGGCCGAGACCGTACGGGAGTTCGGCGGCCTCGACGTGCTCGTCAACAATGCCCAGTCCTCGGTGCAGCGCCGCTTGGAGGAGACGTCGTACGACGATGTCGAACTGGCCTACCGCAGCGGCCCGTTGGCGGCCTTCCATGCGATGCGGGCCGCCCTGCCGCACCTCAGGCAGAGCCGCGGCAGCGTCGTGAACCTCGGTTCCTCGGCCGCGGTCCAGGGCGAGGTCACCTTCGCGGCGTACGCGATGGCCAAGGAGGCGATCCGGGGCCTGACGCGGGTCGCCGCGCGGGAGTGGGGCGCGTACGGGATCCGGGTGAACGTCATCTGTCCGGCCGCACTGAGCCCGGCGGCGGAGGACTATCTCGCCGCACACCCGCAGAAGGCGGCGGAGCTGGCCAGGGAGATCCCGTTGGGGCGGCTCGGCGATCCGGAGGCGGACATCGGCCGGGCGGTGGTCGCGCTGGTCAGCGACGACCTGGCCTACCTGACAGGTGCGACGCTCATGCTGGAGGGCGGCCGGACCCTGCTCGGGTGACACCGGCACCCGCACCCGCACCCGTCGGCCCGTCGCACGCACCTGTCGGCCCGTCGTACGCGTGCCGCCGCACGCCGGCCCGTACCCCGCCGCGCGCCCGCACCCGCACCCGCACCCGTCGGCCCGGCACCCGCATCCGTCGGCCCGTCGTACGCGTGCCGCCGCACGCCGACCCGTACCCCGCCGCGCGCCCGCACCCGTTACCCGCACCCGTCGGCCCGTCGCACGCACCCGTCGGCCCGTTACCCGCACCCGTCGGCCCGCCGCACGCACCCGTCGGTCCGTCGCACGTATGCCGCCGCACGCCGACCCGTACCCCGCCGCGTACTCGCCCGGTCACCCGCGCCCCGCCACCCGTCCACCCCTCACACGACACCCCGGGCCCGCAGCTCCGCGAGTCGCTCCGGCGTCACGCCCAGCAGCCCGGTGAGTACTTCGGCGGTGTGCTCGCCCAGGGCGGGCGGTGGCGCGTATCCCTCGACCGGCGTCGCGGTGAACCGGATCGGGTTGGCGAGCAGCGCCAGCCGTCCGGACAACGGGTCCTCGACCTCGACCAGCATCTCCCGGTGCCGTATCTGCGGGTCGGCGAAGACCTCGGGCAACTCGTTGTACGGACCCGCGGGGACGTCGTGCCGGTCGAGCACGACCAGCCACTCGTCCCGGGTCCGGGTGCGCAGGATCGCCTCCAGCACCGGCACGATCTCCTCACGGTGGGCGATCCGGGCGGGGGTGGTGGCGAACCGGGGGTCCTGGAGGAGGTCGGCGCGGTCGGCGGCCGCGCAGAAGGCGGCGAACTGCTTGTCATTGCCCGCGACTAGGAAGAGCGGCTTGTCCTCGCACTGGAAGGCCTGGGAGGGGATCCCGCCGTACCCGCCGTTTCCGCGCCGGCGCGGAACCTCCCCTGAGACGAGGTAGTTCATCGCGAAGTGCGACAGCGAGGCGAGGCCGCAGTCCAGCAGGGACAGATCGATGAACTGGCCCTCGCCGGTGGCGTCCCGGTGCCGCAGGGCGGCCAGCACGGCCGTCGAGGCGTAGAGCCCGGTGAGGATGTCGACCATGCTGACGCCGACCTTCATCGGCTCCTCGGGGTGCCCCGAGACGCTCATCATCCCGGACATGGCCTGGAAGATGCCGTCGTAGCCGGGGCGCGAGGCGTACGGGCCGGTCTGGCCGAAGCCCGTCACGGAGAGATAGACCAGCCGCGGATCGCTCTCCCGCAGGCTCTCGTGGTCGAGCCCGTACTTGGCCAGTGTTCCGGCACGGAAGTTCTCGACCACGACGTCCGACCGGGCGGCGAGGGCGCGGATCAGCCGCTGTCCCTCGGCGGTGGCGTGGTCGACGGTGACCGACCGCTTGTTGCGGTTGCAGGAGAGGTAGAAGGCGGCGGTGTCGGTCCGGTCGCCCTCGGCCCCGGGTGCGAAGGGCGGCCCGTACGTCCGTGAGTCGTCCCCCGTGCCGGGCCGCTCGACCTTGATCACCTCGGCGCCCAGGTCGGCCAGCATCTGGGTGGCAAGCGGCGCGGCGAGGACACGGGACAGATCGAGGACGCGGATCCCGGCCAGGGCGGTCGACGGCATCTGGTTCTCCCTCTGTTCATCAACGGTGAATCAGTTATATAAATAATACATCTAGGGCGCCGACTGCACCCCGACTGATTGCTCAACTATCCAATTCATGTAACTATATGGATCGGCTGACAGGCCGAGACCGGAGGGCGTGCTGATGACCGTCGCGGCGAGGACCCTCAGCGATCAGGAACAGCGCGAACGCCGGGCGTGGTTCCGTGCCCGCTGGGAACGCGGGGTCGCCTTCAACCGACGTTGCCGCATGCGGGTGACGCGCTGGGACCCGGACGCCGTCGAGATCGTGCTTCCCTACACCGAGGCGCTCTCGGCGCACGAGGGGATCTTCCACGGCGGGGTGATCTCGGCGCTCATCGACACCGCGGGCGCCGGAGCCGTGGTCGCCGGCCACGACTTCCAGAAGGGGAGCCGGGTCAGCACCGTCTCGATGTCGGTGCAGTACCTCGCGCCTGCCGAGGGCCGGGAGGCCGTCGCCCACGCGCGCTGCGTCCGGCGCGGCCGCAGGCTGCACTTCGCCGACGTGGACGTCATGACCGACGGCCGACTCTGCGCCCGGGGGCAGGTGGTGGTCTCCATCTCCGGGGAGCGCCCGGGCGTCGGTGAGCCCATCGAGCCCCTGGCCGAGCAGTTGGCCGAGCCCTTCGCGGAGGAGTGACGTGATGCCCGAGGAACCCGCCCAGGACCTGGTGCTGTACGAGGTGGACGAGGACGGCGTCGCCGTCCTCACCCTCAACCGGCCGGAGCGCAGGAACGCGTGGAGCATCCCCATGGAGCGCCGCTTCTTCGCGCTGCTCGACGAGGCCGCGCACGATCCGGCCGTCCGTGTCGTGATCGTCACGGGCGCGGGCAAGGCGTTCTGTCCGGGGATGGACGTCCAGCGGCTGGAGCAGAACGCACAGCCGGGCCAGTCCCTGAACCTCCGGGACCGTGTGCCCATGTACAGCAGGCGGCACCTGCCGAAGCCGATGATCGCCGCCGTCAACGGCGCCTGCGCGGGGATCGGCCTGATCCAGGCGTTGATCTGCGACATCCGCTTCGCCGCCCGCGGAGCCCGCTTCACCACCGCCTTCACCCGGCGCGGTCTGGCCGGCGAGTACAACCTGCCGTATGTGCTGCCGCGCGTCGTCGGCCTGGAGAACGCCCTCGACCTGCTGCTGTCCGGCCGCGTCTTCGAGGCCGACGAGGCGAAGGACCTGGGTCTGGTCAGCCGGGTCGTCGAGCCGGAGGACCTGCTCGACGCCGCCCGCGCCTACGCCCGGGACATCGCCCGCAACTGTTCGCCGCGCGCCATGGCCGTCGTACGCCACCAGGTGTACGGAGACCTGGACCGCACCTTCACCGACGCCCTCGCCCGCTCCTACTCCGCCATGGAGTTCTTCGCGGGTTCGCCGGACTTCCGTGAGGGCGTGGCGAGCTTCATGCAGAAGCGGGAGCCGAAGTTCGAGGGTCTGCCGCCGGACTTCGATCCGGACGAGGCCACCCGCGACGCGTTCCTGCCCTACTGACCCGGGACGTCGACCCGCCGTACCGGCCCGTCGCACGAACCTGCCGTACCGATCCGCCGTACCGACCCGCTGTATCCAACGAGGAGCACGACGATGACAGGGCAGCCGTTCCCCGTCGAGGCCGGGCACATCATGATGTTCGCCCGGGCCATCGGCGACGAGAACCCGGCGTACCGGGGCGGGGACGCGTTCGCGCCGCCCACCTTCACCATGGCGAGCGCCCACTACGACCCGGAGTACCACCTGCGGCCCAAGCCGGACGAGGAGTGGTTCGGTTCCGGCCGCGGACCCGGTGTGATGGCGGAGGGCGGCGGAGGGCTCCACGCCGAGCAGCACTTCGAGTACCACCGCCCGGTGCGCGCCGGCGAGACCCTCTACGCACACACCGTCCCCGGCCGCAGCTGGGAGAAGCGGGGCCGCACCGGCCGGCTGCTCTTCAGCGAACGCGTCACCGAGTACCGGGACGCCGACGGCGAACCGGTCGTCAGCGCCGTCACCGTGGCCGTCGTCCCCGAGGGCCCCGCGATCCCGAAGGACGCCCGATGAGCCCGAGTCCGGACGACGTCAAGGTCGGCGAGTCGCGCGAACGCGTCCTCGTCGAGGATCTCAAGCGCACCCGGATCGTCCAGTACGCCGGCGCCTCGGGCGACTTCAACCCGCTGCACACCGACGAGCGGTTCGCCGTCGAGGCCGCGGGATACCCGGGCGTCTTCGCCCACGGCATGCTGACGATGGGCATGGCGGGCCGGGTCCTCACCGACTGGGTCGGTCCCGAGGCGCTGCTGCGCTTCGGCGTGCGCTTCAAGGCGCAGGTCCGGCCCGGCGACACGCTGACCGCCACGGCCGTCGTCGAGTCGATCGAGGACACACCGGCCGGCCCGGTCGCCCACTTCTCGGTACGGACGGTCAACCAGGACGGCGTCGAGGTGGTCACCGGCGCCGCGACGGCCCGCCTGGAGCCGTGACGGCGGTGGGCGGCGCGCGGGAACCGGGGCGCGCGGCCACCTGGACCGCGATGGTGAACCGCGCCTACGACCATGCCCGCCCCGCCGTGCGCTTCGGCGACCTGAGCTGGACCGGGCGCGAGCTCCTCGACCGGGCGGCCGGCGCCGCCGACTGGCTGGACACCCTCGGCGCGGAGCCCGGCGTCCCCGTACCGGCCCTGATCGCCACCTCCGCCGACGCCCTCGCCCTGGTGGTCGGCGGCGCGGGGTCCGGTCATCCGCTCGCGCCGCTCGGCGTACGCATGACGGCGCACGAGATCGCCGCCGTGGTCGACGAGACGCGGGGGCAACTCCTGCTGGCGCAGCCCGAGTTCGCGGACCTGGGGCGACAGGTCGCCGAGCTGTCCGGCCGACGGCTGCGCATGGTGCCCGAACTGCGCACGGGCTCACGGGCGTTGTCCGCCGAGCCGAACGACCTCGCGGCCGTCCTGCACACCTCCGGGACTACGGGCCTGCCCAAGCCGGTCCCCATGAGCCAGCGGCGTCTCGCCGCACGCGCGCGGGTCAACGGACGCCTGTGCGGGCTCGACCCGGACAGCTTCTACGGCGGCAGTGCGCCCTTCCACCACATCGCGGGTCTCGGCAACATCGCCGTCGCCCTCGCCGCCGGCGCGCTGATCACCGGCCTGCCGCGCTTCACCGTCGAGGGCTGGACCCTGTTGCGGGAGCTCGGCACCACGCACACCAGCATGGTTCCGGCGATGCTCGAAACCCTGCTGGCGGCCGGACAGGCCCGGCACGGAACGCTGCGGACCCTCCAGTACGGAGGTGCGCCCGTGCGCCCCGGCACACTGCGCCGGACGTACGAGGCGATGCCCGGCGTCCGGATGCTCAACATGTTCGGCCAGACCGAGGGCTCGCCGATCAGCGTGCTCACCCCCGGGGACCACCGGGAGGCGGTCGCGGGACGCACCGAGCTGCTGCGGTCGGTGGGCCGGCCCGCCCCGGGGGTCGAGGTCAGGGTCCACGGCGCCGGCCCGGACGGCGTCGGCGAGATCCACGCCCGCGCCGACCACTTCTTCCGCACCGACGCCGAAGGCTGGCTGCACAGCGGTGACCTGGGTCGGGTGGCCGAGGACGGATACCTCTACCTGCTCGGCCGACGCACCGACATGATCATCCGGGGCGGCGAGAACGTCCACCCGCTGGAGGTGGAGACGGTCCTGGCCGCACACCCCGGGGTGGCGGACGTCGCGGTCACCGGCGTTCCCGACGAGCGGCTGGGCCAGACCGTGATCGCCTTCGTGGTCCCGGCCGATCCCGACGCGCCGCCCGAGCCCGCGGCGCTCAGCGGCCACACCCGCGCCCAGCTCTCCGGGTTCAAGATCCCCGTCCGCTGGTGGTTCGTGGACGCCCTGCCGCGCAACGCGAACGGCAAGGTCGTACGCGGCCGCCTGCGGGAGCCCGCCGTTCGCGAAGGAGAACCGCATGACGCCTGACCGCACGATCGTCGGCCCGGAATCCGCCGGTGTCGACCCGCACCGGCTGGACGTGCTGCTGCGCCGGATCCGTCTCGAGGTCGAGCACGGACCGCTGCCCTCCGCGCAGGTCGCGGTCGCCCGGGGCGGGCGGTTGGTGGCCTTCGAGACCTGGGGCGACGCCGAGCCCGGCACGCGGTACGTCCTCCAGTCCGTCGGCCGGTCGATCGTCGCCGGTGTCGTGTGGAAGCTGATCGGCGAGGGCCTCCTGGACCTGGGCGAGCAAGTAGCCGCGATCATCCCGGAGTTCGCGCCGAACGGTAAGGAGACGGTGACCGTCGAGCAGGTGCTCACGCACACCGCCGGCTTCCCCTTCGCACCGCTCGGCCATCCGAAGATGCTCGACCGCGAACAGCGGCTCGCCGCCTTCGGCCGGTGGCGGCTCGACTCCCCGCCGGGCAGCCGCTTCCAGTTCCATCTCACCTCGGCCGCCTGGCTGATCGCCGAGATCGTCGAACGGCGCACGGGCCTCGCCTTCGCCGCGTATCTGGATCAGCGGATCGCCCGGCCGCTCGGTCTGTCCTCCGTCGAACTCGGCGTCCCGGTCGACCGGCAGCCCGGCACCGTCGCCCCGATGACCGCCACCGACCGCACGAGTGCGGACCAGGCGGCCGACCCCTGGGGCCCCTGGTATCTGTCCGACCCGCGGGTGCTCGCGGCCGGGGAGCCGAGCCACGCGCTGGTCGCCACGGCCGCCGACGTGGCCCTGTACTTCCAGGCGCTGGAGCACTCGGGCCTGTGGAAGCCGGAGGCGGTGGCGGAGGGCACCCGGATCAGGCTCGTGGAGCACCCCTACGGGGAGCAGATCTACGGAGGCGGCTCCCACCGCCGTACCGCGATGGGCCTCTTCGTCACGGTGGCCGGACCGGACGCGGGCAGTGGACTGCCCTCCACCGGCTCGGCCGCTCTCTTCGGCAGCGCCGGAGCCGCCTACCAGCTCGGCTTCATGGACCCGGAGAGCGGCCTGTCCTTCGCGTGCCTCAGCAACGGCTACCCGCTGGCCGGGTACGACCACTCGCGGCGCGGCAGGGCGATGCTCACGAACATCGCGAACCTCGCCGCGGACCTCACCGACTGAGCCCGGTACCGCGATCCGGTACCGGGCTCCGTGCGATCCGCGCGACGGCGACGCTCAGCGGCTGATCAGCTGCTGTGCGTTGTTGAACATGATGTCGTCCTGGGCGGACTCGCCGAGCTCCGCGATGAGCTTGCGGAAGTCCGCCGGGGCGGCCAGGCCCTCCGCGTGCGGGAAGTCGGAGCCCATGACGATGGACTCGTGATAGCCGAGGCGCTTGACCACACCCACGATGTCGTCCTCCGGATAGGGCACCACGCGGACGTGCCTGCGGAAGACCTGGCTGGGCCGTTCGTCCAACTGCCCGCCGATCCAGGGCCCGTTGCGGCCCATGCCTCGGCTCTTGTCCATGTGGCGCACGAAGTGCGGCACCCACTCGGAGCCGAACTCCGAGACCAGCACGTTGATGTCGGGGAAACGGCCGAAGAGGTTGTCGAAGATCAGCGCGGAGAGCGTCTCCTCGATGGGCCGCTGTCCGTAGGTGTTCTGCCACTGCCAGGCCGACATCCGGAAGTGGATGGGGTGCGGGTCGTAGCCCCAGGAGGGCGCCACCTGCGAGTTGTAGTAGAACTCGCTGATGTGGTAACAGACGCTGGCCTTGGCCTCGTTGACCAGTTTCCAGAACGGGTCGAAGTACGGATCGCCCGGCGAGCGGCCGTACACCGGTCCGGTGGGCAGCAGGATGAAGCGGGCGCCCCGGTCGAGCACGTACTCCAGTTCCTTGACCGCGCTGTCCAGATCGCGCAGGGACAGCAGGGCCGGGGCGTAGATGCGGTTCTTGTGGTCGAAGCCCCACACCTCGTCCATGTACCGGTTGAAGGAGTGGTAGTTGGCGTAGAGCGGCTCGACGCCCTTCACGTACTCCTCGGCGACCAGGGCCCAGCCGCCCGGGTAGATGATCGTCTGGTCCAGTCCCTGCTCGTCCATGACCCGCAGCCGGGCGTCGCGGTTCTGGTACGACTCGTGCATGGCCTCGAACTGGTACGTCTCCTCGGGATTGCCCGAGGCCATCGCCTTGAGCATCTCCTTCAGCGAACCGGGACGGTAGACCTGCCCGAACTCCGGTTCCAGACATACGACGATCCGGTCCCCGGCGAGGATCACCTCCCGACCGTCGGGAAGGGTCACCGGTGCGACCGCGGCACCGAGGAATTCCTTCGGGAGGTAGCGGGTGAAGGAGTCCCGCTCCTCGTACATGTGCTGGTCGCAGTCGAAGATGCGCTTGCGCTGTTCGGCCATGGCCGTCGCCTCCGGACCCCAAGGAGCTATTCAGTACGCCTTCTATAATTATCTAACTGTTTAGCGAGCGCAAGGGGTAGCAGGACGGCAGTGGGCCGACGGTGCGGAGGCGACGGGTGTCCGGGGGTTCCGGGGTCTGTGCGGGTGCCGGGCGGGGCGGTCAGCCGAGGAGTTCGAGCACCGTCTTGGGCCCGGCCGCGTTCACGACGTCGTCGGCGCTGGAGATGTGCCGCTGCCACAGCTTCTCGGCCTCGTCGGCCTTGCCGGACTCGATCAGGCCGACGAGCCGCACATGGGCCCGGTGCCCCTTGAGGGCCTGGGCCTTCTGGGTCTCGGCGTCGGTCGCGGCCGCGGTGTACGTGGCGTTGGCCCGGTCGATGATGTGGCGCAGCATGCCGCACAGCAGGATCAGGGTCTGGTTGCCGGTGAGCTCGATCAGGAGGGCGTGGAAGGCGTCCTGCGCGTCGACCAGGGCGAGCGGGTCGTCCAGGGCGCTCTTCTCGGTCGCCACCGCGTCGCGCAGCCGCTTGATGTCGTCGGCCGTGTGCTTGGCCGCGATTTGGCGGGCGCAGGGCGGCTCGATGACGGCCGCCGCGCGGTAGATGTCGCCGAGGGTGGCGCCGCGGTACTCGAGGATGAGGCCCGCGAAGCGGGCGGCGACCTCCGCGTCGGGCGCGCTCACCCGGGCGCCGCCGTGGGCGCCGCGGCGCACCGTGATCAGGGACTCCGACTCCAGGACCCGGAAGGCCTCGCGCAGGGTCGGCCGCGAGATGCCGAACTGTTCCATCAGCCCCGACTCCGGCGGCAGCGCCTCGCCGGGCGTCAGTTCGCCCCGCACGATCTGGCGGCGCAGGTGGCCGGCGACCAGTTCGGCGGTCTTCGGCACCCGGACCTGGCGTCCGACGCGGCTGCGGGAGGGTGCGGGCACGGTCGCCGTCTCTGCTGCGCGGGCTGCCTCGGCCACGGTGGGCTCCTCATATAGCAAAATGAATCGTCTTAGTGCATCGAGGGTACCAGGTCAAGGGATGGGTGATCATCGGTCGGGGGCAACGCGGTCTGGTGTCCTGCCGTCAGTTGGTATATAGATAGATGATTAATCTATCTATGAAGTCGGCTATGCGGTCGACGGGCCGTGGGAGTGACCTCGATGACCGAGAACCCGACCCCGGTGATCCTCACCGAGCTCACCGACGACGGGGTCATGCTGCTCACCCTGAACCGGCCCGAGCGGCACAACGCCTGGACGCTGGAGATGGAACTGCTCTACAACGAGCTGTTCGACCGGGCGGAGGCGGACGTCCGCGTGCGGGCCGTGGTGCTCACCGGTGCCGGGCGCAGCTTCTGTCCGGGGATGGACATGAGTGTGCTGGACGGCGCGTCATCCGGCGCCCGTCCGTGGCCGACGGATCTGCTGCCCCCGCGCACCCGCCCCATGTCCTTTCCCAAGCCCGTGGTGGCCGCCGTCAACGGGGCCTGCGCGGGCATCGGGTTCAACCAGGCGCTGATGTGCGACGTCCGGTTCGCCGTGCCGCACGCCAAGTTCGCCGCCGCCTTCAGCGCACGCGGACTGGTGGCCGAGGACGGCGTGTCCTGGATCCTGCCCCGGCTGGTAGGCCACGGCAACGCCGCCGACCTGCTGCTGTCCTCGCGCCGGATCACCGGACCCGAGGCCCTCGCCATGGGGCTGGTCAACCGCCTGGTCGAGCCGGAGGACCTGCTGCCGGCGGCGCTGGCCTACGCGGCCGACCTCGCCCGCTCGGCCAGCCCGTACGCCATGTCCCTCATCAAGCGGCAACTCGCCGACGACCAGGCGAGGACCTTCACCGACAGCCGCGATCACGCGGCCGCCCTGCTGGCCACGGCGAAGCGCGCCCCGGACTACCGCGAGGGGGTGCTCAGCTTCATCGAGCGCAGGCCGCCGCGGTTCGCGGGACTGGGGGACGCCGGGAACGACGGGGACGCAGGCGACGACGGCGACGCAGGGGGCACGGTGGCCACGGGAGGCACCGAGCCGCCGCCGGGGGAGAAGGCGTCCGAGCCCGCGGAGACCTCGTCATGACCCGCATCGGGCTCCCGCTGCACCGCCGTTCCATCGTCCTCACGGCCTACGAGGAGGAGAGCGGGGACGAGATCTCGGTGGAGGCGGAGCTGTGCGACGAGCGGCCGTGGGCCGAGCCGGCGGCCGCCGTCGTGCACCGGATGGCGCTCGCCGTACGGGTCCGCCTCGCCGACATGGTCATCGTGGCCGCCGACGCGGAGATGCGGACCTTCCCGCACGCCGAGTGCCCGCTCGTCGCTCCGGTCTTCGACGGGCTGGTGGGGCTCAGTGTCGCCGCCGGATACAACCGGGCCATCCAGGAGCGGTTCCGCGGTGTCCTGGGCTGCTCCCACCTCCACGAACTGACCCGGGTGCTCGGTCCGGCGGTGGTGCAGGCGGCCATGGCCGCCAACGGGCGACGGCGGGACGCGGGCGAGCCCGCCGACGGGCCGCGCTCCACGGCCGGCGTGCTGAACAGCTGCCACATCTGGGCACCGCAGGGAGTGGGTCTGCGCAAACTCGACGCGGGCTGGCGTCCGGGTTCCGGCCCGCGCCCGGTCCCGCCGCTCGAGACCTTCGAGGGCCGCGAAGCGGGCCCGTCCGGGTCCTGAGCCAGACCCGGGCGGCTCACACCTCGACCACCTCGACTCCCGCCTCGCGCAGCCGGTCGCAGGTCTTCCCGTCGCCGGGCGCGTTGGTCACCACCACGTCGAGTTCCTCCGGACCGCACACCCGGGCCATTCCGGTGCCCGGGAACTTGCCCGCGTCCGCCAGCAGGACCACCTGGGCACTGGCGGCGATCATGGCTCGCTTGACGGGCACCTCGACGGCGGTGGTGTCCAGCACCTGCCCGTCGGGGCGCACTCCGCTCGTGCCGAGGAACAGCCGGTCGGCGTGGACCTGCCGCAGGTTGTCCTCGGTGAGGAAGCCGACCAGGGAGCGGTAGTCGCGCCGGACCACGCCGCCCAGCAGGATCAGCTGCACGGACCTGTCGTCCTGGAGTTCCTCGTAAACGGCCAGGTTGCTGGTGATCACGGTGAGGGACCGGCCGTGCAGATGGCGGGCCACCCGGTGGGCCGTGGTGCCGATGTCGAGCAGCACGGTCTCGCCGTCCCTGACGAGGTTTGCGCACCAGGCGCCCAGGGCGTCCTTCGCCTCGACCCGGACGCCGGCCACGTCGGCGAACGGGTCGTCCTCGCCCACGACCGGAGCGGCACCTCCGTAGACCCGTTTGAGCAGTCCCTCGTCCTCCAGTTGCGCGAGATCCCGCCTGATCGTGGCCTGGCTCGCCCCGACCTTCTCGGCCAGGACGGCCACCGTGGTGGGCCCGTCCGCACGCAGGGCGCGCAAGATCAGCTGATGTCTTCGGTCAGCGAGCATGCGGCAGACCATACTCGCCAACCCATCAAACTCAAGCAAAGTCGAGCATGAATGTCTCGATACGCGCTTGACTCTTGTCAAAGCTGCGCACCGGGTGCACTCTCTTGCGTAATTCGGAGCGAGGTCCGGACCCCACTCCGGTCGGCCGAAGCGGATCAACGGCATATTCCGCCGTCACGGCCGCCTCGGCCCCGTCCGAGAGGACGAGGTCACACACCCCGGGTGGCTGAAGAGTTCCCACTCACGCCGATGCTCTTCAGCCACCCGGCCTCCCGCCGCGTCCCCACCGCGGCTCCCCGCTCAGAGGTCCTGTCGGACATGCCGGACACGCCGAACCCGCCGATTTCTAGGAGAAGATCGTGGACCTTTCCCGCAGACGGTTCCTTCAGGCCGCCGTACTGACGGCCGCCGCGGCCGGCGCCACCGCAGCGTGCGGCGGCGGCTCAGGATCGAGCGGCGCCAAGGACAGCAAGAACCTGACTCTCTGGTACTGGTCCGGAGGTCTGAGCGACAAGGTCGTCGCGGACGCCAAGACGCACTTCTCCGACATCAGCCTCAAGACCTCCGTGGTCGGCGGTGACTTCAAGACCAAACTGCTCACCGGTCTGCGGGCCGCGCAGTCCGCCCCGGACATCACCGGCGTCAAGGGCGAGGACATCGCCTCCTTCCTGCCCAACGCGGACCGCTTCGTCGACCTGAAGACCGTCGGCGCGGACAAGCTGGTCCCGCAGTACCTGTCGTGGAAGCTGAAGCAGGCCACCACGCAGGACGGCAAGCTCATCGGCTTCCCGATCGACATCGGGCCGTGCGCCACGTTCTACCGCGAGGACCTCTTCGCGGAGGCGGGCCTGCCCACCGATCCCGCCCAGGTGTCCGCTCAACTCTCCACCTGGGACGACTACTTCAAGGCGGGCCTCGAGCTGCACAAGGCCGTGCCCAAGACCTACCTGATCAACAACATCGGTTCGGTCTTCTCGATGATGATCGGCCAGGGCACCCAGCGGTTCATCGACGAGGGCGGCAAGTTCATCGGCGACCAGGACCACATCCGCACCGCCTGGACCACCTCGGTGAAGCCCTACACCCTCGGTATCGACGCCAAGATCAACGACAACACCTGGAACGCGGCCATCAGCGGCGGCACCCTGGGCACCGAGATCGGCGCCGCCTGGCACGCGCTGGACATCGCCAACGCCGCTCCGGGCACCAAGGGCAAGTGGCGGGTGGCGAGCCTGCCCGGCGGGCCGTCCAACCTCGGCGGGTCCTTCCTGGCCATCCCCGCGACCAGCGGCAACCCCGAGGAGGCCTTCAAGATCATCACCTGGATCCTCAGCCCGGAGAACCAGGCCCGGGGCTTCACCGACGCGGCCCTGTTCCCGACCGCCCCGGCCGCGTACAAGCTGCCGGCGCTGACCGGCGGCGACGCGTTCTTCGGCGGTCAGAAGACCATCGAGATCTTCGGTCCGGCGGCCGAGAAGATCCCCTCCGCCTACGAGGCCCCGGCCGACGCGGCGGTCTCCGCGCCCTACTACAGCGAGCTGACCAGCATCGAGGCCAAGGGCAAGGATCCCGAAGAAGCCTGGAAGGACGCGGTCTCCCAGGCCAAGCAGATCGCGCAGCGGCAGGGAGTGAAGTGACATGTCGTCAAGCCCGGTAGCCGGCCCGGCGCCCACCGGACCGACCTCCGGTACCGACACCGCGTCCACCGGGCAGCCCGCTTCGGACCGTGCCCACGGTTCGGGGCGGCGTGCCCCCCGGATCAGGCCGGTGTCCGCCGGGTCCCGACGCGGGCCGCGCCGACGGGCCGCCAGGTACTGGCCGCAGTACCTGGCCATCTCGCCGTACTACCTGATCTTCACGGTCTTCATGCTCTTCCCGGTGCTCTACACCGTGTTCCTGGCGTTCCAGAAGTGGGACGGCATCGGGGACATGCACTTCGTCGGGTTCCAGCAGTTCCGCTTCCTGTGGGACGACCCGGTGTTCTGGCTGTCCGTCCGCAACACCCTGGTCATCTGGGTGCTGTCGACCGTGCCGATGCTCTTCATGGCGCTGGTGCTCGCGGTGCTGGTGAACTCCACCAAACGGCTCACCGCCTTCTACCGGATCGCCCTGTTCATCCCCAGCATCACCTCGCTGGTGGCCATCGCGATCTTCTTCGGGGCGATCTTCAGCAACAACTTCGGCCTGATCAACGCGGTTCTGCGGGCCCTGCACCTGTCGGCCGTGCCCTGGATGAGCAACGAGTGGACGATCAAGCTGGTGATCTCGGCGCTGATGACCTGGCAGTGGACCGGCTACAACGCCATCATCTACCTGGCCGGCCTCCAGGCGATCCCGTCGGAACTCTACGAGGCGGCCAGGATGGACGGCGCCGGCCCGGTGCGGATCCTCCGGTCCATCACGGTCCCGCTGCTGCGGCCCATCATCCTGTTCACCGTGGTGATCTCCACGGTCACCGGACTGCAGAGCTTCACCGAACCGCAGGTCCTGTTCGGCAGCGAGGCGGCCACCAACCCCAACTCCGGCGGGCCGGGCCAGGCCGGTCTGACCACGTTGCTCTACTTCTACCACCAGGCCTTCGACAACAACGACTTCGGCTACGGCGCCGCGATCGTCTGGGCCTTCTTCCTGCTGATCCTGCTCATCGTCGTCGTCAACTGGCGCCTGGTGCAGCGTAAGGAGCGACGGCCGTGAACAGCGAGAACCGTAAACGCCTGCGGGGGCTCAGCGTCCATGTCGTCCTGATGACCGGCGTGGTCGTCTCGGTGTTCCCGTTCTACTGGATCGTCGTCATGGCGACGAACACCTCGCAGGACATCTACCGTTACCCGCCCAAGCTGTGGTTCGGCGACCATCTGCTGACCAACATCCAGCACCTGTTCGACAAGATGGCGTTCTTCGGTTCGCTGTCCAACACGGTGGTCGTCGCGGTCTGTACTACGGTGCTGGTCCTGTTCTTCGACTCGCTGGCCGCCTTCGCCTTCGCCAAGTACGACTTCCCCGGCAAGAAGTTCCTGTTCGGCGTGCTGCTGTCGATGTACATCCTGCCGACCCAGCTGGCGATCATCCCGCAGTACGAGATCATGGTGCAGCTGGGCTGGCTGGGCACGCTCAAGGCGCTCATCGTGCCCGCCGCCGCCAACGCCTTCGGCATCTTCTGGATGCGTCAGTACACCAGCAGCAGCGTTCCCGACGAGCTGCTGGACGCCGCCCGCATCGAGGGCGCCGGGTTCTTCCGGCTGTACTGGCACGTGGTGCTGCCGTGCGTCCGCCCGGCGCTGGCGTTCCTGGGCATCTACACCTTCATCGCCGCGTGGAACGACTACATCCTGCCGTTGGTGATGCTGGTCGACCCGGACCGTCTCACCCTCCAGGTGGCGCTGGCCCAGCTGTACGCCGGACACTCCACCGACTACAGCATGGTGATGGCCGGGGTGCTGCTGTCGGTCATCCCGCTGGTGCTGGTGTTCACCTTCTTCGCCCGCGGTTTCATCGCCGACGCGACGAAGGGCGCCCTGCGCTGACGGCCAGGACCCGCCTCCGGTACCGGAGGCGGGTCCGGTACCGGGGCCAGGATCCGCGAGGGCTCCGGCCGGTCCCGGGCCTGTCCGGCTCCGGGGCCCGTCCGGCCGGGCGCTACACCTGGTCGATGTCCACCGCCCCGTCGTTCGCCTTCTTGTCCTTGCCCGCGCGCAGCTGGAGCAGGCCGTTGGCCCCGGCACCGGTGCCCTCCTCGGGGCGGGGGCCGGTGTCGGCGGAGTCCTGGCCGCTCAGGTTCTGCCGGACCGAGTCGAGGATCGTCAGGCCCTGGGACACCAGGCCGGCGGCGATCTCGCCGAGGCCGTCCGCGCCGTTCAGGATGTTGACGTTGGCGCCCGCGAGGCCGCCGGCGGCCTCCTTCACGATCTGCGGCAGCTGGTCGATCAGCATCCGGTCGAGCGCGACCCGGTCGTAGGACGCCGCGGCCTCGGCCTGGATCTTCATACGCTGTGCATCGGCGGCGGCGAGCACCCTGATCCGCTCGGCCTCGGCCTCCGCCGGCTTCACGACCTCGGCCACCAGCTGCTGCTGGCGCAGCTTGGCCTGGCGCAGGGCCAGTTCGGTCTGGGCGGCGAGCACCTCCTGCTGGGCGTGGGCCTGGGCGAGCGGTCCGGCCTGTGCGGCCTGCGCCTCGGCGCGGTTCACCTCGGCCGAGTACTCCGCCTTGACCACGGCGGTCTGCCGGGCGTACTCGGCCTGCTTGCGGGCCGCCGCCTGCTCCGCCTCGGCCGAGGCCTGGGTGGCCTGGGCCTGCGCGATCTGGGCCTGCCGCTGGATGGCCGCCTTGTGCGGCGCGGACATCGCGTCGATGTAGCCGGTGTCGCCGTCGTCGATCGACTGGATCTGCAGCGAGTCCACGATCAGGCCGATCTTCGCCATCTCGGTCTTCGAGGTGTCCAGGACCTCCGCGGCGAGCTTCTGCCGCTCGGTGACGATCTCCTCGACCGTCATCGAGCCGATGATCGCCCGCAGGTGACCGGCGAAGATCCGGCCGGTCAGCACCGACATCTGGTCCTGGTCGGAGAGGAAGCGCTGGCCCGCGTTGATGATGCTCTCGTGGTCGTTGCCGACCTTGAAGGCGATGACCGCGCGGACGTGCAGCGCGATGCCCTGCCGGGTCACACAGGTCTCGGTGACCTCGGACTCGCACATCGACAGGGTGAGGAAACGGGTCTTGCGGAAGATCGGAAGCACGAACTTGCCGTGCCCCGTGACCACTCGGAACGGCGCACCCCCCAGTCCCCGCCGACCTCCGGAGATCAGCATCGCCTCGTCGGGAGCGGGAACGCGGTATCCGAACATTTCTCTTCTACTCTCAGTCGGCGTCGGCGAGATCGCCGAGCGCGTCCAACGGATCCACCCACTCGACGACGCCGACCTCACGACAACCGCGCGACTCGATCACGAGCACCGTCGCCCCCGTCGGCAGAGGATCCTCCGACCAGGCGAGAAAGGTCTCGGAGCCGCCTCTGACGCGCACCAGGATCTCGCCGCAACCCGCGGATCCGCGGGTCGCGACGAGCACTGTCCCCGTGCAGCCGATCACGGCCTCGTCCTGCGGCATCACCGGCCGCCCTCCATCACTCTGGCCCACGATTCAGACGATAGACCCACCCGGGTCGGGGGCCAACGGGAAGGTCGACTTCGTGGACCGGCGCCGGGCGGACAGGGCCTATCGCGCCGCGGCCCGGGGCTCTCGCGGCAGCCCCAGCACCTTCTCCGCGAGGATGTTCCGCTGCACCTGTGAGGTCCCCGCGTAGATCGTGCCGGAGAGGGCGATCAGATACGTCGTCGACCAGGACGCCGAGGAGTTCGCGGCGCCGGGATCGTCGGCGCGGTAGGTGCGCAGGGGCGGGCGGCCGACCGGTACCTGCCCGTGCAGGCCCATGATGTCCATCGCCAGGTCGGTGACCTCGGTGTGGTACTCGCTCCAGTAGAGCTTGGCGATCGACGTCTCGGGGCCGGGCTCGGCGCCCTTGAGCCAGCCGGTGAGGATCCGGTAGCCGAGGTAGCGCATGATCTCGACCTTCGACCAGCACCAGGCGATCCGCTGCCGGACGACCGGATCCCGGTCCTTGCCGTACAGCCGGGCCAGCTCGACGAGACGTTCGACCTCCGCCCTGAACAGGATCGGATTGGTCGCCGCCTCCTCCCCGCGCTCCACGCCCAGCAGGCTCTGGGCGACCGTCCAGCCGTTGTCGACTCCGCCGACGACGAGATCGGCACGGGTGCGGGCGCCGTCGAAGAAGACCTCGTTGAAGTGCAGCTGCCCGCTCATCATGCGGAACGGGCGAACCTCGACGCCGGGCTGGTCGAGCGGGACGAGCAGGAAGGAGATGCCGCGGTGCTTGGACGCGTCCCGGTCGGTGCGGGCCAGCACGAAGATCCAGTCGCTGTGGTGGGCGCCGGACGTCCACACCTTCTGGCCGTCGATCACCCATTCGCCGTCCTCGCGCACCGCGCGTGTCTTCAGCGACGCCAGGTCCGAGCCCGCGTCCGGCTCCGAGTACCCCTGGCACCAGGTGTCCTCGCCGCTGAGGATGCGGGGGAGGAAGTGGCTCTTCTGCTCCTCCGTCCCCCAGCGCAGCAGGGTGTTCGCCAGCATCTTGACCCCGAAGGTGTCCTGCGGTAGCCCGAACGGCACTCCGGCCAGGGCGAGTTCCTCCATCAGGACGACCTGGTGGAGCTTGGACAGGTTCCGGCCGCCGTACCGCTCGGGCCAGGTCAGGGAGAGGTATCCGCGCTCGGCGAGCCGACGGCGCCAGTCGCGGGCGAAGGCCCAGGCGGCCTCCTCGTCGAGTGCGCCGATGCCGTTCCAGCCCGAGGGCAGCGCCTCGCCGAGGAACGTCCTGACCTCGGCGCGGAACGTCTCGGTCTCCGCGGGATAGCTGATGTCCACCTGCGTGCGCTCCTCGTCCGGCCCGCTCGCGCAGCCTGTCGCTGTATTGATTGTTTCAGCATAATAGGTTATCTATTTAGAAGGAATAGCGAGGGTGGCGTCGAGCCAGGGGCGGACTGACATGGGACTGCTGGACGGTCGCAACGCGGTGATCACCGGTGGCGCACAGGGGATCGGCTTCGAGATCGCCGGCGTACTCGGCGCCCAGGGCGCGTCGGTCGTGCTCGGCGACATCAACGAGGACGCCGCGGCGGACGCGGCCGAACGCCTCGCCCGGAGTGGCGTGACCGCCACCTCGCTGCGCTGCGACGTCACCGACGAGGACGAGGTCGCCGCACTCGTCGCCCACTGCGCCGACACGCTCGGCCCCGTGGGCGTCATGGTCAACAACGCCGGGATCACCCGGGACGCCACCCTGCGCAAGATGGCCCTCGCCGACTTCCGCGCCGTGGTCGACGTCCACCTGACCGGCGCCTGGAACGGCACCCGGTACGCCGCCGAGGCGATGCGGGCGCACGGACAGGGCGGCAGCATCGTCAACATCTCCTCCATCGCCGGCAAGGTCGGCAACTTCGGCCAGACGAACTACAGCGCCGCCAAGGCCGGACTCGTCGGCCTCACCAAGGCCTCCGCCAAGGAGCTCGCCAGGGCGGGCATCCGGGTCAACGCCGTGCAGCCCGGTCTGATCCGCACCGCGATGACCGAGGCGATGCCCCCGGCCGCCTGGGACGCGAAGCTCGCCGAGATCCCCATGGGCCGCGCCGGTGAACCCGCCGAGGTCGCCCAGGCCGTCCTCTTCCTCGCCTCCGACCTGGCGAGCTACGTCACCGGAGCCGTGGTCGAGGTGACCGGCGGCCGGTACATGTGAGCCCCCGCCCGATGCCCGTACCCCTCATGAAAGGCACGCCCGATGCCCGCCCTGCTACGTGACGCGGTGATCTGCGAACCCCTGAGAACCCCCGTCGGCGGCTACGGCGGGGTCTTCCGCGACGTGACGGCGGCCCAGCTCGCGGCCACCGTCGTACGGGCCGTGCTCGAACGCACCGGCATACCGCCCACCGCCGTCGACGACGTCCTCCTGGGCCAGTGCTACCCCAACGGCGAGGCCCCCGCCATCGGCCGCGTGGCCGCCCTGGACGCGGGGCTCCCGGTGACGGTCCCCGGGCTCCAGATCGACCGCCGCTGCGGATCCGGACTCCAGGCGATCATCACCGCCGCCATGCAGGTGCAGACCGGCGCGAGCGATCTCGTGCTGGCCGGGGGGGTGGAGTCGATGAGCCAGGCCGAGTTCTACACCACCGACGTCCGCTGGGGCGTACGCGGCGCCGGCACCACCCTGCACGACCGGCTGGCCCGCGGCCGGGTCACGTCCGGCGGCGTCGGCCACCCGGTTCCCGGCGGCATGCTGGAGACCGCCGAGAACCTGCGCCGCGAGTACGCCATCCCCCGCGAGGAACAGGACCAACTCGCCCTGCGCTCGCACGAGAAGGCCGTCGCGGCCCAGCGGGAAGGCCGGTTCGCGGACGAGATCGTGCCCGTCACGGTGCGCAACAGGAAGGGCGAGACCGTCGTCGACACCGACGAGCACCCGCGCCCCGACTCCTCGGCGGAGAAGCTGGCGAGGCTGCGGCCCGTCCTCGGTGGTGAGGACCCCGGGGCGACCGTCACCGCGGGCAACGCCAGCGGGCAGAACGACGGCGCCGCGCTCTGTGTCGTCACCCACCCCGAGCGGGCCGCCGAGCTCGGCCTGCGCCCGCTCGCACGGCTCGTCTCCTGGGCCGTCGTGGGAGTGCCGCCCGAGACGATGGGCATCGGCCCGGTTCCCGCCACCGCCAAGGCCCTGGAACGAGCGGGTCTGAAACTCCACGACATCGACCTGATCGAACTCAACGAGGCCTTCGCCGCCCAGGTGCTCGCCTGTACCCGCGAATGGGCCCTGACCGAGACCGACTTCGAGCGGTTGAACGTCAACGGCTCCGGCATCTCGCTGGGCCACCCGGTCGGCGCCACCGGGGGCCGCATCCTCGCCACCCTGCTGCGTGAACTCGACCGCCGCCGCGCCCGCTACGGCCTGGAGACCATGTGTCTCGGCGGCGGCCAGGGCCTGGCCGCGGTCTTCGAACGCCCGACGGACGCAACCGACGCTCATGGAGGACGCTGACATGGCCGGACTGATCGCATACGGCGCCCATGTGCCGTACCACCGCCTCGCGCGGACCGACATCGCCGCCGCACTGGGCACGGCGGCGGGCCGGGGCACCCGCGCGGTCGCGGGCTACGACGAGGACACCACGTCCATGGCCGTCGAAGCCGCCCGCGGCGCCTTGGCCCGCGACGGCCTGCGCACCCGCGTGGGCCAGCTCTTCCTCGCCACCGCCGCCCCCGCCTACCTCGACAAGACGAACGCGACCGCCGTGCACGCCGCGCTCGGCCTGGACCCGCACGTCCTCGCCGCCGACATGGCCGGCTCCGTCCGCTCCGGCCTGGGAGCGCTGGTGACCGCCGCACGCTCGCCGGTGCCGACCCTCACCGTCCTCTCCGACCTGCGCACCGGCCTGCCCGGCGGCAGCGACGAGAGCGCCGGCGGCGACGGCGCGGCCGCGTTCGTCTTCGGCGGCCACCGCAACGGCGCACCCGTCCTCGCGGAACTGCTCGCCCACGACACGGTCAGCGACGAGATCCTCGACCGCTGGCGGCTGCCGGGCGCACCCGCCTCCCGCGTCTGGGAGGAACGCTTCGCCGAGGAGATCTACGTGTCCCTCGCCGAGCAGGCGCTGACCGCCGCCCTCGAGCAGGCGGGACTGGAGCGCCAGGCGATCGACCACCTCGTGGTGTCCGGCCTGCACGCGCGCGCGTGCGCGGCGGTTCGCCGAACGCCGGGTGTACGCCCCGAGGCGGTGACCCCGGACCTCGCCGGGGTGATCGGCAACGCCGGCACCGCCCAGCCCGGACTGCTCCTCGCCGACGTCCTCGACCGGGCGCACCCCGGCGAGGTCATCGCGCTCCTCGTGCTCGGCGACGGCGCCGGAGTCCTGCTCCTGCGCACGACCGACGCCCTGCCCGCCCACCGCGCGGCCCGCCCCGTCGCCGCCCAGATCGCCGCGGGCGGCACGCCGATGCCGTACGCGACCTACCTCTCCTGGCGCGGCCTGCTCGACCGGGAACCGCCCCGCAGGCCGGACCCCGAGCCGCCCTACGCCCCGCCCGCCCACCGCCGTACCCGCTGGAAGTACGGTTTCACCGCCTCCCGCTGCGAGAAGTGCGGCACCCGCCATCTGCCACCGGAGCGGGTGTGCACGTCGTGCCGGAGCGTCGACGCGATGACCGACGAGCCGATGCGGCACGTACGGGGCACGGTCGCCACGTTCACCGTCGACCGGCTTGCCCACACCCCGAGCCCGCCGATGCTCGTCGTGGTCGTCGACTACGACGGCGGCGGCCGGTTCCGCTGCCAGCTGACCGACGCGACGGAGGCGGACGCCGCCATCGGCGCCCGGGTGGAGATGACGTTCCGCCGCACGGTCACCGCCGCCGGCGTCCACAACTACTTCTGGAAGGCCCGGCCGGTGCGCACGGGCGAGACCGAGGGGACACACGGATGAGCTCGCACGGAATCCGGGACCGGGTCGCGATCGTCGGCATGGGCTGCACGCCCTTCGGCGAGCACTGGACCCGCTCGGCGGACGATCTGCTGATCGACGCGGTGGGCGAGGCGGTCACCTCGGCAGGCGTCACGCTCGACGACATCGACGCGTTCTGGTTCGGCACCCAGGCCTCCGGCGTGTCCGGGCTGACCCTGAGCCGGGCGCTCCGGCTGCCGAACAAGCCGGTCACCCGCGTCGAGAACATGTGCGCGACCGGCTCCGAGGCGCTGCGCAACGCCTGTTACGCCGTCGCCAGCGGTGCGTACGACATGGCGATGGCGGTCGGCGTGGAGAAGCTCAAGGACTCCGGCATGTCCGGGCTGTCCGGTACCGCCGTCCCCGGCGCGGGCGACGACAGCCGGGGCGAGATCACCGCCCCGGCGAACTTCTCCCTCCTCGCTCCCGCCTACGCCGCCAAGTACGGCCTGGCGGACGACGAGATGAAGGACGTCATCACCCGCATCGCCTGGAAGAACCACGTCAACGGCGCCCGCAACCCCCGGGCCCAGTTTCGCAAGGAGGTGTCGCCGGAGCGCATCCGGTCGGCGCCGATCGTCGCGGGCATGCTCGGCGTGTTCGACTGCTCGGGCGTCTCGGACGGTTCGGCCGCCGCGATCGTCGTACGCGCCGAGGACGCCTACAAGTACACCGACCGGCCGATCTTCGTGAAGGCGTTGTCCCTGGTCGCCGGGCCGGCCGACGGGCTTCTCGACCCGGAGTACGACTTCACCACCTTCCCCGAGGTCGTCGCCTCCGCCCAGGAGGCCTACCGGCAGGCGGGCATCACCGACCCGCGCGCCGAACTCGCCCTCGCCGAGGTCCACGACTGCTTCACGCCCACGGAGCTGGTGCTGATGGAGGACCTCGGCTTCGCCGAGCGGGGACAGGCCTGGAAGGACGTCACCAGCGGGGCCTTCGACCTGGACGGCTCGCTGCCGGTCAACCCGGACGGCGGTCTGAAGGCCTTCGGCCATCCGATCGGCGCCTCGGGGCTGCGCATGATGTTCGAGGCCTGGCTCCAGCTGCGCGGCGAGGCGCCGCCCGAGCGAACGGTGCAGACCCTGGCCGAAGGACGCTCCCTCGCCCTCACCCACAACCTCGGCGGCGGCCCCGGCGAGTGCGTCTCCTTCGTGTCGGTCGTCGGCAGTCAACTCACCGACCAGGAAAGGTAGTCGGGCCATGGGGCGACTCGACGACAAGATCGCCGTCGTGACCGGAGCGGCCTCGGGCATCGGCGCCGCCACCGCCCGCAGGCTGGCGGCGGAGGGCGCGCACACGGTGGTCGCCGACCTGAACCTCGACGGCGCCGAGGCGGTCACGCGGGAGATCCGCGCCGCCGGGGGCTCCGCCACGGCGGTCCCGGTCGACCTGGGGGACATCGGGAGCGTACGGGCCATGGTGGCCGCGGCGGTCGAGACCTACGGCGGTCTCGACGTCCTGCACAACAACGCGGCGGCCACCCATCTGGCCGCCCGCCGGGACCTCGCCGTACTGGAGGCCGACCCGGCGGTCTGGGACGACACCATGCGGATCAACCTGCGCGGCACCATGGTCGCCATCCAGGCCGCCGTCCCGCACCTGATCGCCCGCGGCGGCGGGAGCGTCATCAACACCTCGTCAGGAGCCGGCCTCGCGGGCGACCTGCGCAACCCGGCCTACGGCGCCTCGAAGGCCGCGCTGGTCAACCTCACGCAGTACGTCGCGACCCAGTACGGCAAGCAGGGTGTGCGCTGCAACGCCATCGCCCCGGGCTTCATCGTCACGCCGGCGAGCGCCGGTTCGGCGCACGGGGCGATCCGGGAGGCGATGCTGCGCCATCACCTCACCCCCCGCCTCGGCCGGCCCGAGGACGTGGCGGCGGCGGTGGTCTTCCTCGCCTCCGACGAGTCGGCCTTCATCACCGGCCACACCTTGCGGGTGGACGGCGGGCTGCTCTCCCACCAGCCGTACGTCGCCGACCTGCGGGACGCGTGACCCCGCCCGCTGTCACGCTGCCCCTGCCGAAGCCGGAGGCGTCTCGACGAGAGCGCCTCCGGCTTCGGGCCGTCCGGGTGGAGCGTCTCAGGAGAGCGACTCCGGCTCCAGGTCGCCCAGGTAGGCCGCTCGGACCGCCGGGTCGTTGCGCACCTCCTCCGGTGTGCCGGTGCGGATCAGGCGTCCGAAGTCCAGGACGACGACCTGGTCGCAGACGCTCATGACCATGTCGACGTCGTGCTCGACGAGCAGCACCCCCATGCCCCAGTCCTCGGCCAACCGCCGCACCAGATGCGCGAGTTCGCGGGTCTCGTCGTCGGACAGCCCGGCCGCCGGTTCGTCCAGCAGCAGCACCGAGGGGGAGGCCGCCACCGCCCTGGCGATGGCCAGCAGCCGCCGCTCTCCGTACGACAGGTCGCCCACCGGCCGGCCCAGACTGTCCTGCAGTCCGAACTCCCTGATCGCCACCCGCACCTGCGCGGGCAGCGGGCGGCTGCCCGGACGGATCAGGTCGGTGAGGTACGCCCATCGGCCGGGCCGGTCGCAGGCCGCGTACAGGTTGTCCAGGACTGTCATGTCCTCGAACAGCTCCAGCGACTGGAATGACCTGCTCAGCCCGGCCGCGGCCCGCCGGTGCACCGGCAGTCGGCTCACGTCCCGCTCACCGAGCCGCACCCGGCCGGACGCGGCCCGGGTGAAGCCGGTGACGGCGTCGATGGCGGAGGTCTTGCCGGCGCCGTTGGGGCCGATGAGCCCCACGACCCGGCCCGGTTCGACGTCCAGCGAGAGCCCGTCGACGGCGACGACACCGCCGTAGCGGACGGTCAGGTCCCGTACCCGGAGGGGGAGCGGCGCGGCACGCGGCACCGATTCCTCCGCTTCCGCGCGCACGTCTGTCGGCACGGCCGCACCGCGTTTCGCCCCGCGCACCGGCAGCCTGCGCCGGACGCCCGCCGCCCGGCTGCCGACTCCCTTCCCGATGCCGTCCTGGTTGCCGACCAGGGTCAGCACCAGGATGATCCCGCCGATCAGGGGCATCCACTCGCTCAGCCCGGGCAGCACCAGGTCCCCGAAGCGGGCGCCGACCGTGCCCGCGGCGAACGTGGCGCCGAACAGCGGGCCGACGAGGAAGCCGACGCCGCCGATGACGGCGAGTCCCAGCGCGGTGACGGAGCCGAAGCTCGCGAAGTCGGAGAAGACCACCGAGGTCGAGCGGAAGCCGGTGAGCACCCCGGCGAGCGCGGCGATGGCCGCGGACAGGCCGAAGGCGTAGAGCTTGGCCGCGCGGACGTCGATGCCGAGCGCGGCGGCGGCCCGTTCGTTCGCCCGTACGGCGATGAGCCGCCGGCCGGTCCTGCCGCGCCGTACGTTGGCGACCACCAGCGCGGCGGCGACGAACAGCACGAGGACGACGGCGGCGTACCGCTGCGGGTGGTCGACTCCCGAGATGCTGATCCCGAAGAGCTGCTGTCCGCCGACCGCGATGCCGTCGCTGCCGGGGGTCGTCGACAGGTCGGTGTTCTGGAAGACCATCGCCTCCAGCGTGGTGCCGAGGCCCAGGGTGATGATCGCGAGGTTGACCCCGCGGGTACGGACCGCCGGCAGTGCGAAGAGCAGGCCGATCGGCACCGTGCCCAGCACGCCCGCGATGAGCGCGAGTTCGAACGGCCAGCCCCAGTCGGCCGCGGTGTGGCCGGCGATGAAGGCGCCGGTTCCGGCGAGTGCGTAGGCCGCGAGCGAGACCTGCCCCGCGTAGCCGGTGACCACGACGACGGACAGGATGATCAGGGCCAGGACCAGGGTGTTGGTGATCGCGTCGGCCCACAGGGGGGTCGACAGGCTCACCAGGATCAGTCCGACCGTGAGGGCGAGCGCCAGCGGGACGGGCCGCACCCGTCCGGTGCCCAGGGCGGGCAGCCGCTCCACGAAGGTGCCGCGCAGCGGCAGCGCCTGGCCGCGCACGACCAGGACGAGGGCGATGAAGAGGAAGGGCACCGATGTGGCGAGCCCGGTGACGTCGGAGCCGAAACGGGTCAGCTCGGACTGTACGAGGCCGATCAGCAGACCGCCCGCCAGGGTGACCGGGAACGACGAGAACCTGCCGACCAGGGCGGCGGCCAGCGCGCTGAGCAGGAGGGTGGTCAGCCCGGTCACCGAGAGACCGATGACCGGCACGATCAGGATCGCGGTCAGTCCCGCGAACGCCGAGCCCAGCGCCCAGTTCACGGTGGCGACGAGGTCGGGGGACCAGCCGAGCGCGGCGGCGGTGTGCTCGTTCTCCGCCACCGCGGTGGTGCCCAGGCCGAAGAGGGTGCGCCGGTAGAGGAGATGGAGGACCGCGGTGGCGGCGACCGCGATGCCGAGCAGCCAGGCCCGGTCCTCGGAGACCGTCGCACCGGCGACGGTGAGCAGCCGGGTCGGGAGTTTGCCGGGCACCAGCTGGAGGCTGTCGCCGTAGCGTTTGACGGCGATCGCGGTGAGCACGATGAACACGGCCAGGGTGCCGACCAGACGGGCCGGCGAGGACGCCCCGCGCAGCGGGCGGAGCACCAGTAGGTGGGTCAGGACGCCGAGCGCCGCGGAGGTGAGCACCCCGCAGGCGGCGGCGGGCCAGTACGGCACGCCGTGCCGGACGGCCAGTTCCCACTGCACGTAGGCGCCGGCCATCCCGATCGCGCCGTGCGCGAGGTTCAGGACGCCGGAGCCCCGGTAGACCAGCACGATGCCGTGCGCGGTGAGCGCGTAGAGCGCGCCGAGCCCCAGGCCCAGCAGCGCGAACCGCAGGATGTCGTCCATCGGGGGAACCTCCCGGAGGTGGGGCTAGAAAGCACATTCATTTAAATAATTGTGCCGAGAGTACTTCACTAACGAGAAAACGCACCCCATGCTGTTCGCCATCTCGACGACGAGCACCGCGGAGGAACCATGAACGACTCACGCCGACGCAGAACCGCAGCAGCGAGCTGTCTCGCGGTGACCGGAGCCCTGCTCGCCGCAGGCTGCGCAGAAGAGGCGTCCGGCAGCTCGGCCGAGACCGCGTCGCTGAAGGGCACACCGGTCAAGGTGATGGTCTGGACGCCGGAGGACACCCAGGGCAGCGCCCAGCCCGGAGTGCGGCTCACCGCCCAGGCGTACGAGAAGTGGATCAACGCCAACGGCGGCATCAAGGGAGCCCCGCTGAAGGTGCTCACCTGCAACGAGAAGAACAACCCCGACGAGGCCGAGAAGTGCGCCCAGCAGGCGGTGGCCGAGAAGGTGGTCGCGGTGGTGGGCTCGTACAGCCTCGCCGGTGACCGCTACATGCCCATCCTGCAGAAGGCCGGCATCCCGTACATCGGCGGCACCGGCGTCTCGGCGGCGGAGTTCTCCAACCCGCTGTCGTTCCCGGTCAACGGCGGTACCCCGGTGGTGTTCGCGGCCCACGGCCGCCAGCTGGTGCAGAACGGCTGCAAGAAGATCTCCGGCGTGCGCTACGACGTGGCCGCCGCCGCCGTCGTCTCGCAGTTCCTCACCCTCGGCGCGGTCTCCGCCGGAGGGTCGGCGCCCAAGGACATCAAGGTGCCGCTCACCGCCACCGACCTCGCTCCACAGGTCGCCGCCGCGACCAAGGGCAGCGACTGCGTGAGCGTCATCATGGGCACCGCCTCGGGCCTGTTCGTGAAGTCGTACGTGCAGTCGGGCGCCAAGACGAAGCTCGGCAGCGTCGTCGGCAACCTCACCCCGCAGCTGGCCGAGAGCACCGGAGGCAGCGGCAGCCCCCTGGAGGGCGCCGCGATCACCGGCTACTACCCGCCGATCGCCGACCCCGCCTGGAAGGACTTCGTGGCGGCGGCCAAGGGCAAGGACATCGACACCACCAACGGCGCCAACGGCACGACCTGGGTGGCCTTCAAGGTCTTCACCGAGGCGGTCGGGAAACTTCCGGCGATCTCGTCCAAGGCCCTGGTGCAGGAGCTGAACACCACCCCGGGCATCGACACCGGCGGCCTGACCCCGCCACTGAACTGGCAGGCGTCGACGGCCCTGCCGATCAAGGGCCTCGACCGCATCCACAACACGACCGCCACCGAACTCACCATCCGCAACGGCAAGATCGAGTGGGCCGCGTCGGGATCGACCTTCGTCGACGTCCGCAAGGTGCTGACCGCCGCGTCGTCCGGCTGAGGAGAGCGCTCGTGCACGACACCGAAGTGCCCCTGATCACGACCCGCGCCCTGTCCGCCGGATACGGCAGCCGGCCCGTCGTGCACGACCTCGACCTGGAGGTCCGCCCCGGCGAGGTCGTCGCCCTGCTCGGACCCAACGGCGCGGGCAAGACCACCACCCTCAGGGCCCTGTCCGGCGACCTGGCCCCCCTGGGCGGCGAGGTGCGCTGGCTGGGCCGGCCCGGCCGCACGCCGCTGCACCGCCGTGCTCGTGAGGGCCTTGCCTACGTCGGAGAGCGGGCGGTCTTCACCCGGCTCGACACCGCCGAGAACCTGCGGGTCGGCCGGGTGACGACGGAGCAGGCACTCGAACTCTTCCCCGAGCTCGAAAAACGCCTGCGGACCGGCGCGGGCATGCTGTCGGGCGGCGAGCAGCAGATGCTGTCGCTGGCCCGCGCGCTGTGCCGCGCACCCAAACTGCTCCTCGCGGACGAACTGTCGCTCGGTCTCGCCCCGCTCGTCGTCGACCGGCTCCTGCGCGCGGTGCGCAGGGCGGCGGACGACGGCCTGGGCGCGCTGCTGGTCGAACAGCACGTGCGCAAGGTGCTGGACATCGCGGACCGCGTCTACGTCCTGCACCGCGGCCGCGTCACCCTGGCCGGCACCCCGGAGGAACTGCGCGCGAACCTGGACGCGATCGAGTCGTCGTACCTCGCGGCGAAGACACCGGGCGCAGCGGAGCAGACCACCTACGCGAACGACCGAGGCGAATGAGGTGAACGCCGTGCCGAGCGCACGCGAGCAGATCCGATCACTTGTCCATTCCGGCTCCACCTTCGACCAACCCGCGGACGAGCTGAAGGAGTTGCAGTTCGAAGCCGCCAGAGAGGCGTTCCTGGCCCATCGTGAGCGCATCCCGCTGCTGCGCACCCGGGCGGAGGAGACCGGTGTGCACGAGGTCACCGGTCTCGACGACCTCGTGCCGCTGCTGTTCTCGCACACCAGCTACAAGTCGTACCCCGTCTCCCTCATCACCGCGGGCCGCTGGGACCGGCTCCTGCGCTGGTACACGACCGTGTCGGCGGTCGAGCCCGGCGACGTCGACGTGGACGGGGTCCACGACATCGACGAGTGGACCGAACGCATCACCGCCGCCGGCCACCGTCCGTACATCACCAGCGGAACCTCCGGGAAGGTCTCCTTCCTCAACTGCGCGGCGAGCGACCTGGATTTCCTGCACGACATCCTGGAACACCTCACCTGCTGGCCCGACCGCCTGCCGCCGGAACCCACCCGCCGCGGCTATCTGCTCGCCCCGGCGAGCGGCCCGATGCGCTCCGTCGACGGCTTCCGGTGGCACGCCGAGGTCTTCGCCCGCCCCGGGGAGACCCGGCTGCTGACCGAGGACCCGATGCGGGTGTCCGAACTGATGAGCAGCGCCCTGCTGCGCCGCCGGATGGCGGAGGGCACCGCGACCCCGCAGGAGATCAGCTCGTTCGAGACCTCGTCCGGGGCCCGCCAGAGCGAACTGGGCGCGGCCATGACCGCAATCGTCGACGACATCGCCGCGCACCGCGACGAGCCGTTGCTGATCGCCGGGATGAACAACCAGCAGTTCACCCTGATCGAGGCGTTGCGGGAACGCGGCGTCCCGGACGGCGGCCTGCACCCGGACACACTGGTGCTCAGCGGCGGCGGCAACAAGGGCCGGGCGCTGCCGGACGACTACCAGCAGCGGTTCGCCGCCTTCTACGACGGTGTGCGGCGAGTGCGCAGCTACGGCATGACGGAACTCCAGGGGTCCTGCCTCGCCTGTGAGAAGGGCCGCTACCACGTGCCGCCCTGGGTGATCCCGCTGGTGCTGGACGAGGCGGGCGAGACCCTGCTGAACCCCGGCCACGGCGTGGTGGAGGGGCGGTTCGCCTTTCTCGACGTCTCCCTGGAGGGCCGCTGGGGCGGGCTGATCAGCGGCGACCGGGTCTTCGTCGACTTCTCCCCGTGCGACTGCGGAAGACCGGGACCCGCCGTACTGCCGGACATCCAGCGGTACGGCGACCTCGGCGGCGACGACAAGATCACCTGCGCCGCGACGCTCGACTCCTATGTGCGGGGGTTGATCAACTGATGAGCGGCACGACACCCGTCAGCACCGCGGCGGACCCGGTGGCCGTCGTCCATGTGATCGGCGGCGAGGTCGACGACGGCCCGCACACCGGCCACGGCCGCCCCGGCGCCGCCTTCACCGCGCCGGCGCTCGACGTGGACCGCCTCGTGTGGCCCCGCACCGAACCCGGGCCCGCCTTCCAGGTTCCCGTCGCGGAGATCGTCGACCTGCTGGTGGCCACCGGCGAGGCCCTCAGGGACGACCGCGAGGGGCTGCTCGCCGAGGCCCTGGACCGCATGGTCCGCGTCTCCTCGCTCCCGGCCGAGGTGCTCGAACGCGCCTACGCCGTGCTGTGGCGCAGTTTCCGGCGCGCCCATCTGTACGCCCAGATCGACCACGAACTCGGCGGCGCGGACGTCCTCGACGGCTGGCGCGAGGTGCGGTTGCCCGAGAACCGGACCGCGGCCGTTCGCGCGTTCCCGCCCCGGCTGGTGCATGTCATCGCGGGCAACGCACCCGGCGTCGCGGCGATGTCCGTCGTGCGCGGCGCCCTCACCAAGGGCGTCAACCTGCTGAAGCTGCCCTCCAACGACCTGTTCACGGCCACGGCGATCCTGCGCACGATGGCGGCGGTGGCACCCGGCCACCCCGTGGTGCGCTCCTTCTCCGCGGTGTACTGGCGCGGCGGCGACGAGACGGTCGAGAGCGTGCTGTTCCGCCCGCAGTTCTTCGACAAGCTGGTCGCCTGGGGCGGTGAGGAGACGATCCGAGGCGCGCTGCGATACGTCGGTCCGGGCTTCGAACTCGTCTCCTTCGACCCGAAGACCTCGATCTCCCTGATCGGCAGGGAGGCCTTCGCCTCACCCGAGACCCTGGCCCGGGCCGCCGAGGCGGGCGCCGCCGACGCCACGTTCTTCAACCAGCAGGCGTGCGTGGCCAGCCGCTTCCAGTTCGTCGAGGGGACCTGGGCCGACGCCGACCGCTATGCCGCGCTGCTGTGCGAACGCCTGGGAGTGGCCCGGGAGTTCAGCTCGGCCGAGGGTCCCCAGGTCGCCGCGGAACTCCGCGAGGAGATCGACGTACTGCGGTCCCTGGCGCCCGAGTACCGGGTGTGGGGCGGCTACGACGGGCGGGGCCTGGTCATCCGCTCACCGGAGCCGGTGGACTTCCACCCCGACGGGAAGACCGTCAACGTCGTCCCTGTCGGCGCCCTGTCCGAAGCCGTCGCGCACGCCGGGGTCGCCACCCAGACGGTGGGCGTGTATCCCGACGTCCGCAAGGCGGAACTGCGCGACGCCCTCGCCTGCGCCGGCGTCCAGCGCGTGGTCTCCCTGGGCGGGGCGGGCGGAATGCCGCCGGGCCTCTCGCACGACGGCTTCTACCCGCTGCAACGGCTCATGCGCTGGGTGAACGACGAGTGATCCGGCGGTCGCCGGCCCCAGGCAATGTCCCGCTTCCGTCAGTCGACGGCGGGGGTGCGAATGGCGGCGATGTCGAATTGCAGACGCACCTTCTCACTCACCATGGCGCCGCCCTCGGCAAGTCGCGCGTTGTAGGTCAGGCCCCATTCCGAACGATTGATGGTGGTGGTGCCGTCGAAACCGGCCCGCTCATAGCCGAACGGGTCGACTACGTGTCCTAGGTAGGTGAGTTCGAGTTCCACGGGACGAGTGGCGTTCCTGATGGTGAGGTCGCCGGTCATGCGGTAGACGTCAGGGCCCGCGAGTTGCACGGCGGTACTGGTGAAACGCATCTGCGGATAGGCCGCGGCGTTCAGGAAGTCGCGGCCGACCAGATGCGCGTCGCGCTGCTCCACGCCGGTGTCGACGCTGGCGGTGGACAGCAGGATCTCGGCCCGTGAGCGGGCCGGGTCGCGGCCGTCGAAGTAGAGCCGGCTCCGGTACTCGGTGAAAGCCCCGCGCACGGTGGTCACCAGGGCGTGCCGGACGGAGAACCCTATGCGGCTGTGTGCCGGGTCGATCATCCAGTCGCCGGTCAGCGCCGCCAGGGCGGGATCCAGCCGGTCGGTGGGGGGAAAGGCGGGCGAGTCGACGTGGGGGTGCGGAGCCGTGGGGGCTGCCGAGCGTCGGGGGGATGCGCCGCGGGTGAACAGGTTCATGGTTCACGTAGTTACTGCACCGCGGATATCGTCGCAAGCCTTCCCCGGCGGCGACGGCGGACCGAAATCCGTACCGACAGGCTTATACACCGCCACCGAATGTCCGGCGGATGCAATATCCACACATCCCCGTCACCCGACGGTCGGGTGAACCGCCGTTCCCCACCGACCGGTAGGCCTCGACATGGACCCGGCCATCAAGTGGACCATCTCCGACTGATGGACGCGGTCCACAAGAGGCCGGCTCTCCTGGGGGACGCCTCGGGCCACGTGTCAAGGGCGGCCTCGGGGGTGCCGTCGGCAGGCGCGCCTGATCCCGGCGCGCCTGATCCCGGCCTCCTCTGGGGAGCGGGGAGGTGGACACCCCGGGGGCGGCGGCCCCGCGCCAGGGCGTGCGGACATCGTCCGCAAACCGTCGGGCCGGTTCGACGCCACCGACGCGCCCCCCGACCTCCGGTGGGCCGCCGACCGGTCACGGCAGTGGGGGACCATGCGCGAGGGCTTGACGTGTACTTGGCACAGTGGCTTCATGGGAGCGCTCCCACACGCCAGCACCATCCCCCCACCCCTTGGCCGCCCCAGTTTCCCGGCCTCACTTCTGGAGTCGCAGTGAGAAGAGCAAGGAGCACGACAAGGAACGCGGAAAGCAGCACGGCTGAGAGCCCGGAAGGCGACACGGCACGCAGCGCGGAAGCCAACACGGCACGCAGCGCGGAAAGCGGCACGGCACGGAGCCGCACCGCAGGCACCTCACGGGCGCACCCCCTGCGCAGGCTGTTGACCGGACTCGCGGCGCTCCTCGGCCTGGTCCTCGTCGGTGCCGTCTGCCCGGCCGCCGCCCAGGCCCGGACCGAGGCGCCCGACGCCCTCGCCACCGGCCTGCACATCAGTGACGGCCGTCTGGTCGAGGGCAACGGGAACGACTTCGTCATGCGCGGCGTCAACCACGCCCACACCTGGTACCCGGGCAGGACCCAGCAGTCCCTCGCCGACATCAAGGCGATGGGCGCCAACGCGGTGCGCGTCGTTCTCGCCGACGGCCACCGCTGGAGCGCCAACAGCGCGTCGGACGTGGCGACCGTCGTCGCCCAGTGCAAGGCCAACCGGCTCATCTGCGTGCTGGAGGTGCACGACACCACCGGCTACGGCGAGGACACCGCCGCCGGCACGCTCGACCAGGCGGCCGACTACTGGATCGGCCTGAAGGACGTGCTCGCCGGCCAGGAGAACTACATCATCGTCAACATCGGCAACGAGCCCTGGGGCAACACCGATCCGGCGGGCTGGACCGCTCCCACCATCGCCGCGGTCAAGAAGCTGCGCAACGCCGGATTCGAGCACACGCTCATGGTGGACGCGCCCAACTGGGGACAGGACTGGCAGGGCGTCATGCGCGCCAACGCCCGGTCCGTCTATTCCGCCGACACCACCGGCAATCTGATCTTCTCGATCCACATGTACAGCGTCTTCGACACCGCGGCGGAGATCACCGACTACCTGAACGCCTTCGTCGACGCCGGACTCCCGCTGCTCATAGGCGAGTTCGGCGGTCCTGCGGACCAGTGGGGCGATCCCGACGAGGACACCATGATGGCCGCGGCCCAGCAGCTGAACCTCGGCTACCTCGCCTGGTCATGGAGCGGAAACACCGACCCGATCCTGGACCTGACCGTCAACTTCGACCCCACGCAACTCAGTTCATGGGGACGGCGCATCTTCAACGGCGTCAACGGCATCGCGCAGACCGCCAGGGAGGCCACGGTCTTCGGCGGCGGCACCCCGGGCGACACCCAGGCCCCGACCACCCCGGGCACCCCGACCGCCTCCGCGGTGACGGCCACTTCCACGACCCTCACCTGGACGGCCGCCACGGACAACGTCGGCGTCTCCGGTTATGACGTCGTACGGGTCAGCGGCACCACCGAGACCGGTGTCGCCGCCTCGACCACCAACACCGCCACCGTGACCGGCCTCGGCGCCAACACCGCGTACAGCTTCGCCGTCTACGCCCGCGACGCCGCCGGGAACCGCTCCGCCCGTTCCGCCACGGTGAACGTCACCACCGGCAGCGCACCCGCCGTGGCCTGTTCCGTCGGCTACCGAGTGGTGGGGGAGTGGCCGGGCGGCTTCCAGGGCGAGATCACCCTCCGCAACACCGGCACCGCCGCCATCAGCGGCTGGAAGCTGGGCTTCGCCTTCGCCGACGGTCAGACCGTCACCAACATGTGGGGCGGGACCGCCACCCAGAGCGGCGGCTCGGTGAGCGTCGCGCCGGCCTCGTACACGTCCACCATCCCCGCCGGTGGTTCGGTCACCGTCGGGTTCATCGGCAGCAAGGGCACGACCAACACCGTACCGACCGCGTTCACGCTCAACGGCGGTGCCTGCGCCACCACCTGACCGCGCCCGCCCCGCCGGTCGGCGGAGGAAGTCCGTACCTCCGCCGACCGGCCGGTGCTCCGTACCGGAACCGGCCGCGGCGGCCGATCGCGGTCCTCGATCGCGGTCCTCGAGCGGGAAAACGGTCCGCCGGAAGAGGCCGACCGCTTCGGGCTGACCGCTTCGGGCTGACCGCTTCGGGCTGACCGCTTCGGGCCGACCGCTTCGGGCCGACCGCCTCGGGCCGACCGCCCCGCCGCGGCACCGTCGAGACCCCGGGGCGCCGTGCGGCACACCCCCGTAGGGTGTGGCCATGTCCACGACGCCCCGCTGGCTCAACGCCGACGAACGACGAGCCTGGCTGGCCTACGTCGACTTCTCCACCCTGCTCGCCGACCATCTCAACCGGCAGCTGCGCCGCGACGCGGGTATGACGCACGCCGACTACAGCCTCCTGGCCTACCTCTCCATGGTCCCCGAGGGCACCCTCGGCATGTCCGAGCTCGCCCAGCGTCTCAAGATCACGCGCAGTCGGCTCACCCACGCGGTGAACCGGCTGCGCGAAGTCGGTCTCGTGGACCGCCGGGAGGACCCCGCCGACGGCCGGGGCCAGCTCGCCTTCCTCACCGACCAGGGCAGGTCCCTGCTGGAAGAGGTCGCTCCGGGGCACGTGGAGGCCGTACGCCGAGCGGTGTTCGACGCCCTCACGCCCGAGCAGGTGCGTCAGTTCGGGGACATCGGCGAGGCCATCAGCGCGGCACTGGTGCGGGCCGAGAGCACCGAGGCCGACCCCGCGGCGCTGCCCTGGCGACGCCGGTAGCGGATCGGACGACCCGGGCGCACGGGCCGGCGGTCCGGGTGGTCCGGGTGGTTCGGCCGGCTGATCCAGCTCGTCCCCTCGCTGATCGGATCAAGGAATCGATGCCGGACCGATGGCGAATCGATGGCGAATCGGTGGCGGATCGAGAAGAACCGGCCGACGGTCCGTACCTGGGGGTACCGGGGGGCCGCCCGCCCCTCCGACCACGCCACCGATCCTAGGGACGTACCTCGTGAACGCAACCGCCGCCATCGGCGTCACCGGCCTCGGCGTGATGGGCCGCAACCTCGCGCGCAACTTCGCCCGCAACGGCTACACCGTCGCCGTCCACAACCGTTCCGCCGGTCGCACCCGCGCGCTCGTCGAGGAGTTCGGCCACGAGGGCGCCTTCGTTCCCGCCGAGTCGGCCGCGGACTTCGTGGCCGCGCTCGAACGCCCCCGCCGGCTGATGATCATGGTGCAGGCGGGCGCGGTCACCGACGCGGTCATCGACGAGTTCGCCCCGCTCCTGGAGCGCGGCGACATGATCATCGATGGTGGCAACGCCCACTACGCCGACACCCGCCGCCGCGAGGAGGCCCTGCGTGAGCGCGGCATCCACTTCGTCGGCGCCGGCGTCTCGGGCGGCGAGGAGGGCGCGCTGAACGGGCCGGCCGTCATGGTCGGCGGCTCGACCGAGTCGTACGACGTCCTCGGCCCCATGTTCGAGTCCATCAGCGCGAAGGTCGACGGCGAGCCCTGTGCCACGCACATCGGCACCGACGGCGCCGGGCACTTCGTGAAGATGGTGCACAACGGCATCGAGTACGCCGACATGCAGCTCATCGCCGAGGCGTACGACCTGCTGCGCCAGGTCGCCGGCTACACCCCGGCGGAGATCGCCGACGTCTTCCGCACCTGGAACGAGGGCCGGCTCGGCTCCTACCTCATCGAGATCACCGCCGAGGTCCTCGCTCACACCGACGCCCTCACCGGCCGGGCGTTCGTCGACATCGTCGCCGACGCCGCCGGTCAGAAGGGCACCGGCCGCTGGACCGTCCAGACCGCCCTCGACCTGGGCTCTCCGGTCACCGCGATCGCCCAGGCCACCTTCGCCCGCGCCGCCTCGGGCCAGAGCGCACTGCGCGCCGCCTACGCCGGACTCCCCGGCGGCACCACGCCCCCGCTCAGCCGTACCGAGGCCACCCGCTTCACCTCGCAGGTCGAGCACGCCCTGTACGCCTCGAAGGTCGTCGCCTACGACCAGGGCTGGAAGATGATCCAGGACGCGGCCGGCGAGTTCGGCTGGAAGATCGACCTCGGTGCGGTCGCCCGGATCTGGCGTGGCGGCTGCATCATCCGTGCCTCGTTCCTCGACCGCATCCGCGCCGCGTACGCCGCCGACCCGGACCTGGTCAGCCTGCTCGGCGAGATGGAGTTCGCCATGGAGATCACGGACGCGCAGGTGCCCTGGCGGGAGACCGTGGCCTCCGCCGCCCGCCGTGGCATCCCGGTGCCCGCCTTCTCGGCCGCGCTCGCCCACTACGACACCCTGCGCGCCGACCGCCTGCCCGCCGCGCTCCTGCAGGGGCAGCGCGACTACTTCGGCGCCCACACCTACCAGCGCACCGACCGGCCCGGCGCCTTCCACACCCACTGGGCCGAAGCCGGCCGGCCGGAGACCTCGGCCTGAGGCATCGCGCGCTCGCCCGTTCTCGCAGACGCGTACGGAGCGGAGCGGGGCACTCGGCGAGTGCCCCGCTCCGGGGCGATCGATCGATCGGTCGGTCGACCGATCGACCGCCGGTCCGTGTCGGCGCGGCCGCGTCAGACGCCCGTCGCCGGGTACGTCGGGTACTCCACCCCGGAGACGTGCTGGACGACGCGGACGACCTGGCAGGAGTAGCCGAACTCGTTGTCGTACCAGAGGTAGAGGATCGCGTTGTCGCCGTCGACCTTGGTGGCCCCGGCATCGATGATCGACGAGTGGCGCGAGCCGATGAAGTCCATGGACACCGCGTCCGGCGCCGTGGTGAAGTCGATCTGGCGCTTGAGCGGCGAGGTCAGTGAGACTTCGCGGAGGTACTCGAGGACCTCCTCGCGGTTCGTCTCCCGGCCCAGCCGCAGGCTGAGGATCGCGATCGAGACGTCCGGCACCGGCACCCGGATCGAGCTGCCGGTGATCGGCGCCTTGAGGTCGGGCAGCGCCTTCGCGACGGCGGAGGCGGCGCCGGTCTCGGTGATGACCATGTTCAGCGGCGCCGAACGCCCGCGACGGTCCGCCTTGTGGTAGTTGTCCAGCAGGTTCTGGTCGTTGGTGAACGAGTGGACGGTCTCCACGTGGCCGCGCAGCACGCCGTACTCGTCGGCCATCGCCTTCAGCGGGGGGACGATCGCGTTGGTGGTGCAGGAAGCGCAGGACAGGATCTGCTCGTCCGGCTTGATCGTGTCGTGGTTGACGCCGTGCACGATGTTCGGCACGTCGCCCTTGCCGGGCGCGGTCAGCACGACCTTGTCGATGCCCGGCCGCAGGTGCTCGGAGAGGCCCTCGCGGTCGCGCCACTTGCCGGTGTTGTCGATGAGGATGGCGTTGCGGACGCCGTACTCGGTGTAGTCGACCTGGCTCGGGTCGTCGGCGTAGATCACCGTGATCTCGTTGCCGTTGGCGATGATCTTGCTGTTGGCCTCGTCGACCGTGATCGTGCCCTGGAACTGGCCGTGCACGGAGTCGCGGCGCAGCAGGGACGCCCGCTTGACCAGGTCGTCGGCGGGACGGCCGCCGCCGCGCACGACGATGGCGCGCAGTCGCAGGCCGTTGCCGGACCCGGACTTCTCGATGAGCAGCCGGGCGACGAGGCGACCGATGCGGCCGAATCCGTACAGGACGACATCGCGCGGCTCACGCCGGTCGATCTTGTTCGCGTCCGTGGCGCCGGCCACGGCCTCGGCGGTGAACTCCGCCACCGACAGGCCCCGGTCGTCGGACCGGTAGGTCGCGGCGAGCATGCCGATGTCGATCTGGGACGGGCCCAGGTCGAGCGCGGTGAGGGCCTCGAGGAACGGCAGCGTCTCGGTGACCGAGAGCTCCTCGCCCGCGATCTGGCGGGCGAACCGGTGGGTCTTGAGAATGCTGACCACCGACTTGTTCACCAGGGAGCGGCTGTGCAGCAGGACCGTCACGTCCCGCTCGCGGTGCAGCTTCCCGATCATCGGGATCATCGACTCCGCGATCTCCTCGCGGTTCTTCCAGTTGGTGAACGAATCGTCGTTGAGCGTCACGGGCCTATCTTTCGAGCTAGGTGGCGCTCATATGCTAACCCTCCGGCCATTCGATCATTCAAGCGGGCTCGCGCTCGGTTGCGCACGTTCCTTGGTCGAGATGGCCGGAGGCCTTCAACTCGCAGGTTTACGAGGGCTGTTCGGGTCGGAACGGCGTGCCGGGTCGCGAAGGCTCCGGCGTGAGTGAGGACTCAGGCGCCGGCCCGGTCCTGGTCGGCGAGCCGGCGTCGGGCGTCCGTCCAGTCGATGGGCAGGTCGGCCACCGGGACCTCCCAGAACGTGAAGACAGAGGCCTTCGTCGCGGGACGCAGCCCGGTCATGATCGACTTGTGCGGTTCGGTCCGCGCGTACGCGTACAGGGCGGCCTTGTCCTCCCAGGCGGACAACGTCCAGAAGGTGCGCTTCAGCGGCTGGGCGATCAGTGAGGCCCCGTAGGCGCCCGGCGCGCCGCAGACCTGCTTCCAGGCGGTCAGCGACTGCGCGAAGAAGCGGGGCACGTCCTTGAGCGAGCGCACCTCCAGCCGGGAGGCCATGACGAACGCCTCGGCGTCCGGGGCGGGGGTGTCGACGGTGGTCCAGCGCAAGGTGGGCATGGCTGATGCCTTCTCTCCGGCTACGAACGGATATTGGATACCTCTACTATCTATGTTAGACAGTAGAGGTATCCAGTTTTCAAGGGCAGAGCCGAACCGAATCCGCCGAGCACAACCGAAGCCGAACCGCAGGAACCGGAGCCGAACCGCATGCGCATCTCCGAACTCAGCCGCCGCAGCGGGGTCTCCGTGACGACGATCAAGTACTACCTTCGCGAGGGCCTCCTCCAGCCCGGCCGGCAGACGGCGGCGACCCAGGCCGAGTACGACGACCGGCATCTGCGCCGGCTGCGGCTGGTCCGCGCGCTGACCGGAGTGCGGGGGCTGTCCGTCGGCACCACCCGCGAGGTGCTGGCCGCCCTCGCGGAGCACACCGGCGACACCCACCGCATGCTGGGCCTCGCCCTCGGCTCGCTCCGGGTGGGCGAGGAGCCCGCCGAGGAAGCCCCGGAGACGGCCGAAGTGGCGGAACTGGTCGCCGAGTTGGGCTGGGACGTGCACGAGTCGGCGCCAGCCCGGGCCACCCTCGCCGAAACTTTGTCCTCGCTGCGCTCCCTCGGCGTCCCCCTGGACCGGCGCACGCTGCTGCCGTACGCACACCTCGCCGAGCGCACCGCCACCCTCGACCTCGACCAACTCGACGGCCTCACCGACCCGTTGGAGGCGGCCGAACGCGCGCTGCTGCTGACCGTCCTCCTGGAGCCCGCGCTGATGGCGCTCCGGCGCATGGCCCAGGAGAACGAGTCGGCCCGCCGGTACCCCGGCCGCCGCCCCGCGGATCACGGGGACCTTGCGGATCACGGGGATCACGTGGATCACGCGGACGATGCTGATCACGTGGAGCCTGGCGGGTAGTGGTGCGCCTGGTGGGTGGGGCTGGGTCTGGCGGTGGGGCTGGGTCTGGCGGGTCGGGCTGGGCCTGGCGGTGGGGTGCGCCAGGCGGGTGCGGTTGTGCTTGGCGGTGGGGCTGCGCCGGGCGGGTGCGGTTCTGCTTGGCGGTGGGGTTGTGCCGGGCGGGTAGTGCTGCGCCTGGCGGGTGGGGCTGCGCCTGGGGAACACCCGCCCCCGCGGGCCGACGACGACGGACCCCGGCGCCCGGACCGCTCCGGTTCGCGGGCGCGGACGACGGCTCGCACGCCAAGAGCTGCACGTCATGGACCTGTGCCGGCCCCTCGTCCGTGTGACGACCGGCGCCGAGCCGCTGCGGACGTAGCGGAAGCGCCGCCAGACCCCAGGTCCCCTCGTCCGGCGCCGGGTGGTTGATCCCTGCCTGGTCGGGTACGCGAGGCCGGACCGCCACTACCAGGGAGTTCGTCATGGAGACACCCGCTCACGACCGCACCGACAACCCCGCCGCGCTGGCGCTGGACGCGCTGGCCCGGGACACCGAGGACATCGCGGCACTGGACACGCTCGCCCACTGCGACGTGCTCGTGCCCGTGCCCGAGGACGCCATCGACGAGGACATCACCAACCCGGCCACGGTCGCGCTGCCCGTCCTCGAGCAGCCCGGGGGTGCGCCGGTGGTGCCGGTGTTCACCTCCGAACCGGAGATGGCGGACCTGCTGCCGGAGGTCGACCGCTACCGCCTCGTGCCCCTCGGCGCGCTGGCGGCCCAGTGGCCGACCGGCGAGCTGTCCCTCTCCATCGACGCGGCCGGCGACCATCCGCTGACCCTGACCGCGGAAGGTGTCCGTACCCTGCTCGCCCGCTGAAGCACGGGGCCCTCACCCGGACCGGGCTCCCCCGCGCGCCGGGGGAGCCGGGCGGCCCAGGACTGGGGCCTCTCGTCTGGATCAGGCCGGGCTCGCGAGCCCTGGCACCGAACGACAGACCCTAGGCCAGCATCCGTTCGAGCACCGCCCGCTGGAGCGGCCGTACCGCGGTGTGCAGGTCGCGGCCCTTGCCGGTGAGGGCGACCCACACCCCGCGCCGGTCCTCCATGCAGACGGAGCGCTCCACCAGGCCTTCCTTCTCCAGACGGCCGATGAGGCGGGACAGCGCGCTCTGGCTCAGGTGCACCCGTCCGGCGAGGTTCTGCACCCGGCACTGGTCGCCCGCCCGGGGCGCCTCGGAGGCGAGGATGTCGAGCACTTCGAAGTCGCTCGCGCCGAGGCCGTACGGATGCAGCGCGCGATCGATCTCGCACATCGTGCGCGCGTGCACCGACAGGATGTCCCGCCACCGCTCCTCGAGGCCCGCCTCGGCCGTCTTCGCTGCCATACCTGCACGGTAACACCGAAACAGCAATTCGTTGAGTGTGCAACTAGTGCGGACGCAAGCAGTTGCGGAGGGCTTCGGGGGTTCAGGGCCTCAAGGACCTCAAGGGCAGGGTCTCAACTCAAGGACCTCAAGGACCTCAAGGACCTCAAGGAACCTCAGGCGGCCGGATCCTGGAGCAGCCCGACCAGGTTGCCGTCCGCGTCCTTCACGAACGCGATCAGCCGGCCGCCGCCGACGTCCTGCGCGTCCTGGAGCAGCTCGGCCCCCGCCGCCACCAGCGCCGCGAGCTTCTCGCGCAGGTCCGTGACATGCCAGTACGGAACCGGTCCGGTCATGCCCTTGGCGTGACCGTTCGGGTCGAGGCCGATGTCCTGCCCGGCGGCCTTGTAGCCGACGTAGTAGGGCTCGTCGGCGTACGGCTCGACCCCCAGCAGCGCGCTGAACAGGGCCTTCGCCCGGTCGAGGTCCTTGACGGGGTAGATGATCGTCTGCAGGCCGGCGGCCATGGCGTCCTCCTCGGTGACGTGCGGTGCGCGAGAACATGTCCGTGTTCCCGCACTTCTCACGCTAGGCGGGACAGCCGCGGAAGGCTTCTCCGATCCTGACCGGTTCGGCGCACTCACCGCCCACCCGCTGCGTCCACTCCCGCTGCGTCGACTCCCGCTACGTCGAGTCCCGCTTCACCAGCTCCGTCGGCAGGATCACCGCCGCCGGATCCTCGCCCCCTATCTGGGCGAGCAGCACCCGGACCATCTCGCTGCTGATCCGGTCCCAGGGCTGACGGATCGTGGTGAGGGAGGGGCTGACCGCGGTCGCCGCCGGGGAGTCGTCGAAGCCGCCGACCGCGACGTCCTCCGGTACCCGCCGGCCCGCCCGGTGCAGCGCCGTCAGCACGCCCTGCGCCATCAGGTCGGACGCGACGAACACCGCGTCGAGGTCCGGGGCCTGCGTCAGCAGCCGCTCGGCGCCCGCCTCACCGCTGGCCCGGCTGTAGTCACCGGAGACGACGATCCGCTCGTCGTAGTCGACGCCCGCCTCGCCGAGCACCTCCCGGTACCCGGCGAGCCGCTCCACACCGCCGGGGGTGTCCAGCGGGCCGGTGACCACGCCGACGCGCCGACGGCCCTGTGCCAGCAGATGGCGCACCATGTCCCGGGCGCCGTCCCGGTCGTCGGCGGCCACGTAACTCACCTTGGACCCGATCCCGATCGGCTTGCCGCACGCCACCAGCGGCACGCCCGCCTCGCGCAGCTCCGTGGCGATCGGGTCCCCGGAGTGGCTGGAGACCAGCAGCACCCCGTCGACGTGACCGGCGGTGATGTACCGGGTGATGCGCCGTCGCTCGTCCTCGGTGCCGGCCAGCATCAGCAGGAGGGGGATGTCGTGCGCGGCCAGCGCCTGCGTACAACCACGCAGCAGGACATTGAAGTTGGGGTCCTCGAAGAACCTCTCCTGAGGCTCCGTCAGCAGAAAGCCCACCGAGTCGGAACGGCCGGTGATCAGGGAACGGGCGTGCCGGTTCACGACGTATCCCGTCCTGCGGATGGCGGCGTTGACCGCCTCGGCCGCGGCAGGGCTGACGTAGTGGCCGCCGTTGAGCACACGCGAGACGGTGCCTCGCGAGACTCCTGCCTCCCGCGCCACGTCGTGGATGGTCGGCGGTCTGCGCCGGCCCCCCGCACCATTGTTCATGGTCATGACTTTACGGCTCCGGACAGCAGATCCAGGCTCCAGAACCGCTGAATGACCAGGAACAGCGCCACCAGCGGGATCACCGCGAGGAACGCGCCGGTGATCACCAGCGTGTAGAGCGCGGGGGTGTTGGCGCCCTGTTCGAGGAGGGTGAAGAGGCCGAGCGTGATCGGGAACTTCTCGTCGTCGCTGAGCATGATGTACGGCAGCAGGAAGTTGTTCCAGATCGCCACGAACTGGAACAGGAACACCGTCACCATGCCGGGCACCATCATCGGCAGCGCGACCCTGGTGAAGATCCGCCACTCGCCCGCCCCGTCCATCCGGCCGGCCTCCACCACGTCGCTCGGCACGGCAGCGGCCGCGTAGATGCGCGAGAGGTAGACGCCGTAGGGGGAGAGGATCTGCGGCAGCAGTACGGACCAGTAGGAGTCCGTGAGGTCCGCCTTCGCCATCAGCAGGTACTGGGGGATGGCGAGGATGATCGGTGGCATCAGCACGCCCGCGAGCAGGACGTTGAACATCGTCTCGCGGCCCCGGAAGCGGTACGTCGCCAGCGCGTAGCCGCTGAACGCCGACACGCACGTCGACAGCAGCGCGCCGAGCACGGCGTACAGGGCGGAGTTGGTCATCCACTGCCAGTAGATGCCGTCGCGGTAGGCGTTGAGGTCGTGGACGTTGTCCGTGAAGCCGCTGCCCGGCAGGAAGGTGAACGTGGAGAACAGCTCACTGCCGGACTTGGTGGAGGCGATCACCACCCAGGCCACCGGAAGCAGGCAGTACAGGGCGCCCAGTAGCAGTCCGACCGTCGGGACCAGTGCGATCCGGCCGCGCAGCGGCGGACGGTTCCGGGACGCGTCGGTGGCACCGGCCGCGGAGGGGGCCTTCCGAACGGCAAGAGAACTCATCGTGCCCCTCCATGACTGACGTCCCGCTTGTTCCGTCGGTTCGCGGCCCGCAGGAAGCCGAAGGACAGCACCAGCGTGGCGAAAGCGATGATCACGGCCTCGGCGGCCGCCTGATAGATGTCACCGGTGCCGAACGCGTCCCGGTACACCTTCATCAGCGGACTCCACGTCGTGGACACGGAGTTGGTGAGCGGCTTGAGGGTGGTCGGCTCGTTGAACACCTGGAGCGTGGCGATGATCGAGAAGAAGAAGGTCAGCACCAGCGAGGGCGCCACCATCGGGATCTTGATCCTCAGCGCGATCTGCGTCGGGGTGGCGCCGTCCAGCTTCGCCGCCTCGTAGACCTCGGCCGGGATGGCCTGCAACGAGGTGTAGATGACGATCATGTTGAAGCCGGTGCCGCCCCAGACCGCGATGTTCGACAGGGCGAGGTACAGCGGACCGCCGTCCAGCAGGTCCGGCTGCGGCATGCCCAGTTTGTCCAGGACGAAGTAGAACGGGCTGACGTCCGGCAGGTACAGGAAGCCCCACAGCAGCGCCGCCACCACGCCGGGGATGGCGTACGGCAGGAAGATCGCGAGCCGGGTGAACGGGGTGAGCCGTACCTTGTCGGAGTCGAGCATCAACGCGAACAGCAGCGCCAGGCCCAGCATCACCGGGACGACGATGCAGCCGTAGCCGAGGACGCGCAGCGCGCCGTCGAGCAGCTCGCTGTCGGTGAAGGCGTCGGTGTAGTTCTCCACCCCGGCCCAGACCTCCTTGCGCGCACCCGAGCCGAGGCCGAGGCCCGAGACGTGCACCTTGCGGAAGCTGAGCCACACCGCGTACCCGATGGGCAGCGCGAAGAACAGGGCGAAGAGGATCGTCGCGGGGAGGAGGAAGAAGTAGGGGGCGCTTCGCGCTCGTTCGAGGGTGGTGGTGGGAGACGGGTGGGCGTACGGGGCCCCCTTGACCCCGTACGACCTCCGGCGGTGTGCGGTGGTCACTCGGAGACCTCGAAGCCCTGCTTCTTCATGTCGGCGACGGTGTCCGCCTGCATCTTTTCCAGGGCGGCGGAGAAGTCCGACTTGTCCTTCGCGGCGGCGCCGAACGCGTCCTTGAAGGTCGTGTAGGCGACGTTCACGTTCGGGCCCCAGGCCGACGGCGCCGTGGTCTTCGCGATCTCGGCGGCCGTGGTGTAGAAGTCGGCCTGGTTCGAGAAGTAGTCCGGCGGGGTGGTGAAGGCGCCGCTGAGCTGGGCGGACGTGGAGGCCGGGTAGATGCCGCTCTCCTTGGCGAGCGCGTTGAGGGCCTCGCCGTCGGTGTTCAACCAGGCGGCGAACTCGGCGGCGGCCTCCTTGTGCTTGGAGTCCGTCGTCACGCCGGTGGAGGACCCGCCCCAGCTGCCGGTGACGTTCTCGCTGTTCGACCACTGGGGGAGCGGGGCCATGGCCCACTTGCCCTTGGTGTCGGGCGCGGCGGTGGTCAGGGTGCCCGGGGCCCACACGGCGGAGACCCAGGCGATCTGCTTGCCGGTGTTGAGCGCCTTGTTCCAGGCCGGCGTGTACATCGGCTGGTTGTCGACGGCGCCCTCCTTGACGAGGCCGCCCCAGAAGTCGGCGACCTTCTTGGTGGCCGCGTCGTCGATGCCGACCTTCCACTTGTCGCCGGAGGTGGTCCACCACTTGGCGCCCGCCTGCTGGGCGAGGCCGGCGAAGAGGCCGGAGTCGTTGGCGGAGAACGTGGTCAGGTCGGTGTCCGGGGCCTTCTTCTTCAGCGCGCGGGCGGTATGCGCGAACTGCTCCCAGGTGGCCGGGACCGTCAGCCCGTACTTCTTGAAGAGGTCCGCGCGGTAGTAGAACATCATCGGGCCGATGTCCTGCGGGACCGCGTAGACGGCGTCCGTGCCCAGCGTCGTCTGCTGCCAGACACCCTCGGCGAACTTGCTCTTCGCGTCGCCGACGTTCTTCGCTATGTCCGCCAGCGCGTCATTGCTGACCAGCGTCGGCAGTGCCTGGTACTCGGCCTGGACCAGGTCGGGGGCCTTGCCGGCCTTGTGCGCGGTGAGGATCTTGGTGACCAGCGTGTCGCCGGACGCCTGCTTCTTCACCGTGACCGTGATCCGGTCCTTCTTGCCCTGGCCCTTGTTCCACAGGTCCACGACCTTGTCCATGCCGGGCGTCCACGTCCAGTACGTGAGCGAGACCGGACCGGACTCGGCGCCGCTGTCCTCGTCGGACGAGCCGCAGGCGGCGAGTGCGGTGGCGCCGAGGGCGACGGCGATGGTGGAGGCTGCACCTCTGACAAAGAGCCGCCGACGCTTCGTGTTGGGCATGGATCTCTCCCCTGACCTGGGTTCTCGCCCGGTGCGAAAACCTGTCATGCGATCACATGAGCCGAGTCCCCGCCCGTCGCGAAAACCCGCCATGCTCTCTGTGAGCGTTCACAGTAGAGAAACATCCCGGACACTTGTCAATGGTTGTTGCTGTGCGGTTATGTTGGGCTCCGAACGACGCCGACGTGTGTGCACGTTCCCAAATGATCGACTAAACGGGAGACATCCAATGCCGGAGACCAGCCCCAGGGGCCTCACCAGGCTTGCCTTCGGTGGGGACTACAACCCCGAGCAGTGGCCGGAAAGCGTCTGGCAGGACGACGTCCGGCTGATGCGGGAGGCCGGCGTCACCATGGTGAGCGTCGGGATCTTCTCCTGGGCCCTGCTGGAGCCCGCGCCCGGGGAGTACGACTTCGGCTGGCTGGACCGCGTCATCGGCCTGCTGCACGACAACGGCATCCGCGTCGACCTGGGCACACCCACCGTGGCGCCGCCGGTCTGGTTCTACCGCGACCATCCCGACGCGCTGCCCATGACCCCCGAGGGCGTCCGCCACGAGTTCGGTTCCCGCGGCGCGATATGCCACAGCAACGCGGACTACCGCGCGGCCGCGGCGAACATCACCACGCGCCTCGCCGAGCGCTACGGCGACCACCCGGCGCTGGCGATGTGGCACGTGCACAACGAGTACGGCGTCCCCGTCTCCGCCTGCTACTGCGATTCCTGCGCCGCCCACTTCCGCCGCTGGCTGGAGATGACGTACGGCACCGTCGACGCGGTCAACGACGCCTGGGGCACCGCCTTCTGGGGCCAGCGCTACGCGAGCTTCGAGGACGTCAACCCGCCGCGCGCCACGCCGACCGTCGGCAACCCGGGGCAGGCCCTGGACTACAAGCGGTTCGCCGACGCCACCATGCGCGAGAACTTCCGCGCGGAGCGCGACATCCTGCACCGCCTCGCGCCCGGCGTCCCCGTGACGACCAACTTCATGACCGCCCTCAGCCAGTGCGACTCGGTCGACTACTGGGCCTGGGGCCGTGAGGTCGACCTCGTCACCAACGACCACTACCTGATCACCGACGGCCGCCGTACCCACGTCAACCTCGCGATGGCCGCCGACCTCACCCGCTCCGTCGCCGGCGGCGCCCCGTGGATCCTGCTGGAGCACTCCACCTCGGGCGTCAACTGGCAGCCCCGCAACCCCGCCAAGGCGCCCGGCCAGATGGCCCGCAACTCCCTCGGACACGTGGCCCGCGGCTCCGAGGGCGCCATGTTCTTCCAGTGGCGGCAGTCCCGGCGCGGCGCCGAGAAGTTCCACTCGGCGATGGTCCCGCACGGCGGCACGGACACCCGCGTGTGGCGCGAGGTCGTCGAACTCGGCGCCTCCCTCGACTCGCTCGGCGCGATCCGCGGCACCCGCACCGAGGCAGACGTGGCCGTCCTGTGGGACTGGCACTCCTGGTGGGCGCAGAACCTCGCCTGGCGGCCCAGCGAGGACGCCGACCCGCGTGAGCGCGCCGACGCCTTCTACGAGGCCCTCTACGACCGCCACCTCACCGTCGACTTCGCCCACCCCGAGGCCGACCTGTCCGCGTACCCGCTGGTCGTGGTGCCCGCCCTGTACCTGATGACGGAGGCGGCCGGGAACAACCTCAGGAGTTACGTCGAGAACGGCGGCACCCTCGTCGTGTCGTACTTCTCCGGCATCGTCGACGAGCACGACGCCGTCCACGAGGGTGCCTACCCCGGCGCGCTCCGCGACGTACTGGGCCTGACCGTCGAGGAGTTCTCGCCGCTGCTCCAGGGCGAGAGCGTGCGCGTCACCGGCCCGGACGGCTCCGAGCTCGCCGGCGACGTGTGGACGGAGTTCGTGGTGCCGCGCGGCGCCGAGACCGTCTGGACCTACGCCGACGGCCTCACCGAGGGTCACCCCGCCGTCACCCGGCACCGGCTCGGCGAGGGCACCGCCTGGTACGTCTCGACCCGCCTGGGCCACGAGGGTCTGGACGCGCTGCTGGGCCGGGCCGCCGAGGACGCGGCGATCGCCCCGCGCGCCGAACTGCCCCACGACGTCGAGGTCGTGCGCCGCACCGGCGGGACGGGCAGCTACCTCTTCGCGATCAACCACACCGCCACCGACGCCAAGGTGCCGCTGGAGACGCCCGGCACCGAACTGCTGACGGGCGAACGTGCCGCCGGCCGCCTCGCGGTCCCGGCGGGAGCCGTACGGGTCGTGCGACTCGACGGCTGAGCCGACTCCCCCTTCGCCCGTGGAGCCGCGAGCCGCGGGCGGAGGGGGTCCCTCGCCTCACGAGGGAACCCCACCCCCATCACGTCGAAGGGACGACGGACGACGATGTTCCATCCCAGACGCACTCTCAGGGCCCTGCTGCTGCCGCTCGCCGCCGGGCTCGCCCTCACGGCCCTGCCCGCGCAGACCGCGCGGGCGGCCACCACGCTCACCAACGGCGGCTTCGAGACCGGCGCAGCCGGCACCGCGACCCCGGCCGGCTGGTCGACCTACTCGGCCGGCGGACAGAACTCCGCCTCCTTCACGGAGTCCGGTGGCCACGGCGGCAGTTACCGCCTCTCGCACTACTCGGCCGCCGCCTACAAGGTCGAGACGTACCAGTACCTGTCCGGGCTCACCAACGGCACCTACAAGCTCACCGCCTGGGTGCGCTCCGGAGGCGGCCAGAACTCCGCGTACCTCGCGTTGAAGAACTGCGGCAGCGCCGAGCAGCGCACCGACATCCCGGTCTCCTCCAGCGGCTGGATCCGCATCGTCACCTCCGTCGTGGTGACGAACAACCAGTGCACCATCAGCATCAACTCCGACGCCAACGCCGGGAACTGGATCAACGTCGACGACCTGACCTTTGCGGCGGGCTCCACGGGCCTGTCCGTCAAGGGCTCGGACGTGTCGTCGCTCATCAAGAGCGAAGCCCTCGGCGGCGTCTACAAGAACAGCTCCGGCACCACCCAGGACGCGCTCGCCGTCCTCAAGAACGCCGGACAGAACTACGCGCGCGTGAAGGTCTGGGTGAACCCCGCCGACGGCTACAACAACAAGGCGCGGGTCCTGGCGGCGGCCAAGCGCGTCAAGGCGCAGGGCATGAAGCTCCTGGTGGACTTCCACTACTCGGACATCTGGGCCGACCCGGGCGCACAGACCGTGCCCTCCGCATGGGCCGGACACTCCTACAGCCAGTTGAAGACGGACGTCTACAACCACACCTACGACGTCCTCAACGCCCTCAAGGCCCAGGGCACCACCGCGGACATGGTGCAGGTCGGCAACGAGATCAACGGCGGCATGCTGTGGTCCGCCGGCTCGACCGACAACTGGTCGCAGCTGGCCGGACTCCTCAACTCCGGCTACGCCGCGGTCAAGGCGGTCAACTCCGGTACGAGCGTGGCCCTGCACCTCGCCAAGGGCGGAGACCTGGCCGGCACCCGCTGGTGGTTCGACAGCGCCGTCTCCAACGGTGTGAAGTTCGACGTCATCGGCCTGTCCTACTACGGGTACTGGCACGGCAGCCTCGCCGACTTCCAGACCACCCTCGACGACGCGGCCTCCCGCTACTCCAAGCCGGTCTACGTCGCCGAGACGGCGTATCCCTTCCGGCTGGACAGTGAGGACTCGCACGAGAACATCATCGACCTCCCGAGCGAGCTGGTGTCCGGCTATCCGGCCTCCGTCACCGGGCAGACCCGGTGGATGAAGGACGTGGCGAGCATCGTGGAGGCCGTCCCGAACGGCCGCGGGCTCGGCGTCTTCTACTGGGAGTCCACCTGGACCGCCGTCACCGGCAACGGCTGGGACCCGACCGACGCCGCGTCCGGCAACGGCTGGGAGAACCAGGCCCTGTTCGGCTACGACGACAGGGCGCTGTCCTCCATGTCGTGGTTCGGCCACCGCTGATCCACCGGCTCCCGAAGCTGGGGCCCGGCCGCATCTCGCGGCCGGGCCCCTGTCCGCTTCCGGCCGCGCGTCCGAACAGTCCTGTGCGGCAAGGGCGTTGGATCCTGGCCAAGGCTCGCGGAGTTCGGGACACGGCGGCCTGGACTGCGGAAGAGTGGGGAGACGCGATACGAGGGAGCCCCGACCGACGGGACAGAGGGGACGACGATGCTGACGACTCCCGTGAGTGAGAGGCGACTGGACATCCTGGAGTGGCTGAAGGAGCCGGGCCGGCACTTTCCGCCGCAGCGGCGCGGCGACCTCGTCGAGGACGGCGTCACGGTGGACCTCGTCGCGGAGAAACTCGGCGTGTGCCGCCGGGTGGCGAACACCCACCTCACCCTCCTCGCCGGCATCGGCCTGCTGCGCGCCAAGCGGATCGGGCGCCGCACCTACTACCGGCGCGACGAGATGCGCATCGCCGAAGTGGCGCGGATGTTCGAGAAGGGGTGGTAGGCGCCTTCGGCGAGGGACGGTAGGGGACGGAGAGACCGGCCCGCGGAAAGCCCCGGCAAAGGACCACGGGCACGACCTGCCGACCCCGTGCCCGCCTGCGAGGATGGCCGCCTCCTCCAGGAAGGGCGGGCCCCTATGGACCGTCGGACGCCTCTGGTCCCCCTCAGGTACATCACACTCCCCGGGCACGGCCCCGAGGACGTCGTCGCCGACCCCAGAGGGCGGGTACTGACCGGGGTGTCGGACGGGCGGATCCTGCGTGTCGACGGTCTGGACGACCCGCCCGCGGTTCGCGTCGAGCACGTCGCCGAGATCGGCGGCCGGCCACTCGGCCTCGAACTCCTCCCGGACGGCGACCTGTTGGTGTGCTGCGCCGACGGCGCGCTGCTGCGCGTGGATCCCGACGGCGGCACCGGAAACGTCTGCGTCCTGACCGAGTCGGTGGCGGGGGAGCGGCTGCGCTTCTGCAGCAACGTCGTGGCCCTGCCCGACGGCACCGTCTACTTCACCGTCTCCAGCCAGGTCCATCCCCTGGCGGACTGGATGGGCGACCTCGTCGAACACACCGGCTCAGGACGCCTGCTGCGCCTGGACCCCGGTGCCCGCGAGGCCGAAGTCGTCCTGGAGGGACTCCAGTTCGCCAACGGCCTGGCGCGCGGCGCCGACGACTCCTTCCTGATCGTCGCCGAGACCGGCGCCCGCCGCCTGACCCGCTTCCGGCTCACCGGCCCCCGGGCCGGACACGCCGAGCCCCTCGTCGAGCACCTCCCGGGTTTCCCGGACAACATGTGGCGCGGCGCGCCCGACGGCCCGGTCTGGGTGGCACTGGCCGGCCCGCGCGTCCCCCCGCTCGACCTCCTGCACCGGGCCGGCCCCGCCGTGCGCCGCCGCGCCGCCCGCCTCGCCAGGAACGCGCCGTTCCGCCCGTCGGGCACCGCGGGGGTCCTCGCGGTCGACGACGACGGCCGGATCGTCCACCACCTCACCCACCGCCGCTCGGGGTTCCGCATGGTCACCAGCGTCTGCGAGACCGGCGGCCGGCTGGTCCTGGGCAGCCTCTGGGAGCGGGGCATCGCGGTCTGTGAGGCACCCCTGACCAAGTGAGACGGCGTTACGCTGGTGCCCGGTCGTGATCACTCCGGCGAGGTGGGCGATCCCGGCCCGGGCAGGAGACCTACGCCATGACAGCTCCGGAGGCCGAGGGCCTGCGCGCCGGCGTCGCACGCGGGACCATCGGGACGGGGCAGCTCCCGGTGGTCGCCGTCGTTGCCGTCGGCGGCGCCGTCGGTGCCGCCGCCCGTTACGCGGCCTCGCTGCGGTGGCCCACGCAGGCCGGCGGATTCCCCTGGACGACGTTCTGGGTGAACGTCGCCGGCTGCGCGGTGATCGGTGTCTTCCTGGTGCTGATCACCGAGGCGGTGACCGTCCACCGGCTGGTACGGCCCTTCTTCGGCACCGGTGTGCTGGGCGGTTTCACCACCTTCTCGACGTACGCCGTCGACATCCGGCAGCTGTTCGGCGCGGGCCGTCCCGGCGCGGCCCTGGCCTATCTCGCCGCGACCCTGTTCGCGGCGCTTCTCGCGGTGTGGCTGGCGGCCACGGCGACCCGCCGCGTTCTCCTGTGGAGGCAGCGATGACAAGGCTGACCGGCAGCGCCCTGCGGCTGACCGTCTTCGTCGGCGAGAACGACACCTGGCACCGCAAGCCCCTCTACACGGAGATCGTGCACCGCGCCCACGCGGCCGGTCTGGCGGGCGCCAGCGTCTTCCGCGGCATCGAGGGCTTCGGCGCGTCCTCGCTGATCCACACCTCCCGGCTGCTCTCCCTCAGCGAGGACCTTCCGGTCGCGATCGTCGTCGTGGACACCGAGGAGCGGGTGCGGGCCTTCCTGCCCGAGCTCGACGAACTGGTCGACGAGGGCATGGTGATCCTCGACCCCTGCGAGGTCATCCGGTACGTCGGCCGCGGCGCAGACCGGCCCGCGAACCGTGCCGGGAGACAGGCGGCCGAGAACCAGGGCGATTCGGACATGAAGGGTAAGAAGTAGTTGTGAACTGGCTGGTGGTCGTCGTCGGCGGCATGATCGGCGCCCCGCTCCGCTACCTGACCGACCGCGCGGTGCAGTCCCGGCACGACTCGCTCTTCCCCTGGGGCACCTTCGTCGTCAACATCACCGGCTGTCTGATCCTCGGCGCCCTGACCGGCGCCGCCGCCGTCGGCCCCGACCTGCGCTTGTTCCTGGGGACCGGCCTCTGCGGAGCACTGACCACGTACTCGACGTTCTCGTACGAGACGCTGCGGCTGACCGAGACCGGCGCGGGCCTGTACGCCGCCGCCAACGCCGTGGCGAGCGTGGTGGCGGGTCTCGGGGCCGCGTCCGCCGGGGTGGCAGTGGGCCAGTCGGTGTGGCCTTAGCCGGTCCGGCCGGCTTCACGCCTGGTAGGACTGTGTGCGGTCCGGCCCGGTTCCGCGCCTGGTAGGACTGTGCACGACCCCTGTGCGTCCACGACGCCGTCGACACATTCGTCTCCTCAGAACTGGATTCCATGAGCGCCATCTCCGTCGGCCAAGCCGTCGTCCTCGGAGCCGTCGAGGGAGTGACCGAGTTCCTCCCCGTCTCCTCCACCGGCCATCTGAAGATCACCGAGGGGCTGATGGGCATCCCGGTCGACGACGACGCCGTCGTCGGGTTCTCCGCCGTCATCCAGGTCGGGGCGATCGCCGCCGTGCTCGTGTACTTCCGCAAGGACATCGTGCGGATCGTGTCGGCCTGGTTCCGGGGGCTGCGCAACCGTGAAGAGCGTCACGACCACGACTACAAGTTCGCCTGGTGGGTGATCTACGCGACCATCCCGATCGTCGTCGTCGGCCTCGCCGCCAAGCCGCTGATCGAGGGGCCGCTGGCCTCGTTGTGGGTGGTCGCGGGCTCGCTGATCGTCGGCAGCGGAGTGATGTGGGCGGCCGACCAGATGGGCCGGCACAAGCGCGGCGAGGGCGACACCTCGTTCAAGGACGCGATGCTGGTCGGAAGTTCCCAGATCCTCGCGCTGCTCTTTCCCGGCTTCTCGCGCTCCGGCGCCACCATGTCCACCGCGCTCATGCTCGACCTGGACCGGGTGGCCGCCACCCGTCTGTCGTTCTTCCTCGGGATTCCCGCCCTGACCGGCGCGGGAATCTACGAGCTGAAGGACGCCCTGGGCACGGGGGCGGGGGCGGCGCCCCTGGCGGTCGGCACGGCCGTGTCCTTCGTGGTCGCCTACGCCTCCATCGCCTGGCTGCTGAAGTTCGTCGCCAAGCACTCCTTCAACGCGTTCGTCATCTACCGGCTCGTCGTCGGCGTGGCGCTGTTCGGGCTGCTGGCCACCGGAGTCCTCGACAGCTGACGACCCCGGCGACCTGCCAGGGAACCCCCTCAGGGGGCGGGAAGTCGCCTTTCAGGCTTTCCGCCCCCTGAATTTCTTGTTTCAGGGCACGCCTTGACAGCGGCGGCCGGTCACCCGGAGTATCACTCCCGTGAACCTGTCAGACAGCCAGACAGGTGGTTCGGTGCCGCGGCGCGTCAGCGCCATGGAAGCGGTACTCACCCACCTCCGCGGCGCCATCGAGCGTGGCCAGTACGCCATCGGCGACAAGCTTCCCTCCGAGGCCGAGCTCTGCCGCACCCTCGAGGTCTCCCGGCCTGTCCTGCGGGAGGCCCTGCGGGCCCTCCAGACGATGGGCCTGACGGTGGCCAAGACCGGCAAGGGCACCTTCGTGATCGCGAACACCGTCGAGGACCCCACCTTCGGCGACTACGCGGCCAGCGACCTGCTCGAGGTGCGCCGGCACGTCGAGGTCCCGGTCGCCGGGTACGCGGCCCTGCGCCGCACCCCGGAGAACCTGGACCACCTGGCGCATCTGCTCGACCGCATGGAGCGGGAGACGGACACCACCGCGTGGGTCGCGATGGACACCCTCTTCCACCTGGCCGTCGCCGAGGCCGCCCAGAACCCGGTGTTCCGCCGGGTCATCGAGGAGATCCGGGACGCACTGGCGCGTCAGTCGGCCTTCCTCAACGAGCTGGGCGGACGGCGCGAGCAGTCCAACCGCGAGCACCGGGCGATCGTCGAGGCGCTGATCGACGGTTCGGAGCCCGACGCGGTGGAGGCCATGAGCCACCACCTCGACCGCGTCGAGACGACCCTCACCGACATCGTGCGCGCCCCGCGCACGGACACCCCCCTGGAAGGCGGACCCGCGGCGTGAGCGACCAGCACCTCAAAGACGAGACGCGCCCCTCGACCCGTCACGTGGACGCCGGAGACGAGGGCTACAGCAAGTCGCTGAAGTCCCGCCACGTCAACATGATCGCCATCGGCGGCGCCATCGGCACCGGGCTCTTCCTCGGCGCCGGCGGCCGGCTCGCCGACGCCGGACCCTCCCTCTTCATCGCCTACGCGGTCTGCGGAATCTTCGCCTTCCTCGTGGTGCGCGCCCTCGGCGAACTGGTCCTGTACCGCCCGTCCTCCGGCGCCTTCGTGTCCTACGCCCGCGAGTTCATGGGCGAGAAGGGCGCGTACACGGCCGGCTGGATGTACTTCCTGAACTGGGCCACCACCGGCATCGCCGACATCACCGCGGTGGCCACCTACACCCACTACTGGGGGATGTTCTCCGACATACCCCAGTGGGTGATCGCGCTCATCGCCCTGGCCGTGGTCCTCACCGTGAACCTGATCTCGGTGAAGATCTTCGGCGAACTGGAGTTCTGGTTCGCCATCGTCAAGGTCAGCGCGCTGGTGATCTTCATGTGCATCGGCATCTTCCTGCTGGTCACCCAGCACCCGGTGGACGGCGCCACCCCCGGCCCGTCCCTCATCACCGACAACGGCGGCATCTTCCCCAGCGGCCTGCTGCCCATGCTGCTGATCATCCAGGGCGTCGTCTTCGCCTACGCCTCCGTCGAACTGGTCGGCGTCGCCGCCGGTGAGACCGAGAACCCCGAGAAGATCATGCCGAAGGCGATCAACTCGATCATGTGGCGCGTGGGTCTGTTCTACGTCGGCTCGGTGGTCCTGCTGTCGATGCTGCTGCCGTGGAACAGGTACACGTCCGGCGAGAGCCCCTTCGTGACCGTGCTCTCCAACATCGGCATCCCGGCGGCGGGCGGGGTGATGAACCTCGTCGTCCTCACCGCGGCCATGTCCTCGCTCAACTCCGGCCTGTACTCCACCGGCCGCATCCTGCGCTCCATGGCGATGTCCGGCTCCGCCCCGAAGTTCACCTCGGTCATGAGCCGCAGCCAGGTCCCGTACGGCGGGATCCTGCTCACCAGCGGTATCTGTGTCCTGGGTGTCGGCCTGAACTTCGTGGTCCCGGCGGACGCCTTCGAGATCGTCCTGAACTTCGCGGCGATCGGCATCCTCTCCACCTGGGGCATGATCATGGTCTGCCACCTCCTCTTCTGGCAGAAGACCCAGAAGGGCGAGCTGACCCGCCCGGACTACCGGCTGCCGGGCTCTCCCTGGACCGAACTGGTGACGCTGTTCTTCCTCGTGTCGGTCCTGGTCCTCATGTACGCCGACGGCGGCGCGGGCCGCACCACCGTGCTGTGCCTGCCGCTGATCGTCGCGGCGCTGGTCGCCGGGTGGTACGCCATCCGCCGTAACCTCGCCCGCACCTCGTCCAAGGCCGACGCGTGACCCCGTCGCCGGCCGCCGGCCACCCACCACCGATACAGGCAGTGATGTTCAGCAGTTCCCTCGCCGACGCCCCCGCGATCCGCGAACCCCTCCACGCACCCGTCGCCCACCTCGTCCGCGGCGGGGTGACCGAGGGCATCCACTACGGCTCCGTCGTCGTCCTCGGCGCGGGCGGCGGGATGGAGCTCCAGCTCGGTGACGTCGAGGCCGCGTTCTACCCCCGCTCGGCGCTGAAGCCCGTCCAGGCAGTCGCCATGGTCCGGGCCGGGCTGCCGCTCGACGGCGAGCTGCTCTCGCTCGCCGCCGCCAGCCACTCGGGCGAGGAACGCCACCTCGCCGGGGCCCGGCGGATCCTCGAGCTGGCGGGCGTCACGGAGGACGACCTGCGCAACGTCACGGACCTGCCGTACGACCCGGTGGTCCGCGACGGTTGGATACGTGAGGGCCGCGCGCCCTCCCGTCTGGCCCAGAACTGCTCCGGCAAGCACGCGGCCATGCTCTACACCTGCAAGCTCAACGGCTGGTCACTCGACGGCTACCTCGATCCGGCGCACCCGCTCCAGCAGGCGATCGCCGAGATCGTAGAGGACCTCACCGGGCAGCGGATCGCGCGGGTCACCGTCGACGGGTGCGGCGCCCCCTTGTTCTCCGTCTCGCTGCACGGCCTCGCCCGGGCCGCCGCCCGCGTCACCACCTGCGCCCCCGGCACCCCCGAGGCGCGGGTGGCCGACGCGATGCGCGAGCACGCCGAGATGGCCTCCGGCTCCGGCCGGGACGTGGCCGCCCTGATGCGGGCCGTCCCCGGCCTGCTCGCCAAGGACGGCTTCGAGGGCGTCGAGGTCGCCGCGCTCCCGGACGGCCGGGCCGTCGCCGTCAAGATCTCCGACGGCGCGAACCGCGCCCGGATCCCGGTCACCGCCGCAGCCCTCGTCCGGGCCGGCGTCGACCCCGCACTCCTCGTCGAGTTCGCGGGCGAACCGCTCCTCGGCGGCGGCGAACCGGTCGGCTGCGTCCGCCCGGCTCGCGCGCTGGACCCGGTCCCGGTACGGGCCTGCGCCTGACGACTCCGGCCGCCGCCGGTGCCGTACCGCTCGGGCGGCCGTCCTGCCGTACGAGCCGGTCGGCGGTGGCCCGCCGACCGTGGTGAGACGCGGCCGCCGTGCCCGGCATCGGACGTGGCCCGCCGGGCGAGGCGCCTGCCCCCGGGTGCGGGGGCGGGCCCGGGTCCTCGGCCGACCGTGCACGCGCTCGTCCGACGGGCGGGGCGCCGTGCCGCCGGCCGTACCACCCCGTCCGGCGGCCGGTCGCGAACCGTGAACCGTGCTACGAACCGCGCACCGGTCAGGACACGGCACGGCACGGTTCGCGTGACACCGGCGCCCCGCCGGACAGCCTCCACCCGGCCGAGCCCTCGCGGCCGGCCCCAGGAACCGCCGCCCCGGTCACCACCGGGCCGGCGCCCGACCGGCTCGGGCGGACGCCACCCCGTACCGCCCGAGCCGGCGCCACTCCTCCCTCACCCCGCCCCTCAGAAAGAGGCCGCACCCTCATGACCGCCGCCGTCACCCGCAGCGAACACGACCTGCTCGGGGACCGGGACGTTCCCGCCGACGCGTACTGGGGTGTCCACACCCTGCGCGCGACCGAGAACTTCCCCATCACCGGGACGCCGATCTCCGCCTACCCGCACCTCATCGACGCCCTCGCCGCCGTCAAGGAGGCCGCCGCCCTCGCCAACGAGGAGCTCGGCCTGCTGGCGCCCGCGAAGGCGGCCGCGATCGTCGCCGCCTGCCGTGAGATCCGGGCGGGCAAGCTGCACGACCAGTTCGTCGTCGACGTCGTGCAGGGCGGCGCGGGCACCTCGACCAACATGAACGCCAACGAGGTGATCGCCAACCGGGCGCTGGAACTGCTCGGGCACGAGAAGGGGCAGTACCGGCACCTGCACCCCAACGAGGACGTCAACCTCGGACAGTCGACCAACGACGTCTATCCGACCGCCGTCAAGATAGCGACGGTCTTCGCGGTACGTGGACTGCTCCAGGCGATGTCCGTACTGCAGGACGCCTTCGCCCGTAAGGCCGTCGAGTTCCGCGATGTGCTCAAGATGGGCCGTACACAGTTGCAGGACGCGGTCCCGATGACGCTCGGTCAAGAGTTCTCGGCCTATGCAGTCATGATCGACGAGGACCGCAACCGTCTTGACGAGGCCGTCCGGTTGATCCATGAGATCAACCTGGGGGCCACGGCCATCGGCACCGGCCTCAACGCGCCCGCCGGATACGCGGAGTCGGCCCGCCGCCACCTCGCCGAGATCACCGGGCTGCCGCTCGTCACCGCGGCCAACCTGGTCGAGGCCACGCAGGACTGCGGCGCGTTCGTCCAGATGTCCGGCGTGCTGAAGCGGGTCGCCGTGAAGCTCTCCAAGAGCTGCAACGACCTGCGGCTGCTGTCGTCGGGGCCGCGCGCGGGCCTGGGCGAGATCAACCTGCCGCCGGTGCAGGCCGGTTCGTCCATCATGCCGGGCAAGGTCAACCCGGTGATCCCCGAGGTCGTCAACCAGGTCGCCTTCGAGGTGATCGGCAACGACGTCACCATCACGATGGCCGCCGAGGCCGGACAGCTCCAGCTCAACGCCTTCGAGCCGATCATCCTGCACTCCCTGTCGGAGTCCATCACCCACCTGCGCGCCGCCTGCCTCACCCTCGCCGAGCGCTGCGTGGACGGCATCACCGCCAACACCGAGGCGCTGCGCGCGAGCGTCGAGAACTCCATCGGCCTGGTCACCGCCCTCAACCCGCACATCGGCTACACGGCCGCCACCGACATCGCCAGGGAAGCCCTCCTCACCGGCCGAGGCGTCGCCGAACTCGTCCTGGAAAAGGGCCTGCTGCCCGCCGACCGGCTCGCCGACCTGCTGCGCCCCGAGGTCCTGGCGGGCAGCGGCTCACCCCTGGCGTGAACCGCGCCCGACCACCTCGGACCATCTCTGAACAGACCTGACCATCCCCTGATCTGCGGTGAACGCTCCAGGGCCGGTACGGAGGCACAATAGTGATCATGGCAACGACGTCGTCCCGCGCCTTCCAACCGGTCCTGGAACGCATCGCCGAGGAGATGGAGCGCACCCCCGGCCGGGGTCGCCCCGCCGACTACATCCCGGCGCTCGCGGCCTGCGACCCGCGCAGCTTCGGCATGGCCGTCGCGGAACTGGACGGCACGGTGTACGGCGTGGGGGACTGGCGGGAGCCGTTCTCCACGCAGTCCCTCACCAAGGTCTTCACCCTCGCCCTGGACCTGGCCCGTGAGGGCGCCGAACTCTGGGAGCACGTGGGCCGCGAACCCTCGGGCAACCCCTTCAACTCCCTGGTCCAACTGGAGTACGAGAACGGCATCCCGCGCAACCCCTTCATCAACGCGGGCGCGCTGGTCGTCACCGACCGCCTCCAGACCCATACGGGCGACGCGGCCGGTGAACTCCTCGGCTTCCTGCGCACGGAGAGCGGCAACCCCGCGCTCGGCTTCGACGAGGAGGTCGCCGCCTCCGAGTCCATGCACGGCGACCGCAACGCCGCCCTCGCCCATTTCATGGCGTCCTACGGCAACATCGACAACGCCGTGCCGGTCCTTCTCGACCAGTACTTCCGGCAGTGCTCCCTCACCGCCTCCTGCGCCGACCTCGCCCTGGCGACCGGCTTCCTGGCCCGCCACGGTGTCCGCGCCGACGGCACCCGGCTGCTCACCCGCAGCCAGGCCAAGCAGGTCAACGCGGTGATGCTGACCTGCGGCACCTACGACGCGGCCGGCGAGTTCGCCTACCGGGTCGGCCTGCCCGGCAAGAGCGGTGTGGGCGGCGGCATCATCGCCGTCGTGCCGGGCCGCTGCACCCTCTGCGTGTGGAGCCCGGGCCTGGACGAACGAGGCAACTCGGTGGCGGGGGTGGCCGCCCTGGACCGCTTCACGACCCTGACCGGCCTGTCGGTGTTCTGAGCCGACAGGCCGGTCAGGGTCGGTCCAGGAACCCGGTGAGCGGCGAAAACAGCGGACTCGGGGTCCTGCGGCCCAGGCCGTCGCTCACGCGGCGGTCATGCGCGGGCCGCCGCCCCGAAGGCAGCACGTCGCCCCGTGGCCACCCGGGGTGGACACGTCCTCATCGCCGCGGCGGCGCCCGACACCCTGATCCGACACCGGACGGCGGCCGTGGCGGGCGTCCTCGCTCTGGCCGTCCTGCCGGCGGGGGCCCGCCGACGCGGGCTGTGGGTCGACGACGCGTCCGGCGTCGACGGCTTCCTCGGCAGCAACACCTACACCTGGATCACGCTCGGTCTGCTGGTGTGGCTGCCCGTCGGTCACCTCCCCGAGGGGCGGCGGCCGATGATCCGCAGCACGCCCGCCACAGCGGCCCCGCCCAGCGCGGCGGCGCCCGCGATCAGCGCTCCCTCCTGCCACCCGAAAGCGTCGTCGGCGTCCACGGCGACTGCGGCGACCGGGGTCGCCGTCACCGGGGTCGCGGTTACGGGGGTCGCCACAGGCGCGGGCGTGACCGGCGCGCTCGCGGCGGACGCGGACGCGGACGCGGTCGCGAGGGGCGAGGGCGTGACCGGCGAGGGCGTGACGGGTGCCGGCACGGTCGCGGCGGGTGCCGGCTCGGAGTCCGACTCCGGGCCCGGTCGGGGACCCGGCCACGGCCGCGGGCGGGCCCGCAGCGCGTCGAGCGAGCCCACCGGATCCACCCGTCCGGCGGCCGCGAACCCCCAGTCCAGCAGGTCGCGCGCCTCCTCGTAGACGGCGAACCCGCCGCCTGCCTGCGGGTTCATCACTGTCACGAGGAGGGTCCGTCCGCCCTGGCGGGCGGCGGCGACCAGGGTGTTGCCGGCGTTGCTGGTGTAGCCGTTCTTGATCCCGATCAGCCCCGGATACGGCTCGACGCCGTCCGCCCCGGTCAGCAGCCGGTTGGTGTTGGCGATCCCGTACGACCCGTCGCCGTCGCCGTCGCCGTCGCCGTCCCCGTCCGCCGGGAAACGTGCCTCCGCGGTGGCGCAGTACCGCGCGAAGTCCGGGTTGCGCAGTCCCGCGCGCCCGAACACCGCCAGGTCGTAGGCCGACGACACCTGGCCGGGAGTGTCGTATCCGTCGGGCGACAGCACATGGGTGTCCAGGGCGCCCAGGGAACGGGCCTTGGCCTGCATCATCGTGGCCGTGGTGTGCCAGCCGCCGTTGAGGGCCGCCAGCACGTGCACGGCGTCGTTGCCGGAGTTGAGGAACACGCCGCGCCACAGGTCGGCGACCCGGTAGGTGCGCCCTTCGGCCACCCCGACGAGGCTGCTGCCGGGTCCGATGCCCATCAACTCCTCCTCGCTCACCCGGTGCCGGACCTCGCCGGGCAGCACGGGCAGCACGGTGAGGGCGAACAGGGTCTTGAGCGTGCTGGCGGGCGGCAGTTCGCGGTGCGCGTGCGACGCGGCGAGCACCTCGCCGGAGTGCGCGTCGGCGACCACCCAGGACAGCGCCGAGACATCGGGGAGCTCGGGGACGCCGCGGTGGGGCCTGACCTGCGTTCCCGAGCGGTACAGCTGGGACGGCAAGGGCGCCGTCACCCTCGGCCTACCGGGTCCGCCGGGTGGCGCGGGGTCCGCGTCGGCCGTCACTCTTGGCCTACCGGGTCCGCCGGGTGCCGCAGGGTCCGCGCCGGCCGGGGCGGCGGCCGCGGCGGGGCCGAGGGCGAGAAGGCCCGCCGCACAGAACCAGCAGGCCGCCACAGCGCTCCGGGAAGAGAATCCGATCGTCATACGATCAACGTAGGAAGAAATCCGGCGTTCCCCGCGCTGCCCGTGCCGGACGGGTCCACGCGAGCACCCGGATGCCGCACGTTCCGCCCTATGCGGCAGGCAGCGTCGGCTGGATGCGGCGCAGAAAGGCCCCGTTGTCAGGGGTCTCGCGCATCCGTTCCAGAAGCGTCTCCAGGTTCGCCTGACCGTCCCGGGCCTGAAGCGCCCGGCGTAGACCGCGTACGGCGGTCAACTCGCCCGGGGAGTAGAGGAGTTCCTCGCGCCGGGTGCCGGAGCCGTTGATGTCGACGGCCGGGAAGACCCGGCGGGAGGCCGGTTCGCGGTCGAGGCGGAGCTCCATGTTGCCGGTGCTCTTCAGTTCCTCGAAGAAGAAGTCGTCGGCGCGGGAGCCCGTTTCGACCAGGGCGGTGGCGAGGATGGTGAGCGAGCCGCCCTCCTCGGCCGCACGCGCGGCGCCGAAGAACCGCTTGGGGCCGATCAGGGCGGTCGCGTCCACACCACCGCTGAGGGTGCGGCCCCCGGCGGCGGCCGCGTTGTTGTGGGCCCGGCACAGCCGGGTCAGCGAGTCGAGGAGGATCACCACGTCCTCGCCCGCCTCGACGAGCCGCTTGGCCCGCTCGATGACGAGTTCGGCCAGCGCGATGTGCTGCTTGGGAGCCCGGTCGAACGTCGAGGCGTACACCTCGCCGCGCACGGAGCGCCGCATGTCGGTGACCTCCTCGGGCCGCTCGTCGAGCAGGACGACCATCAGCCGTGCTCCGGGGTGGTTGCCGGCGACGGCGGCGGCGATCTGCTGGAGCAGTACGGTCTTGCCGGTCTTCGGCGGGGCGACGATCAGTCCGCGCTGGCCCTTGCCGAGCGGCGCGACGAGGTCCACGACCCGTCCGGCGAGACCGGCCGCCGGGTGTTCCAGACGGAGCCGCTCGTGCGGGTGCAGGGGTGTGAGGTCGCGGAAGTGACGGCGGGTGCGCAGTTCCTCGGGCGCACGGCCGTTGACGCGCGCGACCTCGGTCAGGGCGCGCTGGGTGCCGCGGACCCCTTCGACGAGGTCACCCTTGCGCAGGTGGTGGCGGCGGATCAGCGCGGCCGGGACCTGAAGGTCGGCGGGCGTGGACAGGCAGTCCGCGGGGCGCAGCTGCCCCTTCCCGCTCGTGTCGATGTCGAGGACACCGGCGGCGACCCGGGCAAGAGGCTGCTGTTGTACCGGGGGGTGTTCGAGAGTGGTGGTCATGGTGGTCGGTCCTTTCACGGACGCAGGGCATGAGGCATGCGGAGAAGGGGGGGAGAAGGGGGGGGCGGCCGCTGGGGGAGGGCGCACGGCGCACCTCGGGCGGCGGGAACAACACCTCGGCCACGGCAGACTCGACCGTCGGTGAGGTGGTGCGGGAAAACCGCTGCACCGGCCGGAGACGGCGGGTGGCGCGGTGAACTGAAGGGAACTGGCACCGGCGCCCAGAAGGGGCGTACACAAGTGCTACTGGCACTGTAGCACGCTGTTCGGCTCCGGTGGCGTCAACCTGCGCGTGCAGTCGGCGTCGGTCTGGCCGAAGGGCGGCCAGTCGAGGCGGAAGAGGCCGGGGGTGTGTCCCGGCATCTTCCGGGTTTCATCGCAAGTGTCCCCAGAGGGTAACGATCCGTGACGGCAAAGGACTTGACCGCCTTTTCTGCATTATCTTCACGTCATGTCCACGCCGCCTCAGCCTCCACCGCAGCCGGAGCAGCCGTCCGAGGCGCCGGCCCAGCCGAGCGCGTATCCCTATCCGAATCCGCAGTCGCCGGCCCCCGGCGGGCCGTTGGGTTTCCCGCCGGCGGCGCCCGCGACCCAGGCGGGGCAGCAGAGCGTCTATGCCCAGCCGACCCTCATTGGGCAGCCCGCTCAGCCCCAGCCGGTCAACCCGTACCTCCAGCAGGGCCCGTACCCCGTGGTCGGTCCACCGCCGGGAAGCGGTGGCGGCGGCGCGGGGAAAGCCGTCCTGTGGGCCGTCGTCGGCGCGGTGGTGGCGTCCGCCGCCTGGGCGGCCGGAGTCTTCCTGATCGGCGCCGCGGCCGATCCGGACCTGCGCGGCTACTCGGCGCCGTCGAACCTGTGCAACTCCACGGACTACTCGTCCTTCAAGGAGGAGTACCCGGACGACGACGGCACCCCGACACACAACAACCTCGAGGACGACGCCCTCGACGAGAGCCTGTGCAGCCTCAACCTCAAGAAGACCGGCTCGAGTTACGCGGACGCCTACCTCTACGTCCAGATCGACCTGCACAAGAAGACCGACCCCGGACCGGAGTTCACCGCGAGCTGGAAGAACTACGCCGACAGCCACACGGGCTATGACGTGGAGGCCGTCACCGGCATCGGTGACGAGGCCTATCTCGTCAGCGACGACACCACGTCCGGTTCGACGAGCGGCTCGCTGTACGCGACGCTCGCCGTGCGCGACGGCTGGGTGACGTACACGATGAGTTACAGCGCCTACTACTCCTCGTACGACAGCGACAAGGATCCGCCGACGCTCGAAGAGGTCACGGGCTATCTCAAGACGGACACGAGGGCGACCCTGGAGGACCTCAGGGGCTGAACCCCGGCCCCGCCCGGGCGGGAGCAGGGGCAGGGCCGCACGGCACGGCGGCCGGCACGCGGGCATCCGCCTCGGTGGCCGGCCTCCGGCGCGTCGAGGACGGCGCGACGCCCTCACCCGCACCGAGCCCGACGTCAGAAGGCGGAGGCCGGCCGGTGCTCCGCCTCCGCCTCCTTCAGGATCCGGTCGAACTGCGCCCCCATCGCCGCCGCGAGAGCCTGGGCTCCCGACAACGGGCGGACCATGACCGTGAGTTCGTCGATGAGTCCGTCCTCGTTGAGATGGATGAAGTCGCAGCCGGTCAACTCGCGCTCGCCCACCCTGGCCGTGAACACCAGCGCGTGGTCACGCCCGTCGGCCCCGCCGAGCTCCCGCTCGTACCGGAAGTCCTCGAAGACCCGCGTCACCCCGCGCAGGATCGCCGTGGTGATGGCCTTGCCCGGGTACGGCTTGAACACGACCGGGCTGGTGAACACCACGTCCTCGGCCAGCAGTGCTTCCACGGCGGCGAGATCGCCGGCCTCGACCGCCTCACGGAACGCCCGCATGGGATCACCTCATAGCGTGAGTAGTAAATTTGTTGACTAGGTGCGGATGACAATAGTCACCTGCTGTTAACGTGTCCATATGTCCCTCAAGTACGCCGTCCTGGCCGCCCTCCTGGAAGGCGAGGCCTCGGGCTACGAGCTGTCGAAGGTCTTCGACGTCTCCCTCGCGAACTTCTGGCCCGCGACTCCGCAACAGCTCTACCGCGAACTGGAGCGGCTCGCGGGGGACGGCCTGATCGAGGCACGGGTGGTGCGGCAGGAGCGTCGGCCCAACAAGCGGATGTTCACCCTCACCGAGGCCGGCCGCGCGGATCTGAACACCTTCGCCGCCGCCCCGCCCCGCCGGCCCACCGCCATCCGCGACGAACTCCTCATCAAGGTCCAGGCGATGGACGGCGTGGACCTCGAGGTCGCTCACGCGCTGGTCGAGGAACGCGCGACCTGGTCCCGCGGAAAGCTCGATCGCTACCACCGCGTACGGGACCGTCTCCTCGACGGGCGCACCGAGGACGAGTACCTGACCGAGGCCGACCGGATCGGCCCCTACCTGACCCTGATGGCCGGCATCGCCTTCGAGGAGACGAACCTGCGCTGGTGCGAAAGGGCCCTGACGCTCCTGAAGCGGCGGACGGCCGTAGGCTGACGCGGATGTTCAGTCCCGAAGGACCCACCCTGCGCGAACTCGCCGTCCAGGCGCTGTCGTCCGTCGAGCACGGCTACGACCTGCTCGCGCCGAAGTTCGACCACACGCCCTTCCGCACGCCGGAGGCCGTCCTGGACGCGGTGACCTCGGCCCTCGAGGGAACCGGCCCGTACGAGGACGGCCTCGACCTGTGCTGCGGCACGGGCGCGGGAGTCGAGGTCCTCGCGACGGTGTGCCGCAAGAGCGTGACGGGCGTCGACTTCAGTGCCGGCATGCTGGCGGAGGCCCGCGGGCGGTCCCGTCCGGCCGGCCCGCGGGTGTCCTGGGTGCGGGCGGACGCCCGTGCCCTGCCGTTCACCGCCGCCTTCGACCTCGTCGTCAGCTTCGGCGCGTTCGGTCACTTCCTGCCCCGCGAGCTGCCGGGTCTGTTCGCCCAGGTGCGGACGGCGCTGCGGCCGGGCGGATGCTTCGCGTTCCCCGTGCCGGCCCCGCCCCGGCCGGCCTCCCCGGCCTTCTGGATGCTCCTCGGCTTCGACGGTGCGATGCGGGTGCGCAACGCCTTGTGGCGGCCGCCGTTCGTGATGTACTACCGCGCCTTCCGGCTCGGCGAGGTGCGGCGCGAGCTGGAGCGCGCCGGGTTCCGCGTGGACCTCCGCGCCCTGCCCGAGTTCGGGACGAGGAGCGACGGAAGTCCACGCGTCCGTATGGTCGAGGCGCGCCGGGCCGATCACCGCGACGGTCCGGACGGGATCACCCGGCCGCCGGGAGCGTGAACGCGTAGACCAGCGCCTCCCGCCGGGTGTCCACCACCAGGTCGGTGATCTCCAGCGGACGCGCGTACTGGTCGTGCACGCGCCGGGTGACCAGCATCGACGGAGCGTCGTCGAGATGGGTGATGCAGTCCCGGTGGTGCAGGGTCAGGCCCGCCCGGCGCATCCAGTCGTAGGCCCGCCGCAGTTCCGGGGAGGCGCTGGTGTCGGCGCGGTCGCGGTAGCGGGCCAGTTCCTCGACCTCGGCCAGCGCCACGGCGGAGAAGGACGTGACGGCCGTGCGCAGACCGCGTCCGTCGGTTCGGGCGGACTCGTAGCGGTGCACCAGCGTCGGCCGGTGCGGGGCGAGTCCGAGCGCCTCGGCGTGCTCGGGCGGTGGTGTCTCCCAGCTGACGGCGGCGCGGGCAACCGCCGACGGATCGTCCGCGGCCCGCGCCCCCACGGGGAAGGCGAGGAAGGACGGGGTGCCGAGCGGCCCGCCCGGCAGGGCGGCATGGCTGCCCCGCCGGTCGGTCTCGACCAGACCGTCCCGCCGCAGGACCTCCAGGGCCTGCCGTACGGTCTCCCGGCTGACGCCGAAGTGCCCGGCCAACTGCCGCTCGCCCGGGAGGCGTTCGCCGGGCGCGATGGTGCCGTCGCGCAGCTCGCCGAGCAACTCCTTGGCGATCCGCCAGTACAGGGGCCGGTCGTCGGAGCGGGGGTGGACATGAGGGGTGGTGGGGGTGGTGCTGCGGGCCATGCCGCGCGCCTCCTGTGGGTGACGTGCCGTGTTCGTGCGGACTCGGTGTGCCACCAGATCTAGCATTGGTCTAAACCACAGGGAAGGGCGGGGCGTCCGATCGGCCGAAACCGGACCGCCCCGAAATCTCACCCCACCACTGCCGCGGCTCCGTTCACAGGGCGCTGTACAGGGCGTCGACCAACGCCGTCTTGCGCGGGTCGTCGGCGATGTGCGGCCCCATGCGGTTCATCACGTACCCCAGCGACACCCCCGCCTCCGGGTCGGCGAGCCCGCAGGAGCCGCCGAAGCCGTCGTGTCCGAAAGCGCGCGGGTTGGGTCCGTACGATCCGTTCGGCCCGCTGAGCCACAGCCCGAGCCCGACCTCCGTCTCGTGCGCGAACCCGGCCCCCAGCACCAGGTCCCGGCAGGCGCCCTGCCCCTCGCGCACCCGCTCGGCCGCCTCGGGGGAGAGGATGCGGTGGCCGTCGTACACACCTCGTCCGGCGAAGATCCCGTAGAGCGCGGCCACCGCCCGCGCGGTGCCGTGGCCGTTCGCGGCCGGGATCTCCGCGGCCCGCCACCGCGGCGAGTTGGCCTCGGTCGCGCCCGCCGACGGGTTGGTCAGGGCGGCGATGGCCGCGGGTGTCAACTGGCTGAAGATCGCGGCCTGTTCGCTGGACGAGGCGGCCGGCGGATGCACCAGTTCGGCCGCCCGCCCGGCCTCCTTCTCCGGCAGTCCGATCGTGAAGTCGACGCCCAGTGGCCCGGTCACCTCCCGCTCCAGGTAGGCGCCCGGCAGCAGCCCCGACACCCGGCGCACCAGCTCGCCGACCAGGAAGCCGTACGTCAGGGCGTGATAGCCGGACCGGGTGCCCGGCTCCCACCAGGGCTCGGTGGCGGCCAGACGCGCGGTGGTGAGCTCCCAGTCGTAGAGCTGCTCCAGCGAGTGCGGCTCGCGCAGCCCGGCCAGTCCCGCGCGGTGGGACAGCAGATGCCGGACCAGGACGCGCTCCTTCCCCGCCGCGCCGAACTCCGGCCAGTACGCGGTCACCGGGGCGTCGAGGTCGAGCAGCCCCCGGTCGGCGAGGATGTGCGCGCAGAGCGCCGTCGGACCCTTCAACGTGGACCACACGTTGACCAGCGTGTCCCGCTCCCACGCGCGTGTGCGCGCCACGTCGGCCCAGCCGCCCCACAGGTCGGCCACCGGCACGCCGTCGACCGTGACGCTCACCGCGGCGCCCAGTTCGTCCCGGTCCCGGAAGTTCTCCTCGAAGGCCGCGCGCACCGCCGCGAACCGTGGGTCGCAGTGGCCGTGGATCTGTGGCACGTGCTCGGACATGGGGCCTCCGTGGTCCGCCGGAACCCCGGACCGCGACGGTGCGGCCCGGACGCCCCCTGAACGTACCGACTGGTCGGACCGGAGGGAAGTCCGCTCACCGCGCTCGGTCGGCCGGACCGGGCCCCGGGTCAGGCCGGCAACCGCCTGCCGGTCGGTCGGCGGGGCAGGTCGCGGGTCACCCCAGGAACCGCCTGCCGGTCGGCTCCCGATGCCCCTCGCTCGTGTGCCAGTAGTCCCGCGACTCGACCGCCAGCCCGGCGCCGTCGAACCGGACGAAGACACAGCCGGCCAGCGTGACGGCCGCCCCGTCCTCCTCGGAGAGCACCCGGAACTCGGCCACCGCGACTCCGTCCCCGCCCACGACCGGCGGTGAGAACCGCACGTCGGTCACCCGCTCCGCCGCGAACGACCAGCGCAGGTAGGCGGCCAGTTCGGCCCGCCCCCGGTGCGGTTCGCGGAACGGCATCGACCGGTGGACGCAGGTCTCGGCGTACAGCTCCAGCAGCGCCGCCACGTCGTGCGAGGCCCAGGCCCGCTGCCACACCCGCACGAACCGCTCGGCGGCGGCACGCGTGTCCACGCGCCGGCCCTCAGACGTACGACCGCAGCCAGTGCAGTTTGGCCGCCTCCTGGTAGGGGCCGCCGCCCTCGTGGTCGTTGAAGTCGTACACCTCGATCGCCTTGTCCTCGTGAGCCCACGCGTTGAAGGCGGCGAACACGGTCGACGGTGGGCAGGTCTGGTCCTCCAGGGCCGCCGAGAACAGGGCGGGGGCCGAGCCCCGGGACGCGAAGTGCACGCCGTCGAAGTACGCCAGGGTGCCCAGGGCGTCCTGGGTGCGGCCGCGGTGGGTCTTGAGGAACAGGCCTATCTCCCGGTACGGGTGACGGTCCGTCAGCGTCGCCGCCCGCGGGAAGTCGCACAGGAACGGAACGTCCGGGGCGATGCCCGCCAGGTCCGGCACCAGGCCGCCCACCGCGATCGTGATGCCGCCGCCCTGGCTTCCGCCGAGCGCCACGGTCCGTGCCGCGTCCGTCAGAGGGTGGGAGCGGGCGGCCTCGACCGCGCGTACCGCGTCCGTGAACACCCGGCGGTAGTAGTAGTTCTCGGGGGCGTCGATCCCGCGCGTCATGAAACCCGGGTACGAGGGCGCGCCGCCCACCGGGTCCGCGGTGCCGCCGCCACCGCCCCAGGCGCTGCCCTGGCCGCGGGTGTCCATGACGAAGTGCGCGCGACCCGTGGACGCCCACAGCAGATGCTCGTGCGGCAGACCGCGGCCACCGCCGTAGCCGACGAACTCCACGACCAGGGGCAGGGGTTCAGCGGCGTCGGCCGGCAGCGTCAGCCAGCCCTTGACGGGGTGTCCGCCGAACCCGGCGAAGGTCACGTCGTACACCCGCACCGTGGTCAGGCCCGTGTCGACCGGCTCGAAGCGCGCGTCCAGGTCGTGCGCGCGGGCCTCCTGGAGGGTCTTGGACCAGAACGCGTCGAAGTCCTCGGGCTCGGTGGACTCGCTGCGATAGGCCCGGAGTTCCTCGAGGGGCAGGTCGAACAGGGGCATGGAGGACCGCCTTTTGTTAAGTGCCCATACGAATGATCACACCGTACGTGGGCGGCGGGAGGCCTCGCCAGACCCCGCCAGAACCTTCAGGCGGGCCTGCGGCGGGTCCACTGGGGCTCCGTGCGCTCCCACTCGCGCTCCCACTCGCCCAGCCGGTGCCGCATCGCCGTCCGCCGGACAGCGGCGTGTCCCAGCAGCACCACGGCGGCCGTACCGCCGGCCGCGCACGCGCCCATGGTGAGGGTGTGCTGCCACACCATCGTGTCGTTCGGCGGCGGTGCGACGCTCCGGCCCCGCGTGTCGAACCACACCTCGACCACGTCACCCGTACGCGTGCCCGCCGGAACCCGGGCGGTGGCCGTCCGCGCGTGTCCACCCGGCGGTGTCCACCGCACGGCCACGTGGAACGTCTGCTCCCGGACGCCCTCCACCGAGGGCATGGTCTCGGGCGGGTGGCCGACGACCTCGGCCCGTACCCGATGGCGTTCGGCCCGCTGCTGGACCGCGACCGCTTGGGCGTCGTCATGGGCCCACCGGCCGGCGAGCGCGCCCGCCAGGGGTACGGCGACCAGCAGCAGTACGGCGAAGACCAGCGCCGTCCACGTCTCCACCACGTCCGACCTGCGCCGCAGCGGGTTGTCCCGCAGGCGCCGGCCGTGCACCCGGTCTCGCATGTCGACCTCCTCGCCGTCACGCGTACGAGTGCCCACATGAGCGTCATACTCCGTTCGGAGTACATCGTTTCACGCATCGTTCACGTCGGCCCCTTGGGAGCCGACGGCAGGGACGGGTGAGGCGCAGGTGAGTGGTGGGGCTGCACGGGCCGGGCGGGCCGGGCGGGTCAGCCGAACCGCTCGATCCGGATGCGGTCGACCGGCTGTCCGGCCTCGACCAGCAGCCGCGAGGCGTGCTCGGCGAACCCGTTGGAGCCGCACACGTAGGCCTCCCAGCCGCCCGCCGGCTCCTCGGCGAGCAGCGGAGCGAGATGGCCGGCGCAGAGCCGTCCCACGGACCCCCCCTCCGGCGCGCTCCGCGTGAAGACGGGAGTCGTCTCGGCGCCGTACTCCCGCGCGTAGATCAGCTCTTCCGGGCCCCGCGCGGACACCAGCAGCCGCAGCGGTACGTCGAGGCGGCGTGCCCGGTGGTGGCGGACCATCGACATCAGCGGGACGACCCCGGAGCCGGCGCCGATCAGCAGCGCGGGCCGGTCGCCGGGCCAGGCGAAGAAGCCGCTGAGCGGACCGCGCACCTGGACCTCGTCCCCGGGCTCGGCCCTCCTGTGGAACCAGCCCGAGACCTCGCCGCCGTCGACGTGGTCCAGGGTCAGCTCGAGGTGCCCGGGGTCGTCGGGCGCGGAGGCGATCGAGTAGTGCCGTTGGGCGGTGTAGCCGTCGTCGGCCGTCAGCCGCAGCATCAGGTGCTGGCCGGGCAGGTGCCCCGCCCAGGCCGGCACCGCGAACCGGAAGGTCGCGGCCTGCGGGGTCTCACGGCGGATCTCGGTGAGGGTCGCCGTCTGCCACAGGGCGGCGGCCCGGTTGCTCACGGCGATCCGGCCGGGCACGGCGAACCGGGTCGGCGGAGTGAAGGTCTCAGTCACCGGAGTACCTCTGCTCCTCCCAGGGGTTGCCCCGCGCGTGGTAGCCGTTCTGCTCCCAGAAGCCCGGCTCGTCGTGGTCGAGGAGCCGCAGGCCCGCGATCCACTTGGCGCTCTTCCAGAAGTACAGGTGCGGCACCAGCAGCCGCGCCGGACCGCCGTGCTCGGCCGCGAGGGGCTTCCCGCCGTACTCCCAGGCGATCCACGCCCGTCCACCGGTCAGGTCGGCCAGCGGCAGGTTCGTGGTGTACCCGGTGTGCGAGTACGCGACGACGTGGGTGGCCGCCGGGTCCGGCCGGACGGCGGCCAGGAACGCGTCCAGGGACACGCCCCCGAACCGCACCCCGAACTTGGACCAGCTGGTCACACAGTGGATGTCGCCCTCGTACGCGGACTCCGGAAGCGCGTGCGCCTCGTCCCAGTCCCAGGTGCGGGGCGCCCGCACCAGCCCGTCGACGCGGAAGGTCCAGTCGGCGGGCGCGAGGTCGGGCGTGACCTCGGCGGACAGCACGGGCCAGTCGTCGCCCGCGTCGTACTGGCCGGGGGGCAGTCCCGGGTGGTGGACGCGGGGGCGGCCGGTGAAGCCTCGGGTGACGTTCATACGGTTCCAGCGTGAGGGCGGCGGTCGTTCACCCACTCCACGGTACGTGCATGTCAGCCGTGTTCCGCACCGGGTCAGCCCGCCGATCATTAAGCCCGTATGAACAGTCCCGGGGACGGGGAATACCCACCCGGCTCCCGGCTCTTGCACGTGTCGTTCCGGATCCAGCGGTCCAGCGGTCCGGTGACGGCGAAGGAGAGTGGGAGCAATGCCGAAGGCGTACGTCTTCACCCGGTACGGCGGTCCGGAGACCGAGGCGCTGGTCGACCTGGACCGGCCCGGGCCCGGCCCCGGCGAGGTGCTCGTCGCGGTGCGCGCGGCGGGTGTGAACCCCGTCGACTGGAAGCAGCGCACGGGTTACCGGCGCCCCGGCGAGAGCGGTGAGCGCGCGTTCCCCTCGGTCCTGGGCAACGAGGTGGCCGGCGTCGTCGAGGAGACCGGTGAGGGTGTCACCGGGTTCGCGCCCGGCGACGAGGTGTTCGGCACCGCGGTCGCGGGCGGCTACGCCGAGTACGCGCTGCTGGCCGCCGGCATCACCGCGCACAAGCCGGCCGAGCTGTCGTTCACGGACGCCGCGACGCTCCCGGTGGCCGCCGCGACCGCCTACGACGGCGTCCATCAGCTCGCTCTGCCGGCCGGGGCGACACTGCTGGTCACCGGCGCGGGCGGCGGGGTCGGTGTCGCCGTCGCGCAGATCGCCGGCGCCCTGGGGCTGCGTGTCGTGGGCGTGGCGAGCGAGGGCAAGAAGGACTTCCTCGAGTCGCTGGGCGCCGTGCACGTGCCGTCCGGCCCGGGCTGGGCGGAAGGTGTACGCCTGGCCGCCCCGGACGGCGTGGACGGCGTCTACGACCTCGTCGGCGGCGAGGTGCTGCACGAGGCGGCCGGTCTGGTGCGGGACCGCTCCCGGCTGATCACCGCCGGGGCCCCGGCCGGGGAGGTCGAGAAGCTGGGCGGCGCCCGGGTGGCGCGCGCCCGCGACGCGGCCGTGCTGCGGGCGGTCGCGGACCTCGTGGTCCGCGGCGACCTGAACCCGCACGTCACCCTCACCTTCCCGCTGGAGCGGGCGGGCGAGGCGCTGCGCGAGGTCGAGAGCGGCCACGCGCGGGGCAAGGTCGTCCTGGAGATCGGAGCGCACGCATGAGCACCGTCGAGCCCCCGCACGTCCTCGACAATCCCGCCCTGGCCTCCCTCACCGGCCCGCACGCCCACTTCGCCGAGCGTCGGGGCCGCGTGCTGCGCTACCCGGTGGACGTGTCGCCCTGGCTGGCACTGCCGGACGATCCGGACGCCGACGACTGGGCGGATCTCGCGGCGCTCGCCGGCCCCGGAGCGGAGGTCCCGCTGCCGGGGTTCCGTGGTGAGCTCCCGGCCGGCTGGGAGATCACCTTCCAGGTCGACGGCGTGCAGTTCGTCGACGACGGGCTGGCCGCCGCACCCGATCCGGAGGCGATCCGGCTCGGCCCCGCGGACGTGCCCGAGATCCTCGACCTCATCGCCCGCACCCAGCCGGGGCCCTTCGAGGCCCGGACCATCGAACTCGGCACCTACCTGGGCATACGACGCGACGGCGCGCTGATCGCGGTGGCCGGCGAGCGCCTGCATCCGCCGGGCTGGACCGAGATCAGCGCGGTCTGCACCGACCCGGCCTTCCGGGGCGAGGGCCTGGCGAGCCGGCTGATCCTGGCCGTCGCCCACGGCATCCGCGAACGCGGCGAGACGCCCTTCCTGCACACCGCCGCCGGAAACACGAACGCCATCCGCCTCTACGAGTCCCTGGGCTTCCGGCTGCGCCGCAGGACGGCGTTCCTGGCGGCACGCGTGCCGGAGCGGCTGGGCGAAGGGCGGGAGCCGGTCCCGGTGGCGTGACGGGCACGCTCTCGCCGCACCCCGCCACGGACAGGGCGAGCAAAGCGAACAGGGCGAACAGGGCTGACAGGCCCGGGAGTCACGGAGCTGCGTCGGGGAGCCGGTCGCTGCCGGGGGCAGCCCCCTGCCCCGCGTTGTACCGCACGAGGTACTCCGCGAACCTCTCCAGGTCCCCCGCCGGCCACTGCGCCAGCCGCTCCCGGAAGGCCGCGCGGCGGCTCTCGGTGACCTGGGCGAGGATGCTGCGGCCCGCACCGGTGAGGTGGAGGACCTGCACGCGGTGGTCCTCGGGGTCCTGGCGCCGTTCGATGAGGGCGGCGCGCTCCAGGGCGCCGACCTGGCGGCTGACCGTGGACTTGTCCAGGGCGTAGTGCGCGGCGAGGTCGGTGGCCCGACAGCCGCCGCTCTCCTCCAGGTGCCCGAGGAGCGTGTAGGACACCAGCGACAGCTCGGGATGCAGTCGGCCCGCCGAGGCTCGGGCCCGCCGGGCGAAGCTCGTCATCTCCCGCTGGATCGTCTCCACGGCCTCGGCTGCGTCCACTGCGGCTCCCTCACTGCTCCCTCATCCGCCTGGTTGCAGAATACAACTCGGGAGGGGCGGGGGCGCGGAAGGGCATCCGATCATTGGGGTAGGGTGGTCGTCCGGCTGCGGAGGTCCCCAGTCGCGCGAGACCGAGGAGGTGAGACCCATTACCGCAGTGTCAGGTCGGGTGCTCTCACCTTGTGACAGCGTGGATCGCCGCCGGTAGGCGACCGCGAGAGCGCCCTTCGGCTCCCGAAAGGCTTCTCGGCTCCATGCCCCCTCGTTCTCCCTCCCCTTCTTCGTCCTCCCTCCCTCCCTCCTGCTCACCTTCACCTTCGTCGACTCCTTCGCCCTCTTCGTCCCGTGCCGCGCTGGTCGCCGTCCTGCGAGCCGCCGGGTGCGTCTTCGCCGAGGACGAGGCGGAGTTGATCCTCGGCGCGGCCCGCACGCCGGACGAGGCCGCGGCCATGGCGGAGCGCCGGGCGGCGGGCCTGCCCCTCGAACACGTCGTCGGCTGGGCCGAGTTCCACGGCCTGCGCATCACCGTCGAGCCGGGCGTCTTCGTGCCCCGCCGCCGCACCGAGTTCCTCGTCGACCAGGCCCTCGCCGCGGTGCCGCACGCCTCCGTCGTCGTCGACCTGTGCTGCGGCTCGGGCGCGGTCGGCGCGGCCCTCGCCGCGTCCCTCGGGCCGGTCGAGCTGCACGCCGCGGACATCGACCCGGCGGCGGTGCGCTGCGCCCGGCGCAATGTCGCGGACTACGGCGGACACGTGTACGCCGGTGACCTGTTCGCGGCGCTCCCCGGGCAACTGCGCGGCCGAATAGACCTCTTGGCCGCCAATGTGCCCTATGTCCCCAGCGGTGAGGTACCCCTGCTGCCGACGGAGGCACGGGACCACGAGCCGCTCACCGCCCTCGACGGCGGCGGCGACGGGCTGGACGTGCTGCGCCGCGTCGCCGCCGAAGCGCCGCACTGGCTCGCGCCCGGCGGCTGTCTCCTCGTCGAGACCAGCGAGCGCCAGGCCCCGGCCGCCGTGGAGGCCTTCACCCGCGGCGGCCTGACGGTGCGTCTGGCGGACGACGAGGAGAGGTACGCCCACGTCGTGGTCGGAACCAGGGTCAGGTAGCCGCGCCGCTGCCCGTGGGGCCGGGGGAGCGGTCGTTCCCGTGGTTCCACGGGCCGTGCCCCGGCGAGCCGTCGCGCCACCGGTCGTCCGGGCCGCGGTCGTCCGGGCCGCGGTCGCCGAAGGCGCCGGACACGACGCGGTCGGCGGTGTTCGTGTCACCGGAACGGGTTCCGGCGACATACACCGTGTCGCCCTTCTTCAGGGCGTCGGCCCCGGAGCCGGAGGCGCCGTCGGCGGACACGGACGCGTCCGCCCCCACGGTCCACGTCCACGAGGCGCCGTCCTCGCTCTTGACGGTGACCCGGTCGTCGTCCACCTTCGTCACCGTGCCCCGCTGCCAGACGCGGACGACCCAGTCGCCGGTGTCGGGGTCCTTGACCGTCGCCTCACCGTGCGCCGCGTCGCCGCCGAGGCCGAACCACGGGCCGCGGTGGCCGTGCCGGCCACCGGCCTCTTCGGAGGAGGACGCGGAAGGCGACGCGGACGGGGATCCGCCACCGGAGTCCCCCGAGGTCGCCGCGTACGCGACGGTGCCGCCGAGCGCCAGGACGGCGACGGTGGTGGCCGCGATCACCGCCCGCCCGCGGGCCGACCGGCGTCGCCACGGCGTGCGCAGGCCGGCGCGGTCCCGTTCCGCGTCCACCGGTCCCGAGAGCAGTTCGACCTCTTCCGGCCCCTGCTGCCTGTCCGGCTCCTGCGACCTGTCCGGCTCCTGCATCACGGCTCACCCTCCTCGGCCACGACGGCGGCACCAGTGCCACGCCTCACTGTGATTGTCCGGGGTGCACGGTAAGGAAGCGATAACAAAAGCCTGTGAATCGGGCGGGGTCGCTCTCACTCCTCGGTCCGCGCCCGCGCCACCAGCAGGGCCACGTCGTCGTGGTTGTCGGGGTGGTGCAGCGCGGTCAGCAGCAGGTCGCACACCTCCTCGAGCGGCCGAGCGGGATCGTCGAGCAGTGCCAGCAGCGCCTCGAGACGCTCGTCGAGCGAGTGCCTGCGGGTCTCGACCAGGCCGTCCGTGTACAGCACGAGCTGGTCGCCGGGGGCGAAGTCGACGTCGGTCGTGGAGAACGGCACCCCGCCCACGCCCAGCGGCGCGCCGGTGGGCAGGTCGAGCAGCTCCGGGGGACGGTCCGGGCGGACCCGCACCGGCGGCAGGTGTCCGGCGTTGGCGATCCGGCACCTTCCCACCCGGGGGTCGTGGACGGCGTACACGCAGGTGGCGATGGAGTGGTCCAGGCCCTGGGTGATCCGGTCGAGGTGCTCCAGGAGGACCGCCGGGTCGAGGTCGAGGGAGGCCAGCGTGGTCGTCGCGGTGCGCAGCCGGCCCATCGTGGCGGCGGCGTCGATGCCGCTGCCCATCACGTCGCCGACGACGAGCGCCGTCTTGCCGTCCGGAAGCGGGATGACGTCGAACCAGTCGCCGCCGACCTCGGTGGTTGCGCCCGCGGGCTGGTAGCGGGAGGCGACCTCGAGACCGCCGATGACGGGCGGGTGGCTCGGCAACAGGCTGCGCTGGAGGGTGAGCGCGGTGGTGCGGGCGCTCTGGTACCAGCGGGCGTTGTCGATCTGGAGGGCCGCCCGGGCCGCCAGCTCACGGGCGAGAAGCAGGTCGTCGCGGCCGAACGGCAGGGGGTTGCGGGTCCGCTTGAGGTCGAGGGCGCCCAGCACCTCGCCCCGCGCGATGAGCGGCACGGCCAGATAGGAGTGCACCCCGGCCCGGGCCAGCAGGGCGGCCGCCTCCGGGGAGTGGGCGATGCGCCCGAGGTCTTCGTCCTTGACCTGCGCCACCATGACCGGCCGGCCCGTGCGCACGCACTCGGTGATGAGCCGGTCGGGCGCGTAGCGGGCCACCTGACCGGGCTGATCGGTCGCCCGCAACGCGTCCGGCTCGTCGGTGGCCCGCACCGCCAGGGCGCGGATCACGGCGGGTTCGGCGGGCCCGAGACTGGTGCGCCGGCCCGCCACCACCGCGTCGAGCAGATCCACCGCGGCCACGTCCGCCAGCTCGGGCACCGCCACGTCGGCCAGTTCGAGGGCGGTGCGCTCCAGGTCCAGCGTGGTGCCGATCCTCGTGGAGGCGTCCGCGACCAGCGCCAGCCGGCGGCGTGCCGCCTCGGCCTCGACGGCCGCCCGGTGCCGGTCGGTGACGTCGACGAACGAGACGGCCACGCCCAGCACGGTGCCGCGGGCGTCCTCCAGGCGGTACAGGGAGAGCGACCAGGCGTGGTCCTGCTCCGGGTCGGCGGGGGTACGGCCGTACGTGGACCGGTCGACCAGCGGTTCCCCGGTCCGCAGCACCTGGCGCGCCGCGGCCTCCAGAGCGTCCGCGTCCAGCCGGGGCAGCACCTCGCGGACGGTCCGGCCCAGGTGCTCCCCGGCCGGAACGCCGTTCATCCGCGCCAGCGCCGGGTTGACCGAGACGTACCGCAGGTCGGTGTCCAGGACGGCCAGGCCGTTGGGGGACTGCGCGACCATCCGCGTCGACAGGGCCAGGTCCCGCTCCAGCCGGCGCACCGTCGTCCGGTCGGCGGCGAGCCCCAGGGCGTAGACCTCACCCCGGTCGTCCATGAGCCGCATGTTGCGGAACTCCACCAACCGGGTGGTGCCGTCCTTGCGCCGGATCGGGAACGCCCCCGCCCAGCTCTGGCCGGTGGCCATGACGTCCGCGAACAGCTGTACGACCAGGTCGACGTGCCGCTCGTCGACCATCACGTGGGCCGCGTACCGCCCCAGGGCCTCGTGCGCCGAGTACCCGAACAGCTCCTCGGCCTGGGGGCTCCACAGCGCGATGCGCCCCTGGGTGTCGAGCACCACAGAGGCCACGCTGAGCACGTCCAGCAGGCCGCTGGGCCCGGTCGGACCACCGGCCTCGGCCGCGGACGCTCCGGCTCCGCTCATGCCACGCACCGCCTCCGCAAATCGCCGCGGCACGCCGTCCCCCATGCCGACTCCCCCTGTTCTACCGTGCTCAACCCATTTCTCCCACGGCTCGCGCACCCTTCCCCATGCTCCTCCAGTACGGCGCCGCGCGCCGTTCTCCTCAGGGTCCGCACCTGTCCATGAAATTGGTCTGTACATGACCACCATGCCGGGCCAGACTGTCCGCCGAGCGCGCCCACCCCCCTCGACGAGGAGTCCCATGCCCCTGCGTCCTGCCCGCCGCCGTCGCACCACGGCCGGCGCCGCCCGAACCGCCCGCGCGGCCCTCCTCGCGCTGGCCGTCGCGACGGTCGCCACCCTCTCCGCGGCCCCGCCCGCCGCGGCCGCCGACAACTGGACCGAGGTCGGCTCCGACCGTGCCGACCCCCTGACCGAGAGCCAGGGCCTGGCCTCGGTCGAGATCCCGGCGGGCAGCGCCAACCGCTACACCGGCATCGGCACCATCCCCTGGTCCGTGTCGACCCGCGGCTGGAACCACGTCGGCGATCCCGACGCCTCCTACGACGGCTACTACGTCGAGCCGTACCAGAGCGACTCGAACAACGCGAAGATGTACCGCGTGCAGGCGCCCGGCGGCGCCTGGTCGGAGTACGTCCACGCGCTCGGCTCCGGTGAGGCCCTGAACAACTCCTGGGTCGCGATCACCCCGGACAGCCGGTGGATGCTGTCGGGCGAGTGGGGCACCATGACCCGGTTCCTGGTCTTCCCGACCCCCGGGGCCAACTCCGCCACCTCGCCGTCGGCGAACCTCCCGCAGGTGTCGACGGTCCGCCTGGACCACGCGGTGCGCGACGTCCAGGGCTGCGACTTCACCGGCCCGACCACCCTGCTGTGCGCCTCGGACGACCCGGCCGGCACGCTTTTCGGCGTCACCAAGCCGCTCCTGCGGATCGACCTGTCCGCCGAACCGAACGGCGCCTCCGACGTCACCGGCCACGTCACCGCCCTGCGTCAGCTTCCCCTGCGCAGCTCCTGCTCGGGCACGTTCGAGGCGGAGGGCATCGACTACGACCGCCGTTCCGGCACCCTGCGGGTGATCGTCGTCTCGCCCGGCTTCTGTGTGCTGACCGACAGCAAGACGTACCGCTTCACCCGGGGCTGACCGGGGCCCGACCGGGGCGCCTGCGCCGCTCCTGTCGTTGGTCCGACCCGGAAAGTGATGCTTTTCTGGGGATGTGGCGCGGTTCGCGGGGAACCCGCACTGCCGCGCCACCGCCCACGAGAGGAGCGATCACGATGGATCGCGAGCGACCGCACGAGGAGTCCGTCTCCGTCGAGATCAGCGGATGCAGCAAGGAGGACGCCCGGATCGTTTTCGACACGCTGAACCAGTGCTTCGAGTCGGACCGAGGTGCCGACGAGGCGCCGCAGCAGCTCCATGAGAGCCGCCCGATGGTGTGGCTCGGCACCTTCGAGGTCACCGAGGCGCACGACTGCGCCCGGCCGGGCCGCCTCTCGTCGTCCGTGGAGGCCGACGCGCAGGGCAGCTACTGGGCGATCGAGCGGCTGCGCGCGACGCTGGACCAGGTGTTCGAGGTGCGTGACCTGTCCTCGGCCTCCGGGGACCAGGAGCGGGAGCTGCACGTCCTGCTGGGGAGCCGGTGAGCCCGGCTCGCCGGTGACCTGCGGCACATGACCCCGGCCTCATTGTGCAACTAGTTGCATAAACCGTGCGCGGTCCTCTAGAACTGGAGGGAAGACACCGCGCACGGAGGGCTGTCATGAGCCGTTACCCGCACCTGCTGAGCCCGCTCGACCTGGGCTTCACCACGCTGCCCAACCGCGTCCTGATGGGCTCGATGCACGTCGGCCTGGAGGAGGCCGAGCGCGGCTTCGAGCGCATGGCCGAGTTCTACGCCGCCCGGGCACGCGGGGGAGTGGGCCTCATCGTCACCGGCGGCATCGCCCCCAACGACGAGGGGCGCCCGGGCGAGGGCGGTGCCAAGCTCACCACGGACGCGGAGGCCGAGCAGCACCGCGCGATCACCGACGCCGTGCACCGCGAGGGCGGCCGCATCGCGATGCAGATCCTGCACTTCGGCCGGTACGCCTACCACCCGGACCTGGTCGCCCCGAGCCCCTTGCAGGCGCCTATCAGCCCCTTCCCGCCCCGCGAGCTCACCGACGCCGACATCGAGCGGACCATCGACGACTACGCCCGCGCCGCCCGCCTCGCCCGGCAGGCCGGCTACGACGGCGTCGAGATCATGGGCTCCGAGGGCTACCTCGTCAACGAGTTCATCGCGGCGCAGACCAACCACCGCACCGACCGCTGGGGCGGCTCGTACGAGAACCGCACGCGCTTCCCCCTCGAGATCCTGCGGCGGGTGCGCGAGGCGGTCGGCGAGGACTTCATCGTCATCTACCGGCTGTCCATGCTGGACCTCGTGCCCGGCGGCTCGACCCTCGACGAGGTCGTCACCCTCGCGCGGGCCGTCGAGGAGGCCGGCGCGACCATCATCAACACCGGCATCGGCTGGCACGAGGCCCGCATCCCCACCATCGCCACCTCCGTGCCGCGCGGCGCCTACACCTGGGTGACGAAGAAGCTCATGGGCGCGGTCTCCGTGCCGCTCGTCACCACCAACCGCATCAACACCCCCGAACTCGCCGAGCAGCTGCTCGCCGACGGCTGCGCGGACATGGTGTCGATGGCCCGCCCGATGCTGGCCGACCCCGACTTCGTGGCCAAGGCCGCGGCGGGCCGCCCCGAGGCCATCAACACCTGCATCGGCTGCAACCAGGCCTGCCTCGACCACACGTTCAGCGGCAGGATCACCTCCTGCCTGGTCAACCCGCGTGCCTGCCACGAGACGGAGCTGGTCCTCGCCCCGACCCGGCTGCGCAAGCGGGTCGCGGTGGTGGGCGCGGGTCCGGCGGGCCTCGCGTGCGCCGTGAGCGCGGCCGAACGCGGGCACGACGTCACCCTCTTCGACGCCGCGAGCGAGATCGGCGGCCAGCTCAACGTCGCCCGCAAGGTACCCGGCAAGCAGGAGTTCGACGAGACGCTGCGCTACTTCCGCCACCAGCTCGACGCGCACGGCGTGGACGTGCGGCTGGACACCTCCGTCTCCGCCGCGGACGTGGCCGGCTACGACGAGGTCGTCGTCGCCACCGGCGTCAGCCCCCGCACTCCCGACATCCCCGGCGTCGACCACCCGAGCGTCGTCGGCTACCTCGACGTCCTGCGCGACGGCGCGCCCGTCGGCGACCGCGTCGCGATCCTCGGCGCGGGTGGCATCGGCTTCGACGTCGCCGAGTTCCTCACCGACGGCGGCGACAAGGCGAGCGAGGACCCGGCGGCCTACTTCCGCCAGTGGGGCGTCGACATGGACTACCGGGGTCCCGGCGGTCTCGCCGCACCCGAGCGCCCCGCCCCGCCGCGCACGGTCCACCTCCTCCAGCGCAAGACCGGAAAGGTCGGCGCGGGCCTCGGCAAGACCACCGGCTGGATCCACCGCACCGAACTCAAGCACCGAGGCGTCACGATGGTTCCGGGGGTGCGCTACGACCGGATCGACGACGCCGGGCTGCACCTCACCGTCGGTGAGCAGAGCACGCTCCTCGAGGTCGACACCATCGTGCTGTGCACGGGGCAGGACCCCCGCCGGGACCTGTACGACGCGTTGCTCGCCGACGGCGTCAAGGTGCACCTCATCGGAGGCGCGGACGTCGCCGCCGAACTGGACGCCAAGCGCGCCGTCCAGCAGGGCACGGAACTGGCGGCGGCCCTGTAGGCCCGCACCGGCCCGTCCCTAGGATGACCGCATGTCACTCCCGCACGCGATCCTCACCGCCCTGCTCGAGAGGCCCTCGTCGGGGCTGGATCTGACCCGCCGGTTCGACAAGTCGATCGGCTACTTCTGGTCGGCCACGCACCAGCAGATCTATCGCGAGCTGGGAAGGCTGGAGTCGGAGGGGCACATCCGGGCCCTGCCGACGCAGACGCCGGCCCGCGGGCAGAAGAAGGCCTACGAGGTACTGCCCGCGGGACGCGCCGAACTCGCCCGGTGGACGGCGGCCGCCCAGGACCCGAAGCCGCTCCGCGACGCCATGCTGCTGCGGCTGCGCGCCGCGGCCGTCGTCGGCACGGCGGGCCTGGAGGCCGACCTGCGCCGCCATCTCGACCTGCACCGGCGGCAGTTGGCGGAGTACGAGGAGATCGAGAAGCGGGACTTCCCGCCCGGCGACGACAGCGCCCAGGCCAGGCTTCAGCACCTGGTCCTGCGCGCCGGCATCGAGCTGGAGACCTTCTGGACGCAGTGGCTCACCGAGGCCCTCGCGGAGCTGCCCGTGGTGCCGGACGCGGCGGACGCGGCCGGTTAGAGCCGGTACGCCCCTGTCAGAGCCGGTACGGCTTCGAGCGGCGGCGCAGGAACCAGGCCACCGCGATGACACCCGTCCCCACCAGTGCCCCGCCCACCCCCATGGCCACGGGGCCGTAGTCACGGGCCGCGCCGCCCAGGCCCCCCATGACACCCCGCGACGGCGTGGACGTGGGCGTCGCCGTGACCGTCGGGGTGGCCGGGGTGGAGACGATCACGGACTGGGTGCCCGCGGTGCTGGCGTTGGAGCACATGACGATCACGGTGTACGTGCCCGGGGAGACGCCGGACCAGGCGGCGGACTGGCCGGCGGACGTGCCGGACAGGGCGACCTGGCGTCCCTGGGCGAAGCTCGCCTGGCCGCTGTTGAGCAGCGCCGCCGTGCCCCAACTGCCGTTGATCTGAGTACAGGCGCTGGTCACGACCGACACCGTGGAGCCGGTCGTGCTCACGGAGATGCCCGAGGCCGCGACGGCCGGCTCGGCGGTGAGCGCCAGCGGCAGCGCGGCGGCTGCCACGGTCAGTCCTGAGCGGACGAGGAAAGGGGAAGTGCGCATCGGGTGTCCTCCGGCGGCGGCACGGTTGGCGGTACATCCCTTGCGCCGCCGAAGGTCGGGTACGCCCGTGCTGCCTCAGGGGCAGCCAATGCGCCCCGGCCCCGCCCCGCACGCGGACCGCATCCGGCCAGGTGACGGATTCCTCCGGACGGCCCCAAACAGGCCGAGGCCAACCCGGCCCCACCAACAGCCACCTCGACCCGCATCCACCGGCGTCCCGGCCCCCACCAACAGCCACCTCGACCCGTACCCACCGGCGTCCCGGCCCCCACCAACAGCCACCTCGACCCGCAACCACCGGCGTCCCGGCCCCCGTCGACGGCCGCCCCGGCCCGCATCCACCGGCGTCCCGGCCCCCGTCGACGGCCGCCCCGGCCCGCATCCACCGGCGTCCCGGCCCCCGTCGACCGCCTCGGCCCGTACCCCGCCCGGGTCCGTACCCCGCGGCGTCCCGGCTCGTGCCGAAGGGCGCTCTGGTCCGTGCTCCGCGCCGGCCCGAGGGGCCCGGCGGTGAGGAGCCGTCGCTGCGACGGCTCCTCACCGCCGGGCGCCCGTCGTCACCGTTCGTTCCGTCGAGAACGCGCCCCATGTGCCGTCCGGGAGCCGGGCCCGTAGCCGCACCCGTTGAGCGGCGCCTTCCTCCCGCCCCACGTAGAAGCTGTACGTCGCCTTCCCGAGTGGCGGGGTTCCGCCCCACACCAGTGAGGTGGCCGGCCTGCCGTCGAGCTGGATCTGGTACTCCGTGACCACACCGTCCACGCGGGGCGGCGTCCATGACAGGTCGATGTAGTACGCCCCGTCGGCGAGACGGCCGGTCGCCCGGAAGTCGGCCGGCGCGGTGTCCGCCCCGTCGTCGTCACCCGGCGCGGTGGTCAGCCGTACGGGCGGACCGGCGGGCGAGACGTTGTCGGCCGCGTCCCGGGCCCGGACGGTGAACGAGTAGCGCGAGCCCGGACGCAGCCCCGTGACGACCGTCGCCGTCTGGCCCCCGCCGACGCTGTGGATCCGCACGCCGCCCTGGCAGACGTCGTAGGACACCACCTTGCGGTCGTCCTTGGATGCCGACCACGACAACTGGACGGCCCGGCTCCCGGCGGTCCGGCCGGTCACCGAGCCGGGCGGGGTAGGGGGCGAGCGGTCGGCCGCGCCGACGGTCGGCGTCGTGGCCCGTACCTCCCGGCTGCGCGGACCGAGCCGCCCGTCGGCGTCGCGGGCCCGCACGGTGAAGACGTACGCCGTCGACGGCGAAAGGCGGACGACGTCCAGCATGTGCGCGGAGCCCGGCACGTCCCCGACCTTCTCGGCGCCGCGGTACACCTCGTACGCGCTGACCGCGGGGTTCGCGGCGACCGCGTTCCACATGACGTGCACGCTCGTCGCGCTGCCGGCCTCGGCGGTGACCCCGGTCGGTGCGCCGGGCGCACGTCCGTCGTCACGGCCGGTGCCGCTCGCGCACCCGCAGGAGAGGGCCGCCATCAGCCCGCACCACACCACCCACAGCACAACGCGTCGCACGGCTTCGCCTCCCGGCCCGGCACGGCGGCAATGGTCCGGACCAATATGGCGCGGTGGTGCGCCCACATCAAGAGGGCGGGCAGGTGTGAGGCCCGCCACCCGCGATCGGTTCCGGAGATTACGTATGCTGAAGGCTCTCGCGGCTGAACTCAGTCTGAGCACACATGAGTTCGAGCCGGTGGCGCGGACCGCTGTCGTCGCTGATCCCGCGCCCGGCGGAGTGGCCCGGGGACCCGGGGCCGAGAAGGCGCCCGGGCCCCCGGCCCCCTGTCGCGCCGTTACGCGCAGGGCCGCCCTGGGCCGGGCACCGCCGCGGACCCGCACCGTGCGCCGTGCTCCGCACGCGGGATCCCATGCTCCGTACGGCCCCTTCGGGGTGGCCCCCGGGTGCGGTCGACACCAGATTGTCCTGGGTGTCCGTCACTGCCTCCACGAGAGGGTCCGTATCGTGCGCGTCCAGTCGCTGACGCTGGCCGCGGCCGGCCTTGCCCTGCTGGCCCCGACCACCTCGCCCGCCGCCCTGCACCCGTTACTGGGCGCCTCCGGGGCTTCGGCGTCCCGGCAGGAGGGCTCGGTCCGCGCGGCCGACCTGCTGGCGCGGGTCCGCGACTGCACCCAGGTGTCCCGCGGCCGCTACCGGACCGACGAGGGCGCGCCCGCCACGATCCCGGTCTGTGGCACCGACGAGGCGGTGTTCTGGAAGGCCGACATGGACATCGACTGCGACGGCCGCCCGGGCACGGAGTGCAACAGCCGCACCGACCCGCTGTTCTCCGCTGCCACGGCCTATCAGCAGTCCGACGGCCGCCATCTGAGCGCCGAGAGACTGCCCTACATCGTGGTGCCGGGAGTGAGCAGCATCTGGGACCACCGTGATCACGGGGTGGGCGGGGGCTCGGTCGCGGCCGTCGTCTACCAGGACCGGGTGCAGTACGCGGTCGTCGGCGACACGGGACCGCGCGAGATCATCGGCGAGGCGTCGTACGCCACCGCCAAGGCGCTCGGCATCCGTCCCGACCCACGCGGCGGCGGCACCACCTCCGGCGTCACGTACATCGTCTTCAGGAACTCCCGGGCGACCCCCATTGAGAGCCACGCGTCGGCGGTGGAGGTGGGGGAGCGGCTGGCACGGCTGTTCGTGCGCGGCGTGGCGAAGGAGTCCCGTCTGCCGGAGGCGCCGGTGGACGAGTGGGCGCCGACCGGGCTCTCGGAGTCACCGCAGGGTGAGGGCGGCGCGAGGGGACAGACGGGGGCCGGGGGCAGTGGGGGCGCGGCGGTCGGAGAGCCGGAGCACCGGGAGGACACGGCGGCGCCGCAGGACGCCGGGACTCAAAAGGAGCCGGACGACGCGGGCGACCCGGAGGCCCAGGAGGACCTGGACACCGAGAAGGGCGCGGGGGACGAGGACAACGCGTGAACGACAGCGGCGGCCCGCCTGTGCCCGTGCGCACCGCGCCGCCGGCCCGGCTGCGTGAGCTCGCGTCCGGCGGCCGGTGCGCCCACCCGCCCCGGTCGGGCCGTCGGCCCCGGACGCGGGGAACACCGGTGGCCGGACCGATGCCCGAGGCGGGTGGCTGAAAGACCGTCCGGGGCAGGGGACGCCTCGCTCGGGGGATGACCGAGCGCTGGGCCGACCCGTCCCGTCCGGTGCCCGATGCCAGATGGCCCGTCGGACCGTTGACCAGCCGACCAGCCGACCAGCCGACCAGCCGACCAGCCGACCAGCCGACCAGCCGACCAGCCGACCAGCCGACCAGCCGACCAGCCGACCAGCCGACCAACGGCAGCGGCAGGACCGCCCCGTCGATGTGCCTCGCGGTGTCGGACGAGGGAAACGAGAGCGGCGGCCTGCCCCTCCGCGGCGGTCGGGAGGTCGATGCCGACGAAACGCGGGCCGAGCGCCCGCGACCGCACGGGCGCCGAACCGGCGGTAGCCGTCGGCTCGGCCCGCGTGGTGGCGGGGGAGCGGCCGGCCCGCCCCGCCTGGCACCTCCCCCGGGCGCGTCACACCTTCCGGTACGCGTACGCCTCCGCGGCCGCCGCCTCCACCGTGTCCAGGTCGGCGCCGGTCGCCGCCGTCACCACCGCGGCCACCGCGCCCTCGACGAACGGCGCGTCCACCAGCCGGGCCGTGTCGGGCAGTTCGTCGCCCTCCGCGAGCATCGCCTTGACCGTGAGGACGGCGCTGCCCAGATCGGCGAGGACCGCGACACCGGCACCCCGGTCCACCGAGGCGGCGGCTGCGGCGATCAGCTCGGCGCTCGTCCCCAGCCCGCCGCCCTCCGTGCCGCCCGCCGCGGCGACCGGCACGGGCCGCCCGCCGCCCACCAGACCCCGCGCCAGGTCGGCCACGGACGCGGCGACCTCAGCGCTGTGCGACACCAGCACGATGCCCACCAGTTTCTCGTCACTCACCGGTGCCTCACTTCCCGTCCGCGTCCGTGAGGGCGGCGATGAGCAGTGCCGCCGAGGTGGCACCCGGATCCTGGTGTCCGATGCTGCGTGCGCCGAGATAGCTGGCCCGGCCCTTGCGGGCCTGGAGCGGTGTCGTCGCCTCCGCGCCCTGCTCGGCGGCGGCCCGTGCGGCGCCGAAGCCGTGCGAGAGGGCGTCGACGGCCGGCACCAGCGCGTCGATCATGGTCTTGTCGCCGGGCGCGGCGCCGCCGAGTTTCATCACGGCGTCCACGCCCGCGCGCAGCGCCTCGGCGAACCGTCCCTCGTCCACCTCGGCAGCGTCCCCGAGGTCCTTCCCGGTCCGGCGCAGCAGCGTGCCGTACAGGGGCCCCGAGGCCCCGCCGACCGTCGAGATCAACTGGCGTCCCGCGAGCACCAGGACGGCGCCCGGCGTCTCGGGCGCCTCCTTCTCCAGCGCCGCGCTCACCGCGGTGAAGCCACGGCGGAGGTTGCTGCCGTGATCCGCGTCCCCGATGGGTGAGTCGAGGGCCGTGAGCCGGTCCGCCTCGCGGTCGACGGACGCGGCGGTCGCGATCATCCAACGGCGGAAGAAATCGGCATCGAGCACTGGATCTCCTTGCATGGTCGGTACGGTCGGAGCGCCTGTTGCTGTCCCCCTCACACACCCCAGCGCAGTCCCGGGGTCCGCACCGGCGCGTCCCACAGCCGCAGCAGCTCCTCGTCCACCTGACACAAAGTCACCGAGGCGCCGGCCATGTCGAGGGACGTCACGTAGTTGCCCACGAGCGTACGGGCGACGGCAACCCCGCGCTGGGACAGCAGGCGCTGCACCTCGGCGTTGAAGCCGTACAGCTCCAGCAGCGGCGTCGCGCCCATGCCGTTGACGAGGACGAGGACGGGATTGCGGGGCGTCATGTCGTCCAGAATCGCGTGGATCGCGAAGTCGGCGATCTCACCGGAGGTCATCATCGACCGCCGCTCCCGCCCGGGCTCCCCGTGGATGCCGACGCCCAGTTCCAGCTCGCCGGGCGGCAGATCGAAGGTGGGGCTGCCCTTGGCCGGTGTCGTGCACGCGGTGAGCGCCACACCGAAACTCCGCGAGTTCTCGTTGACCTGCCGGGCGAGTGCCTCCACCCGCTCCAGGGGCTGCCCCTCCTCGGCCGCCGCCCCCGCGATCTTCTCCACGAACAGCGTCGCGCCCGTACCGCGCCGGCCGGCCGTGTAGAGGCTGTCGGTCACGGCGACGTCGTCGTCGACCAGGACCTTCCCGACCTGTATGCCCTCGTCCTCGGCCAACTCGGCCGCCATGTCGAAGTTGAGCACGTCGCCCGTGTAGTTCTTGACGATGAACAGCACTCCCGCCCCGCTGTTCACGGCCGCCGCCGCACGCACCATCTGATCCGGCACCGGCGACGTGAAGACTTCGCCCGGGCAGGCCGCCGAGAGCATCCCGAGCCCGACGAACCCGCCGTGCAGCGGCTCGTGCCCCGAGCCGCCGCCGGACACCAGCGCCACCTTCCCGGCCACCGGCGCGTCCCGCCGCACGATCACCCGGTTCTCGACATCGACGGTCAGCTCGGGATGGGCGGCCGCCATTCCGCGCAGCGCGTCCGCTACCACGGTCTCCGGAACGTTGATCAACATCTTCATGGGTACCTCCTGGTGGGGCCTGCAGATGTGCCCTCTGTCGATTTTCGCAACTCGGGTCGGGGTGGGCCAGTCAGCGGTCCCGGTGGTCGGTCCTGAGGGCGGGTTCGGTCGTGGTCGGAGGCGGTCGACGACACGTTCTCGTGCTGCCGACAGCGGGTGGACGCAGGGTCCGACGATGCGTGGGCGGGTGAGGTCGGGGTCGCGGGGTCGGTTCGGGAAGGCTGCTCCCGGCAGTATCCGTGCTGAGACGGCGGGGGTCACGGGTGCGGACCGTCACCGGTGAGGAGCGGGGCCCGGAGGATCGGCCGCGCGAGGGAACCGTGGGAGCGGGAGCCGCCCGGGTGCCGTTTCCTGCTGTCTACTGCGGTGGAAGCCGAGTGGCGGCACGGGTACGGAGGTGGCGGATGGACCGACGGGCGCGTGCCATGGCGGTCGCCGTCGTCCTCGCCGCCGCCGTCGGCGGGTGCGGGACGGTGTCGGAGCGACGCGACCAGGTTCGTGACGCCTCGGCCGCCTTCGAGGAGGCGCTCGACGAAGGCGCGTACGACCGCGTGTGCGCCGCCCTGGCGCCCGGAACCATCGAGGAGCTGGAAGAGTCGGCGGGCCGGCCCTGCGCGCGGGCGCTGAGCGAGGAGGCGCCGCCCCCGGGCGGTGCCCTGCGCAGTGCGGACGTCCACGGCAACGAGGCGCGGGCGGTGCTCGCCGAGGACACCCTGTTCCTCTCCCGCTTCAACGACGGTTGGAAGGTCGTGGCCGCCGGATGCGAGCAGGTGCCGGACCAGCCGTACCGGTGCGGGATCAAGGGCGGGTGACCGGGTGCGGGTGATGTTCACGGCGATCCTGCTGATCGTCGGTGTCGGCCTCGCGTACCTCGCGGCCCTGGGACTGACGCAGCGATGACGCGGCGCTCCTCCCCGGCCGGGGCGTCCGAACGCGGACCTCTGCGCGGACGTCTGCGCGGATTCGTGCGGGACAACGGACTCGGGCTGTTCTTCACCCTGACGTTCCTGTGCGCCCTCGTCGGACAGGCGCTCGCCGGACACGCCGACTTCAACGACCAGCTGGCCGTGGACCAGCTCCAGCGGGTCGGTTTCGCCGAGTACCTGACGACATCCGACTTCGCGGTGGACGTGGCGGAGAACTGGCAGTCGGAGTACCTGCAGTTCTTCCTCTACATCGGGGCGACCGTCTGGCTGCTGCAGCGCGGCTCTCCGGAGTCCAAGGAGCTGTACAAGGCGGGCACGGAGTCCGACGAGGACCAGATGGTCGGCGAGCATGCCAAGGACACGTCACCGAAGTGGGCCGCGGCCGCGGGATGGCGTCGCGCGGTGTACTCGCACTCGCTGCTGCTGGTCATGGGGACGATCTTCGTGCTCTCCTGGCTGGTCCAGTCGATCACCGGCGTGGCCGCGTTCAACGGACAGCGGCTGCGGCAGCTTCAGGCGCCCATGAGCTGGTCGCAGTACCTGGGCTCGGCGGACTTCTGGAACCGCACCCTGCAGAACTGGCAGTCCGAACTGCTGGCCGTCGCCTCGATGGCGGTGCTGTCGATCTATCTGCGGCAGCGGGGCTCACCGGAGTCGAAGCCGGTCGGCGCCGCGCACGACGCCACCGGCGTGGAGGGCTGATCCCGGCCGAAGGCCCTTCCCGGCCGGCCGGGCGCCGTGTCGACCGGCCGACGTGGGGCACTCGGGGCGTGACGGGTCCGACCGGGAGCCGTCGTGCCGAGACTGGAGGTGTGGGACATGGGTCATGGTGGGAACGTCATCGACGAGTTGGTGACCGATCACCGCGAGGTCGAGGAGTTCTTCGGCCGGATCGAGGCGCTGCCGTCCGGGGCCAAGGACCGCAAGCTGTTCGCGGACCAGGCCACGATGGAGCTGGTCCGGCATTCGGTGGCCGAGGAGGCGTACCTCTACCCGGCGGTGCGCGAGCACCTGCCCGGTGGCGAGGCCCTGGCCGACAAGGAACTCGAGGACCACGCGCGGGCCGAACAGATCATGAAGGACCTGGAGGGCTGTCACGCGGACGACCCCGAGTTCGACCGGCTCATCGGCATGTTGATGAGCGAGATCCGCGAGCATGTGGCCGACGAGGAGCAGAACCTCTTCCCGAGGTTGCGCGCGGTGTGCCCGGCGGACGCCCTCGACGACCTGGGTGACAAGGTCCGCAAGGCGAAGAAGACGGCTCCGACGCGTCCGCACCCGGCCGCCCCGGACAAGCCCCCGGCCAACAAGATGCTGGCCCCGGGCGTCGGGCTGGTCGACCGACTGCGCGACGCGCTGACCGGCCGCGGCAAGAGCGGCTGACGTCCGTCTGCGTGCCCTTCCCCCGCGTGCCCTTCCTCCGCGTGCTCCTCCCCGCGGGCTCATCCACACGTCGCGGACGGCCCCGGCCGGTGTCGGTCGACCGGACTGCTCCCGTCGCACGGTGGCACCACCGCAGCCGGGCCTTGCCCGGGGTCCGGGGCGCCTGCCAGGACGGGCTTCGCCGACGGACCTGGGCGGCGTGGCGCTTCGACCCGGGCGCCGGCCCCGGCGGGCCGGAGGCACGACACCCGGCCTCGGCCTCGGCACGCAGGGCAGGAGCCCCGGGGTGGCCGTCGGGCCGTCAGGCGATGAGGGCCTGGCCCCGGCCGAGGCGGTCGAGCAGCTGGCCGTGGTGGAGGCCGGCCACCGGGGCGAGAAGGTCGGGGTGGCGCAGCAGTGCCGCCGCCTTCCGGTCGCGGTGGTCGGGTGCGGCCAGGCGCCGGAAGTCCGGCAGCGTGCTCCCGGTGTGCTCGCTCCCGGCGAGCCCGGCCACCGCGCCCGCGGCCAGTGCCGGATCGGTGAGCAGACAGGCCGCCCAGCTCGCCACCACCTCGTCCACCCAGCTGCGCCAGGCCGCGTCGTCCGCGTTCCGCTCCATGTCCGTGTCCGCGCCGCTGATCCAGTCCAGCCGGGCCGAGCCGCCCGGGCCCGCCAGGCCGAGCAGTGCGGCGTCCGTGGCGGTCGGATAGCGCAGCCAGGCCGCGACGGTCACCGCCTGACGGGCCTGTGCCTCGCACAGGGCGGAGGCGAGCGCGCCGCCGCTCGCCGGGTAGGCGCGGGTCAGCCATTCCGTGGTGGCGGCGATGACGGGGGAGAGATCTGCGAGCACGAAGCCGTCCGAGGTGTTCGCGAGGGAAACGGGGGAATCTCCTGAAACCGTAGCCTGTGGCCCCCGCCGTGCGACATGGCCGAGCACCCTCCACCGCAGTGGCCTCGGCCACAGCCCCAAGCATCGGACACAGCCTCAGCGGCCCGCTGCCCGTCGGTCCCGCCCGCGTCGACACCTGCCCGCGGCCCGCTCGCGACCGCACCCACCCCGTACGTCGGCTCCCGCTCACGCCAGCCTCTGCCCGGCGGTCTCGTGCCTGTCCGTTCCCGGCGGTCTCGTGCCTGTCCGTTCCGTCCGTGCGCGCCCGGCGGTCTCGTGCCTGTCCGTTCCGTCCGTGCCAGCCCGACTGTCCCGTACCACCCGTGGTACATCGGGCGCCCAGGCGGCTCCCGCTCGGCCCCGGCCGCGCCCGTCGGTGACCCGTCCACGCCCGTCGGACACCCGCATGCAGGCCCGTGTCCGCCCTCTGTGATACTGGCGCGGTGCCGTCGACTCCCCAGCTACCGGGCCTGGTTCCCCCGGATCCCGTGACGCCCGACGCGCCGAACGCGATAGCGCGCCCCCTTCTCACTCAGTCCTGGCTCGACCTCGCGTTCCTCCACTGGGCCGCGGACCCGGCCGACGTGGCCGGGTTGCTGCCGCCGGGGACCGTCCCCGACACCCTGGACGGCGTGACCTACGTCGGTCTGGTGGCGTTCCGGATGCACCGCGTCGGCTGGTTCCGGCTCCCGGGCGTTCCCTACCTGGGGTCCTTCCCGGAGACGAACGTCCGTCTCTACTCGGTCGACGCGCACGGCCGGCGGGGCGTGGTCTTCCGGTCGCTCGACGCCTCCCGCCTGCTGCCGGTGGCCGTGGCCCGGATCGGCTTCCGGTTGCCCTACGTGTGGTCCCGCATGGCGATCGACACCGAGGCCGACACCGTCACGTACACCAGCCGCCGTCGGTGGCCCGGACCGCGTGGTGCCCGCAGCCGGCTCACCGTGCGGGTGGGCGAACGGATCGGGGAACCCACCGCGCTGGAACACTTCCTGACCGCGCGCTGGGGTATGCACAGCGCTTTCTTCGGCCGGCCGATGTACCTGCCCAACACCCACCCGCGCTGGCCGCTGCACCGCGCGGAACTCGTGGAGTGCGAGGAGGACCTGGTGGCGGCGGCCGGTCTGGCGGCGCCGGTGGGGGCACCGGTGAGCGTCCTGTACTCGCCGGGCGTCCCGGTCCGCTTCGACCGCCCCGCCCGCCCGAACCGCCCGGCCGGCATCCCGACCCCCTGACTGCCCCTGACCACTGGCTCCGTGGGTTCACTGCCGAGCCCGTGCGCCCCGGATCGGACGAACGTCACCGACACGGCGCCGAGTCCGCCGAAGCGCGCCTCGACGTGCCGTGCCCTCCGCGCGTCGCGAAACGGCCGCGCCGCCTGTGCGTGAACGGCTGTGGGGCCGCGCCGCCCGTGCGTGCCGGGCCGGCCGTGTCGTCCGCGCGTTGCGAAACGGCCGCGCCGCCTGTGCGTGAACGGCCGCGCGGCCGCGCCGCCCGTGCGTGCCGGACTACCGGTTCGGCGCTTCCAGGCCCGTCCCGGGGGTCGGCTCGGGGTTGAACACCGGGTGGTAGCTCTCCGGCGGTGCGAGATAGGCGGCGGCCGGCAGCCCGCCGGTGTCGATGACGATCTGGTCCACCGCGATCGACGGGTCGACCATGAACACCCGCAGGACATGCTCGCCGGGCTCCGTGACGGTCACGGTCGCGGTCAGCTTCTCCACGCCCTCCTCCACGTTGCGGGCCCAGGCGTCACCGCGGTTGCCGGTGGCGACGGCCTGCCCCGACAGGACGGTGGGCGGCTGGTCGTCGAGTGCGAGCGCCAGCCGTCGCGCGCCACGCTCGTCGAGCGAGGGCAGCCGGAAGACGGTCACGGGGAAGGAACCCGTGCTGCTGAACCGCACCCGGTACCTCAACTCCGGTGCGCGGGCGGCGAAGTCGGTGGTGACCGGGGACGCGGTGGACGGTACGGCCTCCACGGCGGCGGTGCCGCGGCCGAGCCCGCGCACAGTCCGCCAGCGGGCCCGGCCGCGCGCCACCCGGCGCTCGGTGTGCACGGCGTCGATCGAGACGTAGCCGTTGGCCTCGACGAACCCCCGGGCACGACGGCGCGCCCGGTCCTGGTCGTCGACCACCTTCAGGGGCACCTCGAAACGCTGGGTGCCACTCGTGAAGGAGACCGTCACCTCGTGCGTGCCCTCGGGTACCCGCGCCCAGTCGATCTCGATCCACACCCGGGTCTGCTCGGTGAGGGTGCCGCCCGTGGAGCTCAGGCGGATCCATGGGCGGTCGGCCTCAGCGGCCCAAGCGAACGCGAGAAAACCGGTGTTGAAGACGTCGACGAAGCGCCGGTCCCGGGTGGCGGAGGCGAAGGACAGCGGTCGTTGCGCGCCGACCTCGTTCCCCTCGGCGGCGATCCCCAGTCCCGAGGCCTCCTGCCGGGTGACCCTGGTGACGGCCGGGCGGCCCGGGGCCTTCGGGATCTGCGAGGGATAGGGGTTGATGTAGCCGTCCCACTTCCCGCCCGCCACCTCGGTGTTGTACCGCTTGGTGAGCGCCGCCTCCTGGGTGTGCGCCGCCTCGGCGAGGTCCGCGAAGCGGTTGGTTCCGGCGCCGCGGCCCTGACGGACCGCGAGGGCGTTGCGGTCCGCCCAGTAGTACTTGAGGTTCATCAAGTACGCGCCGTGCACGGGGTACTGGACGAGCTCGTAGTAGGCGTCCAGGTAGGCCGCGGGGAGTTCGGCCCCCAGTGCCACGGTCCGCTCCAGCAGCCTGTCGTACGCGGCCATCCGGCGTCCCGCCTCGTCTCCGTGGTGCACCACGGAGAAGATGTTCCGGTCGATGAACTCCGGGCGCCGCTCCGCCGCGAGCCGGTAGTACTCGGTGCGGATGGAGGCGATCTCCTGGGCGTGGCGGAGCCCGAACTGCCGTCCGTACCAGTGGGCGAGAAATCCCCCGACGTCGTCGGCGTGCCACCGGTCCACGTCCCAGGCCATGTCCATGGAGAACGACAGGCCGGTCTCGATCGACTTGAGGTCGCCGACGTTGAAGATCCACATCCGGTCGACGCCGTGCTCGTACACGCGGCGCAACTCCTGCCAGACCTTGGACAGTTGTGTGGTGTCCAGCCACAGATAACTGCGCGGGCGGCCCCAGTAGGAGAGGTGGTAGTAGATCCCGTTGCCGCCGGAACGGGCGCGTTCCGCCTCGTTCGGCAGCTGGCGCATGTTGCCGTGGTTGTCGTCCGGCCAGATCAGCGTGACGTCGTCGGGGACCTGGACGCCCGCGTTGTACAGGTCCAGGACCTCCTTGTACGGGATGAAGATCTGCGGCTCGGCCGCCACCCCGACCTCCTCGGCCAGGATCCGGCGCTGGTCGGCGATGATGTCGTTCATCACCACCACCTTCTCCGGGATCGTGGTCGCGTACTTCGTCTCGAGCGCGCTGTCGTGCAGGCCTCGCATGCCGATCGTCCAACTGCTCTCGTAGGCCGCGTTCTCCCGGGCCCGGGCTCTCCAGTAGTCCGAGATGACGGCGGGGTTCACCGTGTAGTCGTACACCGGCAGGCCGCCGTCGGCGCCCCGGTGCTCCTCGGCCCACGGCTCCCACTCGTGGACGCCGTTGCGCAGCAGGGCCTCGGGATGACTGGAGCCGACGACGATGCCGTAGTGGTCGGCGAGTTCGGGGTTCTCCCGGTACTTGTTGAAGAAGTCGGAGTACGGATGCATGGCCGGCCACAGGTAGTTGGCCTTGAGGCGCAGCAGCAGCTCGAAGAGGCGCCGGTAGGTCTCGGGGCCGATGTTCTTGTCCGTCTCCTGGGTACGGTGCGACCAAGTGGTCAGATTCTGCTCGTCGTTGATGAAGACACCCCGGTAGCGGACCGACGGTTCGAGCCGTTCGAAGGGGCCCGCGGGCACGGTGACGGTGTCCCGCGGTTCCACCGGTACGTCGGCCCACCAGTGCCAGGGCGAGACGCCGATGCGTTCCGAGGTGTCGTAGATCCCGTAGACCGTGCCGCGTCGGTCACTGCCCGCGATCACCAGGGCGCGGTCCACGCCGGGTGCCGGGCGCTCGACGACCTGGGTCACCGAAGCCTCCCAGCGGCCTCGCACCCGCCCGACGTCCAGCCGTCCCCGCGCGACGAGCCGGTCGATGACCGGGCTCGCGCCGAGGGTGCCCACGAGGACCAGCGCCTTGGACCGTTGCGGCAGGGTATGCCGTAGGACGGGCCGTGTCCCGCCGACCCGCTCCACGTCGGCCCCGAGGTCGCCGGCCGCGCGGATCACGGCGGGGTCGTCGGCCGCGTCCACGAACACGTCGACCGCGACGCCGTCCCGTACGAGGTCGAGGCCGGGGCGCGCGGCGGCCGCCGACGCGGCGTACGCGGCCGCCGGGAGCGCCGCGGGCAGCAGCGGGGCCAGTCCGGCGGCCGTCACGCCACGCAGGAACGCCTTTCGGCTCCAAGGCTGCGAGGGCTCCTGGGGTGCGGTGGTCGGCATCGACGCTCCTGACTGGGCAGTGACATCCATGGAAGTGGCATGACCATGCTAGAAAGCGCTTTCCCTCGGCACCCTAGATCAGCGCCGACGGCGGCGTCCATATCCGTGCAGGGGCCGCCGCGCGAGAGTCCCTCGCCGCTCGTGGGGCGGGCGCCCGGGTGCGGCCCTGTGGCCTTGTGGCCTTGTGACCCTGTCGCCCTGTCGCCCTGCCGACGTCGGCCCGTGCCCCCGCGGCCTTTCGTCAGTAGGCTCGCGGGCATGCGGATCTCCGTTTCCTCGGACATGGACGAACCAGTGGCCCGCGCTCTTGTCGCCGAGCTGCGTGGGCGCGGGCACGACGTGGTGCCGTACGGCGCGCTGCGGCCCGGCGACGATCCACAGTGGGCGGTGTGCTCGGAGGCGGCGGCCCGGGACGTGGCCGACGGGACCTCCGCCCAGGCGGTGGTGTGCTGCTGGACCGGTACCGGCGCGTCGATCGCCGCGAACAAGGTGGCCGGTGTCCGGGCCGCCCTGTGCGCCGACTCCTACACCGCCGACGGCGCCCGCCGCTGGAACGACGCCAACGTCCTCGCCCTCAGCCTGCGTCTGACCTCCGAACCACTGCTCAAGGAGATCCTCGACGCCTGGTTCGCCGCCGAGGCCGGCGGGGACGCCGAGGACCGGCGGAACGTGGCCCATGTCGACAGCCTCGACGCCGGCCGGGCGCGCCCGGGTACCTAGGGTCATGCCCGGGTGCGGGTCCCTGGGGTCATGCCCGGGTGCCGGTCCCCGGGGTCATGCCCGGGTCCCCAGGTCGATGCCGGAATCCTGGGGTCATGCCCGGGTCCCCAGGTCGATGCCGGATCCCTGGGGTCATGCCCAGGGTCCCTGGACACGCGCCCCTCGTATGGACGGCTTCGCTCCTCCGTATGGGTCGCTCGGCCCTACCGGGTACCCGGCGCCGGGGGAGGGTGGGGAGGTACGGACCGGCACCCACCTCCGAGCGACCCGATCCGGAAGGGAACCCGAGATGTCCGTCGACCCGCAAGCGACGTCCGCCCGGCTCAGCGACGACGAGCTCAGGACGCTGCACGCCCACTGGCGCGCCGCGAACTACCTGTCCGTCGGGCAGATCTACCTCATGGCCAACCCGCTGCTCACCGAGCCGCTGCGGCCGGAGCACGTGAAGCCCAGGCTGCTGGGCCACTGGGGGACCTCTCCCGGGCTGAACCTCGTGTACACCCACCTCAACCGTGTCATCCGCGAGCGTGATCTGAACGCCCTGTGCGTCTGGGGCCCCGGCCACGGCGGCCCCGCGGTCGTCGCCAACTCGTGGCTGGAGGGCTCCTACACCGAGACGTATCCGGACGTCACTCGCGACGCGGCCGGTATGGCCCGGCTGTTCCGGCAGTTCTCCTTCCCCGGCGGCATCCCCAGCCACGTCGCTCCGGAGACGCCCGGCTCGATCCACGAGGGCGGCGAACTCGGCTACTCCCTCGCGCACGCCTACGGCGCGGCGTTCGACAACCCGGACCTCCTCGTCGCCTGCGTGATCGGCGACGGCGAGGCCGAGACCGGGCCGCTGGCCGCCTCCTGGCACTCCAACAAGTTCCTCGACCCGGTCCACGACGGAGCGGTCCTGCCCATCCTGCACCTGAACGGGTACAAGATCGCCAACCCCGCGGTGCTGGCCCGGATCCCCGAGCCCGAGCTCGACGAGCTGCTGCGCGGCTACGGCCACGACCCGATCCATGTCACGGGCGACGAACCCAACGCCGTCCACCGCGCGATGGCGCAGGCCATGGACACCGCGCTGGACCGCATCGCCGCCCTCCAGCGCGCCGCCCGCGAAGAGGGCTCCGGCGAGCGCCCGCGCTGGCCGGTGATCGTGCTGCGCACACCGAAGGGCTGGACCGGCCCCGCCCACGTCGACCGGCTGCCCGTCGAGGGCACCTGGCGCTCGCACCAGGTGCCGCTGTCCGCCGTCCGCGACAACCCCGAACACCTGCGCCAGCTGGAGGCCTGGCTGCGCTCCTACCGGCCCGAGGAACTCTTCGACGCACACGGCGGGCCCCGCCTGGACGTTCTCGCCTGGATCCCCGACGGCGCCCGCCGCCTCGGCTCCACCCCGCACGCCAACGGCGGGCTGCTGCTGCGCGAACTGCCCGTGCCAGAACCGGAGTCGCACGCCGTCACGGTCGACAAGCCCGGCACCACCCGGCACGAACCCACGGGTGTGCTGGGCGGGTTGCTCGAGGAGGTCATGCGGAGCACCGCCGACCGGCGGGACTTCCGTCTCGTGGGCCCCGACGAGACCGCGTCCAACCGTCTCCAGGCCGTCTACGGCGCGAGCGGCAAGGCCTGGCAGGCGCAGACCCTCCAGGTGGACGAGAACCTCGACCGGCACGGCCGGGTGATGGAGATTCTCTCCGAACACACCTGCCAGGGCTGGCTGGAGGGATATCTGCTGACGGGCCGTCATGGCCTGTTCTCCTGTTACGAGGCGTTCGCGCACATCGTCGACTCGATGGTCAACCAGCACATCAAGTGGCTGCGCGTCACCCGGAGGCTGCCCTGGCGCGCGCCCGTCGCCTCCCTCAACTACCTGCTCACGTCCCACGTCTGGCGCCAGGACCACAACGGCTTCTCCCACCAGGACCCCGGCTTCGTCGACCACATCCTCAACAAGAGCCCCGAAGCCGTACGGGTCTATCTGCCGCCGGACGCCAACACCCTGCTGTCGGTGGCCGACCACGCGCTGCGCAGCCGCGACTACGTCAATGTGATCGTGGCCGGGAAGCAGCCCTGTTTCGACTGGCTGACCATGGAACAGGCGCGCGCCCACTGCGCGCGGGGCGCCGGCGTCTGGGACTGGGCCGGCACCGAGGACGGCACCCGCGAACCCGACGTGGTGCTCGGCTGCGCGGGTGACGTTCCCACCGAGGAGGTGCTGGCCGCCGCCCAGCTGCTGCGCCGCGACCTGCCCGACCTCGCCGTCCGGGTCGTCAACGTCGTCGACATCGCCCGCCTCCTGCCCAGTGGCGAACACCCGCACGGCATGGGCGACTTCGAGTACGACGGACTCTTCACCACCGACAAACCGGTCGTCTTCGCCTACCACGGCTACCCCTGGCTGATCCACCGGCTCGCCTACCGCCGCACCGGCCACAGGAACCTGCATGTGCGCGGCTACAAGGAGATCGGCACCACGACGACACCGTTCGACATGGTCGTCCGCAACGACCTCGACCGCTACCGCCTCGTCATGGACGTCATCGACCGCGTCCCCGGCCTCGCCGTGCGCGCCGCCGCCGTACGCCAGCGGATGGAGGACGCGCGACTGCGCCACCACGACTGGATCCGCACCCACGGCACCGACCTTCCCGAGGTCACCGACTGGGTCTGGGACGGCTGAGACGGCAGCTCACCCGCTACCGGGCGGGGCGCACGGACCGGGGCGGACGGCGCAGAGGAAGGGGCGGCGGGCAGGCCGTCGTGCGCCCTGGTGAGGCGTCCCGCCGGGTGCTTACAGTGGTCGGCCGGCCCTGCACGCGGATCCGGCGGGGCGAGTCCCACCCCGTGGTCACCAGTCGTCCTCGCCGCCTGCCCGGCATGGCCGCGCACCGGAGCGGCTTTCGGGGCGACGGGCGCGACGACCACCCGCGCGACAGGCACCATCCGTGACACCGCTCGGGCCGTGTGTGGGCTGCCCGCGGTACGAGCGCGCGTCGAGAGCCACTGGAGGCCGTTGTGTCCCGACCGTGCATCGCCCTGATCGCCGACCCCACCTCGCCGGAAGGCTGCCGTGAGTACCTCGCCGACGCCGTGGAACTGCTCACCGGCGCACCGCCCGTCCGGATCGACTCCCGGCACTTCGCGACCGGCGGAACCGGCCGGGGCGTCCGCGACGGCGGCCGGTTACGGCTCCAGGTGCCCGAGGAGCAGCTGGACTTCGTGCCCGACGTCGTCCTGCTCTACGAGATCCCGCCGCACCACCGGCGGGCCCTCGCCGGCTTCCAGGAGCTCCTGGAGAGCCACGACGTGGTGACCCTCGCCGCCGGCCCCGACGCCTGGCGGACCGCGACCGAGAAGAACCTCACCGTCGAACGCTTCGTGCGGGACGGTGTCGCGCAGATGGAGACCGCCGTGCTGTCGCGGCCCTCCCCGCGGGAGGCGGCCGAGACGTTCGACCGGCTCGGGCGCGACACCTGGGCCCGGCCCGTCGTCGGCACCGGCGGCAACGACACCTTCCATGTCACCACCCCGGCCCAACTGGAGGAGGCCGTCGCCTACTACGCGGGGCGCGGCACCGACTGGCTCCTCTCCCGCGACGCGGGCAACATCACCGCCGACGGCCTGCGTCACCAGTTCCGCGTCTTCGTCCTGGGCGACCGTGTCGTGCACGCCCGCGAGCACCTCCAGCCCGCGACCGACACCCCCTGCAACACCTGCCAGGGCGCCACCGCCGTCCACCTCGCCCCGTCGGAGCTGCAGCCCCGGCTCGCCGAACTCGCCGTCGCGGCCACCGCGTCGGTCGGGCTGCCCTTCGCCGGTGTCGACCTGGCCGCGGAGAACGGCGGGGTCGTCTTCGAGGTCAACGTCCAGCCCGCCTTCGTGGACGGCGAACTCGAACTCCGGGCGGTCGCCGTGCCGTACGTCCAGGCGCACCTGGACGCCTTCGCGCCGGCGTTCGGCGCCCCGCCCCGGGGGCTCACAGCTTCAGCGTGAACCAGGTCGTCTTGCCCTCGTCCGTCGGCCGCACCCCCCAGTCGGCGGCGAGGGCACGGACCAGGATCAGGCCGCGGCCCGACTCCTCGTCCTCCACCGCCAGCCGCGGCTGGGGAAACTGCGGGCTGCGGTCGCTGACCTCGACCGTGAGATCGGTGGCCGTGCGGTGCAGATGCACGCCGACCGGGCCCTCCGAGTGCTGGACGGCGTTCGTCAGCGTCTCCGACAGCAGCAGGAGCGCGTCGTCGGCACTGTTCGTACAGTTCCAGGAGGTCAGCGCCTTGTGCAGAAAGGCGCGCCCCTCCGGCACGGACGCCGGGGTGGCCGGGAAGTGGGTGGTCACGGCGGCCAGCGGCGCGGCCGGCAGCTGCGCGAGCAGCAGCGTGACGTCGTCGTTGTGGCCCTCGGCGTCCGGCAGCAGGCCCGCGAGGACATGGTCCGCCGCCGCCTCCAGACACGGGGTGCCGATGAACAACTCACCCAGCAGCCCGGTCAGTTCGCCGATGCGTACCTCGATGTCGCTGCCCGGCGTCTCGATCAGTCCGTCCGTGTAGAGCACCAGCGTGGCACCCGGCGGTATCTCCGAACTGGACTCCTCGTACAGGATGTCGCCCACGCCGAGCGGAGCGTTGACCGGACACGGCAGGGGGCTGATGCCCTCGCCCACCCCGGCCACCAGGACCGGCAGATGTCCCGCGGAACACACCGTCACCGTACCCGTGTCCGGGGCGATCACGAGGTAGCAACAGGTGACGAGCTGGTCGGGTACGTCGAGGTCGGCGACGCAGGTGTCCAGCGCCCGCATCAGCTGCCGCGGCTGCATACCGGTCTTGGCCAGCGCATGCGCGGCCGACCTCAACTGGCCCATCACGGCGGCCGCTTCCAGCCCACGGCCCATGACATCGCCTATCAGCACGCCCACCCGGTCGGCGCCCAGCGGGATCAGGTCGAACCAGTCACCGCCCACCCCGGCGCCCTGGGTGGCCGGCCGGTAGCGGCTCGCGGTGGCCAGTCCCGGCAGGGCGGGCGGGGTGCCCATCAGACTGCGCTGGAGGGTCAGGGCGATGTGCCGCTGCTGTTCGTACAGGACCGTGAGCTCGGCCTCCGCGCGCTTGCGGTCGCTGATGTCCCGCACGATCGCGCAGGTGCCGACCACGGTGCCGTGCGTGTCGCGGGTCGGCCACAACGTGACGTCCACGTCCAGCAGTTCCCCGGCACTGGTCAGCCGCAGTGTCTCGTAGTGCTCGACCTTCTCGGCGTGTCGCAGTCGCTCGAGCAGCTCGCGCACCTCGCCCCGCAGCTCCGGCGGCGCCAGCATCGACACATGCCGGCCGATGGCCTCCTCGGCCGTGTACCCGTACAGGCGCTGCGCGGCCGCGTTCCAGTAGGTGATGTACCCGTCCAGGGTCTTGGCGAGGATCGCGTCCTGCGACGACTCCACGAGTGCGGCGAGCTCGTTGATGCGCGCCTCGGCCGCCTTGCGGTCGCTGACGTCGCGCACGGCCGCCGACACCAGCAGACCGTCCGAGGTCTCCAGGGGGCTGAGGCTGATCTCGACGGGGAACTCCGTGCCGTCCTTGCGCAGCCCGTGCAGTTCGAGTCCGGCGCCCATCGGACGCACCTGGCGGTTGGTCGTGTAGCCGCTGCGGTGCGCCGTGTGCTGGCCGTGGAACCGGTGCGGGATCAGCAACTCGACCGGACGGCCGAGCAGTTCCTCGCGGCCGTGCCCGAACAGGGCCTCGGTCTGGGCGTTGACGAGTCGGATGGTGCCCGTGTCGTCGACGATGACCATGGCGTCCGGCGCGGCCTCCAGCAGCCCCCGGAAGCGTTCCTCGGCCCCGCCGACCGCGTCCTCGGGCGGGGACGCTCCGCAGCCGCACCGTTTCTGCTGGACCTTTTGTCGGACCTTCTGTTGGGCCTTCGGCTTCACGCTCTGCTTCACGCTCCGCTTCGCGGTGCCTGTTCCCGCTCCTGCCCCCGCCCCCGCCCCAGCCCCCGCCCCCGCGTGCCGCGCCGGTTCCGCCCGCATCACGTCGGCCATCTTCCACCTCATCCCGCACGACGAATCAAGTCATCTCAGCGCCTCCGGCCCGCTCGCACTCCGCGTTGTCGTTTACTGTCCGCGGCCTGTCCGAACCTGAACGCGACAAACCGATCAGGATTCGAGAAGCGCCGACCTGGTGGTCACGACTAGCGTTGCGTCGGTCAGAACGAGCCAGGCGACGCCGAGGCCCGCGAAGGCGGTCCGCGCGACAGATGGAGAGACGATGAGCATGGCCAAGAGCACGGACACGCCGCCTGCGCAGCACGTTGCCGACAGTCACGACCTGATCCGCGTGCACGGCGCGCGGGAGAACAACCTCAAGGACGTCAGCATCGAGATCCCGAAGCGCCGCCTGACGGTGTTCACCGGCGTCTCCGGCTCGGGCAAGAGCTCGCTGGTGTTCGACACGATCGCCGCGGAGTCGCAGCGGCTGATCAACGAGACCTACAGCGCCTTCGTGCAGGGCTTCATGCCGACGCTGGCACGGCCCGAGGTCGACGTGCTCGAAGGACTGACCACCGCGATCATCGTCGACCAGCAGCGGATGGGCGCCGACCCCCGCTCCACCGTCGGCACCGCCACCGACGCCAACGCGATGCTGCGCATCCTCTTCAGCAGGCTCGGGCAGCCGCACATCGGCCCGCCCACCGCGTATTCGTTCAACACCGCCACGGTCCGGGCGAGCGGCGGGATCACCGTCGAGCGCGGTGCGAAGAAGACGGTGAAGGCCACCTACTCCCGTACCGGCGGCATGTGCGTGCGCTGCGAGGGCCGCGGCACGGTCTCCGACATCGACCTCACCCAGCTCTACGACGACAGCAAGTCGCTCAACGAGGGCGCGCTCACCATCCCCGGCTACACCATGGACGGCTGGTACGGCCGCATCTTCGGCGGGTGCGGCTTCTTCGACCCGGACAAGCCGATCAGCAGGTTCACCAAGAAGGAACTGCACGACCTCCTGCACAAGGAGCCGACGAAGATCAAGGTCGACGGCATCAACCTCACCTACGAGGGCCTGATCCCGAAGATCCAGAAGTCGATGCTGGCCAAGGACATCGACGCGCTCCAGCCGCACATCCGGGCGTTCGTGGAGCGGGCGATGACGTTCACCGTCTGCCCCGAGTGCGACGGCACCCGGCTCAGCGAGGGTGCCCGGTCGTCGAAGATCGAGAAGATCAGCATCGCCGACGCCTGCGCGATGCAGATCAGCGACCTGGCCGACTGGGTCCGCGGTCTCGCCGAGCCGTCGGTGGCGCCGCTGATCGGCGCGCTCCAGCACACCCTCGAGTCGTTCGTGGAGATCGGCCTCGGCTATCTCTCGCTCGACCGGCCGTCGGGCACACTGTCCGGCGGTGAGGCGCAACGCGTGAAGATGATCCGCCACCTCGGCTCCTCGCTCACCGACGTCACCTACGTCTTCGACGAGCCCACCACGGGCCTGCACCCGCACGACATCAGCCGGATGAACGATCTGCTGCTGCGCCTGCGGGACAAGGGCAACACGGTGCTGGTCGTGGAGCACAAGCCGCAGACCATCGCGATCGCCGACCATGTCGTCGACCTCGGCCCCGGGGCCGGCACCGCGGGCGGGTCCGTCTGCTTCGAGGGCACCGTCGAGGGGCTGCGGGCCGGCGACACCATCACCGGCCGCCATCTCGACGACCGGGCGACCGTCAAGGAGGCGGTGCGCAAGCCCACCGGCGCGCTGGAGATCCGTGGCGCGACGGCGCACAACCTGCGGAACGTCGACGTGGACGTCCCGCTCGGGGTGCTGACCGTCGTCACCGGTGTCGCGGGCTCCGGCAAGAGCTCGCTGGTGCACGGTTCGATCCCGGCCGGCGAGGGCGTGGTCTCGGTCGACCAGGGCGCGATCCGCGGCTCCCGGCGCAGCAACCCGGCGACGTACACCGGACTGCTCGACCCGATCCGCAAGGCGTTCGCGAAGGTCAACGGCGTGAAACCGGCACTGTTCAGCGCCAACTCCGAGGGCGCCTGCCCGACCTGCAACGGCGCGGGCGTCGTCTACACCGACCTGGCGATGATGGCGGGCGTGGCCACCACCTGCGAGGAGTGCGAGGGGAGGCGGTACCAGGCCGCGGTCCTCGAGTACCACCTCGGCGGCCGTGACATCAGCGAGGTGCTCGCGATGTCGGTGACCGAGGCCGAGGAGTTCTTCGGCGCCGGCGAGGCGAGCACGCCGGCCGCGCACCGCATCCTGGGCCGGCTCTCCGACGTCGGGCTCGGCTATCTCAGCCTCGGCCAGCCGCTCACCACGCTGTCCGGCGGCGAGCGGCAGCGGCTGAAGCTGGCCACCCACATGGGGGAGAAGGGCGGTGTCTACGTCCTCGACGAGCCGACCACCGGCCTGCACCTCGCCGACGTGGAGCAACTGCTGGGCCTGCTCGACCGGCTCGTCGACGCCGGCAAGTCGGTCATCGTCGTCGAGCACCACCCGGCGGTGATGGCGCACGCCGACTGGATCATCGACCTCGGCCCCGGCGCGGGCCACGACGGCGGCCTGATCGTCTTCGAGGGCACACCCGCCGACCTGGTCGCCGCCCGCTCCACCCTCACCGGTGAACACCTCGCGGACTACGTCGGCGCCTGAGCGAGGCGGTCCGGAGAGCGAGGCAGCCCGAAGCGGCGGGGGGGGGGGGGGGGGCCGGGGGGGGGCGCCCCCCCCCCCCCCCCCCGACTCCTCCCGTATGGCCCGGTGCCGACGCCGACCAGGGCCGGTCGGCTTCGCCCTGCCGCGCCGGTCCGGCTCAGTGGGAGCCCAGTCCGCCCCCGCCGAAGGAGCCGCTGCTGCCGCGGCTCCAGCGTGGCCGTTTCTGGTCCGTGCTGGACCGGGTCTGCATATTGGTCAGCTCGTACGGGGTCAGGGGGCGGCCGCCCTTCGCCATCCGGGGCACCTCGTCGGGTTCCCGGTTCTCCCGGATCTCGTGCACCGCGCCGCCCGGCGGCAGGTGTGGCTGTTCCTCGGGGCGCGGCCGGGCCGGCTCGCGCGACTTCACACGCGTGCCCAGCCAGAAGCTGCCGCCCAGCACGGCCACGAGGACCATCCCGACGACGAACATTCCGAGACTGAGCAGACCGCTCGCGGCGGCCAATTGCAGGCTTGCGGTGTTCATATCATCTCAATACCCCACCAATAGTCCGTGAACCTGCCATTCCGGGCCCGCTACTTTCCGTCCGCGGCTCCTCGCGCGCGGCGAGCGATGCCGCCCCCGGCCCGGTTCCACGGGTTTCGTGCCGCCTCGACCGGCTACCCGTCAGGCGTGACTTCGACGACATCCCAGACGTACCAGACATCGCAACAGGATCTCTTCCGGTTCCTGGAGGACCGCTTCGCATGCGCCCAGGCATGCACGGAGTGTGCGCGAGCCTGTGCGCTGCGCGCGAGCCTCGTGGAGCCGGGCGGGACCGAAGAGCAGGAACTGCTGCGCCGCAAGGGCATCATGTGCGCGGAAGTGTGCGACGCGACCTGCCGCGTCCTGTCCGAGGACAACCGCCTGGACGAGGCCGGCATCCGGGCCCAGCTCGAATGGTGCCGGACCGTCTGCCTGGAGTGCGCGCACGTCTTCGACAAGCACCCCGGAGCCGCGGAGGGCGCCGCCGCCTGCCGCGCCTGTGCGGAGGCCTGCACGGAATTCATGGCGACGCTGGCCTGAGGCGGCCGCGTCGACCGGCTCGTACGCGTCCCGCGTCGACCGGCTCGTACGCGTCCCGCGGCGACCGGCTCGTACGCGTCGCGCGTCGACCGGCTCGTACGCGTCCCGCGTCGACCGGACGGCCTGCGTCCCGCGCCGGCCGCTCGGAACGCCGTCCGGCGAATAAGGTCCCCGGCATTCCCAATTTCTGCAACACGTTCTACCGTGTGCGCCGTCAGGACCGGCCTTGGGGAGCCAGGAGGCGCCGTGCACCTCGACCACACGCCCGAGCAGCTGCGGCTGCGCACCGAACTGCGTGCCTACTTCGCCGAGTTGGTGCCGCACAACGCCTACGCCCGGCACATCGACCCGGTCGCCGCGAAGCGCTTCTACCGCAAGACGATCCGCCGCCTCGGCACGGACGGCTGGCTCGGCGTCGGCTGGCCCGAGGAGTACGGCGGCCGCGGCCTCACCCCGATCGAGCAGTTCGTCTTCTTCGACGAGGCCGCCCAGGCCGGTGTGCCGCTGCCCCTGATGGCGCTGAACACGGTCGGACCGACGATCATGCGCTACGGCACGGACGAGCAGAAGGCGTACTTCCTGCCGAAGATCCTCGCCGGGGAGATCGACTTCGCCATCGGCTACAGCGAACCCGACGCGGGCACCGACCTCGCCGCCCTCAAGACGCGCGCGGTGCGCGACGGCGACACCTACGTCGTCAACGGGCAGAAGATCTGGACCACCAACGGAGACACCGCCGACTGGGTGTGGCTCGCCGTGCGCACCGACCCCGAGGCCCCGCCGCACAAGGGCATCACCATGCTGCTCGTGCCGACCGGCGACCCCGGATACTCCTGCACGGTCATCCGCACCCTCGCCTCCCACGACACCACCGCCAGCTACTACGAGAACGTGCGAGTCCCCGTCTCCCGGCGCGTCGGCGCCGAGAACCAGGGCTGGCGGCTGATCACCAACCAGCTCAACCACGAGCGCGTGACCCTCGCCGCGCACGGCACGATGGCGATCCGCGCCCTGCACGACGTGCAGCGCTGGGCCACGGAGACCAAACTCGCCGACGGCCGTCGAGTGGTCGACCTGCCGTGGGTCCGCCGCCGGCTCGCACAGACCCATGTGAAGCTCGACGCGCTCAAGCTCCTCAACTGGCAGATGGTCGGCGCCCTCCAGAACGGCACCCTCACCCCGCAGGACGCCTCCGCCGTCAAGGTCTACGGCTCGGAGGCCCGCCGGGACGCGTACGCCTGGCTGATGGAGGTCGTCGCCGCGCCCGGAGCGCTCCAGGAGGGCTCGGCCGGCGCCGTGCTGCACGGCGAACTCGAACGCGGCTACCGCTCCGCCGTGATCTTCACCTTCGGCGGCGGCAACAACGAGATCCAGCGGGAGATCATCTCCTGGATCGGCCTGGGCATGCCACGGGTGCGGCGTTAGCCTCCTTGTGACGAGGCTTTTTAGTTGGCACAAAAGCGGCACAGTTGGCACCGTAGCGAGGTGCGGACCCGAGGGTAGCGGACCTGGCTTGCAGACTGTCTGAGGCGGCTGACCTGCTGCTTCTTCAGGGCTGGTGAGGTTCGGGCGTGCTGTGCGTTCGTGTCCCCTACTAGTGGCTTGTCACGCAGCCTTGGCCCGGTAATCGACCTGCCATTTGTCGGCCAGCAGACTGTCTCCAAGACCTGATCTTGGAGGTGGTCGTGGGACGTCGACCGAGTGTGTTCGTCCGGCCGGTGACCATGGAGGAGGGCCGGAAGCTGCAGCGGATCAGCCGGACCGCGAAGGACCCGGTGAAACTCCGCCGGGCGATTGTGGTGCTGATGTCCGCCCAGGGCCAAACGGTCAAGGACATCCCCACGCTGATGCAGGTCGGCGAGGACTACGTCCGCGATGTCATCCACGCCTTCAACGAGCAGGGATTCAGTGCACTGGACCCAAAATGGAGCGGGGGACGCCCCAAGACGACCAGTGACAAGGTGCGTGAGCACATCTGCCCGATCGCTCGGACGTCCCCCGCCGACTGGCAGATCACCGCCTTCTCCACCTGGAGCCTCGCCAAGCTCGCCCAGTGCCTGGTCAAGCAGAAGGTGGTGCCGACCATCAGCCGGGAAACCCTGCGCCGGATCCTGCGTGCCGGCAAGGTCTCCTGGAAGACCACCACCACCTGGAAGGCGTCGACCGACCCGGACTTCATTGCCAAGATGCACCGGGTCCTGGCGCTGTACGACACCCCGCCCGCCGAGGGGCGGGTGATATGCGTCGATGAGTTCGGACCGCTGAACCTGATGCCCCGCAAGGGCAAGGCGTGGGGGCCGGTAAGGCGTCCTCGCAGGCTGCGGGCCACCTACAACCGCTACGGCGGTGTGCGGCACATGCTTGCCGCCCTCGATCTGGCCACCGGCAGGCTGTACTACCGCATCCGCCCGCGCAAGCGGTGGCGGGAGTTCCTCGGCCTGCTCAAGGCCCTGCGCGCCCGCTGGCCCGGGGAGAAGCTGTATGTAGTGCTGGACAACTTCTCCCCGCACAAGCATGCGAAGGTCCGCGCTTGGACGGCCGACAACGACATCGAGCTGGTCTTCCTGCCGACCTATGGCTCCTGGCTGAACTGGATCGAGGCCGAGTTCGCGGCCCTGCGCTACTTCGCCCTCAACGGCACCGACCATCGCAGCCACGACGAGCAGAACGCGGCCATCGCCGCCTATGTCCGCTGGCGCAATGCCCGCGCCGAACCGAAGAGAGCCTTCGCGCCCGACTCACCGATTCGCTCCTGGACCGAATACCCGGTCAGAGCTGCCTGAGTGTTCTTGCTGTTGTCGCCGGGCCGCACGCACCAGGCGCGGGCCACCGGGAAAGACACGACGCGGCGCGATGACGGCGATTGCGCCGAGCGTCACGGCCAGCGGGATCTCCGCGATGACCGCAAAGGCCATTGCGGTGTACCAGTCACTCCCGGCAAGGGCGGTCATCACGTCGAACCAGGCATCGAGGGCGAACAGTGTGGCAGCTGCGGAAGCGACCGGAGCCAGATAGGCCGATCGGGTGCGCAGCAGGACAGCCGTCGCGAGCAGCCCGAGCACTTCCAGCACGTCGAGTCCGATCCAGGAACTGGACCAGTTGCGTACCTCGGCATGGCCGCGTGGGGCAGCTCCCATCTCGAAGATCCAGATGACAAGCACCACGGCGAGCACCACGAAGGCACGACCCAGCTGACGCGAGGATTTCTCACTGAACATCCGGGGATGACCCTTCCATCTCAAGGTATCTCGCGCCGAGTGTGCGTCCCGCGGCTTCCGGTTGTCCTCATCCCACAAGACGACACCAGACCTGAAGAAGTTCAGGGATCTCACTGCCAGCTACTCAGGGTTGGCGGGGGACACCGCCATGACCGGGCACCGCAGCTTGATCAGATATCCCGTCCAACATCCCAAGCCGTGCCACAGAGCGTCCTGTGGCTGATCTCGTGATCGCCGATTCGGACGTGTCGGGTGATGCCGAGGGCTTGGCCGGTTTTCCAGGCGGGTTGGCGCGGTCCGTTGAGCCGACCGGCATAGCGGTGGCCGAGGGCGGCGTACGCGGTCGCATGGGCGGTCCTGCATGTCACCGTGCGCGGGAAGCGCGTAGCGGCGTGGCAGGCGATGTCCTTGTTGAAGGCGACGTAGCGGCCGCGTCGTTTGGTGCTGGCGGCGAGCATCTCGAGGGTGGTGGTCTTGCCGGTACCGGCTCCCGCTTGCAGGGCGAGGTGGTGTCCTGCTCGGAAGGCGTCGAGGGCGTGAACCTGCTCGTCGGTTGGGGTGGACACAAAGGCTCCTCAAGAAGGGGCGGAGGCGCACGTGCCTCTTCGCCGGCAGTGGGTACGGCTCAGCAGAGTGCGCGCGGCGCAGAGCAGTAGTTCTTCCGGGGGGTGCTCGTCCAGCAGCTCTTCCAGTCGGCTTGTCAGATGGCGGGCACGCTCTTTTCCGTCCCGGATAACGGCATCGGTCACGACCTGGCTCAGGAAGTCCCGGGGCTGTTGACCGTGGGCTGCCGCAGCTTGGCGCACGGTGGTGTGGGCGGCGGGGCTGAGGTCGACGTTCAGCAGGACCCGGCCCTGCTGGTCCGGGTAGTGGGTGGTGAGAACGTCGATGGTCGGTACGGCATCGAGCCGGTGGCGTAGCGCCCGCAAGGCGCGGCCAGGAGTCTTGGCGCGCTGTAGGGCCAGCAGTCTGGTGCGACTGGTGTCGTTGGCCAGCTCCACGACACGACGGGCACGGGACAGCTCATCGTCAGTGGCGGGCCGGGTTAGGGCAGTGCTCGACCGGATGGCGGCATCCCTCGTCTCCTGGAGCGTGGCCCTTGCCTCAGGGGACCTGCGCTGGGAGTTGCTGCCGAAGGGCGATCAGTGTCAGCAGGCGGTCGGCCGATCGGGTGGTGGTGGGCGTCCCGAGGGCTGACGTGACCCGCCCGGTGCTTGCTCCGTTATGGGAGGTGTCGGTCGGCTGCAAACCGTTGCCCGTCCGCCCCGTCCTGAGTTGCTGCACCACGCCTGAGTGAGCTGCGTCGCAGGAGCGATTTTCTCAACTGCTCTGCCTGGTTGGGGAGGTGACGGGGTGGTGCCCGTTTCGTTCGTTGTCCACCTCGACCCTCGCCCGGTCGTCCCGTCGGAACCGGCAGCGCGTCTGGTTGCCGACCTCATGCTGGAACGGGACCGCCTCGATCCGGTGCAGCATCACCGAGCCGTCCTGGGACTCGCCGACCGGATCGACCAACGCCTCCGCGGCCAATGCCGGATCGTCGGCGGGCTCACCCTCACTGTGCGATACGCCGACCGCAGCTCCACTACACATACACGCGTACTGCCGGAACTCACCGACCACTCACCCACCCTCGTAGCGGCGGCCCTGGGTCTGCTGACCGGCCTCGGGCTGCAGCGAGCGCGAGTCTGCGCCTTCGTGATCCGCGCCGACGACCTGCTGTCGGCCGACAACGCCTGCCGTCAGCTCTCTTTGGCTCCCCGTGACGCTCGTGCCTGCAGCCGCAGCCGCAGCCGCAGCCGAAGCCGCCGCTGACCGCGCCCGCCGCTGCTGCGGGACGGAGGCCGCACGTCCAGACGCTCTGGCTGACCGCTGACACCGCGAACCACTGGACTCTGGCGAAAGCTGTGATGTGCGGCATGGGGGTTGGCTCCCGTCTTTCGGTCGTGGCGACATCGTCAGGAAGGTCTCCACGGAGGCGCAATACGCCTTCCGTGTCACGGAAGAGCGCCTGAAAGTCCCTGGTGAGAGCAGTGATACGAGGCGTCGTGTCGCTGCCCTCGGCAGTAGGGACAGCAGTCATGCCGTGTGCCTGCGCCGTCGGGCGTGTTGATTCGTGATCATTAAATTGCGAGGTATGTCCTTAACGGCGCTTCTGTGGCGTCTATTTGGCGGCATACGGCTGGCACAGCGGCAGAATTTGCATAGCTGCAGATCAAAGCTGGTCGTTGCCATGATGGAAGGGGGCCGGGGTCGAATCCGGGTCGAATCGCCTTCCATTCGCGCCGTTCGGTGGGTTGTTGCTTGTGAATAGCATGATCAGACGTCATTACGCCGGGGCTGCATGAGCGGCTGCAGAAACCAGGGCCGGGGTGATCACCGGCAGGTTCTTCGTCTGTTGGCGGTACACGTTTCACACTCCTCTGACCAGCCGAAACGTCCATGGCCGAGGTGGGCTGCAGAGCGCTGGCCCGTGTATGGTCCGGATCTTGGAGGAGGGCGAGACCTGACCGGAGCCTGCCCGTGGACAGGAGGTGGCTGGGATCCTGGCCGGCGTGAGGAAGCCGGTGACGTACTCGCCCTCGGGGGGCGTGCGCCTCTTACTGGCTCTAACAAAAGCAGTTTGATCATGTGACTGCTGGCTTGATCGTTCGTTGATGTGGGCATGGGGAAGCGTCAGTCGCGGCCGTGGATCGTGTCGGACGAACTGTGGTCGCTGATCGAGCCGTTGCTGCCCGAGCCACCACCGAAGCAGGTGGAAGGGCGGCCTCGGGTGCCCGACCGGCAGGCTCTGTGCGGGATCCTGTTCGTCCTGCACACCGGGATCCAGTGGGAGTACCTGCCCCAGGAGCTCGGCTTCGGCTCCGGGATGACCTGCTGGCGCCGCCTCGCTGCCTGGAACGAGGCCGGTGTCTGGGATCAGCTGCACCAGCTGCTGCTGAACAAGCTGCGGTCGAAGAGCCAGCTGGACTGGTCGCGGGCGGTGATCGACTCCTCCCACGTCCGGGCGGCCCGCCGGGGCCCAAAAGCGGGCCCAGCCCGGTCGACCGTGCACGACCGGGCAGCAAGCACCACGTCCTCACCGACGGTCAGGGCATCCCGCTCGCGGTGTCGCTGACCGGCGGCAACCGCAACGACGTCACCCAACTCCTGCCCCTGCTGGACAAGATCCCGGCCGTCGCGGGAGCCGTCGGCCGGCCGCGCAGGCGGCCCGACATGCTCTTCGCGGACCGCGGCTACGACCACGACAAGTACCGCCGGCTCCTGCGGCAACGCGGGATCCGGCCTGCGATCGCAGAACGCGGCCAGCCGCACGGCACCGGCCTGGGCACGTCGAGCGGACGATCTCCTGGCTGCATGGCTTTCGCCGCCTGCGGATCCGGTGGGACGACGCGACGACATCCACGAGGCCTTCCTCGGACTCGCCGTCTGCCTGATCACCCACGGACACGTCCAAAGGCTTTGTTAGGGCCAGTTAGCGGCGCTGCAATTGAGACACCCTTCCGGTGAACACGCGTACCGGGTGGGGCGCGGACTGGATGCGGCGGTCCCCGCCCCGAGGTTGGTCAGCCGGGCCGAAGAGGTGCTGCACAACCCCAGGAGATTACCTGCCTGACGTGCGGCCGGGTGAGTCGATCACTCGGCCCAGACTTCAGTTGGCGGTCGGGGAACCTAGCGGCTGATCGAGTCTGGTGGAGTCTGCGCGGTGCACCCTCAGCACCAAACCTACGCCTGCTCAACCTGGTCGACCCCGAGCGACTGCTGTACGGCAGCGACTACTGCTGGACCCCGGCCTCGTTGCGGAAATCCACGCCACCACGTTCGCCGACACCCCACCCCCCCCCCGGGGACGGCACCACCTGGCAGTCCCTGACCACCGCCAACGCCCACTGCCTGCTGCCCCGCCTGGCCAGTTGAGCACTCAGCATCGCTCAGTAGCGTCCCAGCAACCGCGCAGAGCCGATCAACGCCCGCGTCCGCAACGGTTACTGGCGGTCCGTTCAGGGAGCTGCTTCGGGGTATGTACTGGTCATCGGCAATTCACATCACGGTGCTGTGGCCGATGCGGCCTGCGGCGGTTCATCGGCCACAGCACCGTGGGTGCTGCCGCGGCCGGTGGACTCAGGCCTTCGCACCGCTCAGGCGGCCTGCTCTGATCAAGCGCTTGGGGAGTTGACGGGCCGTAGGCCATGGAGCATGGCGTCGACGATCTGCTCGGCCAGTCCGTCCGGGAGGTCGGGGTCGGGGTCGACGAACGAGCGGACGAGCAGAGGAGCGACGAACATTTCGATAGCCAGTTCCAGGTCGATGTCCGTACGAAGTTCCCCGTTCGTCCGGCCTCGACGGAGGATCGCCAGTCCGAGGTCACGCCGGGGAGTGATCACGCCGGCATGGTAGGCCGCCCAGATCTTCGGGCTGCTCCTCGTCTGGACGTGCGCGTTGTGCAGGATCGCCAACAAGCGGCTGCCCAGGCTGCGTTGGCGCAGCGACTCCAGGAGAACGACGAGGTCGTCCCGCATCGAGGTGCCCGGGAGTTCGGGTACGGCGGACTCGACAGCGCGTCTGACGTCGACGAACAGATCCTCCTTGTCGCTCCAGCGGCGGTAGATGGCCGATTTGCCGACGCCAGCGGTGCGGGCGACGCGCCGAGAGATCACCCAGTGGAACACCGTCCTCCAGGAGGGCCATTACTCCCTCCAGGATGGCCTGTTCCACGGCTTCGCTGCGCGGGCGACCGCGCATGGATCCGTTCGACGGCGGACGGCTCTCGGCGCGGGTCATGGCTTTCCGTCCGCTCAACCTGTCCATGTCTCTTTCTCACATCGACGCCGCGGAGCCGACAGCTGCATCCGCTGGACAGCCAGGGCTGCAGGGCTAGTTCAAGGAGGGCCTGTCAATAGCGAGGGCATCGGGGTTCAGTTCCTCGACCAAACGGTAGAGCAGACGGTGAATGCTGTCCTTGTCGTCCGGGGAGAGTGGTGAGGTCGTCTCCCGTTCGATCCGCCGGGCGATCGAAGCGGCACGAGCGGCGGTCGCGTCTCCCTCGGCGGTCGCGAGCAGTTGCATGCTGCGGCGGCTGGTCGGGTGCGGCTCACGTCGTAGTAGTCCTCGCTCGACGAGCTGACTCACTGCGGCTCCCATGGACTGGGCCGTGATGCCCGAACGGCGCGCGATCTCGGCGGCGGACACCCCCGGCGTCCAGAGGACCTGCTGCAGAGCGTTGTGCTGCGCCAGCGTGAGGTCTTCCGCGCGCAGTGCCCGCTCCAGCCGTCCGGCGATGATCTGGGAGAACTGCCAGGCGAGGTATCCGGTGGTGGGGAACGCGGCGTCGGTCACGGCCGCAGTCTACGAGAGCGAGGTGTGCTGCTCGCCGGGACGTTACCGGACAACCCGGCTGCGTCTCTCTGCCATGGACCAACACCGCTCCCGTTCCCCACGGACCGTGCCCGGGAATGGGGCAGGGCGGGAGCCGGGTCAGTCGACGGCTGCGCGGCGGGGTCCGCGGGCATCAAGCCAGAAGAGCATCACGGCGGCGACGAGGATCCACGCCACCAGGACGACGATCCCCGTGGTCAGACCGTCGTTGTTGAAGTGGGACAAGCCCTGGACGGCCCGTACGCCGACTCCCACCGGGAGGACCTCCGAGAGCGGATGCAGCCAGCCCGGCAGGTAGGCGGCGGGCAGCGTGCCACCGCTCGTGCTGTTGCCGAAGGTCAGCAGGACCACGGCGGCCAGCGACATCCCGGCTCGGCCGAAGACACGCATGAACGTCATGGTCGCACTGCCGACGGCCGCGGCCATCAGCGCGATGATCCCCGCGATGCCCAGGAAGGGACCGGGCAGTGCCGCGAAGCCGAGGCTCCCGGCCATCGCCGCCACGAGGACGCCGCTGAGGACGCTGAAGGAGGCCAGACTGGCCAATCTCCACCGGTACTCCAGTCGCGGAGCCATCTGGTAGGTCATCATGCCGAACAGGAATCCGGCCAGCACGACGCCGAACCCGGCGTAGAACACCGACATACCGCGGGTGTCGCCCGCGGAGGCCGGCACGACGTCGCGCACGGTCAACCGGTCACTGTTCGCCTTGGCGACACCGGAGAAGGCGCCAGTGACCGTCGAGGTCACCGAAGGGCCGTTGGCTCCCGCATACAGCAGCGTGGCGGACTTCCCGGAGCCGGTGACATAGGCGGCGTACACCTTGCGGTCCTGCAGCGCGCGGCGGGCCGCATTCTCGTCGGCGTAGCGCTTCACCTCGAAACCGTCGGACAGCCCGAGCTCCAGCCCTCCAGTGACCTGTTCGAGCCGTTGGGTCGTCCCGACGACGGCGACTGGAAGGTCGTGCGGCCGGGGGGCGTGGAAGGCGGCCAGAAACACGCTGACGAAGATCGAGCCGATGACCAGCACGATCGCGACCGGTAGCAAAACTCCCTTCACTCCGGTGGCCCCTTGGGGCGCCGGAGCGGTGTCCATCGCGTGGTGATGGGGCGCATGGCGCGCCTCGGCGGAAGGGGTGGGTGATGTGGACATGGGGGAGGGCTCTCCGTCTCTTATTACAAGGTGCCTTATAGTTGTATCATAGAAATATCAGGTACCTTACTGTCGGAGCCGCTCATGAGCCGCACACACGCAGATCCGTCCACACGCATGGGCTACCTGGCGTGGCAGATGGTCCACGTGATGGGAACGCGGCTCGAGAGAGCGTTGCGTTCGCTCGACCTCACGGCGGCGCAGCACAACGCGTTGCAGCACGTCAGCTGGACGCCGGGAACCTCCGCGGCGGAGATCGCGCGCAGGACCGGCTTCACGCCCCAGTCCATGGGGGCCGCTGTCAACGCACTGGTGGAACGCGGCCTTGTGGCTCGCCACGATCACCCCTCGAACCGTAGAACCGTCCAGCTGACCATCACCGACGGCGGCGCGAAGCTCGCCGATCTGGCGCGGGAGGTGGTGGAACGACTTGACCGAGAAGCGCTGGTGGCCCTGGCCCCCGCCGAGCGGGCAGTCATTCACTCCCTGCTGCTCCGCGTGCTTGCCGAGCTCAATCCCGATGCCCTGCCACCGTTGGACCTGCGTGGTGCGGGCTCCGGCGCGGCGTGATCGTCCGGAAGAGCTGGCGCGCCGAGTCGGCATCCGGGCGAGGGGCAGACGACGCCACTCCTACTGCTCCAGCACCGCATAGTCGTACGAGACGCTGTTCCCGTTGGCCTTGGTCACGGACACTATGATCTGCTGCCGCTTCCCGTTCTCGGACATCACAGTGCACTCGACCGAGTCGAGCTGCCGCGCCTTGAGACCTCCGGCGCAGCTCACGGATTTCGGCTTCTCCTGGACGAGCGGCAGGGAGTAGTTCTCGCGGACCTGCTTCTCGACCTCCGTACGGCTCACGGCCCCGGTGGAACCGACGGTGCTGGTCGACTCCGTGCTCAGCAGTCGCGGTACGGCCACGAAAGCGAATCCGCCCACGGCCACGACGGTGGCGGTCACCAGGGACACAGCGACGTATTTCATGTTTCTCTCCTGCGATGCGCTTGCTGCGGTGAGGCTGTCACCAGGAGAGTGGCGCGCCGGACGGTGGCTGCGCTTCGGCCGGTCGGCCGACAGTGTGCGGCCGGGGTCGGCCCGCAGGCCGATTTACGGGTCAGGCGGGCGCCAGCTGGCGGTGGCGTACCGGAGTGCCGGTCCGGTACGAGGCGGATGACGACGTCCGCACCAGGGGCGGGGCGGTGCACGTTCGTCAGCGCTTCCTGCACCACGCGGTGGCCGGGCGCTCCACCCGCCGGGCGGTCCGGGGGAGCAGCAGCGGGTCGGCCCGCAGGCCGACGCCGACCGCACCGGACCGGCCCGGCGGCCGAGGACGGGAGCGGGCGTCCGGCGGGATCGTCGACGGCATGCAGATCCTCACCGTTCTCCAAGTGGCCTGGCGACGTTCGCCGGGCTGTGCCTCGTCCTGTGCGCCCTCGTCACCGTCGAGGCCGCACGATGAACTCGTACCGCACGACCGCCACCCACCCCGTCCTGGTGGGCGCCGGTCTGAAGAAGTCCTACGGTCTGACCCGCGCCCTGGCCGGTGTCGACGTGTCCGTCGCGGCGGGCGAGTCGCTGGCGATCATGGGTCCGTCCGGCTCGGGCAAGTCCACCCTGCTGCACTGCCTCGCCGGCATCGAACGCCCCGACGAGGGCCAGGTAATGCTCGCCGGCCACGTTCTCGTCGGCGGGCAGTTCCGGCAGCAGCTGGCCGGACTGGAAGACGAAGCCGAAGCGGGTCCGGCGCAGCTCGCTGCGGTGCGGCTCGCCTGCCGTTGATGCTCGGCGGCATGCCTCGCCGCCAGGCGGTCCAGAGGGCACGGGAGTGGTTCCCGCCGCTGGGCCTGGCGGGCATGGAGGAGCGGCGGCCCGGACAGCTGTCCGGCGGGCAGGCGCAGCGTGGCCCCCGTCCCGCCCGGCATGCCCCGCTTCCCCAAACCGGGTGAGGTGTGGGTCTCCCCGGCCCTCGCCGACCTCCTCCACCGCCTTCCCACCGATCGGCATCCCGTCCCCGGCACCGCGGCGGGAACCCTCGGCCGCGCGGCGCTGGCCCGCCCCGGCGAACTGGTCGCGGTCGTCGGCCACGAGCCGACCGCCGCCGCCGTCACCGCCCCGCGCGAAGACGACGGGAGCCGCCCCGGCGACATCGTCACCCCCACGCGGGTCGCCGACTTCACCGGACGGTCCCTGGCCTTCGGCATCGGCGGCCAGTACGTGGCTCTGTCGAACATCGCCACCATCCTCGTCGTTGTACCGCTGTTGGTCCTGGGAGCCTCCTCCGCCCGTCTGTCGGTCTCCCGCCGTGACCAGCGCCTCGCCGCACTGCGGCTCATCGGCGCCACCCCGGGGCGGATCGCCGGGATGATCACCGCCGAGGCGGCCCTCACCGGCGCGGCGGGCGCAGTGCTGGGCACCATCGGATATGGACTGCTCCTGCCGGCCGCCGCGCGGGTGTCCGTGGCGGGCGGCTCCTGGTACGCGGCCGACCTGTGGGTGGGGCTCCCGGTGCTGCTCGCCGTGCTCGCCGGTGTCGTCGCCATGGTGGTCGTCAGCGCGCTCGTCGGGCTGCGCCAGGTCGTCGTCGGCCCGCTGGGCGTGGCGCGCCGCTCCAAGCCACCCCGCATGAGCTTCCTGCGCGCCCTGGCCTTCGTCGCGGTGATCCTGGGCTACTACTTGTTCACCAAGCAGCACAAGAGCGAGATCAACGGTGTCCTGGCGTTCTTCGCCGTGGTCTTCCTCGCCCTGTCCGTGATCGGCCCGTGGGTGGTCGGCGTCCTCGGGCGGATCATCTGCGCACTTGCCCGGAAGCCGGCGACCCTGCTGGCCGGCCGCCGCCTGCTGGACGATCCCAAGAGCGGCTGGCGTACGGTCTCCGGGCTCACCCTCGCCGGGTTCGTGGCCGGGTTCTTCGCTCTTTTCGGGGCCTCCGGCATCTCGCCGATGGGACATCCTGACACCCTCGCGGTGGCCGTTCCCAAGGCTCGGGTGGCCGTGGTCCAACAGGAGGAGCGGCACCGCCTGGAACACGCTGGGATCACCGCCACCGTCGGCACGAGCACCGACTGGGTCGCCCCGGGGGCGAGGAAACCGTGCAGGTCGTAGCCACCGTGCCTGGCGGCACCGAGAAGCTGGACCGCGCCCGCACCGCGCTGACGTCCCTCGTACCCGGCCAGTACCCGGTCACCGGAACCGACGTCTTCTGGCAGGGTGACTTGTTCTCAAAGGACTTCTCCGCCGCCACCCGGGTCATCCTCGGCGTCTCCTTCATCACCGCGATCGCCTCCGCGGGCATCACCGCGGCCGCCTCCGTCCTGGACCGCCGCCGCACCTACGGCCTGCTCCGCCTCGCGGGTACACCGCTACGGACCCTGGACGCGGCCCGCCGCAAGGAGACCCTCCTCCCCGTGGCCGTCCGCGCCGGCGGAGCCGCCCTGACCGGCATCTTCACCGCCTCCCCGCTCACCCTCGGTAGCGGCACATCTGTCGACATCGGCGGCATAGCCCTGCTCGTCCTGTGCTTCGGCGTCGGCGTCGGGGGAGTGCTGGCGGCCGGCGCGCTCAGCCGCCCGCTGCTGAGGTCGGTCACGGAGCAGTCGGGCCCACGCCCCGAGTAGCAGGCCACCGCCGTAGCCACATCCCGCGTCAGGACAACGCCCCGCCGATCAGCAAAGGTGACAACAACCCATGCCTGCCGTCATTTTCGCGATCCTCGCCGGGCTGGCCTTCCTGCTCTTCCTGGCCCGGACGCGGCAAGACCCCCGCCGCTTCGGCAACGCCGTCCTGCTCGGACTGTCCCTCGTCCTGCTGACCGTGGCGCTGCTCGCCCAAGTGGCAGCCGGCAGCGCGCCCGCACCACTCCTCGCGGCGGTGACCCTCGCCTTCGCGCTGTTGGCTCTGGGGGTGCTGGCCCTCGCGTTGTTCCTGATCGCGAACGGGGTGACGATGGTCCGCAAGGAGGGCCGACGCCCCGCCAACCTGCTCTCCGGGCTGGCGGGGCTGGCCGTCCTCGGCTGCGTCACGCTCACCGTGACGGCCGCCGACGTCGACTCGGCGCCGTTGCGGCGCGTCGCCGGAGCGGTCCTCCTCGTGGCCGGCTACGTCTCGTACGTCTTCCTGTCTTTCCTCGCCTACGCCTTCCTCTACGCACGGCTGAAGGTCCGTCACGACGTGGACTTCGTCGTCGTCCTCGGATCCGGTCTGATCGGCGGCTCCCGGGTGCCGCCCCTGCTGGCGAGCAGACTGGAGCGGGCGCGCGCGGTGTACGAGGCGCAGGCGGCGCGGGGTACGCCGCCCGTGCTGGTCACCTCCGGCGGCCAGGGCCCCGACGAGGACCTGCCCGAGGCGGAGGCGATGGCCGACCACCTCATCGCCCGTGGCGTCCGGGAGCGGCATGTCGTACGGGAGGACCGCTCGCGCAGCACGGAGGAGAATCTGCGCTTCAGCGAGGTGCTCATGCGGGAACGCGAGCCGGACCACCGGTGTGTGGTCGTCACCAACAACTTCCACGTCTTCCGCGCCGCCCTGACGGCCCGGCGCACCGGCGTGAACGGCCAGGTCATCGGCTCGCCCACCGCCGCCTACTTCTGGCCCAGCGCGACCATCCGCTACCGGGCGGTCAACCTCGGCTCGTGCGTGCTGCTCGCCCTGATGGGATTCCTTCTCCCCTCCTGAGACTGAGTTCCCGTCCTTGAACCGCGCTGCGCGGGACCGAGTTCGGGCCCGCCTCGGCACGGCCTCGGAACCGTCTCCTCGGCCGGGCTCGTAGATCGGCTCGGGGGCCCAGGCCGATCGGCCGGACCAACGGAGGTGGTTCTTGGCGCCGCGAAACTCGGTCAATCGGCCGTGCTTGACGCCTGGGTGGCCGAGCTACCAGGCATACGCTTCCGGAGCCACGTCGCCGGGACCCGGCCAGATCTCGTCGAGCTCGAGAAGGATCTTTGGGGACAGGGTCAGGTGCGCGGCCCGGAGTGTCTCGTGCAGCTGCTCGGGGGGTGCGCGGCCCGACGATGGTGGTCGCGACCGCCGGGTTGTGCAACAGCCAGGCGAGGGTCCGTTGGCCGCTCGCCGAGGTCCGCGCACAGGGCTTCGTACCGTTCGAGCTGTGGCCGGTGCTGCTCGACAGCAGCCAGGAAGTCGGGGGACGAGCGTCGACCGCTGTCGGCTTTCTGCAGGGTGCCGCCGAGCAGGCCACCGCCCAGCGGGCTCGACGGGATCAGGCCGAGGCCGTAGTGGCGCAGTGCGGGGATCAGTTCGAGTTCGACCGTGCGCGCGTGGAATGCGGCGACTCCACCAGGATCTGCGGGGCCACGACCTGGTCCGCCGAGAACTCATTGCGGCAGGACTCGACGAACGTGTGCGACTCCCCCCCGCCGCCAGAAGAACCTTCGTGCGCAGGTTAACGAGCCGAATTGACCGCCTGGTCGGCCGCTTCGCAAGGAAGGCCGTTCATCCCTCGCGCATAGAATCCGTTTCATGGCCAAGAACCGCCCCGTGAAGCGGACCCGCAGCGTACCCGCCGGCGAACACAGCTCCGGCGGGCAAGCCGAGTCGGCAAGGGGCAGCGAGGCTGCGGAACCGTTCCGGTGGCTGAACGAGGAGGAACTCCACGCCTGGATGGCCCTGGTCGGCATGGTGACCAAGCTGCCCGCGGCAATGGATCGGCAGCTCCAGCGCGACGCCGGGCTCACACACTTCGAGTACCAGGTCCTCGTAGGCCTGTCCCGGGCCCCCGAGCGCACGCTGCGCATGAGCGAGCTGGCCGACTTCACCGCGGGTCAGTTGCCGCGCCTGTCCCAGGTCGCGACCCGTATGGAGAGGCGCGGCTGGCTCACCCGCCGCCCCGATCCCACCGACGGCCGTTACACCCTGGCCGGCCTGACCGACGCAGGGATGGCGAAGCTCGAAGCCAGCGCCCCGGAGCACGTCACCACGGTCCGCCACCTCGTCTTCGACAGCCTCTCGCCCGCACAGGTGCGTCAGATGACCCAGATTGCGCGGCGCATCGCCCAGGCAGCGGGCAGCGCCGATTTCCACTGAGCCTTAAGGCCGTGACGTCTCGTTTCAGGCACGAGACATGACTTCACGCGTGAAGTACATCACTCGCGACATCAGTTGCGCCATGAAGTGACGCGGATATAACTTCATGCATGAAGTGACTGGGAGGGGTGCGGTGGCCAACGCCATCGCCCGTCCTCCGCACCAGGCATCCAGGGTCGCGGGCAACAACCAGCCCGTCGGCGCGGACAGGACGCCCAAGAAGATCCCGAGATGCGTAAGAACGTTCCCTATAAGAACGCAGGAGTAAAGCCATGACAGAAGAGTCCGGCAACACCCTGGCCACGAGACGTGGAATGCTCGGGATGGCGGGGGCGGTGGCGGGCGGAGTGGCGTTGAGCCAGATGCTCGCCGACAGCGCCTCGGCCGTCACGGGCAGCATGGGATCGACCGCGACGCGGACGATCAGCCTGGCCCAGGCTCAGCGGCTCACCGAGGCCGCCATCCGCTACGTGCGGGACCACACAAATCTTCCACCCATGTATGTGCTGGTCGTCGACTCCGCCGGGGAGACAAAGGCATCCCTGCGCATGGACAACAACAGCCCGGCGGCAGCCGCGTTGGTACCCCACAAAGCACACACCGCGCGCACCTACCGGGCCGCCACCGCCGACCTGGCCACCAACATCAAGGACCCGGCCCAGATCGCTTCCCACGTCGCCAGTGGCGCCAGCCTGCTCGCCGGCGGCCGACCGATCTTCGAGAGCGGCCAGTTCATCGGCGCCCTCGCGGTCGGCGGAGGCACCCCGGTCCAGGACGATGAGGTCGCCCGCGCTGCGCTGAGCGCACTCTGACCCTTCCCGCCCGCCGCCGGACGGCGGCCGGGAAGACTTGGAAGCGCTCTGCAACCCACCGTGGGGCCAGTTGCCCTTGACCACACAGCGGGCCAAGCGCAGCAGGCGTCCGATCTTGGTCAGGGGTGCGTTACGGGGGATCACGAGGGCCTTTCAGTTCGGTGCAGACGTCGCAATCCACACCGAACCGGAAGGCCCTCACCTGTTCCGCCCTTCAGTCGTGATCGCTGCCAACTGTTGTAGACCGCGTGTCGGGAAGTGACTTTGACAGCCCATCGAGCTCATGGAGCAACCATGCTGCAGTTCGAAAACCTCGACGAGTCCACCGATTTCCTCGACCAGCAGGCGGAGGAGACCGGTCCGGTCACCATCATCAACCCGTTCGTCGCCCCGGAAGGCAAGGAGACCGAGGTGGTGGCCGCTTGGACCGACGACGCGGAGTACATGAAGAAGTCGGGGGCTTCCTCTCGGTGCAGCTGTACCGCGGCATCGGCGGCAGCCGGCTGTTCACCAACGTCGCGGTCCGGAAATCCACCGAGCACCTCCGTGCCGCGTTCGCCAACCCGGAGTTCGCCTCCCACCTGGCGGGCTACTCCGCCGGCACCGTCGCCTACCCGCACCTGCACCAGAAGTTCGCTGTCGAGGGCATCTGCGAAGGCGAATGACGACCGCTACCCGAGGCAAGGCCGCCGTTCGCCACGCACACGACGTCTGGCGACGTGCAATCCCTTGGCGGTGGAGGATTCGCGCCGATGACGCCGAACGGTCCCCCTGCCCGACCAGCCGGTGCTAGAACTGCTCGGCCTGGTCCGTGAAGAGAAAACGCGGCGGCAGGACGTACACGAGGACGCATGAGACTGTCACCTACATCGCCAGCCAGGCAGCCCGCCTGGTCGGCGATGTAGGTGATCCCATTGGACGGCCGGACAATGCAGGACGCAATCGCTGCCTGGAGCGCCCACGGGTCGGCAGCCCCAGGGCACGGCGGGACATCGACGTCCTTCTCAACTCCGCCTGCTGAAGGGCGATTCGACGCGTGCGAGGGGTGTACTCAAGCGGACGTGCCCGGTGTCGGACCAAGGTGTCCGTACTGTGATCAGCTCACCGCCCGAACCGGCCGAGCAATGGGGCACTCCGGTGCACTGGAATGAAACAGGTAGCTGGACAGCCCGGAACTCCTGGTCGCCGCTGCGACAGCCCGGTCATCTGCCGACGGCACAGGCTATGCGGCGCCCCATTCGTGGGCGAGGGCGGCCGCCTCCCCACGGGAGCTGACGCCCAGTTTGCCGAGGATCCTCGCCACGTGGAACTTCACCGTCGACTCGCTGATGTGCAGATCCTGCGCGATGTCCCGGTTGCGCCGGCCGCGGGCCAGCTGTCCCAGCACTTGCAGCTCCCGCGCGCCGAGCGCGGTCAGCGGATCCTGACGGGGTGTGCTGGGCGAGGCGAGCGGGATCTCGAAGATCACCGTCGTGCCCCAGCCTGGCACCGCGTCCAAGTCGACCCGCCCACCGAGCGGTGCAAGACGCTCGTTGACCCGGCGGGCGTCGAGGGCGCTGCGGGACAGGGTCCCGGGTCCGTTGTCTCGTACGGTGGCGCGCAGTTCGTCGGTACCGACCTTCCACCCGACATGGACGCGGTGCTCTCCGTCACCTCCCGGACCGTGGCCCTGGTCGTCCAGTGACGCGTGCACGGTGGCCCGGACCACGGCAAGCACCGTGTCGGTGACATCGGCGGGCAGCAAGCGGTCCGCGCCTTCCTCCACGCCGGGCGGGCCCAGCTCCAGCCGTACGTTGCGTGCGCGCAGGATTCGGCGCAGCGACACGGCGAGCCGCTCAAAGGCGTCCCCGGCCCGCTCCTCCGCCAGCGACTGGTCGAGTTCAGCCCGTGACCGCAGGTCAGCGAGGGCCGAAACGGCGACGTCGACGGCGCGCGTACGGGCGTTCGTGTCGTCCAGGGCGCGGTCGCGCAGGACGCCGAGCAGAGCGGTCAGCACGCCCCCGTGCGCGTCGCGGAGTTCGGCGATGGCTGCGGCCCGTGCCGCCGCCGCGGCTCGCGACGCGGCCAGCGACCCCGGGAGCGCCTCGGTCCGCAGACCGTCCCGGTGCGCGGCCACCAGGTCCCACAACAACTGGGCGGGCGTCAAATGCTCCTCCGGTACCGGGGTGTCCTCGGTCCGTACGACGACCAGCAGCGCGCTCTGCCCGGTGATGTCGCTGGTCAGGGCCAGCACGGGCACGTCGACACCCGCCACCCGCGCCCGCCCCTGCCAGCTTCCCCTCGCCGGCAGCAGCGGCCGCAGCGCGGCCAGGTCGGCGGCGGTGACGATGGAGCCGGGTCGGCCGGGGGACTCACCGTGGGTCAGGAACGGCGAGTACGCGCAGTTGCCGGAGAGCTGGGCGATCGTCCGGTGCGGAACAGCCTCCGCCAGGACGGCGGACAGGCGCAGCAGGGTCTCGGATAGCGGCGCCTGGATCAACTCGACTGCGGCCATCAGGTTCATGCCCGCCAGCGTAAGCATCCGGCCCTCCCATCGAATCGTCCTTTCGGCTAGTTCGAACCGTCCGAAAAGACAGCGACAGCCGAGCCGCCCAGCCGGAGGCTGGGGATGTTGTCCACGACCGGCTGCCGCAACGGCGGCCTGAGGCACACGAACGACGGGAAGTGACAGGCGTGAAGGCGATCTCGTACGAGGAGTACGGCGGTCCGGAGGTTCTGCGGCTGGCGGAGGTGACGGAGCCGCACGCCGGCCCCGGGCAGGTGCGGATGAGGATCGTGGCCGCCGCCGTCAACCCCATCGACTTCAAGATTCGTCACGGCTGGGTCCAGGAGATGATGGGCCCCGTGTCCTTTCCCGCCGTCCCAGGCATGGAAGCGGCCGGCATCATCGACGAGGTGGGAGAGGGCGTCACCGGTGTCTCGGTCGGAGACGAGGTGATGGCCTGGACCGAGACCGGCTCCTACGCCGAGTACGCCCTGGCCTCGGACTTCGCGCCCAAGCCGGCCGGCCTCGACTGGGAGATGGCCGCCGCGCTGCCCGTGGCCGTCGAGACCTCCGACCGTGCGCTGGGTGAGCTCGCGGTGGGCCAGGGCGACACGCTGCTGATCCACGGAGCCGCGAGCGTGGTCGGCTCCGTCGGCGTCCAGCTCGCCGTGGCCCGCGGTGCCACAGTGATCGGTACGGCGTCCGAAGCCAACCACGACTACCTGCGCTCTCTCGGCGCGATCCCCGTGGTGTACGGCGACGGCCTCGCCGACCGGGTCCGCGCCGTCGCTCCGCAGGGCGTCGACGCCGTCTACGACGTCGCCGGCATCGACGCGCTGGATGTCTCCATGGAGCTGCGCGGCGGCACCACCGACCGCATCGTCACCATCTCCGATCCCCGGGCCTTCGAGCTGGGCATCACCTTCTCCGGCGACAACCGACGGTTCGGGCCAGAGCTCACCGAGTATGCCCGCCTCGCCGCCGACGGCCGACTGAGCGTACGCGTCGACCGAAGCTTCCCGCTCGCCGACGCCGCCCAGGCGCACGGGCTGAGCGAGACCGGCCGGGCGCGCGGCAAGGTGCTCCTGCGCCCGTAGCATAGGGAGGGCCGTGGAGAGAAACGGCGTCACCCTCCCGCGAACTCGTTGAAATCCTTCTCAATGTCGGTGTGCCCGTTCGCGTCGACGCCATCGGTACCGTCGGCGTCGGACGGGACGCCGGGGGTCAACCATTGCCCGCGCCCGCGTGTATGGGATGCCGTCGCGGTCCGTTCCGGGCGGCGGGATGGCCACCGGGCAGGGTAGCGAAGCCGCCGAGCCAACTGTTCGGCCGAGGCTCCCCAGAGCATGGGCCATGTCCAGCAGACTTCCGCCGTCGTTGACCTGGCCGGGCATGGAGTCGCACAGGCTCGCGAAGAACTCGAAGATCCCGATCGCCGCGTTCACGTCCCCATTGCGCGCCTGGAAAAAGGGTCTTAATCCCGCGGCTCGGTGTAGCGAGCCGCGGGTGTCGGGTGGTTGCCGCCCGTGACAAAAGCGGCCTCTGCGGAGAGCAAGGCGTCCAGGGCTGAGTCCTGACCCTCCAGACCGGGGGCACAGACGGTCTCACCCAGGCGCAGCCCGGCCAGGCTGGCCGCTGCCACGTCCTCGGGCGACATCGCCCAGGGGATGCTGCGGCCGGCGCCACTGTTCCACTCTGTTGCCACAACGCCGGGGCAGACCACCTGGACGCGAACCGGGGTGTCGGCGAGCTCACCGGCGAGGGTGCGCGTGAAGCCCAAGGTGGCGGCCTTCGCGGCGACGTACAGGGTGCGCCGGGGTGCTCGCGAATCAGTCAGGCCCGCACTGAAGGCGAGGAGCGAGGCGACAGTGACGATCACGCCTTCGCCTGCCGCGAGCATTCCGGGAAGCGCGGCGTGGACCAGCCGAATGGGGGCGACAGCGTTGAGGGTGAGCAGGCGGTCGATGTCGGCAGGGTCGACGTCGGCGAGCGGGGCGTAGCCGCCGGCGCCGGCATTGCTGATCAGCATGCGCACGTCCCCGGCGGCGAGCCGGTCGGTGACAGCGGCGATGCCGTCCTGAGTCATGAGGTCGGCGGGCAGCACCTCGACTGCTGCTCCATGGGATCGGAGTTCCTCGGCCAGGTCGGCGAGCCGGTCGGCCCGTCGCGCCACCAGGACGAGGTCGTGGTCGTCTGCCAGGAGACGGGCGTAGGCGGCGCCGATGCCGGAGGAGGCGCCAGTGATCAGAGCAATGGTGCGATTCATAGGACCAGCATTCCTCAATCGCTAGGGGAGTGTCAAACGCTTGACAGTTCTTAAGTGTCGTATCCTTCTCGCGTGATACGAAATGACGAGGAGCCCGTCGGGCTCGGCGCGCTCGACCGGGTGACATGGGCGTTGCGCCGCGCAGAGCTGGCGGTGCAGAGCCTCAAGGAGCAGCGGCTGCGACCGCTGGGCATGGTGGCGGCGCACTACACGCTCCTGATCTCCGTGCACGACGAGCCGGGGCTGACCGGCGCCGAACTCGCCCGCCGCCTCAACGTAACTCCACAGGCCATCGCCTCACTGGTGGCGCGCCTGGAGAGCCGCGGGCAACTGGAGAGACGTGAGCATCCGCGCCACCGGCACATTCAGGAGCTGCACCTCACCGACGCCGGTCGGGAGGCGTTGCGTGCGGCCGACGCAGTGATCGCCGACATCGAGCGGCAGGTCACCGATGGTCTCGGCTCGGAGACAGCGCAGCTGCGAGCGCTGCTCGACCAAGTGGCCGAGACGGTTCGCAAGGTCTCAGCCCGCAGTACCGTCGACTGAGCGGCAACCCCGAAGCAGTGGCCTCCCGGGTGGCCCCCTGTGAGGACCGACGCCATCCGGCCCGCCGACCGTACCCACACCACGAGGATCGCGCGGCAGATGCGCGGACGCGTCGGAGATCAGCCGCTCGGCCAAATCAAGAATAATTCATACACTTGAGAACAATCAAGTACTTGCCAAGTCCCCAGGTGCCGTATTCTCACCGGGTGACAAAGGATGACGACCGGCCGATCCCTGCCGAGCACTTGACCCGAGTGACCTGGGCCCTGCGGCGGGCGGAGTGGGCTGTCCAGGCCCGGAAGGACCAGCGGCTACGACCGCTGGGCATCGCGGCCGCGCAGTACACCCTGCTGATCTCCGTCCACACCGATCCCGGCCTGACCGGCGCGGAACTGGCCCGCCGCCTGAACGTCACCCCGCAAGCAGTGGCCTCCCAGGTGGCCCGCCTGGAGGAGCGGGGTCAACTGGAACGCCGACCGCACCCGCGCCACCGCCACGTGCAGGAACTGCACCTCACCGACGCCGGCCGCGACTCCCTGCGGGATGCCGAGGCCGTGATCGTGGACATCGAACTGCGGATCGCCGAGAAGCTCGGTCCGAAGAAAGCCGCACAGTTGAGGGCACTCCTCGACGAGGTGGCCGAAGTGGTCCGGGAGGCGTGAGGCGGTGGGCTCGCCGACCCGCTCCCCTGTGATCAACGTGGCTTCACAGGCGATAGGTGCCTCGTGAGCCGGCTGTTGGTCGGCAGTCATGCAGCGCATTCCCATGCCGCCGTCGACGGCGGCATGCCGCGCGCCTCGTCGCCAGGCTGGCTGGTGCACCGCTACGCGGATGGAGCCTCGTCGGCCGCGCCCCCCCGCAGCCGGTCTGCGCTCTTCACCGAAAGGCCACCGACGTGGTCACGTCGACACGGGCCACAGCCAGCGGCTGCGCCTCCGGGACATGGCCACGTGGTGACCCTCGCGGGGCAACGCGTGACCCCGGTTGCAGCGGTCACACCCTCAACCCGCTCGTACGCCTTCAGGCGTAAGGACAGGCGGGAGCATCTGGCCGAAGCCGAGGATCGGCACCAAGGGATGGTGAAGCCGTGATCGGACCGGCATCGCTGAAACGGGTCACCGGCACTCACCCACGTCTGGTGGATGCCACCCTCGCCACTCTCGTGGGCTGTATCGGGCTGCTGCCCCAACTGTTCGGACAGTGGCCCGACGGCATCCGGCCGTCCGGCGCCGACGCCGTCGCCGCGGTGGCCGCCTTCATGCTTCTGCTGGCCCGTCGCCAAGCACCGCTGCCCGTCCTGGCGCTGGCAGTGCTCGGGGAGGTGGCCTTCACCGTCCTCGCGTCGTATCCGTCGCGGGCACTGAAGCTCGCCGCGTTGATCGCGGTCTACACCGTAGCCCGAACAGTCCGTCGGCGGACCGCCTTGTTCGTCACCTTGGGCACGGCCCTCGCCCTGTACGCCGTCATGACGTGGGCGGCGGATTCGGCCTCCAGCCCGGAGGCCGACGCTGTGTTCGCCTGGACCGGGATGTTCGCCGCCGTCGGGGGCACCGTGCGCACCTGGCACGACTACGTCGCCGCAATGAAGGAACGAGCGCTGCGGGCGGAGGAGAGCAAGGAAGAAGAGGCCCGCCGCCGGGTCGCCGAAGAGCGGCTGCGCATCGCAAGGGAACTCCATGACGTGATCGCCCACCACATCGCCCTGATCACCATTCAGGCAGGAGTCGCCGGCCGCTTCCTTCGGGGCCGGCCGGATCAGGCCGAGGTGGCGCTCGGTCACATCCGTGAGGCCGGCCGCACAGTCCTGGACGAACTGGGCCCGCTGCTGCACGTACTACGGCAATCCGGCGACGAGACGGACGAGACGGAGCTGACCGAACCCGTGCCCGGCCTGTCCCGACTCGGAGGGCTCCTCGAATCGCTGGCCGCCGCCGGGCTGAATGTCCGCCACCGGCAGGCCGGCCATCCGCTCCCCCTGCCGACCGCCATCGATCTGACTGCCTACCGCGTCATCCAGGAAGGGCTGACCAACGCTCACAAGCACGGCGCGACCGCCGAGGCGGACCTGCTCGTCGACTACAGGCCCGGCGAACTGCGCGTTCGGATCACCAACCCTCTGCACTCCGGCCCGTACCCCGCGTCGGCGGCGATGGGCACCGGGCATGGGCTGACGGGCATGCGTGAGCGTGTCCAGGCGGTCGGCGGCAGCCTCAATGCCGAAGCGGACACCGACGGTTGTTTTCGCCTCGCGGTGCGGCTGCCGCTGCCTGCGGCCGGACCACCGGCCGACAACCGCACGTCAGATCGGTCCGGCACGGACCTGCCCGCGAACACCGCCGAGGGGAGGCAGGGATGACCATCCGCGTTCTGCTCGCCGACGACCAGGCCCTCGTCCGCACCTGCTTCCACATGCTCATCGAGTCGGAGCCGGACCTGGAAGTCGTCGGAGAGGCCGCGACGGGCGAAGAGGCGGTCATACTGGCCCGCAGCACCCGAGCCGACGTTGTGCTGATGGACATCCGGATGCCCGACATGGACGGCCTCGCCGCCACCCGCGCCATCTCGGCGGACAAAGACCTCACGGGCGTACGGGTGCTGATCCTGACGACCTTCGAAGCCGACGAGCACGTCTTCCAGGCGCTACGTGCCGGAGCCAGCGGATTCCTGGGAAAGAGCGTGGAGCTCTCCTACCTCCTCGACGCCATCCGGCTGGTCGCCCGGGGAGATGCGCTGTTGTCACCCAGGGCGACCCGGGCACTCATCGCCCACTACCTCACCACACCCGACCGGACGAGCGCTCCGGCCCCGGAGTTGAACACCCTGACCGACCGCGAGCGTCAAGTGCTCGATTTCGTGGCCGCGGGTCTCTCCAACGACGCCATCGCCGAACAGCTCCACATTTCGCCCGCGACAGCCAAGACCCACGTGAACCGCATCATGGCCAAGCTCGGCGTCCGCGACCGCGCCCAACTCGTGGTGATCGCCTACCAGACCGGCCGCGCCCGCCCCGGTGCTTGATCGGCCGCTGACCACTCGGTGCGCCGGCGGCCCTGCGGCTGGCCGCATCGCTTGTGCGGGGGTTACGGCGCCGTCACCAGGCCGGACAGAGGCTGCGCGGGAACGTGGATGGGGCCGACGCCGTGTGAAAGAGGCAGGCCCGTGCCGCGGTTGGTGTGGGCGATGATCTCCGACGTGATGGAGATCGCTGTCTCCTCGGGAGTAAGGGCTCCGATGTCCAGGCCGATCGGTGAGTGCAGACGCGCCAGTTGGTCCTGGGAGACGCCGGCTTCCCTGAGCAGGTCGACCCGGTGCTCGTGGGTGCGTCGCGAGCCCATGGCGCCGACATAGGCGACGGGAAGAGTCAGCGCCAGACTCAGCAAAGGGACGTCGAACCTGGCGTCGTGGGTGAGGACGCAGACGGCGGTGCGGGCGTCGGTCTCGGTCGCCGCGAGGTAACGGTGGGGCCAGTCGGTGACGACCTCGTCGGCGTGCGGGAAGCGGGCGGGGGTGGCGAAGACCGGGCGGGCGTCGCAGACGGTCACCCGGTAGCCGAGGAAGCTCCCCGCCCGGCTGAGGGCGGCGGCGAAGTCGACGGCGCCGAAGATCAGCATGCGAGGGCGGGACGCGTGCACGTGGACGAGGACGGTGAGCTTGCGCGGGCAGGTGCCGTCGTCCGGGTTCTCGGATTCTCTCTCACTGCCGCCGACCTCGATCGAGGCGGTACGACCCGCCCGCAGGAGCGCACGCGCATGCGCCACGACCGCCTGGTCCTCGCTCTCGACCCCAAGAGTGCCGTCGTGGGTGCCCTCGGCGGGGATGTGGAGCATACGGCCGACGAGTTCACCGGGACCGTCGACGACGTGGGCGACGGCCGACGGACGCCCCGCGGTCACGGCATCGAGGGCGGCGGCGAGATGGGGTAGTGCGCCCGGCTCCACGCGCTGTACCAGGACGCCGATCTCTCCGCCGCAGGTCAGGCCGGCGGCGAAGGCATCCGAGTCGGAGTACCCGAAGGAAACGCGTGCGGGGGCGGCGTGGTCTGCCAGCACTTGGCGGGCCAGTTCGTACACCGCAGCTTCGACGCAGCCGCCGGAGACGCCACCGACCGCGTTGCCGTCGGCGTCCACCGCCAGTGCTGTGCCGACCGGCAGAGGTGCGCTGCCTCTGACGTCGATGACGGTGGCGAGGGCGAACGGCCGACCCTCGTGGCACCAGTCGTGCAGGGTGTCCGTGATGTTCAGCATGGGGGGCTTTCCGTGAGGTGTGGGTTGACGGGCCGTCGCCGCGCCCTAGGGGAGGAAACCGCGACGACGGCCCTGGTACCCGGGTAGCCGCGTGTTGTGGGGTACACCGGCCGCCCGGGGGGCTCAGAGCAGTGCTTCCGCGGTGATGGGCAGTTCGCGGATGCGGCGGCCGGTGGCGTTGAACACCGCGTTGGCGATGGCGGGCGCCACTCCGACGATGACGACCTCACCGAGTCCCTTGACGCCGATGGGGTCGGCTTCGTAGTCCTCCCCGTCGATGAAGATCGCCTTCAGGTCGTGGATGTCGGCGTGGCTCGGCACGAGGTAGTCGGCGAAGTTCGCGTTGACGATCCGGCCGTCGCGGTGATCGGTGACCGTGTGCTCAAGGAGGGCCTGACCGATCCCGCCGGTCATGGCCCCGATGGCCTGGCTGTCGGCGAGCCTCGGGTTGACGATGCGGGCGGCGTCGTAGACGCCGAGCATGCGCCGGACCCGGACCAGGCCGAGGCGGGCGTCGACGGCCACCTCGGCGAAGATCGCGGAGTAGGCGTAGAGAGAGAACCTCTCGGGTTCCGGCGCCCCGGCGTACGAACCGAGCACTTCGAGATGGGTCCGGTCGTTGCGGGCCAGGAGCCGCTGGTAGGTCTCCCCGCGTGCGGGGTCGTCCTTCACGTACAGCCGGCCGCCTCGTACGACGATGTCGGCGGCGTCGACGCCGTGCAGCGGTGATCCCTCGTCATTGACCGCGAGCGTGATCGCCTGCCTGCGCAGCTTGTCGCAGCCGTCCTGGACGGCGGATCCGACACTGGCCATGGTCTGCGAACCGGCGTGGACGGGGGCCGGAGGCAGGAGGGAGTCACCGAGCCGGAAGGTCACCTGACGCATCGTCAGGCCGAGGGCGTCGGCGGCGACCTGGCTCATGGACGTGGCCGTGCCGGGGCCCATGTCGCTGGTCGAGGACTGCACCAGGGCGGTGCCGTCGGCGTCGAGCCTGACCGAGGCCTGGGCCTCGCTGCGCGCGGTGTCGTAGACACCGGCCGCCATACCCATGCCGATGAGCCAGTCACCGTCACGCGTCGAGCGGGGCTTGGGGTTGCGCCGGTGCCAGCCGAACTCACGGGCGCCCGTGCGGTAGCACTCGCGCAGGCGGCGGGTGGAGAACGGCAGGCTGCTGGACTCGTCGTCGGCCGGTTCGTTGCGCAGGCGCAGCTCGATCGGGTCCACGCCCAGTTCGTGGGCGAGTTCGTCCATGGCCGACTCGACGGGGTAGGTGCCGCTGGCGTAGCCGGGGCCACGCATGAACCACGGCGTGCTCACGTCCAGCGGGACATGGTCGTACGCCTGGCGGACGTTGGGCGTGCTGTAGAGCATCCGGCCCGGGACCAGAACGCTCTCGCTGTACGTCTCGTAGCGGGAGGACTCGGCGCGGACGTCGTGCGCCGACGCTGTCAGACGGCCGCCTCGGTCGGCACCCAGTCGCAGTCCGTACTCGTATGCGGGCCGGAATCCCACGGTGAAGTACATCTGCCTGCGGGTGAGGACGAGTTTCACGGGGCGTTTCACTTCGCGTGCGGCCATGGCCGCGATGACGGAGTGCACCCAGGTGCGGGCGGCGTTGCCGAAGGCTCCGCCGACGAACGGCGAGATGACGCGGATGTTGCCCGGAGGGATGCCGAACTCGCCGGACAGGGTGAACACGGCGCCCTGCACGTACTGGGTCTTCTCCCAGACGGTCAGCCGGTCGCCGTCCCAGTGGGCGACGATGCCGGCCGGTTCCATCGGGTTGTGGTGGTTGCGGGCCGTCCGGTACGCGCTCTCGAGCCGGACGGGGGCGGAGTCCAGGGCCCGGTCGGCGTCGCCGCGTGCATAGGTCTGGGTTTCTCCGTCGGCGTCGCCGACGCTCAGGTCGGTCGAGGAGGTCTCGGCGGCGTAGGAGACCTTCACCAGGCTCGCGGCGTGCTGTGCGACCTCCAGCGTGGTCGCCACCGCGACCGCGACGGGCTGTCCGAAGAACTGGACCCGGTCGTCCTGGAAGGCGCGCAGCGGCTTGCCCGGCGGGAACCGCCCTTCGACGGGCGGCAGTTTGGGCGCGTTGAGGTGGCTGATCACCTTCAGGACGCCGGGCTGGGCTTCGGCGGCGCGGGTGTCGACGCCCGTGATCCGGCCGCGGCCGATGCTGCTTTCCACGATGACCGCGTGCACGACCCCGTCGGGATTGTTGTCGGCGGCGTACTTCGCTCCCCCGGTCACCCTCAGCCGTGCGTCGACCCGGGGCAGCCCCGCACCGACTGCTGCCTGCGGCTGGCTCATTTGATGCCTCCAACGGTGCGCAGCTGGCGCTCGACGGTGCGTTTGAGCAGCTCGGCCTTGAAGCCGTTGTGCGTGAGGGGGCGGGCCCCGTCGGCCGCGTGCTCGGCGGCCTGTGCCCACAGCCGGTCGGAGGGGCGTTCGCCGATGAGGTGGGCCTCGACGGCAGGCAGCTTCCACGGCACGGTACCCACACCGCCGGCGGCGACCTTCGCCTCGCGGATGATGCCGCTGCGGATGTGCAGCGCGACCGCGGCCGAGGTGAGCGCGAACTCGTAGGACTGGCGGTCGCGCACTTTCAGGTAGCCGGACTTCAGTGGGCGCGGAAGGGCGGGGATCTCCACCGCGGTAATCAACTCGCCTTTGCGCAGGGCCTGTTCGCGGTTCGGGGTGCTGCCGGGCCGCAGCAGGAAGTCGGCGAACGCAATACGCCGTTCCCCGTCCGGGCCCAGCACGTGCACCGTCGCCTCCAGTGCCGCGAAGGCCACGGCGACGTCGGAGGGATGGGTGGCCACGCAGGCGTCGGAGGTACCGAGGATCGCATGGCTGCGGTTGTAGCCGTGCAGCGCGGCGCACCCGGAGCCGGGTTCACGCTTGTTGCAGGCGGCGGTCACGTCCCGGAAGTACGTGCACCGGGTGCGCTGCATGATGTTGCCGCCGATCGTCGCCATGTTCCGCAGCTGGGCCGACGCGCTCAGCTCCAGCGCCTCGGAGATGACGGGATACAGGACACGCACTTTCGAGTGGGCGGCGGCCTCGGCCATGCGGACCAGGGCGCCGATGCGCAGCCCGCCGCGCTCGGTGACGGTGACCTCGCGCAGCGGCAGGGTGCTGATGTCGACCAGCACGCCGGGACGCTCTACGGTCTCCCGCATCAGGTCGACGAGCGTGGTGCCGCCGGCGATGTAACGCCCGCCACGCCAACCGGCGCTGAGGGCCTCACGCATGTCCGCGGCCTTGGTGTAGGTGAAGGGATGCATGGGGATCAACCCTTCCGGCGGGCCGCGGTCTGCTCGACCGCGCGCTCGATCTTCACGTAGCAGCCGCAGCGGCAGAGGTTGCCGCTCATCCACTCCCGGATCTCCGCCCTGGAGCCGGTGTGGCCCTCCTGGATGCACCCGACGCCCGACATGATCTGGCCCGACGTGCAGAAGCCGCACTGGAAGGCGTCCTGGTCGATGAACGCCTGCTGCAGCGGGTGAAGTTGGTCGCCCTTCGCCAGGCCCTCGATCGTGGTGACCGCGGCGCCCTCCAGGCGCACCGCGAGCGTCAGACAGGAGTTGACCCGCCGTCCGTCGACCAGGACCGTACAGGCGCCGCAGGCACCGGCATTGCAGCCCTTCTTCGAGCCGGTCAGGTCGAGATGCTCACGCAGGAGGTCCAGCAGCGAGGTTCGGTTGTCGATCGTGACGGTGCGCCGAACACCGTTGACCGTCAACGAAACGCTGCTGTCGGGCGGCTCCTCGGCGCCCACCGCTTCCTCGGCGGCGAGCGCGGGCGGCCCCGCGACCAGGCCGCCCACCACAGCGACTCCTCCTGCGGCGGTGGTCGTGGCGATGAAGGTACGCCGGGTGGGCGTGGACGGAGGCTCGACGGGGGAAGTCTCTGCTTCCGCGGGATGTTCGGTGGACATGTCCACTCTCCCTCGATGGGGTGCGGGTATTTGGCAGGGGCGTATTGGTGGCCGAGGCGTCCGCGGAGGGGTGCCATGCCCGTTGCTCAACCAGGCCGCCGTCCCCTCGGGACGGGAGGAGAGGAGTGGCTGCCGCCGGACGGTGGGACGGATTCGGGGCCCAGGTTCGCGCCGAGCGCGGCGCGCTGGTCCTCCTGACCCGGGAGACACGGCACCGCCCCCGCGCGCCCGGCGAGACAGGCGGAGCGGCGAGGAACCGCCGACTCGGGCGCGGCATTCCGGCAGTCGGACGTCACCGGAGGTCGGACGCTGCGCCGCAGCTGCGCTCAGCGCACCCAGATCGATGGCCAGGTCGTTCCGCGGGCCCGCAGGCAGGACCACCGGATGGAGGTCGCAGCCGACGACCGAGGGCGGAACACAGGCGGCACCGCTGACCGACCAGTCACCGGCGATCAAGGCCAGGGTTGGGGACACAGGCCAAGCATTAACCTTCTGATCCACATCAAACAAGCGTGATTGTATCAACCACCTTAATATCTCTACATGCACTTAGCCTGGACAAGCGCGTTGAGGATGCCCATGATCGCCAGCGACTCGCCCGCCGCGACGGACACGTCGACACCGGCCAGGGCGCGGGTCAGACCGTAGGACTTCTTCAGACCGGCGCCCACCAGGACGGGGTGGGCGGCGGTCGTGCGGTACGAGTTCATCGGGTGGCCTCGACGGTGACGAGGGCGCACAGGACGAGGCACAGCCCGGCGAACGTCGCCAGGGCCAGTTGGAGAACGGTGAGGATCTGCATGCCGTCGACGATCCCGCCGGACGCCCGCTCTCGTCCTCGGCCGCCAGACCGGTCCGAGGTGGCCGACATCGGCCTGCGGGCCGACCCGCTGCCCGGCCGTACATCCGTACTCTTTGCGGCGTGGAACTCGATACTCCGCTCTCCCCGGCCGTCCGGCGCGCCCTCATGGTCTCCCTCTGCGGAGGCCTGGCCCTGGTGTGGCTGTTCGACCCAGTGCGGCAGTCAGGACGGCGGCCATCACTGCCGTCCTGCGGAACTGGCCAATGACGGTACTCATATACATCTCCTTGAGTGCTCAATGTTTGGTGAGACAGCTTCAGAATTGCGTTCGTATGTGGCCTCCATTCATTCCTTTACTGAGCTCCGGTTGTTGCGACCTTCACGTCAAACCCCCTGCGCTACGGGGTGACGGTCAGGACAGTTGTGCCGACGGTGTCCGGGCCGTCGCCGTAGCCGACCAGGCCCAGATAGACGCCGCCGGGCGGGAGGTTCCGCCAGGAGACGGTGGTCGGGACGGTGTCGCCCCGGGAGACCGGGTGCGCGGCTGGAGTGACAGTGGCCGGGTGGTCGGGGGAGCCCGGGCCGGTCAGCCAGGTGTGGAGGGTGTACGTCTGGCTGGTGACGCCCGGCGGCAGGGCGTACTGGATGACGTACACCGTGTACGTGCCCGGCTCGAGGTCGGCATGCTCGTCGTTGCCGCCGCCCGGCCTGGTGAGCAGGTGGCCGTCCTTGTCCAGCACCCACAGGTCCAGGTCACTGCCGGCGAGATGTTCGGCGGACAGGATCGCGACGCGGGCCAGGCGGGCGCCCTCGGGAACGGTGAACTCGGCCTTGGCCACGGAGGGCGACAGGCGCGACGGGTCGAAGTCGGTGTTCACGCCGGTCAGGGTGCCGCTCTTGACCGTGCCCGCGTACAGGCCCTGCACGGTGGCGGTGAGGGTGCCGTCGAAGCCGACCTTCGGGGTGAAAGCGACCGAGCCGGTGGCGCCCTTGCCTCGCCTCGGCCGGAATGTCGACCGGCGAGGCCCGCAGGGCGACGGCGCTGTGCACCCGGTGGGCCTTGTCGCTCCAACTCACCGATCCGTACGACCACTTCCCGCAGGCAGCGTCGGTGCGGGTGAAGGCGACCTGGTAGGTGGCCGAGCCGCCGGGCGGGACGACCAGCCTCTTCGGCGAGACCTGGGCCTCATAGCCGGGCGGCGTCTGCAGCGTCGCGGTGTAGACGCCGGTGGCGGCGGAGACGTTGGTGACGGTGCGGGTCACGGTCTGCTTCCCCGCGAGGTCACCCACCGAGATCGTCGGGGAGTTGAGGTCGCTCGGGTCGATCTTCCGGGCGGTGTCGCAGGCGTCGCCGCCGTCGACGGTCACTGGGGGCTGGCCCAGGGCGCACAGGTACGCCGTCCAGTCGGCGGAGGTGGAGTCGTAGACCAGGCCCGGGTCGTCGGCCGGGTTCGGGGCGACGTGCCCGGCGCCGTAGTCGAGCGGGGTGGCCGCGGCGCCGGAGCGCTGGATCGGCTTGCGCGCGCTGTCCTTGGTGGTGGCGGTGGTCATCAGGGCCGACTTGACCTCCATGGGAGACCAGTCCGTCGCTGACGGAGTAGGCGTAGTCGGCGACCACCACCCGGCAGGAAAAGCTCGTTCTTCCCGCGGGCCGCGAGGGAAGTGATGGGCGGGGGTATAGGGAGTTGCGTGCAGCCGGTAGTGCACGCGGCCGTCGGTCCATGCCGTGGTCACCGTGACGATGCCGTTGTCGGTCTTGCCGTACCGGCCCACCCGCTACCGGCCCACATGTGCGGTCGCGGTGCCGTCCTTGCGGTCCCCGGAGTCGTCGATCACGATGACCCCGCCGTCGTGCGGAGCGGTCGCCGGTTCCTTGCGTAGCAGGTCAAGCAGCCGGTCGTTGATCTGCTGGGCCTGTTCTTTGGCCTAGTGGTTGTTGGTTGGTCCGACAGGCCTATACCGCCGTCAACCGTGTGCCTGCTTCCTCCCTGGGCCATCGCGGATGGGCAGTCAGGATCGGTGGAGGACGTTTGCCGCGAGCACGGACTCGATGCGGACAGCGCCGTCCGCGCTGCTCTCGACCTCACCGACTGAGCCCCAAATGCCTGCTTGTTATCAAGCGCTTGACATCAATCATTAGGTTGATAATCTAGTACTTGCCAAGGCCCTCGAGCCATCGCTGAAGTCATTCACGTCGGCGCGCACCTGCTGTCACATGGCGGCCCTTCATCGCGCCGAACACAGCGTCCGTCACCTGCCCATCACCCTCGGGGTGCTGCTGGGGTCCAGGCGGTCGTAAGAAAGTGGGAGAGACCGTGACCAACAACACTCCAACGATCACGCGTGACGGAGTCATCGGACAGGACGGGAGCGAGGTGGTCACCGTCGATCAGGCCACCGGGGCAGAGTTCGCCCGGTACCCCGTGGCCGGCAAGGAAGAGGCCGCCGCGGCTGTCGCTGCCGCCCGCTCATCCACCGGGCCCTGGTGGGACCTCGGATTCGAGGGCCGCGCGGAGCGACTGCGCGCATGGCGGCGGGAGATAGCCGTAGGCGGCGAGGAGGGGACTGCCCTCATCCACGCCGAGAACGGCAAGCCCCTCGATGAGGCCCGCGTGGAGGTGCTCGGGCCGGTTCCCCTGCCCACGCAGATCCCGATCATCCGGGAGCACATCCAGGACGCTCTCGATCGCGGCGCGACAGCCACTGTCGGTGGCATCGAGGCGGTGGGGGAGCGCTATGTCACTCCCACCATCCTCGTCGGCGTGAGCCCCGACGCCCTGGCGGTGACGGAGGAGACGTTCGGGCCCACGCTGGCCGTCGTCAAGGTCACCGACACGGAGGAGGCCATCGCCCACATCAACGGCGGCCGGTACGGACTGGGCAGCGCGGTCTTCAGCCGCGACCGCGGCGAAGCCATTGCCCGTCAGCTCCGCGTCGGAATGACCAGCATCAACGATGCCCTGGTGTTCTCCATCAACCCCGCCGTGCCCTTCGGCGGTCGCGGCGACAGCGGTTACGGGCGCAAGCAAGGAGATGAAGGACTCCGGGAGTTCGCCTACCCGCACTCCTTCACCGCCAAGACCGGCCCCGCCCAGTTCTCGGCCACCACCTTCGGCAGGCCCGCGGGCGCGATGGCGGGTGCCCTCGCCGGCGTGCGCAACAGGATCCTGGCCGAGGGTAGCGAGAAGACAGACCCGACCAGCTGACCAACTGACGGGCAGAGGCGAATGGTTCGGGCCGAGCCCGGTCTGGCATCCACCCCGTCACGCGACCGGTCATTGACCGGCCTGGCACCAGTCCGAGACAGCGCAGCACCTCGGACCCGGTCGCCGTGCGAGGCCCGCCGATGGTGTGAGCCGACCACAACCAGCCGAGGCCGTGCCCGCCGACACGGCCCGATGGCGGCGGCTCGGAGGGCCGTCGGACCACCGGGAGAAAACGACGCGCACCTTCGCGGAGCGCGACAGCGATTGGTACCTCCCGACAACCACCGCGCCAACATCGAGGGAGAACGGACATGTCCAACGAACGTCCCGGCCAAGGCGTGACTCCACCCGCCGGGCCCCCGACCCCAGCGACCCGGCGGAGATTCATCGCCGCGGCCGCGGCTGCCGGAGGAGTAGCTGTGGTCGGCGGTCTGGTGGCGGGACAACCCGCGTTCGCTGCCGAGGCGGTGCCCGGCAGCGGTGTCTCCGCGACGGTCGGCGGCTTGAAGGACCATCGGAACGCCAAGAAGGAGAAGAAGATGCGCATTGTGGCTGTGGAAGAGGCGTTCTCCGTTCCTGGAGCCATCCGGCAGGAGGCAGCGATCCGTCAGCGCATGGACGTGCCGGACGCGATCAAGCAGGAGTGGTTCAGGCGTCTGGACGACATGAGCGAGCTGCGGCTGGCGGACATGGACGCCAACGGGGTCGACATGCAGGTCCTCTCGTATTCCACGCCGGGTCTGGAAGTGATCGAGGATCCGGCGGAGGCCGTGGCCGTGGCGCGGCGGGTCAATGACTATCTGGCCAAGGCGGTCGCCGGTCATCCGAACCGGTTCGCGGGCTTTGCGGCCCTTCCGTTGCAGGATCCGAAGGCCGCGGTCGTGGAGCTGCGCCGGGCGGTTGAGGAGCTTGGGTTCAAGGGCGTGCTGTACAACGACCATGTGCGGGGGCACTACCTGGACGAGCCGCAGTTCAGGCCGGTATGGGCCGAGCTGGAGCGCCTCGGCGTGACGCTGTATCTGCATCCGGCCGTTATCCCGGCTGACAACTGGCGTGTCTTTGACGGGTATCCCGTGCTGGTCGGGCCGTCCTGGGGCTGGACCGCGACGACGGGTGCCCATGCGCTCCGGCTGATCTACGGCGGCGTGTTCGACGAGTTCCCGGGCGCCTCGGTGACATTGGGGCACATGGGCGAGCTGCTGCCGTTCCAGATGGCCCGGCTCGACAGCCGCTACCCCCAAGTGCCCGTTGAGCAGCGGGTGCAGCACCTGCCCTCGTACTACCTGCGCAACAACGTGTACGTCACCACCAGCGGAGTCATGTCCCATGCCGCGCTGCTGGGAGCCGTCCATGCGGTCGGTGTCGACCGGGTGCTGTTCTCCATCGACTACCCGTTCGAGTCCAGCGCCGAGGCGGTGGCGTTCCTGCGTTCCGCACCGTATGCGCCGGCCGACCTCGCGCGCATCGCGCACGGCAACGCCGAACGCCTTCTGGGACTGTGAACGACCGACAGTCCGCCGCGTGGTCCCGATTCCCTTCACCCGCGGTGCGACCTGAGGAGCCACGATGCCAAAAGCAGTGCGATTCGCCGAGTACGGTGAGACCGTCGTCGTCTCCGGCGCCGCAGGTGGCGTGGGTTCTCTCGTCGTCCAACTCGCGCGGCACGCCGGAGCCACCGTCATCGGTCTGGCGAGCGAGCCCCGCCATGCATGGCTTGCCCGGCACGGAGCGATCCCGTGGGCCTACGGCGAGGATGTCGGCGGGCGAATCCGGGCGGCGGCCGGCGGCCCGATCGACGCCTTCATCGACACCTTCGGCGCTCCCTACGTCGAACTGGCCCTGGAACTCGGTGTGTCCGGTGAACGGATCAACACGATCATCGACTTTCCCGGCGCGGCGAAGCACGGCACCAAGGCGGAGGGCAGCGCGGCAGCGGCAAGTGCCGACGTTCTGAGGGACCTCGCCACGCTGATCGCCGACGGGGATCTGGAGATCCCCATCGCAGGCGTCTACCGGCTCGACGAAGTCCGCGATGCCTTCCGCGAACTGGAGCGCCGACACACGAATGGCAAGATCGTTCTCAGGCCCTGACGGGCCGTCATCGACCGGCTGCCACCGCATCCTGCGAGCGAGCCGTCAAACCAAGCACACCTCTGAACGGAGCCAGGCCGTGGCCAAGTCGTCACAACCCGAGATCCGCACCCGGTGGTCGTCCAAGGACGCCGCCGATCAGTTCACCGTCGACAACCCCGCGACCGGCGCGCCACTGGCCGTCGTGCACGGCGCCGGCGACAAGGAAGTCGACCAGGCCGTACAGGCGGCCTACGACGCGCACTTCTCCTGGAAGGCCCGCACCGCCCGCGAGCGCGGCAGTTGGCTGCGCAAGATCGCTCAGGCGGTGCGCGAGCACGCCGACGAGATCGCTGCCCTGGAGTGCAGCGACAACGGCAAACCACTGACCCAGGCGCGCAACGGGGACGTGAACGCGGCGATCGGGATCTTCGAGTTCTTCGCGAGCCTGTGCGACTCCATGCCCGGCCAGGTCAACGACGGCGGAAGTCTGCTGGACATCACGGTGCTCGAACCCTACGGGGTCATCGCCGCGATCGTGCCGTTCAACTGGCCGCCGATCCACACCGCGAGCAAGCTGGCCCCGGCGCTGGCCGTCGGCAACGCGGTGGTGATCAAGCCGCCGGAGCAGGCTCCGCTCTCATCCATGCGCATGGTGGAGATCATCCAGTCCGTGCTGCCCGACGATGTGGTCCACATCATTCCCGGCACCGGCTCGATCGGGTCCCGGCTCGCCGGCCACCCGCTCGTCGGCAAGATCTCGTTCACCGGGTCGCCCACCACAGGCGTCTCAGTCATCAAGACCGCTGCCGACAACCTGACCCCGACCCTGATGGAGCTCGGTGGCAAGGACCCGTTCATCATCTTCGAGGACGCGGATCTCGACCTGGCGCTGCCGTGGGCGATCGAGGGCGGCCTCTACAACCAGGGCGAGGCCTGCACATCGGCGTCCCGCGTCCTGGTACACGCCGATATCTACGACGAGGTCGCGCGCCGCTACGGCAACGCGGTGAAGCGGCTGCGCGTCGGCAACGGCGTCCATCCCGGCACGCACATCGGACCGATGGTGTCCGCCGCCCAGCGCAAGCGGGTGCTGGACTACATCGACATAGGCGTCCAGGAGGGTGCCACCATCGCGGCGCAGGCTCCGCTCCCCGACGACCCGGAGCTGGCGGGCGGCTTCTACGTCGCGCCGACGCTGTTCACCGGCGTTCGCCCGGACATGCGCATCGCGCAGGAGGAGATCTTCGGCCCGGTCATCTCGATGATCCCGTTCCACGACGAGGACGAGGCCATCAGGATCGCCAACGGCACCGACTTCGGCCTGGTCGCCGCGGTGTTCACGCCGGACTCCGAACGCGCACTGCGGGTCAGCCGCGCGCTGCGCACCGGGTTCGTCTTCGTGAACAACTACAACCGGAATTTCACGGGCACGCCGTTCGGCGGAGTCGGCGCGAGCGGCTACGGCCGGGAAACCGCGGCGGAAACCCTGCGCGAGTACGGCTACAGCAAGAGCATCCGCCTGGTCTCCGGGAGGGGCGAGATGCCACGCTGGGCGCCGGCCCTCGAAGTCACCGGACGAGCCCAGTGAACAAGCTGCTCGGTTCGAACTGGTCCGGATGCCAGGGGATGCCCTACGAGCAAGCACTCGACACGCGGCTCTTCCAACTGAGGGGCCTGGAAGATCCCGGACACGGCCCGCTGGCCAGACACAAGATCAACTAACTTCGCAACAGCCCTGCTCGGGCGTTGTGGCCGCGCAGTCTGCCCGTTTGGCCAGGCAGAACCGTCAGAAATGACGGCCGGGCGTGGGGCCGTCCCGCCCCAGAATGAAGGTGCTGCCCATGGGCGGCCTCCTCGGCGGCGTACGCGTGCATGACGGGAAACCAGATGCATGACGGCCGCAGGCAGGTGCCCGCCAACCGTCGACGCCGTGGGAAGCGGCACTTCTGCACCTCTGCCGGCTTCAGTTCGACGGCGTCAGCGTGGGATGCGAAGCGAACAGATGTGAATGAGTGCCGCGTTCGGATCGGAATGCTCCGGTAGGCGGGGCTGCCCAGAGTCATGGAGTTGAGCGCGGTCGTCGACGGCTGTGCTGACGGAAGGACAGGAAGCATGACGTTGGTCAATGGGTGGGTGGATGTTCACGCGCACTTCTTGCCGCCGCTCACCGAAGAGCAGCGGCTCAAGCAGTGGGAAGGCCTGCGCGCGATGCGGTTCCTGGCGACACAGCCGTATTCCTGGAGTCCGGAGTCCGCCTTGGACCACATGGACCGGACCGGTACCGCCATGCAGCTGCTCAGTAACATCCACACCCCCTCGCTGCAGGCATTGCGTGATTCCAACGACTACGGAGCGAAGGTCGTCGCGGACCATCCGACCAGGTTCGGGTTGTTGACAGCACTTCCCACCGACGATCCTGAGGCGGCGCTGGCCGAGATCGAACGGGCCCAATCGGACCTGCACGCTGACGGATACGCGGTCAGCGCCCGGTACAACGGGGTGTTTCTCGGTGACGAGCGGCTGGAACCGGTGTGGGCCGAGCTGAACCGCCGTCGTGCCGTTGTCTTCGCCCACCCGAATACGATCGCGCCGGCGCAACTCGGCCTCCCCGCCGCCTTGATGGACGTGGCGTTCGAGACCGCCCGGAGCGTTGTCGACATGCTCTACGCCGGGGTGTTCCGCCGTTACCCGGACCTGACTGTGATCCTTGCCCATGCCGGTGGAGCGCTGCCCGCGATGTCCGGACGGCTGGGGCAGTTGGGGGCGGAGCCCTGGGTGCCCAACTCGCAGAACATCACCCGGGAGGAGATCCGCGAGCATCTGGCCAGGCTGTACCTGGACACCGGCAACGCGGGAGCCGACGCCAGTCTCGCGCCGGCGCTCGCCATGGTCCCGCGTGAACACCTGGTCTACGGCTCCGACAGCGGCGCGCCGTGCAATACGGACGAGACGTTGACGGCCAATATCCGGGCGCTCCGTGACTCCCGCGTGCTGGTCGAAGGGGAGGCCGACCAACTCGGCCATCGTGGCTGGGACCTGTTCCCGACTGCCGGCCGCCGCGCCGGCAGAAGCTGAACCGCTGGTTCAGCCGCCTGCCGCCAGAAACGGGGAGCGGCCCCGCTGCGTCCTGGGCAGGAGAAAACCCGCCCGGGTCGCTGCCGTCCCCGCACCGACTCCGGCTGACAGGACTTGGCCTCCCAGCCCGCCCAACGGGTGAGTGGGGCGGTTCGACACCTCGGACTCCTGGTGCACGGTCGGAAAGGTCAAGGCCAAGACCAGCACCCTCACCGGTGCTTTCGCTCTTTCCGGCCTCACGCGTGCCCAGGACGGATGCTGAACGGTGCAGGCGGCCGTGAGAAAGTAGGAAAGTCCATGATCAACAACACTCCTCGTCAGCACGTTGTGGGGCCGTACAGGCTGGGCCCCATGAGCGATGAATTCCGCCTCGGAGGCGACCTGGTCGTCAACCGGCTCGGCTTCGGTGCCATGCGCCTGCCGTCCAGGGAGGGCATGGGTGGGTCGGCTCGTGACCCCGAGACCGGCCGTGCCGTACTTCGCCGTGCCGTCGAACTGGGTGTCAACCACATCGACACCGCGGACTTCTACGTCAGCGCCGGCGGTGCGGTGCGCGCGAACACCCTGATCCGCGAGGCCCTCCACCCTTACGCGTCCGACCTGGTCATCGCCACCAAGGTGGGCCCCATCCGCCGCCCCGATGGCTTCCGCCGGGCCGCCACCCCGGCCGACATACGCGGCTTGGTGGAGGCCAACCTCGATGGCCTGGGCGTGGACCGCCTCGATCTGGTCTACCTGCGCATCGGTCGGATGGAACCCCCGCACGGCGAGTCGCTCGCCGAGCGCTTCGAGGCGCTCGCCGCGCTGCGGGAGGAGGGACTGATCCGTCACCTCGGCCTCAGCAACGTCGACGCCGCCCATCTCGCGGAGGCCCGCGCGATCGCCCCGGTCGTGGCGGTGCAGAACCAGTTCCACGCCGCCAAGCGTGACGACGTGGAGTTGCTGGCCGCCTGTGAGGAGGCCGACATCGCGTTCGTGCCCTTCTTCCCGATGGGCGGCGGCCGGGGACTCGACGACGTGCGACTGATCAGGGTCGCGTCCCGGCACGGCGCCGCCGTGTCGCAGATCGGCCTGGCCTGGCTGCTGACCTCCTCGCCGGTGACCCTGGCCATACCTGGCACGGGCTCCCTCTCGCACCTGGAGGACAACATGGCCGTCGCCGGGATCACCCTCAGCGAAGAAGACCTCGCCGACCTCTCCTGACATCCGAGGACTGTCGAAACGCCTCAGGGACAACCGCCACCAGCGTCGTTGTCATGACGGGCGCGATCGCAGGGAGCCGCACCAGGCCGTGGTCATCGTCTTCTTCGTCATCGCCCAGCGGTGCGTGACGGTGTGTCAGCTACGCCTGGTCGAGCGCGGAACGAGTGGGCCCAGTACGCCCCCCGTGCCGGGGCGCCAGGTGCGGCGTCGGCGCTCGCGCTCCGCGGTGGCCGGATGCCTGCTGCGACCACCGCGGAACCGGTGAACACGGGAATCACCGCAGGTAGTGGCGTAGTACCGCAGTACCACGTGCCCCTCGGTTTTCAGCCTCCTGGTACCACCGGGTCGGAGTGCTTCGGCACTTAGCGTTGCCGGTGCGGCGTCGAAGTGACGGACGCCGGAGCCCGAGAGAAAGAAAGCGCATGATCGATGCACGGCAGTTGACCAAGAGGTACGGCGACAAGACGGCCGTCGACGGGCTGGACTTCGTCGTGAAGCCGGGCACGGTGACCGGCTTCCTGGGGCCCAACGGCGCGGGCAAGTCCACGACCATGCGCATGATCGTCGGCCTCGACGCACCCACGAGTGGCTCCGTCACCGTGAACGGCCACCCCTACGCCCGCCACCAGGCCCCGCTCCAGGAGGTCGGCGCGCTCCTGGAGGCGAAGTCGATCCACCCGGGCCGCTCGGCGTACAACCACCTCAAAGCCCTCGCGCTGACTCATGGCATTCCGGGCCGCCGGGTCGACGAGGTGATCGACCTCGCCGGACTGGGCAGCGTGGCGAAGAAGCGGGCCGGTGCCTTCTCCCTCGGCATGGGGCAGCGGCTGGGCATCGCGGCGGCGCTGCTGGGCGATCCGCAGACGGTGATGCTGGACGAGCCGGTCAACGGGCTGGACCCGGAGGGTGTGCTCTGGATCCGCAACCTGCTCAAGGGGCTCGCCGACGAGGGCCGGACGGTGTTCGTGTCCTCGCACCTGATGAGCGAGATGGCCCTGGTGGCGGACCACCTCATCATCGTGGGACGTGGCCGGCTGCTGGCCGACACCACCGTCGCGGACCTGATCCGCGAGGCGGGCGGCGACACGGTGAAGGTGGCGACCGAGGACCCGGCGCGGCTGCGGGACGTGCTGGCCGGGCCGGGCGTCGACATCACGGGGCAGGTCGGCTCCGAGGAGCTCCAGGTGACGGGGCTGACCGCTCGCGAGATCGGGCTGAAGGCCGCCGAGCACGGAATCGCGCTGTTCGAGCTGAGCGCGCGAACCGTGTCGCTGGAGGAGGCGTTCATGGACCTGACCAGGGATGCCGTGGAGTACCACGGCTCCACGACCGGGATCGAGACCTTCGAGGCCGCCGGGAGGCCCGCATGAGCACCCTCACCGCAACCGCCGAGGAACCCCGTACGACCCCCGCCCGCCCCGTCTACCGGGTGACCGGACGGCGCGTACTCGCCTCCGAATGGGCCAAGCTGTGGTCCCTGCGCTCGACCTGGATCACCCTGGGCCTGGGCCTGCTCTTCCTTGTCGCCTTCGGCCTCATCGCCGCGAGCCGCTACAAGTCGGGAATCGACTCCGGCAACATGGACTCGGACTTCGCCAATTCGACGACCGTGAGCCTGTCCCTGTTCGGTACGAACTTCGCCCAGCTGGCCCTGGGCGTGCTCGGCGTGCTGGTCACGGCGGGCGAGTACTCCACCGGCATGATCCGCTCGACACTCGCGGCGGTGCCCCGCCGGCTGCCCGTGCTGTGGTCCAAGGCGGCCGTGTTCGGACTGGTCGCGCTGGTGGTGGGGACGCTGGGTGCGTTCGTCACCTTCCTGATCGGGAGCGGCATCGTCTCGGGCACGCCCGCGGCCATGAGCTTCTCCCACGCGGGCGTCCTGCGCAGCCTGCTCGGCGCGGGGCTCTACCTCGGCCTGGTCGGGGTGATCGGCGCCGCCCTGGGCGCGCTGCTGCGGTCGGTGGCCGGCGGCATCTCTGTCCTGGTGGCCAGCCTGATGCTGATCCCCGGACTGATCTCCCTGCTGCCCAGCTCCTGGCAGGACGACATCAGCCCCTACCTGCCGTCCAACGCAGGTGAGTCGATGTTCGCCCTGACCCACGACTCCACGGCCCTGTCGCCGGGCGCCGGACTGCTGGTCCTCCTGTGCTGGACGGCGCTGGCACTGGGCGGCGCGGCGTACCGGCTCGTACGCAGTGACGTCTGACGCCCGCACCACGGACAGGTGACGTCTGTGACCACCGATGACATCAGCGGGATGGGACCGCTGGTCGCCCGAATGTCCCGGGGCGGCCAGCGGCTGCGGCAGGCCGACCGGACCCATCCATGGGTCCTGGACACCGCGGTCGTCGTCCTGCTCTTCCTGATGTTCTGCCTGCCCGACCTGATCCACGGCGGTGTGGACGACGGCGACAGCCCGCCCCGTTTCCGGGTCGCCTTCACCCACCTGCCCATCGCGGGGATGCTGGCCCTGCAGGCCGGACTGACACTGCCCCTGCTGTGGCGGCGGCGCACGCCCGCGGTGGCGTTCGGCGTCATCGCCGCGGTGTTCGTCCTGCAGTGGTCCCTGGGCGCCGCGATGCGTGCGGACATCGCCCTCTTCGTCGCCCTGTACAGCCTGGCCCTGCACGGGCGGCTGCGACAGCTGCCGTGGGCCTGTGCGGCCATGGCGGGTGCGATGGTACTGGTCGCCGTACAGGTGTCCGCGGTTGTGTCCGTAGGGGATGCGCTGTTCTTCCTGCTGAGCACGGCGACCGCGGCCCTCGCGCTCGGCATGATGGTCCGGATCCGCCGGGCCCAGCTCGCCGGACTGCGCGAGAGGGCCGCCCGGCTGGAGATCGAGCGCGACCAGCGCAGCAGGCTGGCCACGGCCACCGAACGCACCCGGGTCGCCCGCGAGATGCACGACATCGTCGGCCACAACCTGTCCGTCATCATCACGCTCGCCGACGCCGGCGCCTACGCCACGGACATCGCACCCGCACGAGGCAAGGAGGCCCTGCAGCTCATCGGCGACACCGGACGCCAGGCCCTCGGCGAGCTGCGGCGCGTGCTCGGCGTACTGCGCGAGGCCGGGGGAGGCCCACCGGGCGGGCCCGATCTCAGCCCACAGCCCGGCCTCGCGGACATCGACGCACTGTGCGCCAAGGTGCGCTCCGCCGGACTGGAGGTCGTCTACCGCACCTCCGGCGACGTGGACGCCCTGGACAGCGGGGTGCAGCTGACGGTGTACCGCATCGTCCAGGAAGCCCTCACCAACACCTTGAAGCACGCCGACACCGACACCCGGGTACACCTGGCGATCCTCGTCGAGGACAGCCGGCTGACCATCCGGGTCCAGGACACCGGCCCGGCCACGTCACCCGGACCGCCGAACGAGGAAGGACATGGCCTGGTGGGCATGCGAGAAAGAGCCGCTCTGTACGGCGGCACCGTCAGCGCGGGACCGGCGGTTGGCGGAGGATGGAGCATCGAGGCCGTCCTCGACCTCACACCCGGAAGCGGCGGTGACCGATGACCACCGTGCTCATCGTGGACGACCAGCAGCTGCAACGCTACGGCTTCCACCTGCTCCTGGACTCCGTCCCCGAGACCGACGTCGTCGGTGAGGCCGCCCATGGCGCCGAAGCGGTCCGCAAGACGGCAGAACTGCGACCGGACGTCGTCCTGATGGACGTCCGCATGCCCGGCATGGACGGCATCGAGGCCACCCGCCGCATCGTCGCCGAGGGCGGCCGTTCACGCGTCCTCGTGCTCACCACCTTCGACCTCGACGAATACGTCCACGCCGCCCTCCGCGCCGGCGCCAGCGGCTTCCTCCTCAAGGACGCCCGCCCCGAAGAACTCCTTGCCGGGATCCGCGCGGTCGCCGTCGGCGACGCCGTCATCGCGCCCGCTCTCACCCGCCGCCTCCTTGACGAGTTCGCCCAGTACGTCCCCTCCCACAGAACTGACCCCGCCGAGGACCCGAGGCTCACCTCGCTGACCGACCGTGAACGCGAGATCCTCGTGGCCGTCGGCAAGGGCTGGACCAACGGGGAGATCGCCGCGCGGTTCGTTGTGTCCGAGTCCACGGTCAAGACGCATGTCGGCCGGGTCCTGGCCAAGATCGGTGCCCGTGACCGCATCCAGGCCGTGATCTTCGCCTACGACCACGGCCTCGCCCGGCCCTCTGTGGAGTGAACCGACGGGCGGCGGCCTTGAGGAGCGCCGTTGGCCCGGGAACTGAGCGCCGATTGTAAGGTGCCTTTTGTTGTGCCACCGGCGACCGCAGGGCCTCGCCGGGGCCCGGTGGGCACAGCACTCCTTCTCCTGGGCAGGGGGCGGTCTGCCGGGTGTCTAGACTCACGTGAGATGTGGTGAACTCATGGGAGGAGTCGGGATGCCGCGGAACCGCCAGCAGATTCCCCGGGAGGAGCGCACGGGTGATCTGCTAGCCGCGGCCACCGAGCTCTTTCTGGCGAAGGGCTACGACAAGACGACGATGGCCGACATCAGTGCCGCCGCCGGTGTGGCCCGGGGCAACGTCTACTGGTACTTCGATTCCAAGGACCACATCTTCGCCGCCGTCATGAACCGCATGCTCAGTCGCGAGATCCGCATCCTGAACGAGGAACAGGCCGGTGCCGACCCACTGAGCCGCCTGGTGCGCGGGCTGTCCGACATGCGCTATTCCCGGCCGCTGCACCAGGCCATGCACGACCGGCTTCCTCATTCGGAGGCGGTCCGGGAGGCCCACAACACCTTCCTGAACTGGATCGTCGGACTGATCGACGAGCTCATGGCCGAGCGCGGCCTCGACGACGCCCCTGGCGTCGATGCCGCGCTCGTCCGCGATGTCGCGGTCGCCGTGTTCGAAGGGGTGCACGTGCCCAACGACTGGAACAGGCCGGCCCACGAGATGATCCGTTTTTTGATGGAGTCCGTCCTGGCCAAGAGTTCGGGGGCCAAGGGGCGGAAGCGCTGAGCGCGGTGCCTCAGACGAGGTGAGTCCCGACCCCCGCTGATGCCGTCTGCCTTGCACCGACCGCTTTGGCGTCCCGGGGCGTGAGGGTCGCCCCGCGGAGCATGTCGAGCACGGCTACGGGATCCGCGGGAGCCTGCGGACCCCGCCAGCCGACGTGGCCGTCCGGGCGGACGAGGACGAGTGGCCGCTCGTACAGCTCCGCGGTGGCCGGGTCGGCGAGGCGCAGCACCGTCAACGGCACACCACACCCGCGCGCGGCCTCCACCAGAGGCATCGGGTCCGCGGAACCCGAGACCACGAGCGTGAACCCGCGCCCGAAGTGGTCGAGCACCGAACTGCCGTCGGGCAGCCAGACATGCGGTGCGCGGCAGCCGGGCCACGTCGACGGAACGTACTCGTCCGGCTCGTCGGGCGGCTCAGGACTGCCGTCCGGCACGCAGATCGGGGACCCGCTGTAGCGGTAACCGAGCTGGACGCCCGTACAGCGGAACTCCTTGGCCCGGGACCGGCGGATCTCCTCGCCCACCTCACGTCGCAGCCGTTCGCCTTCCGCGTCCACGCGGTCGAGCGCGGGATCGGGGACGAGCTGCGCGTCGGCCCTCCAGTTGCTGGAGGCTTCGGTGACGTTGCGGACGGCGATCGGCCGCCGCTCCTGCTCGTAGCTGTCCAGGAGGGCCGGGCCTCCCCATCCCTGGAGTGTCGCGGCGAGCTTCCAGCCGAGGTCCACGGCGTCACCGATCCCGGTGTTGGCGCCGAAGCCCCCCTTGGGCCACAGCAGATGCGCCGCGTCGCCCGCGAGGAACACCCGCCCCTCACGGTAGGTGCGGGCCACGACACAGTGTCCGCTCCAGGGCTGCGCAGCGAGGATCTCCACATCGATCGGCGCACCGACGGCCTCGCGTATCCAGGCGACCGCGTCATCGGGGTCGGGCTCCTTGTCCAGGTAGACCGAGAGCCGCCATTCGTCCACGCCGTTGACGACCGTGATGTACGGCCTGCGCGCCGACGACAGGGTGTGGATCTGCACCGCGGGGCCGCCCAGCCGCTCCCGCAGCAGGTCCAGTAGCTGTGGCGCACGGAAGTGCACAGCGAAGTTGTGACCCTGGGCGAACATGCCCTCGAACTCGATGCCGAGCGCCCGACGGATGCCGCTGCGGCCTCCGTCGCAGGCCACCAGGTACGTGCCGGCCAGTGTCTCGGTGGCGCCGCTCGCCACGTCGCGCACCACTGCCAGGACACCCTCGGAGTCCTGCTCCATCGTCTCCAGGCGGGTGCCGTACCTGATCTCGACTCCCGGCAGTTCACTGGCCGTGCGTGCGAGCAACGGCACGAAGGAGAACTTGGACAGGAACGCGGGACCCTCCGGCGTCAGCGGGGTGTACACGCCCGCAGACCGATTGGTGACCCCGTAGTCGAAGTCGGTGAGGACTTGCCCCGTGGCGGAGGTGGCGAACACCGTTCGGTGCGGGTAGTCCGGGGGCGGTGCGGACTCCGTGCGTGCCTCTTCCGCGCAACCCCAGCGGCGCAGGTGTTCCATGGTGCGCGAAAAGATCGCCTCGCCTGCGGGAAAGGGCACGTGGCCGTCGCCCTGATCGATCACCGTGACCGGTATGCCACGCCATCCCAACTCGGTCGCGAGGGCGAGGCCTACAGGCCCTGCTCCCACGACCAGGACGCGCCGGGATGCGGCTCTCTCGTGCTGGTCGGACATTGAAGATCTGCCTTCCTGAGCGAGGGTCGGACCGTTCATGGTCCCATCTCTTGAACCGGGGTCAGAGTTACACGAGCGTGTCGCCGTAGGGAAGACCTGGAAAAACACAAGACTTTTGACCGATCGTGTGCGGTGTTACGCTCGTCTTGGGTTCAAGAGATAGGGAGCTTCTTGGTGACTCCCGCTGATCACAGCGATGCCGGGAGCTACTGCCTGGCTCTGGTTGTCGGATACCACCACGACATCTACGGAGGCCGGGCCGCTGCCGGGATCGACCTGCTAGCAGGCGGCAGACCGTCCACGTGACTGCCAATGTGCGGCAGCCCGATGGTGCTTACGTCCTGGACCGCGGCCAGCGGTGCATCACGCGCCGTACCTCAAGGCCGTTGCGCCCCACAGATTGACGGGCAAGGAGGCCCTCGATGACGACGACCCCTCAGACCGGGACAGGGGCCGGCGGGACACAAGCCGTCGCGCTGCAGCTCTCAGAGCTGCTGCTCAAGACCGCGGGCTACGACGACATGGCCGCCTTCTGCACCGCCGCATCCCCGGCCGGGCGGCCGATGTCACCGCAGCCAAGAGCTTCGACACCTTCACCTCCATGGGACCCGCCCTCGTCACGCTCGACGAATTCACCGACCCCGACGACCTGCGCCAGGACGCACGGACCTCGCAGCTCATCCACCCTGTTTCCGCGCTGGTCTCCTATCTGTCTCGGCAGACAACCCTCGAACCCGGCGACGTGATCAGCACCGGAACCCCCGCCGGTGTCGGCCACATGCGGGGACTCTTCCTGCGGTCCGGCACCGAGGTGTGCATCGAGATCGAAGGCATCGGTGCCCTTGTCAACATCTGCGCTTGATGGACCAGGCGCCTCGAGGCGGCATTCCAGCCGGAAGTGCCGCCTTCATCACACGATTCCGGCAGGCTACGGAGGCCATCACATGAGTACACAAGCTGAGGACAGCTTCGGCGGCGGAGACCCCTGGAAATACATCCAGCCGTGGGACGAGGAGCGTTTCGGCGCGGAGGTCCACGACGTCAACCAGCGCGTGAAGTGGGAAATGGCCATGGCCATCGCCGGTGGCCTGCCGTACATCTGGCAGGAGCTGGCCCGGCCGATCTCCGAGATCGTCTACGGTCTCCTCGAACTCCGTGCCGGCGACCGGGTTCTGCTCATCGGCGAGGGCATCACGCCCGCCGGATGGGTCGAGGACATGCAGGCCATTGTGGGGCCGGACGGCGTCATCGACACCGTGGAGATCATCAAGGACGGACGAAACGCCGTCCTGGGCAAGGTCCCCGGCCGGAACGGTCAGATCGGCTGCTGGCGCTGGTCGTACACGGACGCGGTGGACGACGAGGCATACGACTGCGTCGCCGTGTTGCAGGCCACACAACACTCCGACGACTGGCACGAGACGGCCGCGGACCTGCTGCGAGTGATGAAGCCCGGCCGACGCATCGTGCTGGCCGAAGCGGTCCTCAAGGGAACGACGTTCACCTCCCGTATCAACTCCGACGTCCACCTTCGGCAGTGGTTCGACAAACTCTTCGCGCACGTCCCCGTGGACGACATCCCCTACTACTCCGGAGAGCAGATCCGCGAGGCGTTCGGGGACAAGGTCGACAGCCCTCAGCTGATGGAATGGAAGGGCATCGAGATGTACTGGGGCCGAAAGAGGTGACCACTGCCACAGGCGTGGGGCAAGGGGCTGCGGCACGCGTTCCCTCCCCGTCACCAGAGTCGATCCACCCCTTCACCCAAGGACAAGGAGGTCCTCGTGAGTGTCGTTGAAGACGTCATGGTTCTGGGCTCCGACCATCCGTTGCGCAGTATCGTCCGCGACGAGCACCTGCTGCTCTCGCCGCCGCATCCCCCGAAGGTGCCCGTCAAGTTGTGGGGGGAGCACCCGCCGCTGACCGTGGTGCACTATCCGCAGCAGTACGAGCCGGAGGCGTTCGCCCCGCCGCGCGGTGTCTATGAGAACTACGAGATCCGTGTCGAGTGGCAGAAAATGGACGGCCGGCAGCCGTTTTACCACCGCAATTGCGACGTCGACGAGATCTCCTACCAGATCGGCGGCGAGCGGACGCTGATGTCCGAGCTCGGTGTGATCGAGTTCCAGACCGGCGAGTTCTCCCGCATCCCGCGCGGCGTCGCCCACGACAACTACGGCCGCGAGGACAGCCACCTGCTGTTCTACATCCCCGCACCGGTCACCGAACTCGCACCGGCCCAGCGGGAGTCAGAGGCTATGATCCCGCCGTTCCCCGGTTGGCAGCCCGGCGAGGCCAACGAGGCGATCACGCAGTGCATGGCCGCGGCGGGCCACGACATCACCGTCTTCGGGGTCGACGAACAGCTCCTGCTCGAGCAGGCGCACCAGGAGGACCGGCGGATGGCGGTGCTGCGGGCCGATCCCGGTCAGGACGTGACCTGGCTGTATTCGACCGATCGCATCCGCCTCGGCATGGTCACCACCGTTCCTGGCGGGCAGCGCCGCTACCGGCGCACCCTCGATGCCGACGAGATCCAGTACCAGGCCCATGGTCACCGCACGCTGATCACCCAGCGGGGCATCGTCGACCTCGAGCCGGGTGATTTCGTGCGCATCCCGCTCGGCATCTCCCACAGCAGCGTCGTGACCGAGCCCGGTGACTACGTCAGTCTTCTCTCGCACCAGGAACTGCCCCAGGTCGCCGAGACCGCGCGTACGGCGGACCCGTACACGCCGGAACGGCTCCCGAGCCTCACCGTGGAGGTCCGCTGATGGCCACGATGCTTGCCCTGCGTGCGCACCAGGGTGCCGAAGCACTCGTCCTGGAGGAAGTGCCCGTCCCCGACCCGGGTCCGCTCGACGTGGTCGTGAAGGTCGCCTCCGCCGGCCTGGCGCCGGGCATCATGCGCCTGCTTCGGATGGGAGCGCTCAAACACCTGCCCACCACACTCGGCCACGAGGCCGCAGGCGTCATCTCCGCCGTCGGCCGGGACGTCACCGGCCATGCGGTCGGCGACCGGGTGCGAGTGCACCCTCTGCTGAACTGTCGTGAGTGCGAGTACTGCCGTACCGACCGGGACATGATGTGCGCTCAGCAGGCCATGCTCGGCCACGCCGCCTTCGGCGATGCCGCGATGCCTCTGTACGAGCAGTACCACGACGGCGGACTCGCGGAGTACGTCCGTGTCCCGCACTGGCTGATCGATTCCCTGCCCGACTCCGTCGGCTTCGACGTCGCGGCCAAGGTCCAGGATCTGGCCAACGCCGTGCGCGCACTCAAATGCGCCGATCTTCCGGAACGGGCCACTCTCGTGGTCACCGCCGCGACCGGCACCATGGGGACCGCGACGGTCAAGCTCGCGGAGCACTTCGGGGTCGCCCGTCTGATTCTCGTCGGCCGCGACAGCGAGCGCCTCCACCGTGTCGCGGGGCTCGCCGGCGGCATACCGGCCGGCGTCGTCGCACTCGGCGAACTTCCTGAGAACTGGTCGACCGACGGTTCTCTCACCCGTCGGCTGCGTGAGCTGGCACCCGGGGGAGCCCATGCCGTCATCGACTTCATCCCGGAGGGTCCCGCCCTCGGCCAGGCCATGGCCGCTATGGCCACCGGCGGCACACTCGTGCACATGGGCGGCAACTCCACCCCGCTGGCGCTGCCCCCCATCGCTCTGATGATGCACTGCTGGCGCTTCGTCTCCACGCGCGCCTACACCCGCCAGGACGCGACGGATGTCCTGCGTCTGCTCGCGGCGGGCACCCTCACGGCAGACGAACTCATCACCCACCGGTTCCCGCTCACCGAAGCGCTCAAGGCCATGGACGCGATACAGCAACGCGTCGACGACCCCATGTGGATGACCGTGATCAACCCCTGACCCGACGACGCACCAGCGCGTCACAGCTCCGCCAAGTCGCCTCAGAACAGCGAGAGGAAGCCGGGAAAGTGTCCGAATCAGAAGCCGTACGCAGCCAGGAGCCGCCCCTGATCGCGGTGATCGGGGCGGCCGGGCTCTGCGGTACGTACGTGCTGGAGGCCGCGCTGCGAGCTCCATTCCGGGTCCGGGCCGTGGTGCACGGCCCGGCAGGGCGGGAGCGAGTGGCCGCCCTGGGCGTGGACGACATCGTCGAGGCCGACCTGGAGAGGCCGGACAGCGTCCGTCAGGCGCTGGAGAACGCGGACTCCGTGTTCATGATTCCGCCGGCGTTCCACCCGGAGGAAGACGTGCTCGCGATCAGGGCACTTGAGGCGGCCGAGAACGCGGGTGCGCGCCGGTTCGTGTACCTGTCCGTCCTCCACCCGCACACTCCCGGGCTGCGCCACCACCTGCGCAAGGCGAACGCCGAGGCCGCCGTGCGGGCCTCGCGGCTGAACTGGGCGATCCTCCAGCCGTCGATGTTCGCGCAGATCGTCCTGTCGACGTGGGGGAGGGCTCCGGCCGGCCCCGTCGGGGTGCCGTTCAACGTAGACAACGAGTTCTCGTTCATCGACTTGCGTGACCTCGGGGAAGTCGGCGTCAAGGTGCTCTCCGAGCAGGGGCACGACTCGGCGACCTACGAACTCGCGGGACCTGCCCTGACGTTGGCTGAGGCGGTGAGCCTCGCCGGGCGGGCACGAGGCGTGGAACTGGAGGCGAGGACGCTGGATTGGGCGGACGCACCGCTCCCGCAGGGAGTGGCCGACTCCGCGTCCCGGGCCTCGGACATGCGCGCCATGTGGCAGGACTATGACCGGCACGGTCTGCGGGGCAACAGCAACGTCCTGCGGATGCTGCTCGACCGTGCACCCGCGTCCTTCGAGGAAGCGGCCACTGCGTTCGCCGCGCGAGGCTGAGCGCTCCCGACACAGTCGGGGTGTCTCCCCTGAACCAGGGGAGACACCCCGCGCAGCGACTGCAACGGAGGAAAACCACCACGGCACCGAGGGCTGCTCTGCTCGCCAACACGGTGACCTGCGTCGTGATGCGTCCAGCGAATGCGCATGCTCTCTTCAGGCGTATGGCCCGGGTCACCACTATGCAAGGTGCGCGCTCCCATTGGGGTGCGGTCGGGTGGCAGCGGGCCTGCCCCCGGTGCCTACGCCTTCAACCGCTCGGGGCGCTGACGGGCCGTAGGCCGCGGAGCACGGCGTCGACGATCTGTTCGGTCAGTCCGTCCGGGAGGTCGGGATCGGGGCCGACGAACAAGCGGATGAGCAGAGGAGCGACGAATATTTCGATAGCCAGTTCCAGGTCGATGTCCGTACGAAGTTCCCCGTTCGTCCGGCCTCGACGGAGGATCGCCAGTCCGAGGTCACGCCGGGGAGTGATCACGCCGGCATGGTAGGCCGCCCAGATCTTCGGGCTGCTCCTCGTCTGGACGTGCGCGTTGTGCAGGATCGCCAACAAGCGGCTGCCCAGGCTGCGTTGGCGCAGCGACTCCAGGAGAACGACGAGGTCGTCCCGCATCGAGGTGCCCGGGAGTTCGGGTACGGCGGACTCGACAGCGCGTCTGACGTCGACGAACAGATCCTCCTTGTCGCTCCACCGGCGGTAGATGGCCGCTTTGCCGACGCCAGCGGTGCGGGCGATGCGCTCGACCGAGAGATCACCCAGTGGAACGCCGTCCTCGCACAGCTCCATCACCGCTTCCAGAATCGCTTGTTCCACGGCCTTGCTGCGGGGACGACCGCGCGTGAAACCGTACGACGGCGCACGGCTCTCGGTACGGCTCATACCTTTCCGTCCTTTCACCCGCAGCGCACCGGTGAATGTCGCACGATCCGGGCGGTGACTCCGCCCCCAGAGCAGCACTCACCTGCGCCTGAGGACCTGTGTTCCGCTCAGCCTTTCCCCGTCTCTTTCTCACATCGACACGCCGGATCCACAAGTGGCATCTGCTGGAGGGCGAGGGGTGTGGTGGAACGTCTCGACGAGGAAGCGCTTGCGGTGCTCACCCCCGCCGAGCGGGGAGTCGTACATTCCTTGCTGCTCCGGATGCCTGCCGAGCTCAATCCCGATGCTTGGCCGCCGGCGTCGGCCTGCGTGCTACGAGCTGAGCGTGATGTGTCCACATCCGCGGGGCGCATCTCGCAGGCGTGCCGGGACGCGACGCCGCGGCTGGTCGGGCCCGGCTGCGCGCGGTGCCCGCGAAGCCACGGCGCGCAGGACAGCGAACGGCGTCACCCACCCGCATCGAGAGGGCCGCGTGGCGGTGGCCTGGGACCGGGTGGACCAGGCGGCACGCCACGGGTGGGGTCACGCAGCGAACTGCGGCGGGCTCCACGACTTCCCGCAATGCTCGGGGCAGGCGAAGGCGCCGTTGTCACCGTCGCCCAGCTCCTCGGCTTCGGCGCGGGTCTCATGGGCCCGCGCGCACCTCGGCGCACTCCGTACGGCGCCGTGAAGGCCGACACTCCGGACTCCACCCGTACCCCTCGGCAGTTGGCTTGGCGTCAGGGCAGGAGGAGTACTTTGCCGGTCTGTCGTTGGCTTTCGAGGTAGGTGTGGGCTTCGGCAGCTTCTTCGAGGGGGTAGGCGCGGTCGATGATCGGGGTGATCTTTTTGTCTGCCAGCAGTTCCAGGCACAGTTGTTGGTCGCGCAGGGTGGCGCCGCGCACGCTGGCGATCTTGACCTGCTGGCCGATGAGGGCGAGGGCGTCCAGTTCGAGGCGGGATCCCTGGTCGGTCGGTGTGCCAAGGACGATGACCGTGCCGCCGAGGCGTGTGCAGGCAAGAGAGAGCTGGAAGAAGTCGTTGCCGCCGACGCAGTCCCAGACGGCGTCGGCGCCCAGTCCATGGGTCAGCTCCCGTACCTGTGCCGGCAGCCGGGGATCGGTGGAGTGCACGATGTGGTCGTAGCCGAGCTTCCTGAGTGCTTCGTCGCGGTCCGGCTTGGTGGTTGTGCCGATGACGGTGGCTCCGCTCAGCTTGGCCAGTTGGGCGCAGGCGATTGCCATTCCGCCGCTGGCGCCGGTGATGACCACCGTGTCGCCGGGGCCGACGGGCGCTTGCCTGGCGCAGTTGAGCGGGGTGGTGTAGGTCCACATGGTGGCCGCGGCCGTCTCGTAGTCGACGCCGTCGGGGATAGGCAGGACGGCGTCCTGGCGGCGCGCGACGTACTGGGCGTATCCGCCGAAGACCTGGTGTCCGGGGTAGGCGGTGTCGATACACAGGTTCTCGAGTCCGCGTACGCACAGGGCGCAGTTACGGCATGGCGGGTGCGGGAGCTGGACCGCCCTGTCGCCGGGGCGCCAGCGGGTGACGTTCTCGCCGGTGGCGACGATCTCACCGGCCGCGTCACGGCCGAGCTGGAACGGCAGGGGCCAGGCCGGCCGTCCCGGGAGGGGCTGCGGCAGGTTGCCCGCGCGGTAGCGCAGGTCCCAGCTGTTGACGGCCGTGGCGTGCACGCGCAACAAGACGTCGTCGGGGCCGACGTCGGGGATCGGTGCCTCTACGTACTTGAGCACCTCGGGCCCGCCATGTTCGAACAGGCGGACCGCCATCATGGTCTGTTCCACTCTTATGTTCCTTCAGATCGTTACGCGGTTCATCGCAGGCCCGGCACAGCCGCCAGCACCTCACTCGCCCGGGAAGGCCCTGTGCGAGCGGACCCCCACCAGGCGGTTCACCCTGGGCGGACCAGGAAAATGACCAGTCCGACGATCTGGGGTGGCCCGTCGCGTGGCTTGGCCGTGGCGGTCGGTACAGGTTGACAGACTGCCGAATTCTTGACTGCGGGTCATGAGGTAGGCCCGTGTCTATCTGACTTCTTTACTGGTCTTGACTGGAAAGTACCCTAGAACTAGCTTGGCTCCAGTTCAAGAGAGGAAGTGGGCAGCAGTCCCACTTCACCCAGGAGCGCTCTGGAGCGGCAAGAGCCGACACTTCCGCTGCTCAGGCGCTGATGGTCAGGTGGCACGCAGGGATGGGCGGTGGGTGCCCATGCGCTCCGGCTGATCTACGGCGGCGTGTTCGACGAGTTCCCGGGCGCCTCGGTGACATTGGGGCACATGGGCGAGCTGCTGCCGTTCCAGATGGCCCGGCTCGACAGCCGCTACCCCCAAGTGCCCGTTGAGCAGCGGGTGCAGCACCTGCCCTCGTACTACCTGCGCAACAACGTGTACGTCACCACCAGCGGAGTCATGTCCCATGCCGCGCTGCTGGGAGCCGTCCATGCGGTCGGTGTCGACCGGGTGCTGTTCTCCATCGACTACCCGTTCGAGTCCAGCGCCGAGGCGGTGGCGTTCCTGCGTTCCGCACCGTATGCGCCGGCCGACCTCGCGCGCATCGCGCACGGCAACGCCGAACGCCTTCTGGGACTGTGAACGACCGAAACCAGGTGACCGGCATCCGTGACGTGGCCCGTTCACCCTTGCTGCGTGTTCCACAGATCCCGGAGCTCGCCCCAGCGCGGTTCCGGGCCCGAAAGGGTGGCCGGCGGTTCGGCCATCGAGGTGCGCAGCCCGGCGAGGACCAGATCGAGGTATCGCAGGCGCAGCGCGGCGGCACGCTCACTGGGGACAGGCATCCTTGCGCTGAGGTGTTCCAGCAGGAGTGGGATGTCGGCGGAGGTGAAGTCGGCGCGAAGTACCCCTGCTCGGTGTGCGCCGGCCACGAGGTCGTCGAGGGCGGCCCGCAGTCGGTCGGCGGCGTTCACTGTGTCGTCCGTGGCCGGCAGCCGGCCGCCGACCAGGGGGAGGAGCGGACCGCCCGGTCCCGGGGCCGACAGTGCATCCCGCAGGAAGCGGGCGAACGCCGACCAGGGGTCGGGCTCTTCGGAAAGAGCCGTGCGTGCCAGGGTGACCAACTGTTCCATCCCCACGATGCGCATCCGCTGAGCCAGCAGCTCCTTGCTGGGATAGCGGCGGTAGAGACTGCCCATGCCGATTCCGGCTCGACGGGCGATCTCCGAGACGGGGGCGTCCCAGCCCAGCTCGGCGAAGACCTCGCGCGCGGCCTGCATGAGGCGGGCGTCGTTGCGGTCCGCCTCCCGTCGGCGGCCGCGTGGCGTACCCGTGTGCGTGTCACCCATGGCCAAGCATTGTCCCCTACATACGTGCCACGCCGAGCCCACCGTCGACCGTGAGGATCTGCCCGGTGACAAAGCCGGCCTCCGCGCTGGCCAGCATCGCTATCGCCCGGGCCACGTCTTCCGGTTCCGCGACCCGCCCCAGCGGGGTGTTCTCTGCGAAGCGCCGCTGGATGTGCTGCGGTATCCCGGCGCTGCCCTCGGTGCGGACGAAGCCCGGTGCCACGACGTTGACGTTGAGGCCGAGCGGACCGGCCTCGTGGGCGACGAAGCGGGCAAAGGTGTTCAGGGCGGCCTTGGCGGTGCCGTGGTGGGCCATGCCCGGGGTGGACGGGCCGTCGGCCACGGCACTGGACACGTACACGATCCGGCCGTGTCCCTGGGCGCCCATGATCGCCAGCGCCTGCTGGGTGAGGGTGTAGACGGAAGCCGGCTCGCCCGTCAGCTTCGCCTGGAAGTCGTTCCAGGCGAGGGTCTGGATCGGTGCGGGGGTGAAGTGGGGGGCGGCGTTGCAGACCAGGACGTCGAGGCGCCCGTCGACCGCGGTGCGCCGCAGCAGCTCGACCGCCTGAGCGGGGTCGCGCACATCGCCCTGCAGGGCGAAGGCCTCGCCGCCGTCGGCCTCGATCTCCTTGACGACCTGCTCGGCCGATGGACGGTCCGAGAAGTAGTTGACGGTCACGCGGTATCCACGGGCTGCGAGCTCCCGTGAAGTCGCCGCGCCTATTCCCCGGCCGCCGCCGGTCACCAGCGCCGTCGGCCTGGTTGTTGTGTTCACGTGTCCTTCGTGTCGCGAAATGCTGTGCGTTACATCTAATTTATCGGAGCGGAGCGCTCCGTTCAAATCGCTCGCGCGCCGACCGCCTGAGACGTGGAGGCGAGCCCCAGGTCTCAGGCGGCCGGACGCGGACACTGAGGTGTCAGCCGATGAGGACAGGCGTGCTCAGAACCCTCGCGTGTCCGACGCGGCGGGTCGGACCGGTGAGGTGGACGCCGCCGCTAAAGCGGATGCCGGTGCTGGAGGTGCCGAGCATGACGGTGATCTCGCCCGGTTCGACGATGCGGTGCAGGTCGGGTCCGGTGTAGGCGAGGCGGTCGGCGTGCAGGCGGAAGGTGACCGTGCGCTGCTCGCCCGGGGCGAGGAGGACTCGGGCGAATCCGGTCAACTGGGTCACCGGGCGGGGGAGTTGGGCGATCGGGTCCGCGGTGTAGAGCTGGACGACTTCGGATCCGGGGAGGTCGCCGGTGTTGCGGACCAGGCAGCTGATCTCGACCTCGCCGTCGGTGGGAATCTCCTCGGCGCTCAATGCGAACCCGTCGTAGGCGAAGCTCGTGTAGGACAGTCCGTGTCCGAAGGGGTAGGCCGGGGTGGGGTCGAGATTGGTCACGCCCTGGGTGTTGCCGCCGAGGGGGGCGTGCAGGTAGGTGCCGGGCTGGCCGCCCGCCGTCCGCGGGACCTGCACGGGCAGCTTGCCCGATGGGTTGATCCGCCCGGAGAGCACTCCGGCCAGGGCGGGGCCGCCCTCCTCGCCGGGGAAGAAGGCCTGGACGACGGCGGCCGCCCGGTCGGCGTAGGCGCCGAGCGCGTACGGGCGGCCGGAGACGACGAGAAGGACGACCGGGGTGCCGGTGGCGAGCAGGGCCTCGACCAGTTCGTCCTGGATGCCCGGCAGGGAGAGGTCCTCCGCGTCGCAGCCCTCCCCGGAGGTGCCGAGGCCGAAGAGGGCGGCGCGGTCGCCGACGACGGCGACGCAGACGTCCGCTTCCCGGGCCGCCTGAACCGCCGCGTCGAATCCGCTGCGGTCAATGTCCTTGACGGGGCAGCCCTGTTCGTAGGCGATACGGGTGCCGGGCAGCTCCGTGGTCAGCGCGTCCAGCAGGGTGCGGGCCTCGATGCCGTTGTCGTGGCCGGGGTGGTGGGGCAGGACGTGGTTGGGGAAGGAGTAGCAGCCGAAGAAGGCGTTGGCGTCGTCGGCGCACGGCCCGATGAGAGCGAGGGACCCGGTGTCCGGCGCCAGGGGGAGGTGCCCGTCCCGGTTGTCGAGCAGTGCGATGCTCTGCTCGGCCAGCTCCCGGGCGATGGCCCGGTGCGCCGGCGGGTCCAGGTCGATGGGGTCCTCGGAGGTGGTGTCCGGGTCGAAGTCGGCGTCCAGCAGGCCCAGTTCGATCTTCTGGCGCAGCACGCGTCGTACGGCCCGGTCGACGAGGTCCTCGGAGACGGTGCCCTCGCGGACGAGTTCGGCGAGGGGTTCGCCGTAGCAGAGAGTGTCGGGGAGTTCGACGTCGATGCCCGCGGCGAGGGCGCGGGCGCCGGCCTCGCCCTCGGTGGCGGCGATGCGGTGCATGGTGCGCAGGAAGGCGATGGACCAGTAGTCGGAGACGACCGTGCCCTCGAATCCCCACTCCTCGCGCAGCAGTTGAGTGAGAAGGGACACATCCGCGCCGGCCGGCATGCCGTCGACATCGGCGTACGAGTTCATCACCGAGCGGGCGCCGCCCTCCCGTATCGCCGTCTCGAACGGCGGCAGGATCACGTCGGCGAACTCCCGCGGGCCCATGGAGACGGGCGCGTGGTTGCGGGCGGCCTTTGAGGCGGAGTAGCCGGCGAAGTGCTTGAGGGTGGCGATGATCCCGGCGCTCTCCAGCCCGCGGACGTAGGCGGTGCCGGTGGTGGCGACGAGGTACGGGTCCTCGCCGAGGGTCTCCTCGACGCGGCCCCAGCGGTAGTCGCGAACGACGTCGAGGACGGGGGAGAGGCCCTGGTGGACGCCGACCTGGCGCATGCTCGTACCGATGGCGTGGGCCATGCGTTCGACGAGGTCCGGGTTGAAGGTGGCCGCCCAGGCGAGCGCGGTGGGGAAGACGCTGGCGTGGTGGGTGGTGAAGCCCGTCAGGCACTCCTCGTGGGCGACGGCGGGGATGCCGAGCCGGGTGTTGTCCATCAATTCACGTTGCAGGGCGGCGAGTTGCCGGGCTCCCTCGCTCGGCTCGACCGGCTTGGTGCCGAACGGGCGGGTGAGGTGGCCGAGTCCGTCCTTGCTGGCCTCGGTGAAGTCGGTGTGGCGGGCGAAGACGTCCTGCATCGGAGCGACGTTGCCGCTGACGCGCTCGACGCCGGGCCAGGCGCTGCCGAGCTGGGCGAGCTTCTCCTCCAGGGTCATCTCCGCGAGCAGGGCCTCGACCCTGTCGTCACGAGGGCAGGCCGGATCGGCCCAAGGTGTGGTCATGATGCGTTCCTCGGGGTGGTGTGGGGCGCGGCGGATTCAGGAGTCGGCGGACGGTGGCGCGGTCGAGGCCCGCACCATCAACTGGGTGGCCAGCTCCACCCGGTGGCTGTCCAGGGGCTCGCCGGCGGCGAGACGGAGCAGCGTGCTCAGTGCGGCACGGCCGATCTCGATGAACGGCTGCCGGACGGTGGTCAGGGCAGGGGCGGAGGTGCGGGCGGCGGCGGTGTCGTCGAAGCCGACGACGCTGACGTCGTCCGGTACCCGAAGCCCGTGGACGCGGGCGGCCTCGATGACGCCGAACGCCTCCAGGTCGTTGCCGGCGAACACGGCGGTGGGCGGTTCGTCCAGGGCGAAGAGTTCGAGGGCTGCCTGGTAGGCGGGTTCGAACCGGAAGGCCCCCCGCTTGATGAGGCGAGGGTCCGGCGTGAGGCCGGCGCCGGTGAGCGCGGCCTGGTAGCCGTGCAGCCGGGCGGTGTTACAGACGGCGTCGTGCCGCCCCTCGATCATCGCGATCCGCCGGTGGCCGAGCTTCAGCAGGTGTTCGGTCGCCGCCATGCCGCCGCTGAAGTTCGTCGCGCCGATGCTCGGCACGCTGTCGTCGGGCACGTTGGCCGCCTGGCCCGGCTGCGCCGCACCAACCCCCTCGGCGCCCTGGGCGGCGCGCTGTGGCTGGTGATCGTCCTCGTCCCGGTCTACTGGGTCGTCGTCACCAGCCTGCGTACCCGCGAGGGCTTCTTCGACGCCAACCCGCTCGCCCTGCCGACCAGTCCCACGCTCGAGAACTACCGCCTGGTCCTCGACAGCGGCTTCACCCACTACCTCCTCAACAGCGCCCTGGTCACCGTGGGCGCGACGCTGCTTACCCTCGCCGTGTCGTTCCTGGCCGCGTACGCCATCGTCCGCGGCACCAGCCGGGCGCTGCGCTGGGCGTTCAGCGTCTTCCTGCTGGGCCTCGCCATCCCGCTGCAGGCCACGATCATCCCGGTGTACTACCTGATCGCCAGGGCGCAGATGTACGACACCTTGCCCGCGATCGTGCTCCCCTCGGCGGCGTTCGCGATCCCGCTCACGGTGATCATCCTGGTCAACTTCCTGCGTGACATCCCGGACGAGCTGTACGAGTCCATGCGCGCGGACGGCGCCGGCCACTGGCGGATGCTCTGGAGCCTGGCCGTACCGCTGTCGCGTCCCGCCCTGATCACGGTCACGATCTATGACGCTCTCAACGTCTGGAACGGCTTCCTCTTCCCGTTGATCCTCACCCAGAGCCCCGACAAGCGGGTCCTGCCGCTGTTCGTGTGGAGCTTCCAGGGCGAGTTCACGATCAACATCCCTGCGATCCTGGCCGCGGTCGTCCTCTCCACACTGCCGATCCTCGCCCTCTACATCCTCGGACGCCGCCAGCTGATCGGCGGGCTCACCGCCGGATTCGGCAAGTGAAGAGGGCCCCGCACGTGACGCGACCCGGCTGTACGGCACCGACCGCATCTGTCTCGGACCGGTCACCCCCACGCCCGGTGACGAGTGCCGTCGTCGTTGCCCCCCGGTTCCGAAGATCCAGTGCCGGGCGGGCGAGCGCCGCCCCTGATCAGCCGACGCGGCACATCGACTCCGAGCCCGGCGACGTCGTGGGCATTCCGCCCGGTCCCTCTCACACCTGGTTCTTCACCTCGATGACGTGGACCAGTAACTGTTCGGCGAGCGCTCGCGGGGATCACCACTCGTCACCCGCGAGATCAGTACAACTTATTGACGTGTTACACGTCACATGAGTAATGTCCTGGCACTTCACCCGACTTGAAACGATTCAATCCATGGGGTTGCAGTGCTCTGTAAACGCTCGCTCGTCTTTCGACTCCTCAGAGGCTTCGTCGTGTTGGCCATCGTGGCAGGTGTGTCCACTCTGCGGGAGCCCGTGTCCTCCGCGGCATCGGCGCCGGACGCGCCGTTCACGGTGCAGGCGCTGACCGTCAACGGCCGGGTGAACCCGCTGGGCATCGATGATGAGGAGCCCGTCCTCGGCTGGCAGTCGGCGTCTTCCCGGCGGGCGACATCGCAGCGGGCCTACGAGGTCCAGGTCGGACGCAGGCCGGGCTCTGCCGACGTGTGGTCGTCCGGCAAGGTGGCGTCCGCCCGCCAGGTCGGCGTGCGGTACGGCGGGCCTGCCCTGGAGGCGGGCACCCGCTACCACTGGCGCGTTCGGGCCTGGGACGACAGGGGAGTCGCGAGTCCGTGGAGCGCGACCGCGTACTTCGAGACCGGCCTGCCGGCTCCCGGCGACTGGGGCGGCGCCCAGTGGATCACCCGCCCCGCGGCTCCGAGCGAACTGGACAAGTGGACCGACTACACCGCCACGGTCGAGTTCACGCTCGACAGCAACGCTTTCGGCATGTTCCTGCGCGCCCCCGACGCGGGCAACGGATACATGTGGCAGTTCAACGTCACGGGCCCGATCCCGATGCTGAGGCTGCACCAGCAGGTCAACGGCAACTACAGCGTGCTCCAAGAGGTGGATCTCGCGCCCTTCGGCTTCACCGACGCCGATCTCCTCGTCGGCCGGCACACCGTCCGCTACGAGGCGATGGGCGCAACGATCAGCACGACGCTCGACGGCAAACTGGTCAACACCTTCACGGACTCCACGTTCACGAAGGGCTACCTTGGTTTCCGCACACACTCCTGTTGCGGCGAACGGGGAACGGTCTACGGCGCCGTCGTGACCGGCGCCGACGGTGGCACGCTGCTGGACACCGACTTCGCGTCGGGCCGCAACCCGTTCACCGGCGGTGAGATCGTCGACTCCGCCCTCGTCGTGTCCGGCACCACGGACGCCCTCTACGCACCCGCGTCCCGGCCGCTGCCACTGCTGCGCAAGGACTTCGCGACCAGGGTCGGCAAGAAGATCGCCTCCGCGCGCGTCTACGCCTCGGCACTCGGCCTGTACGAGCTGGAGATCAACGGCAGGCCGGTCGGCGACCAGGTGCTCGCCCCGGGCTGGACGAACTACCAAAAGCGCATCCAGTCCCAGACCTACGACGTGACGAAGCTGCTCGCAAGCGGCGACAACGTCATCGGCGCCTCCCTGGCAGACGGCTGGTGGGCCGGCAAGGTCGGGCTCGGCTGGACCCACCAGTACGGCAACACCCCCGCTCTCGTGGCGAAGATGCGCGTCACCTACACCGACGGCTCCGTCCAGTGGATCTCCACGGACGGTTCGTGGAAGGCGTCGGACGGGCCCTTCGTGAAGGCCGACCTCCAGGACGGCGAGACGTACGACGCGCGTCTGGAGCCGTCGGGCTGGAGCCGACCGGGATTCGACGGCGCGAAGTGGGAGTCCGCCGTGAGCGTGGACTCGCGGACCGCACTGCTGGTCCCGCAGAGCGACGAGCCGGTGCGCCGGACCCAGGTGCTCCAGGCCCGGAAGATGACCGAGCCCACCTCAGGGACTTACGTCTACGACCTCGGTCAGAACATGGTCGGCGTGTCACGGCTGAAGCTGGCCGGCGCCGCAGGCCAGACCGTCAGGATCCGCTACGCGGAAGTGCTCAACAAGAACGGCACCCTCTACACCGACAACTTCCGCAGTGCCAAGGTCACCGACCGCTACACCTTCGCCGAGACCGGAACGGTCACCTACGAACCCACCTTCACCCAGCACGGGTTCCGCTACATCGAGATCACCGGGGTGAACCAGCCTCCCGCGCTCTCCGACGTCAAGGGCGTCGTATGGGGATCCGACCTCCCCGCCACCGGCACGCTGAAGACCTCGGACAGCATGCTCGACCAGCTGGTGAGCAACATCTCCTGGAGCCAGCGGGGCAACTTCCTCTCCATTCCCACCGACACGCCCGCCCGCGACGAACGCCTTGGCTGGACAGGAGACATCAGCCTGTTCGCGCCGACGGCCAACTACCTGGTCGACACCCGCGCGTTCCTGTCGCACTGGATGGCGGACGTACGCAACTCCCAGTACGCCAACGGTGACCTGCCGGCGGTCGTACCGACCCCTCAGGGCCAGTTCGGCGACAGCGGTGTCGGCTGGTCCGACGTGATGATCACCGTGCCGTACTCCGTGTGGCGCTCGTACGACGACACCCGCATCCTGCGGGAGAACTACCCCGCCATGCAGAAGTTCTTCCAGTTCGTGCGCACCAGCGCCGGGCCGGACCTGCTCGAGCCCGGCCGCACCACCTTCTTCACCAACGACTGGCTGAACCTGGACGACCCGACCGAGCAGGGCATCCTGGGCACGGCCTACTATGCCGAGAACGCCCGCATGATGGCGGAGACGGCCAAGGCCCTGGGCGATGACGCGGCGGCGTCCGACTACGGCAAGCTCTCCGCCGACATCCGTGACGCCTTCACCAAGGCCTATGTCGCGGCCGACGGCACCGTCAAGGGCAACTCCCAGACCGGGTACGCGATGGCCCTCGCCATGAACCTCGTCTCGGATCCGGCGCTGGTCGACAAGGTCGGTGAGAAGTTCACGGCCAAACTGGCGCTCACCGACTACCACCTGCGGACCGGCTTCATCGGCACACCGCTGCTGCTGCCCGCGCTGAGCAGGATCGGCCGGGACGACCTGGCCTACAGGATGCTGCTGCACAAGGACTACCCGTCCTGGGGCTACGAGGTCGCCAATGGTGCCACCACCATGTGGGAGCGCTGGAACTCGATCATGCCCAACGGCGACTTCGGCCCGGTCGACATGAACTCCTTCAACCACTACGCCTACGGCGCTGTGGGTGACTGGATGTTCCAGAACATCGGCGGCATCTCCGCGCTCGAACCCGGCTACCAGCGTTCCCGGATCGCGCCGGTGCCCGGCGGGGGCCTGACGGAGGGTTCCGGAAACCTCACCACCGTCTACGGTCGCCTGTCCTCGCGGTGGAGTACCCGCAACGGCGCCTTCGATCTGGAGGTGAAGGTCCCGGTCAACACCGTCGCGGAGGTCCACATACCGGCGGCGAGCCTGTCGGCTGTGACCGAGGGCGGCCGACCGGCCGAGAAGGCCAAGGGTGTCCGGTTCCTGCGGATGGAGAACGGAGCCGCCGTGTTCGAGGTCGGCTCGGGAACCTACGACTTCACCGCCGACGCCGTCCGCGGCGGCTGAGTGCCGAAGACCATCGCAGGCCTCTCGAAGAGGGGGCTGCCCGGCCTCACGGTTCCGGTCACGATCAGTGGCCGGAACCGTGGCTGCTGCTGTCGGATACCTCCCGGCGGCAGGGGAGCGTTGTTCCAGGACGTCGGCACCTGGCGTGGGCACCCAGCTGGCTGCGCCCAGGCCACACCCCTTCGTGGGCGACTGCCGCCGCCTCGCCGACCGGGTCCGTGCCGTTGCCCCGCAGGGCAGCGATGCCGTGTTCGACGCCACCGGCTACGACGCCCTGGAGGCCTCCATCGACCTGCGCGGCGGCGTTACCGACCGCATCGTCACCATCGCCGACGTCCAGGCCTTCGAACTGGGCCCGGTCAGCCGGTCCAGCCGTGGATCGGTTGGTCGTTCTCCGGTGCCCGGGTCGGGCAGGTGGTGTCCGCAGGTGTCGAGGAGCCGCCGTGTCGTGTTGCGAGAGCCACTGTGTCAGCGCTGTGGACCGATCTACCGATCGGATGGCGGAGATCAGCTCGGCCGGGGGAGGTTCTTCAGCAGGAAGCCGCTCGGTCCGGCGCGCAGCGCCCCGTAGCTGTACTCCTCGATGTCGAGTCGAAGGTACGATGTGCGGTTCCCGTGGGATGACGGTGCCGCACGCCGCCGCCGTTCACAGATTCTGACCGATGTCCCGGACGGTTGCCAGCAAGGGTCGGGACAACTCCGCCAGGCTCGCGCGGGTGCAGCGGACGGACGGGGCCGCCACGGCTACGGCGGCCACGGCGGAGCCCGTGCGGTCGCGCACGCATGCGCCGACGGCGTGCACCCCGCGCTCGCTCTCCTGCAGATTGATCGCGTAGCCGGCCCGTCGCACCGACACCAGCTCGTTGAACAGGCGCTCCACGGCGTCGGAGGCGTCGGCCCGCTCGCCGGGGAGCCCGTTGGGGTAGAGGGCTCGCAGCCGGTCCGCCGGCAGCGCGGCGAGCAGGGCCTTGCCGCCCGAGGTGACGTGGGCGGGCAGGAGGGTGCCGGTGCGGTAGCTGACGCGCAGCGCCTGGGGCCCCTCCACGCCGTCCAGGAAGCGGGCCGCGTTGCCTTCGAGCACCATCAGGTGGGTCGTCTCGCGGACGCCGTCCGCCAGCCGTTGCAGGTGAGGGCGGGCGATGGTGATCAGGTCCGGGGGAGGAGCCGCCTGGCTTCCTCTGATCGCCTGGAGAGCTGGGCCCGGCCGGTACACCTTGTGGCGGTCCTGCATGGCGAATCCCTCGAAGACCAGCATCGCCAGGATCCGGTGCGCGGTCGAGCGCGCTACACCGAGCCGGTCCGCGACGTCCATCACCCGCAGCTCGTCGAGCTCGTGCAGCAACCGTACGACGCGCAGGGCGTTGCCGGCGGCGCTCACCGGATACGACGGACCGGGCGAACGCTCCACTGAATTCTCCATAGCGGAATCCTACTCTTCGAGGATTCCAATGAGGGGAAACGTCGGCGTAGCGTCAGGAAACAGCGCCGCAGGATGCGCGCTTGTTACGGCGGTCGCCGAACACACGACGTGGAGGTTTCCGTGACCGATACCACCAGCGAACAGACCGAGCGCAAGCTGCTCGACGAGCTGTACGCGGACTTCGAGGACGCGGGCCTGATCCCGCTGTGGATGCAGGTGGACGGCCTCATGCCGATGTCGCCGCAGCCCGACGCGGTCCCGCACCTGTGGCGGTGGGCGGAGCTGCTGCCCATCGCGCAGCGCTCCGGAGAGCTCGTGCCGGTGGGGCGTGGCGGCGAGCGCCGCGCCATGGCCCTGTCCAACCCCGGCCTTCGGGGCCTTCCTTACGCCACTCCGACCCTGTGGACCGCGATCCAGTACCTGGGCCCGCGCGAGGTCGCCCCGTCGCACCGGCACAGCCAGGGAGCCTTCCGGTTCGTACTCGAAGGCGAAGGCGTGTGGACCAACGTCGACGGGGACGCGGTCGCGATGCGGCGCGGTGACCTGCTGCTCACGCCGAGCTGGGCGTTCCACGAGCACCAGAACGTCACCGATGAGCCGATGGCCTGGCTCGACGGCCTCGACATCCCGCTCGTCTCCCAACTCGACGGCGGCTTCTTCGAGTTCGGCCCCGACGAGCTCTCCACCCGCGATACCCCCGAGCGCTCGCGCGGCGAACGGCTGTGGGGGCAGCCCGGACTGCGCCCGATCAGCCGGCCCGACCAGCCCAACTCCCCGCTGAACGCCTACCGCTGGGAACACACCGACGCCGCCCTGACCGCCCAGCTGGAACTGGAGGACGAAGGCGTACCCGGCGTGATCGAGCCCGGGCACGCCGGGATCCGCTTCTCCAACCCCACCACCGGCAGGGACGCCCTGGTCACGATGCGCACCGAGATGCGCCGACTGCGGGCCGGCACGCAGACCGTCCCGGTGCGCACGGTCGGCTCCGCGGTCTGGCAGGTGTTCGAGGGCGAGGCGGTCGCCCACGTCGGTGACAAGGTCTTCGAGATCGCCAAGGGCGACCTGTTCGTCGTCCCGTCCTGGTGCGAGGTCTCACTGTCCGCCCGCACCCAGGTCGACTTTTTCCGCTTCAGCGACGAGCCCGTCTACGAGGCCCTGGGCCTCGCCCGCACCTCCCGAGGAGAACAGAAGTGAAGCTCGCCACCATCCGCGTCAACGGCACCACGCGCGCCGTCCGCGTCGACGAGGACAAGGCCGTGGACCTCGGCGAGAGTGACCTGGTGGCCTTCCTGCGCCACACCGACTGGGCCGCGCGTGCCGCGGACGCCGCCGGTGAGACGTACGAAGGCGCCCTGGATTACGCCCCCGTGGTCGTCGCCCCGGAGAAGGTCGTATGCGTTGGCCTCAACTACCGCACTCACATTCTGGAGATGGGCCGCGAACTCCCCTCGCACCCCACACTGTTCTCCAAGTTCGCGCGAGCGCTGGTCGGCGCCTACGACGACGTGACCCTGCCCGCCTCCTCCACGCAGATGGACTGGGAAGCCGAACTCGGCGTCGTCATCGGTGCCGAGGTCCGGCACGCCGATACCGAGCAGGCACGGGCCGCGATCGCCGGGTACACCGTGCTCAACGACGTCACCGCCCGCGACTGGCAGTACCGCACCACCCAGTGGGACCAGGGCAAGACCTTCGAGGCCACCACCCCCATCGGACCCTGGCTGGTCACGGCCGACGACACCGCGGCGTCCGCCCAGGGCCTGAGCCTGACCTGTGAGGTCGACGGCGACACGGTCCAGAAGGCCGATACCGGTGACCTCGTCTTCGATCCGGTCGCACTGGTCGCGTACCTGTCCGAGATCGTCACCCTCGTGCCGGGCGACGTGATCGCCACCGGCACTCCGGGTGGGGTCGGCCACGCCCGCAAGCCGGCCCGCTATCTGCAGGACGGTACGCGCCTCGTCACCCGGATCGAGGGCATCGGTGAGACCCGCAACACCTGCCGCCGGGAGACTCGGTGAGCGCACGCCCGGCAGTCATGCTGGAGCAGGCGGCCAAGGGCACGGCGGCCTTCGAAGCCGCCGTGCACCGGCTGACCGGCCCGGGATTCACCAGGGCCTCGTACCTGCCGGGCTGGAGCAGGGCCCACCTCGTCGCCCATGTCGCCCGCAACGCCGACGCGCTCGTCAACCTGCTGACCTGGGCGCGGACCGGTGTCGAGACGCCCATGTACGCCAGTGGCGACCAGCGGGCGCGTGAGATAGAGGAGGGCGCCCGGCGGCCGACCGCAGAACTACGGGCGGCACTGCTCGCGGCCGACGGCCGTCTTGCCGCGGAACTCGCCGCACTCCCCGACGAGTGCTGGGCGGCGACGGTCCGCACCGCGCGAGGGCGTGAGGTGCCCGCCTCCCAGGTGGCCTGGATGCGGGTGCGTGAGGTGTGGGTCCACGCCGTCGACCTGGACATCGACAGCACCTTCGACGATGTGCCGCACGAGGTGTGCGACGCGCTCCTCGACGACGTGACCGCCTCCCTCCGGGCCCGCCCCGACTGTCCTCCCGTCGAACTGCGGGCCGAGGACGCCGACCGCACCTGGCTCCTGGGAGCACCCGGCGGCGCGGAGCCGGTTGTGGTGAGCGGTGACCTGAGCCGACTGGCCGCCTACGCGACCGGGCGTCCCGTGCCCGGCCCCCTGCACCCCGCCGACGGCGGTTCCGTACCCCAACTGCCCGCGTGGCTGTGAGCGCGAAGGAAAGATTATGAAAGTTGCCTGCATCGGTGCGGGACCCGGAGGGCTGTTCTTCGCCACACTGCTGAAACGGAGCCTGCCCGGAGCCGAGGTCGTGGTGTTCGAACGCAACCGCCCCGACGACACGTTCGGCTTCGGGGTGGTCTTCTCCGACGCCACCCTCGACGCCATCGACGCCGCCGATCCCGTCCTCAGCGAGGCGCTGGAGAAGCACGGCCGGCACTGGGACGACATCGAGGTCCGCGTGCACGGCGCACGGGAGCGCGTCGGCGGCATGGGCATGGCGGCCGTGGTCCGCAAGACGCTGCTGAGCCTGTTGCAGGAACGGGCCCGCGCCGAGGGCGTGCAGATGCGCTTCCAGCATGAGGTCAGCGATCCCGCCGAACTGGACGACTTCGACGTGGTCGTGGTGTGCGACGGCGCCAACAGCCGTTTCCGCACCCTGTTCGCCGACGACTTCGGACCGACCGCCGAGGTGGCGAGCGCGAAGTTCATCTGGTTCGGCACCACTTACATGTTCGACGGGCTCACTTTCGTCCACCAGGATGGCCCCCACGGTGTCTTCGCCGCCCACGCCTATCCGATCAGCGACTCGTTGAGCACCTTCATCGTCGAGACCGACGCCGACTCCTGGGCCAGGGCCGGACTCGACGCCTTCGATCCGTCGACCCCGCCGGGCACGAGCGACGAGAAGACCAAGCACTACCTGGAAGACCTCTTCCGCGAACAGATCGACGGACATCCGCTGGTCGGCAACAACTCCCGCTGGGCCAACTTCGCCACTCGCAAAGCCAGTTCGTGGCGGCGCGGGAAGTGGGTACTGCTGGGCGACGCGGCGCACACCGCCCACTTCTCCGTAGGGTCCGGCACCAAGATGGCGATGGAGGACGCCGTGGCCCTTGCCGAAGCCCTGGGAGAGGCCCCGCACAGCGTGCCGGAGGCACTGGAGGCCTACGAGTCGCGCCGCCGCCCCAAGGTCGAGAGGATCCAGAACTCGGCGCGGCCCAGCCTGTCCTGGTGGGAGCACTTCGGCCGCTACGTCCGTACGCTCGACGACCCGACACAGTTCGCTTTCCACTTCCTCACCCGCAGCATCCCGCGCGGCAAACTCGCCGTGCGCGACGCCTCCTACGTGGACCGCGTCGACGGATGGTGGCGGCGACACCACGAGGCGGGGCCCCTGAAGACGCCTTTCCGGGTCGGCCCGTACCGCCTTCCCTCGCGCCGGGTGACGGTCGGCGACGACCTCCTGACCGGGACCGACGGCACCGGCATCCCGATGGTCCCCTTCAGCAATCAGTCGTTCGGGGCGGGCGTGTGGGTCGATGCCCCGGACACCGAGGAGGGGTTGCCGCTCGCCCTTGATCAGGTGCGTGAGACGGCAGAGGCGGGCGTCCTGCTCGTCGGCGTACGCGGCGGTACGGAACTGACCCGCGTACTGGTCGCGGAGGAGGCCCGGCTCGTGCACAACCTGCCCGCCGCGGTCATCGGCCCCTACGACGACGACACCGCGACCACGCTCGTGCTCTCCGGCCGGGCCGACCTCATCGGAGACGTCAAGTGAGCGCCCTGGACGCGCTGTTCGCACCCCGAGCCATCGCCGTGCTCGGCGCATCGGCCACGCCCGGGAAGCTCGGCGCGGCGATGACCGACTCCCTGTCCTCCTTCCCGGGGCCGGTGATGAAGGTCAACTCCGGCCGCCCGGACCCCGACCGGGGCTTCTTCCCCACCGTCGGTGCGGCCGCCGCAGCCCACGGCATCACACCCGACTTGGTCGTCTCCTGCATCCCGGCCGCCGTGACCGCCGACGCCCTGCGCGAGGCGGCAGCCGTCGGTGCCCGCGCCGCACTCGTGTGCGCCGGCGGGTTCGCGGAAGCAGGGGGCGAGGGTGCGCTGCACCAGCAGGCGCTGGCCGAGGTGGTGCGGGACACCGGCATCCGGGTCCTCGGACCGAACACCTCGGGCTTCCTCGCCCCCCACCGACGGCTCACGGCCAGTTTCGTCCCAGGCGCGTCCGACCTGGAACCGGGTCCGGTGGCGGTCGTGGCCGCGAGCGGCGGCGTCAACCACGCCCTGGCCTTCGCCCTCGCCGAGACTGGGGTCGGCCTGCGCCTCGGCATCGGCCTCGGCAACAGCCTGGACGTCACCCAGGCCGACGTGCTGAACCACCTCGCCGAGGACGACGGCGTACGGGCCGTCGCCCTGCACGTGGAGACCGCCGCGGAAGGCCGCCGCCTCACCGAGGCGGTACGCCGCCTGACCGATCGTGTCCCCGTGGTGGCCCTGGTCGTGGGTCGCAGCGACATCGGCGACTTCGCCCGCTCCCACACCGGCGCCCTGGCCACCTCCTGGCGCGTGACCAGGACAGCCCTGCGCCAAGCCGGGGCCGTCCTCGTCGACGACGAACGCGACCTCGTCGACGCCGTCACCGCGCTCAGCCGCGTACGCCTCCCGGCCAACCCACGCCCAGGCATCGGCCTGGTCACCGCACAGGCCGGGCCCGGACTGCTGCTCACGGACGACCTGCGCTCTCACGGCATCCAGGTTCCGCCGCTGGTCGAACGGACGGTGAAGGAGCTGCGTGAGCTGCTTCCGGCCCTCACCTATCTGAACAACCCCGTCGACACCGGCCGCCCTTCGCCCGTGCTCACGCAGGTGGTGGAGCGGGTCTCGGAGGACCCCGGCATCGACGTCACCGCCGTGTACGGGCTGCTGGAACCCACGGCGGTGGACCTCCCGGCCGCGCTGACCGCCGCCCGTACGGCCACCCCGCTCGTCGCCGTCGTCGGCGGACCCGTGGAGCAGGCGCGGCGCACCCGCCGTGAACTCGGCGAAGCCGGCATTCCCTGCGCGGCCACGCCGGCCTCCGGATCGGCGATGGTGCGCGCCCTCGTCGAGGACGCGGCAGCCCGCACCCGGCTGGAGGCCGTCCTCACCGCCTCCGATGCCCCCACCCTGCCCCCGCCGGGCCCGGTCGACGAACACACCGCCAAGGAAGTCCTCGCGGACCTGGGCATCCGTACGCCCGTACGGCGCGCGTGCGCCGACCCCGCCGCGGCGCACGCGGCCCTCGACGAGCTCGGCGGGCCGGTCGTCGTGAAGATCCTCGACGCGGCGATCCTGCACAAGACGGAGGTCGGCGGGGTCCAGGTCGGAATCCGCACGCACGAAGAGCTCGACGACGCCCTCGCCCGTATGCCCGCAAGCCCCGCGCTGCTGGTGGAACAGATGGCCCCCGCGGGACCCGAACTCATCGTCGGCGTACGCCGCGACCCGGTCTTCGGCCCCGTGCTGGCTCTGGGCGCCGGGGGAACGGCCGCCGAAATCCTCGGCGACGTCTCCCTGCGCCTCGCGCCTCTGTCCGCGAACGAGGCGCACGCGATGCTCGACGAGCTCGCCACCCGCCAGTTGTTCCTCGGCGCGCGCGGCGCCACCCCGGTCGACCGCGCGCGACTCACCCACGTGCTGCTCGCCCTGGCTTCCCTCGCCGCCGACAACACCGTGGCCGAGTGCGAGATCAACCCTTTGCGCGTCCTGCCCGACGGCGACGTCGTCGCGCTCGACGCCGTACTGCTGCTGCGTGACCCCCGGGATCAAGGAGGATCCGATGACGCGTGAGGGATTCGTGCCCTGGCCCAAGGAGGCGGCCGACCGCTACCGCGAGGCCGGGTACTGGCGTGGCAGGCCGCTCGGCTCGTACCTCCACGAATGGGCCGAGACCTACGACGACACGGTGGCCGTCGTGGACGGCGACACCCGCCTGACGTACCGTCAACTCGCCTACAGGGCCGACGGATTGGCATGCAGCCTGCTGGACAGCGGTCTCAACCCCGGTGACGCGATGCTCGTCCAGCTGCCCAACGGCTGGGAGTTCGTCACACTCACCCTTGCCTGTCTGCGGGCCGGAATCGCTCCCGTGATGGCGATGCCCGCGCACCGCGGTCACGAACTGCGCTACCTGGCCGCCCATGCCGAGGTCACCTCGATCGCCGTACCGGACCGACTCGGCGACTTCGACCACCAGGCCCTGGGACGGGAGGTCGCCGAAGCCACCCCGAGCGTACGGCTGTTGCTTGTTGCGGGCGGCACGCCAGGCACCGACGCCACGGATCTGCGCGCCCTGGCCGAACCGGCCGACGACCCTGTCGCCGCACGGGCCCGGCTCGACCGGATCGCCCCGGACAGCGGCGACATCGCCGTCTTCCTGCTCTCCGGCGGCACGACCGGACTGCCGAAGCTCATCACGCGCACTCATGACGACTACGAGTACAACGCGCGGCGCAGCGCCGAGGTGTGCGGCCTTGACTCCGACTCCGTCTACCTGGTGTCGCTGCCCGCCGGACACAACTTCCCCCTGGCCTGCCCCGGCATCCTGGGGACCCTCATGAACGGTGGCCGGGTCGTCCTGGCCCGTACCCCGGAGCCCGGCAAGGTGCTGCCGCTGATGGCCGCCGAGGGCGTGACGGCCACCGCCGCCGTGCCGGCCGTCGTCCAGCGCTGGATCGACGCGGTGGCCTCCGGCCGCCACCCCGCCCCGCCCGCACTACGGCTGTTGCAGGTGGGTGGCGCCCGCCTCGCGCCGGAGGTCGCCCGCCGCGCCGAACCCGTGCTCGGCGGCACACTCCAGCAGGTGTTCGGCATGGCAGAGGGGCTGCTGAACTACACGCGCCCCGACGACCCCGACAACATCAAGATCGAGACGCAGGGGCGACCCATGTGCCCGGACGACGAGGTCCTTGTCGTTGACGCCTCCGACAACCCGGTCCCACCTGGAGAGATGGGCGCCCTGCTCACCCGCGGCCCGTACACCCCACGCGGCTACTACCGGGCTGCCGAGCACAACGCCCGTGCGTTCACCTCCGACGGTTGGTACCGCACCGGTGACGTCGTCCGGCTGCACCCGTCGGGCAATTTCGTCGTCGAAGGACGAGACAAGGACCTCATCAACCGGGGCGGCGAGAAGATCTCCGCCGAGGAGGTCGAGAACCTCATCTACCGCCTGCCCGGTGTCGCCCGCGTCGCGGCCGTCGCGAAGACCGACCCCGACCTGGGGGAGCGGGTGTGCGCGGTCGTGGTCGTCGAGCCGGGGACCCACTTGAGCCTCGAGTCGGTCCGTGCCGCCCTCACCGCGATGCAGGTGGCCCGCTACAAACTCCCCGAGGACCTGCTGGTCGTGGACGAGTTGCCGCTGACGAAGGTCGGCAAGATCGACAAGAAGCGGCTGCGGGACGTCGTCCGTGGCAAAACAGACTCCGTCGAGGCAGTGTGACGGCGCTCGCCGCCATCACCTCAGCGGTCGTCATTCGCCTTCGCAGATGCCCTCGACCGCGAACTTCTGGTACAGGTGCGGGTAGGCGACGGTACCGGCCGGGTAGCGCGCCAGGTGCGAGGCGAATTCCGGCGTGCCGAGTGCCGCACGGAGGTGGTCGGTGGATTTCCAGACCGCGACGTTGGTGAACAGGCGGCTGCCTGCGATGCCCCGGTACAGCTGCACCGAGAGCAGGTTCCCCGACTTCTTCATGTACTCCGCGTCGTCCGTCCAGGCGGCCACCACCTCGGCCTCCTTGCCTTCCGGGGCGACAAAGGTGTTGATGATGGTGACCGGGCCGGCCTTCTCCTTCTGCTGGTCGCGGAACTGGGTGGACTCGTCGAGGTGGCCGAAGCTGAGCATGATTCCTCCATGGACTCTGGTGTGATGAGTTGTGATCGGCCCTGGTGAGGTGCCAGGTACTGGGGCGCCGCCGGTGGCGTGCGTTCAGGCGTGGTGCTTGTCGAGGAAGTCGGTGATGAGGTGCAGCCACTCCTCGGTCCGCTCCAGCATCGGCAGGTGGCCGGTGGCGATGTCCGCGAGTTGGGCGCCGGGGATGGTCTGGGCGAGGTGGCGGTGCAGGGCGGTGGAGACGAGGCGGTCGTCGGTGGTCGAGACGACCAGGGTGGGGACCGTGATGCCGGCGAGGTCGTCACGGACGTCGACCTGGCCGACGAGGTCGGTCTGCTCGGGGCTGCCGTCGGCCGTGCCGGCGGCGACGTGGCCGAGGGTCTGCTGCAGCTGCTCGGCCGGCATGGACTCCAGTGCCTGGGTGCCCAGGGCCGTCATAAGGAGGAATTCGGCGAGCAGTTCACGGTCGCCGGATGCGGCGATCTTGCTCTGGATCGAGGAGGCGAGAGCGAGCCGGTTGTCGCGGTGGGGGAAGGCGGCGGTCAGGACGAGTGCGGTGACGCGCTCGGGGTGGCGTGCGGCGGCGCGGATGGCGACCGGGCCGCCGAGGGAGTAGCCGGACACGGCGAAGCGGTCCAGGCCCTCCGCGTCGGCGGCGGCGACGAGCTGGTCGGCGAGGTCGTCGACGGACAGCGCGGTGGTGGAGCGGGGGGTGTCGCCGCTGCCGGGGTAGTCGATGCCGACGATCGTGTGGCGGGCGGCGAGGGCTTCCAGCACGGGGCCGTAGGTGCCGGCCAGGCTGCTGCCGGCGCCGTGGGCGAGGAGCAGGCCGGGGCCGGAGCCGAGGCGGGTGCGGGAGAACGTGGGTGCGGTCAGGGTGCGAGGTGACATGGCGGTCTGCCTTTCGAATGCGCCGACGCACGAGAATCATCCAGTGCGTGTGATTACTTCCTCAGGTCTATCACACGGAGCGTATGATTTGGGCGTGTGACGTCAATCACACGCGCCGTATGATGTGCCGGTAGGGTGGCGGCATGAAGCAGCCCCTCCACCGCCGGCAGCCGACCCAGAGCAACCCGCGCGTGCAGCGCACCCGCAACCGTGTGCTGGCCGTCGCCCGGGAACTGCTGCCCCAGGTCGGACCGGCCGGGCTGACCTACGCCCTGCTGGCCGAGCGGTCGGACGTCACCCGCCAGACCCTCTACCGGCACTGGCCCACGCGAGCCGCGCTGCTCTTCGACCTCGTCCTCGAAGGCCCCGACCTCGGCACCTACCCCGAACCCGGCAGCGACGTGCGCGCGGTGGCCACCGCCTGGCTGAAGAGCCTGCGCGCCGGCGTCAGCGTGCCGGCCGTGCGAACCGCCGCCCTGGCCGTCACCGCCCAGGCCGACCACGACCCCGACAGTGCCCGGGCGCTCGTCCGCATCGGCGAAGACCGCCACGTCGGCTTCAACAGGCTGCTGGAACCCTCCGGCATCCAGATCAGCGAAGACGAGTTCACCCTGCTGTACGGGCCCGTCCTCGCCCGCCTCTTCCTCGACCGCGGCCAGGTCACCGACACCTTCATCGACACCGTCGTGACCCAATGGATCACCACGCTGCAGACCGCCGACACACCGCAGGACGCCCAGGAGTAGTCACCGAAGGCGTCGTCGTGTCTGCCGGTCTCGCGACCGTTGCCGAGTGAGCCTCGCAGCCGCAGCGGGGCGACACTCGCACCCTGCACGTCCGCCGATTGGCTTCATAGAAGCTTCATGCGCTGAGTGGTAGGTGCTTTATGGGCCGCCTGTTGTCTGACGGTCATGCGCGTACTCCTCGTCCCGCCGGTGGACACCGTTGATCACCCTGCTGTGCGGCACGTTCCTTCGGCTTGGGCCGGCCAGCACGTGAACCCGGCTGGGCACGAGGTCGGCGATGAGGCGTTGCATGAAGAAACCGCCGGCCTGTTCGGCAGCGGTCTCGGCGACGTTTGCTCGCAGCCGCTCCGAAGCCGACTGCCGGCCGGTGCCCACGGCTGAGCGCTGGACCGATCTGTTAGCGGCAACCCGCCCGGCCGAGAAGCGACTTGGCCGCTTGCGCTCTCCATTCGGCCTGGAGCCGTGCCGGCCTGGCGACAGCACCGTGACGCAAGCACATACGACCTGACTCGCACACAGAGCGAAGAGGAGTACCGGAAATGAACCATCGACGGAACATCTCGCGTCGAAGGATGATCGAAGGGGCGTCGGCTGCGGCGCTCGTCACGGCGGCTGCGGCCACTGTGCCCGCTGCCATGGCCAGTCCGGAGACGGCATCGGCCGGTCCGGGACTACCGAAGGGCAACTGGCGTATCGACACCCACGCGCACTACTCCCCGGACGTGTACAACGACTACCTGAAGCGCTACGGCCTCCTCGGCGCGATCACCGGGGCGTACGGTCCGTGGTCGGTCGACCGGCACCTGGCCTTCATGGACCAGTACCGGATCCAGGCCAGCGTCCTGTCGTTCGGCGACCTCCAGGTCACCGTCGGACCGGTCGACGACCGGCGCGCCACCGCCCGCGCGGTCAACGACTACGCTCGCGACCTCGTGCAGACCCGCGGTGACCGGTTCGGGATCTTCGCGGTCACCCCGATGCCTGACATCGAGGGCTCCGTGGCCGAGGTGGACCGCGCGCTCGGCGAACTGGATCTCGACGGCATCTGCCTGCTCACCAACTACAAGGGCACCTACCTGGGGGATCCGTCCTTCGCGCCGCTGTACGAGATCCTCAATGACCGCGGTGCCTACGTTTACGTCCACCCGACGGGTCCGGAGAACAACCCGGCTCCCAAGCTCTGCTTCGGCCCCGACATCCCGGCCGGCAACAACGTCTTCGAGTACACCTTCGACGCGACCCGTGCGATGACGAGCCTCATCTACAACGGCGTCCTGCGGGACTACCCGAACATCCGCTGGCACTTCACCCACAGCGGCGGGGCACTGCCGTTCCTGGCTTACCGGCTCGCGACCCGGCACTCCGCCTTCCCGCCGTTCAACGAGGTGCTGCCGGAAGGCCCCCTCACCTACATCAAGCGGCTGTTCTTCGACAACGCACAGGCGTTCACCGCCGCGCAGTTGCAGCCGCTGTCGTCCCTGGTGCCCGCCGACCACATCATGTTCGGCAGCGACTGGCCGGCGACCCGCCACCTCTACGCGGCCGACAACGTCGAGACGATGCCATTCCTCAAGGGCAGCCTGCCGCTCCTCAAGGCGGCCGACCCCGAACCGACCGTCGACGAGATCTACAGTCGGCGCGAGCGGATCGCGCTCGAACGGACCAACGCGCTTGAGCAGTTCCCGAAGCTGAAGGCACGTATACGCCGCGCCGGTTCGCGCTGAACCGCGCCCCCCACCGCGGCCCACCCCGCCGCTGCCCCGCTGAGGGGCGCGGCCGGGGACCTGCGCAAAATGCCGGGGCCGGTTGACGGGGGAGGCCCGCGGGACGGAGCGGGGTGCGGTGGAAGGTCAGCTGATGCACCGTGATCCGTTTCCCACGCTGGTCCTGGTCAAGCGGAGACCAGCCCGCACTCCGTCGCCGGCCGCGACGGACACCGTACGCTGGCCGCATTCGAGGGCCTCTGCCTTGATGCTGCCGGTCACCCCGCGGCCAAAGCGGCCGTCCCCCTCCCACCTCGGCGATGGAAGCGAGCACGATGAGTACGCAGCGGGTTCTGGTCGTCGATGACGAACCCAAGATCCGCATGACCGTGCGCGGCTACCTGGAGGCGGACGGGTTCCACGTCGTCGAAGCCGCGGACGGGCCGTCCGCCCTGCAGGCGGTCACCCGCGACCGGCCGGACCTCGTGGTGCTCGACGTGATGCTTCCGGGACTGGACGGATTCCAGGTCCTGCGCCGTATCCGGGAGGCGAGTCAGATTCCGGTGATCATGCTGACTGCCCGCGACGAGGAGGTCGACCGGCTGATCGGCTTCACCACCGGCAGCGACGACTACGTCACCAAGCCGTTCAGCCCCCGCGAACTGGCACTGCGCGTACGCGCCATCCTGCGACGCACCGACCACCGGTCCGAGGCGGACCACGAAGACGGGGTGCTGCGCTTCGAGGGACTGACGGTCGATCCCGAGACACGGACCGTCCTGGTCGATGCCGACCGAACGGTGGAGCTTTCCGCCCTCGACTTCGATCTCCTGTTCGCGATGGCCCGTTCCCCCGGGCGGGTCTTCACCCGGCGCGGTCTGCTGGCCCAGGTGTGGGGCGATGACTTCTTCGGTGACGAGCGCGTCGTGGACGTGCACATCCGCACGCTGCGGCGCGCACTGGGCGACGACGCGGGCGCGCCCCGGTTCGTTGGGACCGTCCGCACCATCGGCTACCGGTTCATCGGGCGCCCTGCCTAGCGGCCAGGAAGGACACCGATGCATGTCTGCCTCCCGTTTTCCGGCCTACCACCGGTCTCGTGCGCGGCTGCGCCGTATCAAGGAGCGTCTGTCGCTGCGCAACCGGCTGGTGCTCTCGCACGTCACGGTGCTCCTCCTGGCACTGGCGGCCATGGCGGCGATCAGCGCGCTGATCGAGGTGTGGCTCGGTTTTGCCGACATCGAAGGCGACGTGGTCCTGCAGGTCGGCCTGTTGTTCGGAGGAGCCGCGGCCTTCCCGGCGTCCGTCGCCCTGTCCCGGTTTCTGCTGCGTCCGCTCGACCGGGTGCGCGCCGCCACGCACCGGCTTGCCGAGGGTCACTACGACGACGTCCTCGAACTTCCCAGTGAGCCGGGCCTGGCAGCGCTGGTCAAAGACGTCAACACGCTGGCAGCTGCCCTCGCCGACACCGAGCGCCGCCGCGCCCGGCTGATCTCCGAGGTCGCCCACGAGATGCGCACCCCGATCACCATTCTTCGCGGCCAGATCGAGGGCATCGCCGACGGTATCTTCACCCCCGACGAGGCGATGTTCGCCTCCCTCGCCGATGACCTCGACCGGCTGCAGCGCCTTGCCGGTGATCTCTCCAGCCTGTCACGGTCGGAGGAGGGTGCCTTCGATCTCCACCGCAAGTCCACCGACGTGGCCATGCTGGCTCGGAGCACAGCCGAGCGACTGCGCCCCCAGTACGACGACCAGAAGGTCACCCTCATCGTTGACGCCGACACACCCGTCGCCGCCTTCTGCGACCCGGACCGGATCACGCAGGTCCTGGTGAACCTGCTCGGTAACGCATTGGCCGCGTCCGATCCGCATGGGCATGTGGTGCTGTCAGCGCGCACCGAGCCGTCGCCCGGGCATCATGTGATCGTCCGTGTCATGGACGACGGTATCGGCATCGCTGAACACGACCTCGAGCGCATCTTCCACCGCTTCGAACGCCTCGAACATCCCGGCCGGACCGCTGCCGCCGGCGGCAGCGGCATCGGACTGACCATCGCCCGTGGCATCGTCCGAGCCCACGGCGGAGACATCAACGCGGAGTCCGACGGGCTGGGCAAGGGAGCAACGTTCACCTTGCGACTACCGCAGGCAGACGTCCCCGGAGTCGGTAAAACTCCGGCCTCCCGCTGACCCCATCGATCCCCTGGAGCGGCAGTGATGAGCAGGCGGGGCGGTCGCGAAGGACGCCGAGCCGTGCGCTCAGTGAGTGTCGCCACTCCGGAGACGGCGAGGGCGCGTGCGGCTGTCGCACGCGCGACGCGGTCGGCGTCCCGCAGGATCCTGGCCGGCGACGCCCGGATCACGTCGGCAATGGAGCCATGACCACGAGCGGCGCCGGCCGGTCCCGCACTTCCCCTGCTCAGGCGTTCGGCGTCTCGGCGGGAGAGGCGACGCGCGGGGCGTCGATACTCTCGATCGAATCCTGCACGTCAGGGCGCTTGATCGCTAGATAGGCGACCAGGACCACGAACAGCAGGAGCCCTCCGAAGGTGACAGAGCCTGACCCGAGGCCGATACCACCGCCCCCTTCACCGTCGTCGTGGACAGGCTTGAGGAGCCAGTCGGCCACCGAGGCGCCCAGCGGCCGGGTGAGGACGTATGCCGCCCAGAAAGCCGTGACCGAATGGAGGGTTCCGCGGCGGTGGAGGATCCACGGAACCACGATGGCGACGCCGAACAACGCCATCGAGCCCACAAAGCCGAGTCCCAGGGTGCTGGCTGTCAGGTCACCCGCCGCGGTGCCCAGGGCGAAGCTGCACATGACGGTCAGCCAGTAGAAGGTCTCGCGGCGTCGCGTGGTGATGCTGTGAACCGAGAGCGTCCCTTCTGACCGGTACCAGAGTGCGAGTACGGCAGCGGTGGCAGCGGCGTAGCCGGCGGCCACGAGCGGCAGAGGTACGCCGACGACGAAGGCCACGATGTCGGCTTCGGCGGTGCCGAACACGGCGACGCCCAGGACCGCGGTCCAATACGGGACCGCTCGGTACCGGGAGGTCCGGAACTGCCACACGAAAGCCCCGACGACCGCGACAACGGCGACGATCAGCGTGATCCAGTGCCCACCCAGAAACATGAAGTCCGAGGCCGACTCCCCCAGACCGGTCGTGAGCAACTTGGCGACCCAGAAGATCGCGGTGAGCGCGGGAACCTTGGCGTAAGGGAATCCGATAGGGCGCGCCTGGCTGGTCCCGGTCATGAACGCCCGCCGGGGAGAGCAGAGGTGGAACCGCCGGGAACCGACCTGCCCGCACCGCTCGGCCCCAGGGATCCGCTCACCCTCCCGGACGTTGCCGAGAAGTCCAGCCGGGCCACGGCTGTCCTGTCCCCGAAGCGTTTGGCAAGTTTCCGTGCCTTGATCATCTGCTCATCCTTCGAACCGGGCCACCGCCCTTCGGTGCCCTGCAAGGACGCTAGGTGCGGCAGTCGAGCAGACCGTGGTACCGCGGGAGGAAACCCGCTCCATGAGGTGGTACCGCGGTACAACGCGTACCGCGGTACAACGCTGTGCGCTTGTTCGCGCGGCGTCGCGCAGGGACCGGCCGGCCAAGGGCAGTGATTCCTGCTTCACGGGATGGGGGTGGGACCGACGGCGTCCGCCGGTCCCACCCCCATCCCGTCCTGACATCCGGTCACCGCTGTCCAGTCGGCCCCGGATCGTCTCGACAGCCCTCCGAGGGATCAGGCCAGTCCAAGAAGCACTTCGGCGTTGTCTGCCAGGATGCCCTGGGTGTCCGCTGCGTCGAGGCCGGCCCGTTCGATGTAGGCGACGGTGTCGAGGTAGTGCTCGCCGCCCTGGTACGGGAAGTCGCTGCCGAGGACGAGTCGGTCCGCGCCGACTGCCTGGACCGCGGCTCGCAGTGCCGCCTGGGAACTGTGGGCGACGGTGTCGTACCACATCCGGCGCGCCGCCTGGCTCGGCGGAAGGGGGGCATCACGGGCCTCGAAGTGGGCGAGGTTGTCCCACCGCTCCAGCAGCATGGGCAACGCACCGCCGAAGTGGGAGTTGAGGATTGCGCACACGGGGGTAACGCGTCACGAACTCACGGGTGATGAGCTGGGCCGCTACGACGGTGTCCTCCACGGGCGCGCCGACCATCCAGGTGAGGTGGTGGTCGGTGATCTGCGGGGAGGCGACGCCGTCGCCGGCGGGGTGGAGGTACATCACGGTGCCGCGGCGGTCGAGTTCCTGCCACACCGGTGCGAAGGCCGGGTCGGTCAGCGCCCGGCCCGCAGCCGAGGTGGTCAGCGCCGCACCCACCACCCCCGGTGCGTCGAGGACGCGGTCGAGTTCGGCCAAGGCCGCGTCGACGTACGGCAGAGGAAGCACGACGAAGGCCAGGAAGCGGTCGGGGTGACGGGTCCACCAGGTGGACGTACCGGTCGTTGATCATGCGCGCGGCCGCGGCGGCCTGGTCCGGATCCGGCAGTGCGCCCGTCAGTGGTGAGGCGGAGATCACCTGTCGGTCCACACCGGCCTGGTCCATCAGGGAGAAGCGGGCCTCGAGCTCCTTGTCTGTGTCGTCGGCCCCGAGCCCGCGCTGGCCGCGGGTGGTCGTGACGCCCGAGTCGGCCAGGAAGTCCAGGTAGCCGCTGGGGTAGACGTGAGCGCGCGTGTCGATGCGCATGAAGGGTTCCTCAATCGTCGAGGGAAAGAGAGAGGAAGGGTGGCAGATCCCGTATTTGCTGGTGCAGGGACGTCGGACGGACTGCTCCTGTCGCGCTCAGCGCCACGACGGCGACCAGCCAATTCCGGCGTTGACTCTCAGTACTGGGCCGGGCCCCACGGGTTCGCAATTCACCGAACGCTACGAAGGCTTCCGGTGGGGACTGGAACACGCTCGGCGCGGAGTCGTACGGGTGGTGTGCCGCGACAGCTTCTCGGCCGACCCTGGCGAACTGTTCGCCGAGAACCTGGGCACTGGGTGGGCCCGGGGAAGGAGCGGTGTAGGAAAACGGCTAGGCGAAATGGATAGGCCAAGCTACTTGTCGACCAGGGACATGTGGTGCTCGTTGTAGCGGTTTCCCTGTACCCCGACGCGACCGACGAGTCCGTTGAGGTCGGCCAGTTCGTCGGCGGACAGGGGCAGTCGGGTCGCGCCGATGTTCTCCTCGATGCGTGCGGTGCGCCGGGTTCCGGGGATCGGAACGATCGACGGATGCTGCGCGAGGAGCCAGGCGAGCGCGACCTGCCCCGGTGTGGCGTCCTTGGCCTGCGCAAGCCGTGTGACGTGGTCGACGAGGGCTTGGTTCGTCGCCCGGTTCTCGGCTGTGAACCGTGGAATGTTCGTGCGGACGTCGTCGGCGGTGAATGGCGTCGTCGCGTCCACCGTCCCGGTCAGGAACCCCTTGCCGAGCGGGCTGAAGGGTACGAATCCGATGCCGAGTTCCGAGCAGGTCGGCAGAACCTCATGCTCGGGGTCCCGGGTCCACAGCGAGTACTCGCTCTGTACTGCCGTCACCGGGTGGACCGAGTGGGCGCGGCGGATGGTCTGCGCACTGGCTTCCGAAAGCCCGAAGCAGCGCACCTTACCTTCCTGTACGAGTTCCCCCACGGTTCCGGCGACGTCTTCGATCGGCACGTCAGGATCAACGCGGTGTTGGTAGAAAAGGTCGAGCGTTTCGACCCTGAGCCGTTTCAGGGAGGCCGTGGCGACGGCGCGGATCTGCTCGGGCCGGCTGTTGAGTCCGGCGGGGGTGCCGTTCTCGATACGGAATCCGAACTTGGTGGCGATCACTGCCTGGTCCCGCACCGGAGCGAGGGCTTCTCCGAGGAGCTCTTCGTTGACGTAGGGGCCGTACACCTCCGCGGTGTCGAAGAAAGTGACTCCGCGGTCGACGGCGCTCCGAAGTACGGCGATCATGTCGGTACGATCGCCGGGGTTGGGGCCGTAGCTCTGGGACATTCCCATGACGCCGAGACCGATGGCGGAGACATGCAGGTCGCGTCCGAGCGTTCGGGTGTGCATTCTTCCTCCTCTTTGCTGGCAATACCGGTGGGTCGGCTCCAGGCCATGGGCAGGCCGCCGCCGCATCCGGTGTCGTCGCGAATTACTTTTCCTTCGGGCGTCGAGCCCGTCGGCTTACGTACCGGGGCGGGACGACCATGCCGACGTGTTGTGCGCGACAGTGCATTGGAGGCCGCCTCGACGCACTCACGTGAGTACTCCGCCTCGACGGCGACCAGCGTGAGTACCTCCTGACCCTGACGGCGTTCGTCGTGACGGCTCGGCCGTAGCTCTGGTGGTGGGCTTCGGACGTGTCCCCGAGGAAGATCACAATTACGTGCGCCCGGTGTGCTCCGAACCTGCCGTCGGAGGTTCCGAGTAGCTACTCGTTGGGTGGATACAACCGCGACCGGCCATCGTGCCGGCGACGTCGGGAGCCTGATCGCGCTGAGGGCCGGCGTACTGCGGTTCACCGCGTTGTCCGCGGAAACAGGCGCTTGGCGTTCGCCGTCGTGAGCGATCGCCATGTCGTGTCCTGCGCCGGTGGTTCGGCCGCGTCGATCGCCGCGATGTGGGTGTCGGCCAGCGGCGCAGGCGTCCAGCAGTAGTCGCTGCCGAAGAGCACGCGGTCAGGGTCGACGAGCTTCAGCAGTGCGGGGACGTGGCGTGGGAAGGCTGTGCCCGCCATGTCGTAGTACAGGCCGCGGAGTTGCTGCACGGCATTGAGGGAGGGCGCCTTTTGCGAAGGCACGAAGAGCTGCATGAACTCGTTGATGCGGTCGGCCAGGACGGGAATCGCGCCGCCGCAGTGCGGGACGATCACCCGCATGTTCGGGTGACGCGTCAGGACGCCCGCCATCACCAGGTCGGTGACGGTACGGGCCGTGTCGAAGATGTACTCGACCATCGGACGCGGCCTGCCGAGAGCGGACTGTTCCCAGCACACGGGGGAGGTGGGGTGCAGGAAGACCACGGCCCGCCGACGGTCCAACTCCGCGAAGACAGGGTCCAGGCGCTGATCACCCAGGTACACCCCGTGGGTGTGAGTCAGCAACGCCACGCCGTCGGCGCCGAGTTCGTCGAAGGAGAAGGCGACTTCCTCCAACGCGCCGTCCACGTCCGGCAGCGGAAGCGACACGAAATTGCCGAAACGGCCCGGGTGGTCCCGGGTCAGTTCGGCGGTGTACTCGTTGACGCGCCGGGCAAGGAGGCGGGCCGCCTTGTCGTCGCCGAAGTGCACGCCGGGGGAGGACATGGAGAGCATCGCGGTCTCGATGCCGTTGCGGTCCATCAGATCGAGATGGGCTTGCACGGACCATGACGGCCAGCTGCCCATGCCGTCGGGGTGGGCGTGGCCCGCCGCTGTCGCCTGCTGGACGTAGAAGTCGGGGAGGAGGTGGGCGTGGACGTCGATGAGGCTGGAGGACATGGCAGCGGGATTCCTTCTCGTGGGGATCGCGTCGGCAAGGCAAAAACCGCAATCGGCCTACTCCACCTGCTCGCCTCCGGCCAACCGGACCTCTTCGTTGTCCAGGGTTGCCTGGAGCCGGCGGAGCACGGTGTCGTCGATCTGCGACTCGTCGCGCAGGCGGACGACAGTCGCACGCTTTGTGGCGATGAGGGCGAGGCGGAGGTCGGTGTAGTGGCGGTTGTGGAGCAGGGCGGGATCGTCGTCGGTGCCCGCGCCCCTTGCTCGTGCGGTCGCCAGGTTGGCCTCGTACTCCTGGCGCAGCCACTCCATGACCTCGGGGGTGGTGCCCAGTTCGGCCGCGAGTCGGGGCAGCGCCTTGATGGCTTCCTCGGTTGCTGTGGTCTCGGCGAGGATCTGCTCCTCGTCGACGGAGGTGTCGCGGGGCAGTCGGGCCCAGCGCACCACACCCGGCAGCAGCAGCCCCTGCACCACGAGGGTCACCACGATGACGCCCGAGGTGACGAAGACAATGAACGCTCGGCCGGGGAACGGCTCACCCGAGTCGAGGGTCTCCGGCACGGAGAGCGCCACGGCGAGCGACACCGCGCCCCGGAAGCCCGCCAACCCGCTGACGACACGAGCCCGGTCGCTCATTCTCCGCAGCCGCTGCTCGGGACGCCGGTCGATCACGCGGATCAGGTAGGCGGACGAGAACAGGAACGCGAACCGGACCGCGACCAGGACCACGCTGATCGCTCCGATCGCGATCAGGGCATCCTGGAGGTCGGAGCGGCTCAGGTGACGGAGTGCGTATTGCAGTTCCACCCCGACCAGGACGAACAGCGCGCCGTTGATGATGAACGTGGCCAGTGGCCAGAAGGCCAGTGCCTGGCGGCGGTGATCGGCGCGGATGAGGCTCGGAGCCACCTGGGCCATGATCAGGCCGCTCACGACGACCGCGAGGACGCCGGAGGCGTGGATCTGTTCGGCCAGCAGATACGCGGTGAACGGCGCCAGAATCATGACGAGGTTGCCCAGCAGGGGATCGTCCAGCCGGCGTCGCAGGTTCATGTTGACCCAGGCGACCGCAACGCCGACCGCGGCCCCGCCGCCGTATGCCAGCAGGAACAGCGCTCCGACGTGCGGCAGGGTGAGGTGCTCCTCGCCGACGGTGATACCGACCGCCAGGCCGTAGATGACCAGTGCGGTGCCGTCGTTGACGAGGCTTTCCGCGCGCAGCACGGTGATCTGACGTCGGGGGAGAGAGCCGGCCAGCGCGCCGACCGCTGTGGCGTCGGTGGGAGCGACGGCCGCACCCAGAGCCCACGCCGGTCCCCACGGCAGTCCCAGCGCGTGCCCGGCGACCGCCACGGCCCCTGCGGTGAGGATCACCAGGACCGTGCTCAGCAGGACGATGCCGCGCAGGTTCGTACGAATCTCCCGCATCGACGTGGTCAGACTCTCCCAGTACAGCAACACGGGAAGGAAGAGCAACAACACCACTTCGGGCGGGAGTTGGGTCTGGCGAACGGCTGGGACGAGGCCGATGACCGCGCCCACGACGAGCAGCACGACGGGCGGCGCGACGCGGAGGCGCTGCCCCAGAACGTTGCCCACCAGCACGGCCGCACCCAGGACGACGACGAGTTCGAGACCGAGCATGGTGCTTACTCCTGTGCGGGACTGGCTGTCGGTGGTGGCTCAGAGGCTTCCACCGGGATCGACTTGGTCATCGGGGCACCAGTCGCAGTGTCGTGGCGCGCGCCGCGACCATGGGGTTGACGTATGCGCCGCCGAAACGGCCGTACTTGGTCCGGTATGCGATGTCGACGCGGTCGTTGATCTCGGAGTCCGCTACGTGGACGAAGGTGACGTCCTTGTCGACGCCGCCGGAGCGGATGTGCCCCTCGCGGCCGGCGCGGGCCGTGCGCCACCAGCCGCCGTCCGTCCCGCGGAAGGAGCGGACGTACAGGTCGTCGCCGGCGCGGACGACCCAGATCGGCACGGGACCCCGCAGTGTGCCGTCACCGCGGCGCGGCGCCATCTCCAGCTCGTCGGCCGCGGCGATGCGGTCGAGCTCGTCTTTCGTCCATTGCGTCATCGGAGTTCTCCGGTCGAGGAAGCGGCGAGCGGGGCGGACATGCGGGAACTTCTGAGGCCGGGCAAGGTGTTAGGCGGGGCCGCTGGGGTGGAGGGCGCCGGAAGACTCGTGGTCAGGCGGGAGTGGTGGTGAGCCGCTCACCGAGGTGGGTGCGGGTGATGCCGAGTGAGTCCTCGAAAACGCGATAGTCGTTGATCATTCCGTCGGCGACGGTGAAACGCAGGATCGTCTCGCTTTCGAGTACCTGTCCCGAGGGGTGGAACCGGGAGGAGTACCGGCCCGGTGCCAGGACCCGTCCGTCGGCCTCCACCATGGTGCCCAGCTCGAATGACAGCGGCTCGACGGCGGCGAAGAACGCGGTGAGGGACTGCCGGATCTCCTCCGCACCGGTGCGGCTCCCTGCCCACGGGGTCAGCGCCGGATCGCCCGGGATCGTCCAGGTCGCCTCGGGTGTGAAGTGGGAGAGGACGCGCTCCACGTCGCGGGTGCCGAAGGCGTCGAAGTACGCCTCGACGGTGGCGATCGCCTCGCTGGTCATGGCTGTCGGTCCGTTCTGTCTGGCGGCTGCGACGGGTCGGCGGCCGAGCCGCCGCTCGTCGGGGTCGGCGGTGGTGAGCGATGTCGACCGGCGCCCACCACCGCCCGGGCTTCAGGTCACGGGCGCAGCAACGCCTTGATGGCGCGGCGCTCGTCCATGGCCTTGTAACCTTCTGCGACCTCGTCCAGGGGCAGGGTGAGGTCGAAGACCTTGCCCGGGTCGATACGGCCGCCGACGACGCGGTCGATCAGGTCGGGAAGGTAGGCGCGCACGGGAGCGGGACCACCGCGCAGACCGACGTGGGAGAAGAAGAGCTCCTGGCCGTCGATCTGCACGTCGTGCGGCATGCCGACGAAGCCGACGTTGCCGCCGGGGCGGGTGGACTGCAGGGCCTGGTGCATGGACTGCTGGGTACCGACGCATTCGAGGACCGAGTCGGCGCCGAGGCCGTTCGTCAGTTCCTTGACGCGGGCGACGCCTTCCTCGCCGCGTTCGGCGACGATGTCGGTCGCGCCGAATTCCTGTGCCAGCTTCTGCCGGGACTCGTGCCGGCTCATGGCGATGATGCGCTCGGCGCCCAGCTCCTTGGCGGCGATGACACCACACAGGCCCACCGCGCCGTCACCGACGACCACGGCTGTCGAACCAGGCCTGACCTCGGCCGCCTTGGCGGCGTACCAGCCGGTGCCCATGACGTCGGACAGCGTCAGCAGGCCAGGGATCAGCTCCTCGGCCGGCTGCTCCGGGGTGGCGACCAGGGTGCCGTCGGCGAGGGGGACGCGGATGTACTCGGCCTGGCAGCCGTTGGGGAAGTCCCGGTGCATGCAGTTGGTCTGGTAGCCGGCCTGGCAGTTCGGGCAGGTGTTGTCGGAGGCGATGAAGGAGCCGATGACGAACTGGCCGGGCTTGACGGTCGAGACGTCGCTGCCGACCTCCTCGACGATGCCGACGTACTCGTGGCCGATCGGCTGCGGCTCGGTGACCGGGTTGATGCCGCGGTAGCTCCACAGGTCGGAGCCGCACACACACGTGGCGACGGTGCGGATGACCGCGTCCGTGGGCGCCACGATCTTCGGCTCGGGGGCGTTCTCCACCCGGATATCCCCGGGCGCGTGAATGATGGTTGCTCGCATGATGGCTTCCCAGTTCCTTGCGGTCTGTCGTGGCGTCAGGGGTGGGTACGGGTGCTGACGCGCGGGCCGTTGTAGTCGTCGTCCGGGACGTGCTCGAGCCAGGTGGTGTCGTCCGTCTCCCACAGGGCGAGATGGACCATGAACTGGTTGCGCGCGGCACCGTGCCAGTGCTCCTCACCCGGGGGTGTGTGGATGACGTCGCCGGGATGTGCCTCGAGAATGTCGCCGCCACGGGACTGCACCAGGGCGATGCCTTCGACGATGTGGAGGGTCTGGCCAAGAGCGTGGGAGTGCCAGGCGGTACGGGCTCCGGGAGTGAATCGGACCAGGTTGGCCCGCATCCGCGAAGGGTCCTCACCGCGGTGGATCACGTCGGCGTAGGCGTCGCCGGTGAACCACTCGGCCGGGAGCTTCGTGGTGGGAGGCCGCTTCAGCAGTTCCATGGGGTGTCGTCCCTCTGGTGTGGTGCTGCCACCGGACCGCGCGGCGGCGGTGTGTGGGGGAAAGAGCCCGTGATGTGGGGTGTGCGGGCAGAGGAGCATCAGCCCGCCTGGTCGGACTTCTCCACGATCTCCTTGAGCTGGGTCATCGCGGTCATGGCGTTGGGCCATCCGGCGTAGAAGGCGAGATGGGTGATGGTCTCGATCAGTTCGTCCTTGGTCACGCCGTTCTCCAGCGCCTTGCCGAGGTGGAAGCCGAGCTGGTCGGATCGGTACAGGGCGGCGAGAGCGGTGACGGTGACGAGGCTGCGGTCGCGCGGGGACAGACCCGGCCGCTCCCAGATGTCGCCGAACAGGACGGTGTCGGTCACCTCGGCGAGCTTGGGGGCGAACTCCTGGATGGCAGGCGGCGCGAACTTCTTCCGTTCTGACATGAGGTGGTGCTCCTGGCGTGGTTTCGGGTGGGGGGACTTCACGCTGCCCGGCCGTCGACGACCGGGGCTGGGTGGGCTGCTTGACCGAGGATCGAGGCGAGGGCGGGAGGAGTAGTGGCACACACGGCTTTCGAGGCGTCTGGCACGGGCATCAGGGTCTGTGGGGGCCACCGGTGAGCGCCAGCGTGTTGCCGAGGAAGGGGACATCCGTCCGCACTGTCTGGCCTCGCTTCCTCCGCCTTCCACGGGAATACTGGATATCGGTGACATTCGGGAAATCATTCTTTCCGGCGGTCACGTCACCGACCCTGTCACTTTCCCAGGAACCTGCAAGGGGAGAATTTCATCCGGGGAACCCCTTATCCAGGGGAGAAATCCTTACCCCCCTCCCGGCGGTCGAGCGATGCCACACTGGCGTCATGGCCGGCGACGCGCATCTGAACGAGCTGGGAGAAATCCTCAAGACGCGGAGGGCCGAGCTGACTCCGCGCGCCGTCGGTCTGCCCGACACCGGTGGCCGACGTGTGCCCGGTCTGCGCAGGGAGGAGGTCGCCCTGCTCGCCGCCATCAGCACCGACTACTACACACGGCTGGAGCAGGGCCGCATCCAGCCGTCTGCGTCAGTGCTGGCCGCGCTCGCCCATGTGCTGCGCCTGTCCGATCACCAGCGTGACCACTTGTTCGAGCTGGGCGGCCGACAACGGGCACGACACCGCCGTCCGGCCGCACAGAAGGCACATCCGCAGTTGCGCCGCCTGCTCGACGATCTCACCTCGAGTCCTGGCGTGGTGATCGGCCGCCGTATGGACATCCTGGCGTGGAATCCGCTCGCCGTCGCCCTGTTCACCGACTTCGCGAAGGTGCCGGAAGGCAGGCGGAACTGCGTCCGTATCCTCTTCACCGATCCCTCCATGCGGACGCTCCACGCAGACTGGCGAGCCGTCGCCCGTGACTGCGTGTCCCATCTGCGCAGGGAGGCCGCCAAATACCCCGAGGATCCGCAGTTGATCAACTTGGTCGGCGAACTCTCCGTGGAGGACAGGGAATTCGGTCAATGGTGGGGCAGTCGTCGAGCGCCGTCGCGCAGGGCGGGCGTCAAGAGGTTCCGCCATCCCCTTGTGGGCGAACTCGTCCTGGACTGGGACACCCTCGTCTGTGGTGGCGATCCCGATCAGGAACTCGTTGTCTGGACGGCGGAGCCGGGCACGCCGTCGTACGACGGCCTGCGCGCCCTCACCTCGCGGGCCACCGGTCGGCCCGACGGGCTCACGTCCGGTCAGCCCGGCTGATACGCCCATCTCCTCGGCCCCGCCGCTTTGCGAAGGACAGACGGCAGACCCGGGAGAAAATCTTCCCCCTTACATTTCGGCTGAATACTGCGACACTCGCTGCTATGTACACTAAAGTTCAATTGCCTGAACTGGGTGAATTCCTCAAGGTGTGCCGGGCCCGACTCAGCCCGCGGACCGTCGGTCTGCCCGAGTCCGGGACGCCCCGGCGAGTGCCCGGGCTACGCCGTGAGGAGGTCGCTCAACTCGTGGGGATCAGCACCCACGCCTACGCCCGGCTGGAACAGGGGCGCGCCCCGGTGCCGAGGTCGGTGCTCGTCACGCTCGCCAGCGTCCTGCACCTCGACGACGCCCAGCGCGACCACCTCTTCGAGCTGGCTGCGGGGGGCGAGTGCGAACCGCGCCGCCGGCCAGTGCACAAGGTGCACCCGCAACTCAGACGCATCCTTGACGAGCTGACCGCGACCCCCGCGCTTGTCCTCGGACGGCGCCTCGACATCCTCGCCTGGAATCCTCTGGCGGCCGCTCTGCTCACCGACTTCGACAATGTGCCCGCCAAGAAGCGCAACTACGCGCGGCTGATGTTCACCGACCCCGCCTTCCGAGAGCTCTGCCTCGACTGGAGGACGAGCGCCCGCACCTGTGTCGCCCAGCTGCGCGTGGAGGCCGCCCGGAACCCCGGCGACCCCGGACTGACCGCGCTCGTCGGCGAGTTGTCCGTCGCCGACGCGGACTTCCGGCAGTGGTGGGCAGGACGCCAGATGAACGGCCGGCTGATGGGCACCAAGCGGCTGCGTCACCCGATCGTCGGCGATCTCACCCTCGACTGGGACAGCCTGACCTGCACCGCTGACCGTACGCAGAAGCTGGTGATCGCGACCGCCGATCCCGGTACCCCTTCCCACGACGGGCTTCTGTTCCTGGCGTCGTGGACCGCGGAACCGGACGAGTCCGCGCTGGGTGCAGCAGCCTGAGGTCCCCAGGTTCAGGTGTGGCTCGCCGACAGCCGCAGGATTGGCGGATCGTCGTGGCCGCCCGACGCGGCGGCCAGGCCGCCGCCGTGGAGGGCCCCGGCGAGGGGAGGGACGCTCTGCCTGCCCGCACTCGGACCGGGGCATGCCCTGGGGCCATGTGTGACGGGCGCGGCCCCGGGGCGCCGAGAGAGGTACGAGCGTTCCCGGCGGAGCCCGACGACTTGCGACGGCAACTCGTCGACCAGTTCGACCAGGTCCATCGGCCGGTCGGGTCCCCACCAGTCGCCAAGCGGTTCGGCGAAGGAGTCCTGGCGGCGGCCGAGAGCCTTGCCGGGCCTCGAGCCCCGCATCGGTGAGGGGCGTATTCATGCCCTCGCGGACGGCCGGACGGCGCTGTCCGATCTCGTCCAAGGCGCTCTGGACCACCGGCAGCGGCACCTCGCTGTACTCGGCGAGCCGCGTCGACGACAGCGACCGCGTCGGCCACAGCCCGCAGTAACAGGGCGGGAATTCGACCGTGGCACGCGGATCGGCTTCGAGCTCCGGGAGGGGGCGTCGTAGGCGACGGGGTCGGAAGCCGGCGTGTGCCCAGGCTCGTCCGTGCGCGCACCCGCCTTGTCCAGAGACTGTCTCTGCTTTCCGTCGGGCTGTCGGTTGGCGTCTTCAGCCATGGCGCCGCGCATCTCGTTCACCTGCAACGTCGTGCCGCTCTGTGCATCGGACCGCGCGGGTCAGTGCAGCTGCGCGAGGTCGATGGCGTTCGCCATCGCCTGGTCGCCCACGGAGTTCGGGTGCAGGTGGTCTCCGCTGTCGTAGGCGGCGCGGAGCTTCAGCGGGTCGGACGGGTCGGCGACGGTCTTGGCGAAGTCGATGGTGCCGTCGAAGGCATGACTGGTGAGGATCCAGTGGTTGACCTTCTGGCGGATCGCGTCGCCGGAGGCGGTGTAGTAGGGGCCGCCCTTGGTGTTGGTGTAGGCGGCGTCCTTGTAGGGCAGGAGGGTGCCGCCGTAGATGCGGACGTGGGCGGCGTGCGCCTTGGCGATCAGGGCGCGGTAGCCGTCGATCAGGTCCCGGGCGGTCAATGACTTGCCATCAGGGCCGGCGTTGTTGCCGATGTCGTTGATGCCTTCGAGCAGGATCACGCTGCGGACCCGGGGTTCGCCGAGGGCGTCGTGGGCGAAGCGGGCCGATCCGCTGACGCCGAGTTCGGGCTCGGCGGCCGGTGCGTCGGTCAAGAGCCGGTTGCCGCTGATACCCGCGTTCACAACGCCCACGCGGCTGCCACCCGGCTGCGAGGTGAGGCGGCGGGCGAGGTCGTCCGGCCAGCGGGTGTCGGTGCCAGGCGAAGAGGCGAATCCGTCGGTGATGGAGTCGCCGAAGGCGACCAGCGTGCCGCGTGCGCGGGGGGTGAGAACGTCCAGGCCCTCCAGGAAGTACCAGGAGCTGGTCGTGCTGGGGTAGTTCGCGGTGCCGGTGTCCGCGGTGTGGTCGCCCGTCGTGGAGACGTAGTTGGTGTCCCGGGCCACGGAGTGGAAGGTGGCGGGGCCGGTCCTCTCCGGAAGATAGATGCTCACCAACAGATCCTCATCGGCGGCGGTGGTGAAGTCGACGGCGTCACTGCGGAGTTCCCTCCCTGCTGGGACCACCGCTCCGGTGGCGCCGCGGAAGGTGACCTTGTGCCGGGTGCGGGCGGCGACACCTCCGCCCGAGGTGCGTACGGCGACGTTGACGGCACCGATCACCAGCGGCGCGCTGCCGTACTTGTTACTCAACCGCAGCCGCACCTTCTGTCCCGCGGCCGTGGTGTGCACCACCATCCGCACTGTCTGATGGGAGAAACTCGGCCCGCCTGCCGTCGTGCCCGCTTCCCACCCACCGGCCCATGGCTGCCCGGCCGCGCTCGCCGTCGCGGTCCCGGAGGCGGCGAGCGTCCCGGACACCAGCAGTGCCAACGTGACCTTGTGGGTACGTCGGGTGCGCAAGTTCATGGTCATCCACTCCTTCTTTTTGTTCGAACAGGCGTTCAGGGTGGCGCCCGGCTCAGGTGATATGTGGCGGGTACGTCGTCGGCGCCGGAGGACTGGGCCGGCCGTCATCGGCTGTGTTGACGTTCCGACCGGTGGAGTGCACTCCGCGCCGCCCGGTACGGCAGGGGTGTTGGCGTCGTACATCTCGCGGACGACGGCGACGTTCTGGGATCCCAACCAACGGTGTGGCCATGTGCGCTGTGGTCACGCCCTTGCAGCGTTGCCTCAAACGCCCGCGCTAAGGGGGGAAAGATTTGTACCTGGATAGGTGACGATCGGGCGGGAACGCGGCTGTCCGCAGGTCTTCTCAAGCCGGGGAACCCGATGCGGGATTCGGGAATCCCCGACTGTCTTTCGCGTGACCCGTAGGCAACCGAGCGCAATGGAGTAGCCGAACTATGGCACCGGAGAAATTGGCACCGGCCGAAAGCGAGCGTTACACCGCGAGATGCTCGACTTCTGTGCCGAGCACTTATCGGCGCCGACATCGAGGTGATCTCCTCCTACCAGGTCAGCAAGGCTTGCGACGCAAGTCGGCCTGCGGCGTCCGCTACCGCTCAGTCATCGACGCCGCGACCATCTCCTGATCTGAGTACGGCCGTGCGCCGGGTCGGCAGTCGCTCGACCGCAGACCCCGCGCGTCGCATCTGAGGCGTGCACGGCCGGTACACCCCCACACCCGCGCGGCGGAGCGCACCGTCGCCCCGGGTGGCCCGTCGACGAGATGACGGCCGCCTCCGGACACTCCGGCCGTGCGCGGAACGGTCACGTAGCCGTCCCGCGCCGCCAAGGAAAGGACACCCATGCACTACGCACACCTCGGCCGCAGCGGCCTGAAGGTCAGCCGCCTCGCACTGGGCACCATGAACTTCGGCGACGCCACGGACGAAGCCACCAGCTTCAAGATCATGGATGCGGCGGTGGACGCGGGCATCAACCTGTTCGACACCGCCGACGTGTACGGCGGCCCGCAGTCACCCGACATGAAGCAGGGCTACGGCCTGTCAGAAGAGATCATCGGGCACTGGCTCGCCCAGGGCGGCGGACGCCGAGACCAGATCGTACTGGCCACCAAGCTGTACCAGCCGATGGGCCCGGGCCCGAACGACAAGTACCTGTCCGCGTACAAGATCCGCCGGGCGGTCGAGGCCAGCCTTCTGCGCCTGCAGACCGACCACATCGACCTGTACCAGATGCACCACATCGACCGGTCGACGCCGTGGGAGGAGATTTGGCAGGCCATGGAGCAGCTGGTCCGCGAGGGCAAGATCACCTACGTCGGCAGCAGCAATTTCGCCGGGTGGCAGATCGCCACTGCCCAGAACGCGGCAGCCAATCGCCACTTCATGGGCTTGGTGTCCGAGCAGAGCGTCTACAACCTCACCGCACGGACCGTCGAGCTGGAGGTGATTCCCGCCCTGCGCCACTACGGGATCGGGCTCATCCCATGGAGCCCGCTGGGCGGCGGCCTCCTCGGTGGAGTCCTGCAGAAGATCGAGAACGGCCGCCGCGCTTCTGCCCAGATGCAGCAGACCATCGAGCGATACCGGCCCCAGTTGGAGGAGTACGAGGCCCTGTGCGCTGAGATCGGCGCACAGCCCGCCGACGTCGCGCTGGCCTGGCTGCTGCACAACCCCGTCCTCACGGCCGTGATGGCAGGCCCCCGCACGCCCGAGCAGCTCGCGGCCAGCCGGCGGGCTCTCGACGTGCAGCTGTCGGACGACACCCTGCGCAGGCTTGATGAGATCTGGCCCGGCCCCGGTGGAGAGGCCCCCGAGGCATACGCCTGGTAGACCACGCAACGGCCGATCCGTGAGCGGGGCGGGATGGTGCCTGCTGATCCCGGTGCCGTTTCTGCGGCCAGGGAGTGCAGCAGGCGGTCCTCGTGTCGTCTGACGATCGAACTCCAGGTGATCCGGCGCCCGGCTCATGCAGGGCACGGTGAAGACATGCTCGCCCGTGATGCCCAGCGCGTGGCGGCGCGCCGCCAAAATGCGCAGTCCGGAGGCGGCGGAGAGCAACACCCGCGCCAGTTCGGCGCAGGCCCTCCTCCTCAGATCGGGCCCTGACCGATGGCCCATCTGCCCATACCGGAAGTGCGACGAAAACCTCTTCGACCAGAAGGCCACTGGCGGGCAAGCAGCGCTCGTTCGCCGCTCGACACGGCGCGCATGCGGTCCACCTGCAGCGCGATCAGCCGGCCCGCCCCCGGTTCGAGCCCGGTAGCTGTGATGTCAGGTCCTCGACCAGTTCGACCAGGTCCGTCGGCCGGTCGGGCCCCCACCAGTCGCCGAGCAGTTCGGCGAAGGCGTCCTCGCGCGCGGCCGACAGCTTCGCCGCGACCTCGTGCCCGGCATCGGTGAGGAGCAGGTCCATGCCCTCGCGTGTGGCCAGAGACTGCTGCTCGATCTGCTGCAGGGCAGCCTGGATCACTGGCAGCGGCACTTGGCTGTATTCGGCGAGCCGCGTCGGCGACAGCGATCGTTCCGGGCGCAGTGCTCGCAGCAGCAGCCAACTGGAGGCGGGCAGCAGGTCGTATCCGGCCTTGGCAGTGATCTTCTCGTAGATGCCGCGCCGTCCCTCCCGCGACCCGAGCACGGACAGGGCCCGCTGCACCTCCTCGCGGGAGGAGCGGTGCACGGGGTGGGCGCCGATGGTCTGCGCCAGGTCGGGCGCGGTGACCGAACCGCGCAGCCTGTCCTCCTTGAGCAGCCAGGACAGCGCGAAGGCGAGCAGAACGATCGGGGCAGCGTAGAGGAACACGTCGGTGATCGAGGTGGCGTACGCGTGCAGTGCGGGCGGGCGCAGCTCGGGCGGGAGTCCGGCGATGGCACGCGGGTCCGCCTCGAGCGCGGCGGCCGTCTCCGGCGGCGCCGAGCCGGTGAAGGCGCCGCGCAGCTTGTCATCGAGCCGACCGGTGAAGACCGTGCCGAAGACGGCGACACCGAAGGCGGAGCCGATCGACCGGAAGAAGGTGACCCCCGAGGTGGCGACGCCCAGATCCTCGTACGACACCGCGTTCTGCACGATCAGTACCAGCACCTGCATGACCAGGCCGAGCCCGAGGCCGAAGACGAAGAAGCACAGGCTCATCTCGATGTCGCCGGACGACTCCCTGAGCCGGTGCAGCAACAGCAGCCCCACGGCGGTGACGGCGGTGCCGAGCACCGGGAACACCTTCCAGCGCCCGGTACGCGAGACGATCTGGCCCGACACCGTGGACGTCAGCAGCAGTCCGACCACCATCGGCAGCATGTGCACACCTGACATGGTGGGCGACACCCCCCGCACGACCTGCAGGAACGTCGGCAGATAGGTCATCGCGCCGAACATCGCGAAGCCGATCACGAAGCTGATCGCCGAGGAGAGCGTGAACGTACGGATCCGGAACAGCTTCAGCGGAAGCACCGGTGCGGTGGCCCTGCGCTCGACGAACAGGAACCACCCGAGCAGTACGGCGCCCAGGACCGCGGTCCCGGTCAGCGGGACCGACGTCCATCCCCAGGTCCTGCCGCCGAGCGAGGTCACCAGGATCAGACAGGTGGCGACGGCCGCGATCAGGAGCGTGCCGAGGTAGTCGATCCGGTGCTTCTCGGCCCGGACCGGGATGCGCAGCGCGGCGGCGATCACGAGCAGGGCGACGGCGCCGACGGGCAGGTTGATATAGAAGACCCAGCGCCAGCTGAGCTGGTCCACGAACAGCCCGCCGAGCAGCGGCCCCAGGACGCTGGTGGCGCCGAAGACGGCACCGAACAGTCCCTGGTAGCGGCCCCGGTCCCGGGGCGGCACGATGTCGCCCACGATCGCCATCGACAGGACCATCAGGCCACCGCCGCCGAGGCCCTGCACGGCACGGAAGGCGATCAGCTGGGACATGTCCTGCGCCAGTCCGCACAGCGCCGATCCGATCAGGAAGATCACGATCGCGGCCTGGAAGAGCCTCTTGCGCCCGTACTGGTCGCCGAGTTTGCCCCACAGCGGGGTCGCCGCGGTCGAGGCGAGCAGGTAGGCGGTGACGACCCAGGACAGATGGCTCATCCCGCCGAGGTCGCTGACGATCGTCGGCAGCGCGGTGGAGACGATCGTCTGGTCGAGTGCCGAGATGAGCATGCCGAGCAGCAGCGCGCCGATGGACACCCGCACCCTGTGCCGGTGGCCCGCAGCCTCCTGCGGGCCTGCCGCCCGTTCGCCCATGTCCTGGGCCATTGCCGCCTCCTGAAGTCGAATTCTTCGTGAGCTTGCCGGGCGCGGCATTACGTCGGAATTCACATATCTGTTCCGGAGTGGCTGACGATATCCACGCGGCAGGAAATGCGCATCGCGGCGTGAGGGGGAGGGATTCGTACCCTGGATAACTCGTACCGGGGAGGGAAAACTTCTCTTCACTTTCTCCTCGGCAACAGCAAATTTGTTGTCGAACGCAGAACTGCGCAGATGGATACGCAGACGGGCCGCGTCGCCTCGGGGGCCATGGCGAACGTCCGCCCTGTCTGGTCCCGGGTCGAAGGAAGCGAGTCACGGATGACCAGAGCCGTACCTCCGGCGAGTAGCGCCGTCAGTTCTCCGGCAGCCACGATGCGCGCCGGCGTACTGCTTCCCGTCGCGCTGGTCGCCGCCTACTACGGCGCCTATATCAAGGTGATGTCCCCGCCCACTGTGTTCGACAAGTTCGCCGCGCTGGTGAACTACGCTCGCGTCGACTACGACGACCCCGCGAGCTTCACCGCACTCGCCGACCGGATCCGGTCGTACGGCTTCCTGACGCACTGCGTCGCCCTGCCGCCGTCCACCTATCCCGTCATCGCCCAGCGGCTGGCAGAAGCCGGTCTGGCCGACGACGCCCGGCTCGTCGTGGAGAAGCCCTTCGGACGCGACGCGCACTCCGCCCGCGCCCTGCAGAGCGAAGTGACCCGGCACTTTCCCGAGGCACGTCTGCGCCGCGTCGACCACTTCCTCGCCAAGGACGTCATCGAGGGCCTGCTGACCTTCCGCTTCGCCAACACCGCCGTCAACGCCGTCCTGGACCACCGCCTCGTACGCAGCGTCCAGATCACCATGGCCGAGGACTTCGACGTGGCCGACCGCGGTGGCTTCTACGACGCGACCGGTTGCCTGCGCGACGTGGTCCAGAACCACCTGCTGCAGATGCTCGCCTACTTCGTCATGGACGCACCGCGCACCGGCTCGGCTACCGACGTCCTCGGCGAACGCATCCGAGCCCTCCGCGCCGTCCGTACCGTACGGCCGGAGAACTTCGTACGCGGCCAGTACGACGGCTACCTCGACGTCCAGGGCGTCAAGGCGGGATCGACCGCTGATATCTACTGCGCCCTGCGCACTTGGGTCGGCCTCGATCGCTGGACCGGAGTCCCCTTCACCATCCGGGCGGGCAAGGCCATGGCCGCCACCGCCATCGAGATCATGGTCGAACTGCACCGGCCCGTCGAGGACTACTTCCACACCGCCGGCGCTCAGCAGGCCCCCGCGAACCTGCTGCGTTTCCGCATCAGCCCTCGCGCGGGCGTCACCTCGATCCGCTCGCCCAGCACGAAGGAGAGGCCACCGAGGTCGACCAAACAGCCGCGACGGCCGACTTCACCCACCTCACCGGAAACAACTCCGTCGCCTACACCCACGTCCTGGGCGACGCCATCACCGGCGACCCGCGCCGCTTCACCACCATGGACATGGTCGAGGAGCTCTGGCGCATCGTCGGCCCCATCCTCGACCTGCCCGGCACTCCTCACCGCTACGGCGTCGGCAGCTGGGGCCCGGCGGAGGCCGACCACTTGGTCACCGACGGCCGTTGGCTGCCCCTGGAGCAGGCCTAGCCCAGCCGCCTTGCTCCGCGAGGACAGGCCGAGCGCCACGAAGACCTCCGCTGTCCCGTGGAAGTAATCCGCCTCACCCTGAAGATGCCGTCGGCCCGCACTCACCTGGACACCAACCCATGGCTACCCCGGACACCCCCACGCCGCCCACCGCGAGCGTCCCCGCCGCAGCGGACGGGGACAGGATGAGCCGCGGCCTGACCCTGCTGTTCGCGATCGCCGGCGGCATCGCGGTCGCCAACCTCTACTGGGCACAACCGCTGCTCGACTTCATCGGCCGCGACCTGCACGCCTCCACCACCCTCGCGGGCTGGCTCGTGACAGCCACACAGCTCGGCTACGCGGCCGGAGCACTGCTGCTGGTCCCACTCGGCGACGTCCTCGACCGGCGCCGGTTCATCCCCGGGATGTTGCTCTGTGCGGCCCTCGCCCTCATGGCCTGCGCGCTCGCCCCGTCCATCGGCTCGCTCCTGGTCGCGGTCACCCTCCTGGGCCTGACCACGGTCAGCGGACAACTGCTCACCCCACTCGCCGGTGACCTCGCCGACGACACCAACCGCGGGCGGGTGGTGGGGACGGTGGTCTCCGGGCTGCTCATCGGCATCCTCACCTCCCGCACCCTCAGCGGACTCCTCGCCGATGCCGCCGGATGGCGCGCCATCTACTTCGTCGCCGCAACAGTTTCCACCGCCTTCGCGTTGCTTCTTCACCGTACGATCCCGCCGCTCGCCCCGAAGGCCCGCCTTGCCTACCCGCAATTGTTGCTCTCGGTCTGGCACGTCATCCGGCAGGAGCGGGCAGTGCGCTGGACCCTGTTCCTCGGCGCCACCGCCTTCGGCGTCTTCACCATGTTCTGGACCGCCCTGACCTTCCTGCTCAGCGCGGAGCCGTTCTCCTACTCGGTCTCCGTCATCGGCCTGTTCGGCCTCGTCGGCCTGGCCGGGGCGCTCGCCGCCCAGCGTGCGGGGCGGCTCCACGACCGGGGCCTGTCGATGCCGGCGACCGGATGGGGATGGGCCGCGATCGTGGTCTCCTTCGTCGTCGCGGCCTTCGCCGGCCGTTCCGCAGCGGGGATCATCGTGGCCGTCGTGCTGCTCGACATTTCCGTACAGGGTGTGAACATCCTCAATCAGACGCGGCTGTTCGCGCTCGCGCCGGGGGCCCGCAGCCGCCTCAACACGGCCTTCGTCACCTGCAACTTCGTCGGTGGTGCGGCAGGCTCCGCCGCCGCCTCCAGCCTGTGGTCGGGCGGCGGTTGGACAGCCGTCTCCCTGACCGGCGCCGGCCTCGGCTGCGTCGCACTCCTCGCGTGGGGCCTTGGCCGCCGCGGACCGCTTCTCAACAAGCGAAGAGCCTGAACGCCTGCCCCAGCACTGTCAGTTGTGGGTCACAGACGTCGACACCCAAGATTTCCGCTGCTCAAGTTTGGAGCGTTTCAGACATGACCACCACACAGCACAAGATCGGCTCGGGCTACGACGCCACGAGTACCGCCGACGACGTCCTCCAGAGCATCGACCTGAGCGGGAAGCTCGCGATCGTCACCGGCGGTTACTCGGGCATCGGCCTGGAGACCACCCGTGCGCTCAGCCGCGCCGGTGCCCGTGTCGTCGTCCCCGCGCGCAGGCCGGCCGATGCGCAAGAGGCGCTGGACGGGGTTCCCGGAGCCGAGGTGGACGAGCTGGACCTCGGCGCCCTGGAAAGCGTGCGCGGCTTCGCGGACCGGTTCCTCGCCTCAAGCAGGAGCATCGACTTCGTCATCGACAGCGCCGGGATCATGGCATGCCCCGAAACGCGGATCGGGCCCGGCTGGGAGGCCCAGTTCGCGATCAACCACCTCGGCCACTTCGCCCTCGTCAACCGTCTGTGGCCGGCCCTCGCAACCGGCGGCGCACGGGTCGTCTCCGTCTCCTCCGGCGGCCATCACATGTCCGGCATCCGCTGGGACGACGTCCAGTGGGAGCGGGGTTACGACAAGTGGCAGGCGTACGGGCAGGCGAAGACCGCGAACGCGCTCTTCGCCGTGCACCTGGACAGGCTCGCCAAGGACTCCGGCGTCCGCGCCTTCGCCGTGCATCCCGGCGTCATCATCACACCGCTCCTGCGCCACGTTCCCGAGGCGGAGAGGGTGGAGTTCGGCTGGTTCGACGAGGATGGCAACCTGCGCGACCCCGACTTCTTCAAGACCCCGCAGCAGGGCGCGGCCACGCAGGTGTGGGCGGCGACCTCCCCCCAGCTGGCCGACCTGGGCGGCCTCTACCTCGAGGACTGCGACGTCGCCGAGCCCGCTCCCGCCGACGGCGAGATGCGCGGTGTCAAGGACTGGGCGACCGACCCTGAGCAGGCAGCACGCCTGTGGGAGCTGTCGGCGGAGTTGACGGACGTGAACGCGTTCGCCGCGTAGTGCGTGTCCACCTTGGAACTGATTCTTCATGGCTGCGGCCGGACGTAGTACGACGTCCGGCCGCAGCCATGAGGTGGCGCTGAGGGCCGCCCCTCTATGCCCATACGTGACTCTGTCAGAACGTCAGAACCAGGCGGCCCCGCACGCCGCCCGCGGCGAGGAGCCGGTGCGCCTCGACGGCCTGCTCCGCCGGAAACGTCCTGGCCACCCGGGGGGTGATCTGACCGTCCTCCGCCTGCTGCCGCAGCCGGTCGAGCTTGGCGCGCTCCCGGGCGTAGCGGAACACGACGATCGGCTCGTACACGATGCCTCGTTCACCGGGACCGTCGTAGCCGCGCAGCGTGACCACCCGGCCGCCGTCGCGCACCGCCCGGGCGGTGAGAGCACCGAGCGAGGCGCCGTCGAGGAGTCCGTCGACGCCCTCCGGGACCTCCGTGCGTACCTGGTCGGGGTACTCGGCGCCGCGACGAAGGACGATGTCGGCACCGAGTTCCTTGACCAGGGTCTCGTCCTGCTCCGACGCGTCGGCCACCACCCGCAGCCCATCCGCCTTGGCCAGTTGAACGGCGTAACCGCCCACCGCGCCGGCCGCTCCGGTGATGGCGAGGGTTTGTCCGGCCTCCAGGCCGAGCGTGTCCAGCGCCAGGCGAGCGGTCAGGCCGTTCATCGGCAGCGTCGCGGCCTGCACGTTGCTCGCGCCATGTGGGGCGCGGACCACCGACTCGGCCGGTACGACGACCTGCTCGGCGTAGGCGCCGTGGGAGCCGTCGGTAAGCACGATCGCCATCACGTGGTCGCCGACGCTCAGGTCCGTGTCGGTACCCGCGCCGATCTGGTCCACGACGCCGGCGGCCTCCATTCCGGGAACGAACGGCGGCCGGGCGTCCGGGGACGGGGCGGGTCCGCTGCGCTGGAGGGCGTCGACCGCGTTGACGGTCGCGGCGCGCACCCGTATGCGTACCTCCCCCGGACCCGCATCTGGGACAGGCAGGTCAAGAACCTGAAGCACTTCCGGCCCACCGAATTCCGTGAAACCCACAGCCTTCATGCGAACACCTCATTGTCTGACATGCGGTCGTTGAGGTGTCCGACCTTTCCGTCTCGGGTCCGCCTGGAAAAGGGGAAACATCTTGGCGGGGATAGGGCCATAGGGGGGACGCATCTCTACCCCTGTGCGTGACACATCACCGCCGGCCTGCGCTTGCGGAGGCTCTTGTGGAGGGCTCAGGTCGCCGCGTCGGACGCCGTCGGCTTCTGGTCGGCGGCCCAGGAGGCGAGGAGGCGCAGTCCGTCGTGGGAGGGGGTGCCGGGTTCGGCGTTCCACACGATGATGTGCTGGTCGGGGTCCGTGCCACAGGTGAGTGTGTTCCAGTCGAGTGTCAGCTCGCCGACCACCGGGTGGCGCAGCTTCTTGACGCCCTGGCCCCGCATCGCGACGTCGTGTTCGGTCCACCACTGCCGGAACTGCGCGTCGCGGGCGGAGAGTTCCTCGACCAGGGCGGTGAGGGGCTGGTCGTCGGGGTAGCGCGCGCTCTCCATGCGCAGTTGGGCGATGGCCAGCCGTGTGACCTCTTCCCAGTCGACGTACAGCTCGCGCATCCAGGGTTCGGTGAACAGTAGTCGTACGAAGACGCGCTCCTGCTCGGGGTAGCGCCCGAAGTCGGTCCACAGGGCTGCGGCGAGCTGGTTCCAGCCGAGGATGTCGGTGCAGCGGCCGATGACGAAGGCCGGGGAGGCGGTGAGATCGTTCAGCATGCGCTGCAACTGCGGGTCCACCTGCTGGCGCTCGCGGTACGTGGACGGGCGCACCCTCTCCTTCGCCGCGAGGTCGAAGAGGTAGGTGCGCTGATCGTCGTTGAGTCGCAGGGCCTGGGCGATCTCGTCGAGGAGGGGAGCCGACGCCTGGAGCCTGCCCTGCTCGATCCGTGTGTAGTACTCGGTGCTGATCGCGGCGAGGAGTGCCACTTCCTCCCGGCGCAGACCCTTCACACGCCGCCGTGGCCCGCCGCGGAGGCCGACCTCGGAAGGGGTGAGCTCGGCCCGACGGGCCTTGAGGAACTCACCCAGCTCGTTCAGACGCGGATTGCGGTTCATGGCCTTCAGCCTGGCACAAACGTCGCATCTTGTGGGGGGTACAGATCCGTCCCCTGCCTGATCGGCCAGTGGGCGACGATCCCCTCGGGTGATCGGTCGGCCTCATGACAGGACCGGTGGCCCGGGGCGCGAGTGCGCACCGGGCCACCGGCGGAAATGTTCGCGAGTCGTCAGCTCAGCGCCTTGACCAGTTCCTGGGCGAGGGGAACGGCCGAGTAGGGGTTCTGGCCGGTGTATAGGGTGCGGTCGACCTGGACGTGCGGGGTGAACGGGTCCGCCTCACGGTAGTCGGCCTTGAGTTCTCCCACGAGACGGTCCTGCAGCAGCCACTTCGCGCGGTCCGCGAGACCGTTCTGCTTCTCCTCGGCGTTGGACAGGCCGGTCAGACGGTAGCCGGTGTACGGGGAGGTGCCGTCGGGGCCGATGGTCGCCAGCAGCGCCGCCGGGCCGTGGCAGACCAGGGACACGGGTTTGCCGGAGGCGAGCCAGTCGGTGAGCAGCCTGCCGGAGGCGGCGTCGTCGGGGAGGTCCTCCATGGGACCCCAGCCGCCGGGGTAGAAGACGGCCACGTAGTCGTCGATGTCCACGTCCTCGATGCGCATCGGGTGCGCCAGCTCGGTGGCCTCCCGAAGCGCGGTCCGCATGCGCTGGGCTCCTTCCTCGCCGCCGTTGAAGTCGGGGGTGAGGCTGAGGGCGTCGGCGGTGGGCGGTACGCCGCCGGGGGTCGCCGCGGCGATCTCGTATCCGGCCTCCTTGAAGACCTGGTAGGGGCCGAGGGCCTCCTCGGCCCAGAAGCCGGCGGGCTGTCGTGTTCCGTCGGCCAGCGTCCAGTGGTCGGACGCGGTGATCACGAAGAGGATCTTCGCCATGGGGAGCTCCTGATGAGGGGGAGAATCAGCCCTTGAGGGCTTCCTGGAGGACGTGGCTGTCGGCGGCCTGCCGCATTTCCACGGCCTTGCCGTCACGGACGGTCCACATGTGGATGAAGCGGACGTCGGCCTTGTTCCCGGTCTTGGTCTCGGCGTGGTAGTGCCCGTAGACGAAGACATGGCCGGTCTCGTCCGCGTAGAACTCCTCGGGCACCGCGCCGAAGGACTCGTAGTTCGGCATCGTCTTGCCGAAGAAGTCCGTGGCCACGCTGTCCCAGCCGTGGTAGACACCGCTGTTCGGGAAGCCGGGGGTGATGTTCCAGACGAAGTCCGGAGCCATCACTTCCTTGGTGACCTCGGGTGCCATTCGGGACTCGTAGACCCGGCGGATGAGGGCGAGGCTCGGGGAATCCGACATGGTGTGCTCCTTGCGGGGGGTGGATGAAGCGGAAAGCGGAAAAGGTCCTGTGATCAGGCGGCGAGGGCGGTCCGCCCCGCGCGGAAGATCGCGGCCTGGCGTGCGACGCGCGCGCCGAGGTGCTCCGCGGTGGCGATGTCCGACGTGTGGACCGCCTCGGGGCCGGCGTCGGTCGGGCTCTGGGCGCCGGCGCCCAGGAAGAAGCCCAGCCGGTTGATGTCGTCCTCGCTGCTCTTGGTGGAGTCCCAGCCCGGCAGCAGACCAAGGCTGATCCAGTGCATGCCGTGCTGGGCGGCGAGGGTGGCGAAGTAGCCCAGGGTGGAGGACTTGTCGCCGCTCTTGGCGCCGGAGTTGGTGAAGCCCGCGGCGAGCTTGTCCACCCAGGCGTGCGGGAACCAGCGCTTGCTGGTGGCCTGGGCGAAGGCGTGGAAGGCCGCGGAGGCGGTGCCCATGTACGTGGCGGAACCGAAGATGATCGCGTCGGCGGCGTCCAGCTGTGCCCATTGCTCGTCGGTGATCGTGTCGACGGAGATCGAGACGACCTCGGCGCCGGCTCCCGCGGCACCGCGCGCCACGGCTTCGGCGATGACGGCCGTGTGGCCGTAACCCGAATGAAAGGCGATGGCGACGGTGGGCCGGCCGGAAGGTGACATGGTGATCCTGCTCCTCCAACTATTTCTTCGGCGGGGCTAAAGGACGGCGAAGAATTTCACCATCTTGGTGAGCGCCTGGTCCATGTACCCCGGAACGTCGTACATGGCGATGTGTGTCGCGCCGTCGACGACGAACAGTTCCTTCGGACCCTTGGAAAGCTCGTACGCCTGGTCGCTGAAAACCTTGGTGTCCGCCTTGCTCCCCGCGATGAGGAGCAGGGGCTGGGTGAGCAGTTCCGGAATCTGGTCGAACGCAGAGAATGCGAACATCTTGTCCATGCTGGTCAGCAGGAAACGGCCCTTCGAGTTGGGATGCTGACCACGCGGAGTCCGGTAGTAGTCGTATCCCTCACGCAGGAGGTCCGGTGTGGTGTCGTCGATCTCCTCCAGCGTCTCCGGGACGAACGGGGCGTAGGCAGGTGCTGCTCCCCTTGCCTCCGCTGTGCGCTGCTGAGCGGCCATTTCCAGGGTCTTGATCTGCTCGGCGACCGGGGACAGGTGCCCGAGGAAGCCCCTGGAGCCTTCACCCATCGGAGCTGCGCTGACGGTCGCCACCGCCTTGAAGCGGCGTTCGGTCTGGGCCACGCTGATCGCGTAACCGCCGCCGGCGCAGATACCGAAGACGCCCATCCGCTCGGTGTCGACGTACGGGAGAGTGGTGAGGAAGTCCGCCGCGCAGCGGGCGTCCTCGACTCTGGTCGTCGGGTCCTCGAGGAGACGCGGTTCGCCGCCGCTTTCGCCCTGATAGGAGGAGTCGTAGACCACGGTGACGAATCCGTGGGCTGCCAGTTGCTTCGCGTACTGGCCGATGGTCTGTTCCTTGACACCGCCGGCCGGGTGAATTCCGACGAGGGCCGGGTACTTCTTTGCCTTGTCGAAGTCGTCCGGCAGGTGAAGGTGGCCCGCGATTTCCACTGCCTTGTTCCTGAATGAAACAGTCTCGACCATGGCGCCTGTCCCTTTGTCGCCCACAACCTGCCAACCGGCGGTCCGCACACCATAATTCGCCGGTGCCGAGATGATGTCCACTCGCGATGGGGGGAAGAAACTGTCCCCTGGATATGAATTACCGGGTAGGTGGCTCCCCGTGTCATTCCGCGGGTGCGTTCCAGCCCTGCGAGGACCAGGTCGAGGCACTGCTCTCGGTGCTTGGGCGGCCACGGGCCGGGACCACATCGAGTGCCGGAAGTCGCGCGGAGGGGCCGGCCAGGCGCTCGCTCTCGGAGACACCGCTGCGGCCAGGGCGGCGTTGAGCGAGTGATTGCGGACGGATGCCCCTCGTCGTGCTCAACCAGAGGTCCATGGTGTCGGGTTGTTGAAGCTGCTCACCAGTCCTGAGACCGACCAACGGGGTGGTTGGAAGCACCCCGAGTGCGAGGTGTGGGCGGGTGCTCTGAACCATGCCGACCTCGACGCCCTCAAGCAGCGTGTGTTCGAGATGCCGTGGCGCGAGCCGAACCTTGCCCTTGCCGAATACCTCATCCACGCAGGTGGGATCGGGTTTGGGCGTTGGCCGAGGCCGATCGAGTCGCCGGTATCGCGCGGCGCCGGTTGGCGCGGCATGATGATCGGTCGTGCTGCTGAGATTGGCGTACCTGGGTAACGCGTTCGCGATGCTGCGACTGCTGCCGATGAGCGACCGGGAAAAAGATGTCGAGATCCTCGCTCTGCGCCACCAGATCGGCGTGCTGGAACGGCAGCTGAACGGGCAGCAGGTCCGGTTCCGCGCGAGCGACCGGGCGTTTTTGGCGTCGCTCCTCCATGGCCTGCCACGGGAAGTGCTGCGCCGGATGCGGCTGCTGGTGCCGCCGGACACGGTACTGCGCTGGCACCGCAACGTCATCGCCCGCCGACACGCTTCCCCGTCCCGGCCGAAGCGCGGAGGCCGGCCCCGCACCGTGCACTCGGTCCGGGCGCTGGTGCTGCGCCTGGCCAGGGAAAATCCAAGTTGGGGCTATCGGCGTCTGCACGGTGAGCTGCTCGTCCTCGGGGTGAAGGTGGCAGCATCCACGGCGTGTTCGCCGTGATCGGGCACGCGAGCCGCCGGATCCGGATCCTGGGCGCGACCATGCACTCGACCGCGTCCTGGGTGGTCCAGGCTGCGAAGAATCTCGTCATGGACCTCAAGGACGTCGGCTGCCGGGCTCGCTGTCTGATCGGGGATCGGGACGGGAAGTTCCCCCGGCCGTTCGACGAGGTGCTCAAGGACGCGGGTATCCAGGTGGTGCTCAGCGGCGTCCGGATGCCGCGCATGAACTCGATCATGGGGCGATGGGTGCAGACCTGCAGGCGAGCGCTAGACCGTACGTTGATCTGGAACCAGCGCCATCTCCTGCGCCCCCTGCGCGAGTTCGAGACGTTCTATAACGAGCACCGGCCGCACCAGGGTCTTGCGAATGCCCGCCCTCTCCACTCGCTGCCCGCTCCGATCGAGGACCCGGACCGGATCGCCCATCTGGACATACGACAGCGAGCGCGACTCGGCGGCACCCTCCACGAGTATCAACATGCCGCCTGACCAGCATGGAGGAGGTATTCGCAGGGTGAGCTGCTCCGAATCGGTGATCGGTGATCGGTGATCGGTGTGGGGAGCGGGTGCAGTGGGCGGGTGTTGGTGATGCCCTGGTGGGACCGGTGGGAGTTGTAGAACTGCTCGAACTCCCGCAGTGCGTGGAGGAGATGCCGCTGGTTCCAGATCAGGGTGCGGTCCAGCAGTTCATGGCGGCAGGTCTGCACCCATCTCTCCATGATGGAGTTCATGCGGGGGATCCGGATGCCGCTGAGCACGACTTCGATCCCCGCGTCGGCGAGGATCGTGTCGAACAGTTCGGGGAACTTCCCGTCCCGGTCCCGGATCAGGTAGCGGGCCTGGCAGCCGGTGTCTTGGAGGTCCGTGACGAGGTTCTTCGCGGCCTGCGTCACCCAGGAGGTGGTCGGGTGCGCGGTCACCCCCAGGATCCGGATGCACCGGTCGGTGTGCTCGATGAGCGCGAACACGTACAGCCGCGCCCCGGACAAGGTGACGGTTTCGAAGAAGTCGCACGCGAGGAACGCGTCCGCCTGAGAGCGCAGGAAGTCCGCCCAGGTACTGGACGTCCGCTCGGGTGCCGGCGGGATCCCGGCGTCCTTGAGGATCTCCCAGACCGTGGACGCCGCCACTTTCACTCCGAGGACGAGCAATTCACCGTGCAGGCGCCGGTAGCTCCAGGTCGGGTTCTCGCGGGCCATGATCCAGCGGGCGGGTGCGGAACGCGGTCAGCGGCTCGTCCAGCAACGTGCAGATCCGCGAGACTTCGGACTTGGAGATCCCGCTGTCCCCGCCGAGGGCTTTGACCAGGTCATCGACGCTGCGCGTGGAGACGCCGTGCGCGTATGCCTCCATGATCACCGCGTAGAGGGCCTGGTCGATGCGGCGCCGGCGCTCCAGCAGCGACGGGAAGAAGCTGCCGGTGCGGACCTTTGGGATCTCCAGGTCCAGATCGCCGGCCAGCGTAGTGAGCACCTTGTCCCGGTGCCCGTTGCGGACGGTGGTCCGCGTCGGTGTGTGCTCGTTCCACTCCGCGCCGATGTGGGCACTTGCTTCGGCCTCGATCAGCTCCTGCACCATCCGTTCGGCGATGGCGCGGATGAGCTCGATCCGTCGGTCGAGCGTAGACACCTCACGGCGCTAGCGTGTCAAGCTGCGGCAGCGAGTCCGGTGGGGAAAGCGGTCTGTTCGTCGAACAGTTCGTGCTCTTGAAGGCAGTAGTAGAGCTGGCCGAGCATGCGGTTGAAGAGGTTGCGCTGGGCGGCTGCGTGCCAGTCACCGTGGTCGTCGCGGCGGCGCCGGTAGTGGGCCTTGGCTCCGGGTGAGGCGGTGATCGCGGAGAAGGCCCAGAGGTAGCCGGCGTGGTTGAGGCGGTCGTTCTTGATCCAGCGGCGGGTGATGCTCGACTTCTTGCCGGAGGCCCTGGTGATGGGCGAGGAGCCTGCGTAGGCCTTCAGGCTGCGAGCGTCGGCGAAGCGTGTGTGATCGTCCCCGATTTCGGCGCGGACCCGGGCGCCGAGCTGGACGCCCAGTCCGGGGAAGCTCAGGAGTACCTCGGCGTCCGGGTGCTGCGGGAACGTCTCTTCCACCGCCTTCGCGAGGTCATCGGCGGCGGTGCAGGCGGCCTCCAACTGGGTCGCGCACGAACCCTGGTCGACCCGGCCGAAGGCCGCGGCGGGCTCGCCCTGCGTCTGCTCCAGCTTCGAGTACTACCCCGGTGTCCCCATCTTCCACAGCCGGGACCGCCGCGCGGCCGGACTCCGAGAAAGACCATCCACCACGAACCGTCCGGCCCCAGCATCGGCCGGTCGAGGGCGTTGCCGATCTGGGTCCAGTGCACCAGGTTCGCGTCCCACTCGGTGACCGGCATGCCGGTCCTCCGGCGACGGTGCACCAGCAGTTGCCCTCGTCGTCCCAGGCGAGGTCCGGGTCGATGCCGTGCACTCCGGGCAGCCAGACCGGATCGGACCAGGGGCCGGCCGGGTCGGTGGCCGTGAACAGCAGGTTGCCGAACGGTCCGCCGAAGATCCACCTGCACACGCGGAAGCCCGCTGCCTGGAGACAGATGACCCCTTGCCCCCAGCGAAACACCCCGTGACCTGCGATGTACCAAAGTGCCAACTATCTCTCTGATTGCGGGCATCCGGCTGCTGAACCTAGTTGGCATCAGCGCAGGTCACGAACATTCCCTGGTGCCAACTACCGATCCTGGTCACACTCCCTGTGACGAGGCTTTTTTGGTTGGCATGAAAGCGGGATGGTTGGCACTGAGCGGAGCGCTTGGTCTGACGCGCGATGGGCTTGGCTTGTTGGCGCTGACCTGCTGATTCCTCAGTGCAAGCGCACCGGGCCGTGCGGGGCTCAGGCGGCGGCCGATACTGAGGTCGCCGGCGTCCCGGATGTTGAACGGCGCCGGCCTGATCCTCTGGGCGCCCTCGCCGCCCATCTGCGTCAGGCGGTGGTGGCCGACGGCGTGAACGTGGCCAACGCCGACGGGAACCTACGGGCGACGGTCGTACTGCTCCTGGTCGGACTCGTCGCCGTCCTGTGGCCGGCCGAGCGGCACCCCGCCTGGCTCATCCCCCCAACTGCGCGCCACCGTACCGGTGTTGTGCTCCCTGCTCTACGCGGTGGGCACGCTGCTCGCCGGGCCGCAGGCCCTGTCGGCCCCGGGCGGGATCGCGATCCTGCTGTCCCGGCTCTTCATCGCCGTACGGCACTGCAGGCCGCCGTGGGCCGTGGTGTTCGGCAATGCTGAACGGCGTCGCACTGCTGCTCACGCCGCTGCTGCGCCGACCCTCCGGGTGGCCGCGGTCAGCGCCGCCCACCCAGGATGATCTTCCAGACGCGCGTTGCCACCTGCAGATTGAGCCGGGTATCCACATCCGACAGGTCGTGGTCGCTGATCTCACGGATGCGCTGCAGCCGGTAGCGCAGGGTGCTGCGGTGGACCGTCAGCGCGGCGGCAGCATCGTCGTAGTTGCCTCCGCAGTCGAAGTAGCGCGAGAGCGTCTCCACCAACTCCGTGTCGTGCCCTGCGTCGTAGTCGATCAGCTGGCCGAGCCACTCTCGCACGAAGCCTTCGAGCTCCCGGAGAGAGTTGCCGGGCCCCAGGATCCGATACAGCCCGAGGTCGTCGAAGTACGTCGTCCCGCTGCTCTGGCGGGAGTTCTGCCGCACATCCAGAGCCCGCAGTGCCTCCTGATAGCAGCGGGGAACGCCGTCCGGGGAGTCGCAGGGGGTGCTCACCCCGATCGCTCCTTCGGGCGTCCCCAGCTCCTGGGCCAGCGCCGCGTGCATGGCATCGTCGTTGGGCTTTGCTTCGGTCAGCAGGACCACCCGGTCGCCGCGACGGGTGATCAGCGGACGGGTCGCCGTGGCGGCCGCCGCTTGCTCGACGGCGCGGGTGAAGGAGTCGTCAGGGGCGTTGCCGGGCCAGTGCACCACGACCACGTAATGGGTACGTTGCAGGTCGTGGCCGACTGCTTCGGCCCGGGCGTAGGCACTCGTCTCGTCAGTACCCTCCAACAGGTCATCGATCAGCTGGCGGCGCAGCCGCAGTCCGACCTCGATGAGTTCGCGCATATGCATGAGCTCCTGGGCGAGCGACCGCTGGGCGTGATCCAGGGCGAACATGGTGTGCTCGTCGGCGGTCGCCTCGGGGTCCTCCAGGGCGAGTACGCCGAGGAGTTCGCCGCGCGGCCGGGCCAGGGTGATCAGCCGGTCCTTGACTCTGACCGGGCCCGCCTCGTGCGCGACCTGCCGCAGCATCCCTTCCTGGTGGGTCGGGGACCGTACCGGGTAGGGGTCGGGCCGGTCGGGACCGGCCCAGGACCTCAGGTTGCCGAACCGGTCCTCGATGAGGGCGGACAGCCCAGTGAGTTCGTACAGCGCCTGGGTGATGGCGTCCTCGCCGCCGCCCCGGGCAGCGACGCCGGCCAGGGCCTCGTGAACGGTCTTCTGCAGGCGCAGCTTGGAGCGCACAGTGTCCAACTGCCCCAGTGCTGTGTCCCGTTCGGTGCGGAGCCGGCTCAGTTCACCGGCGTTGCCGCGGTGCGTGGCACGCGAGGCCGCCACTGCCATGGCCGCCGATGTGAGCGCCACGAGGGTCGAGAGGAGGAAGTGCCCCTGCTCATCGGGCCCGGAGCGGGAGGAGACCACCAGGTAGCCGAGCAGGCCGCCGGCCCCGCGCAGACCGAACGCCCAGTTCCAGGACCGCTCCGGAAGGGAGACAGAGCCGTCGGCCTCGTCCAACTCCTTCATCCATGCGTCGTCGACCGTTGGCGCTCCCGCATCGTGGCGGGGAACGCGGGACAAACCGTCGCCCGTCGCGAGGTATCCGGCCTCGGCGCGGTAGGGACCAAGGGCACTGACGTGCCGCATGGCCAGCCGTACGATATCGCTCTGCTCCGTGCAGGTGAACAGGGTGTGGGACAGCATCAGCAGCCCGTGTGGATCCAGCGCCGCGAGCTGATGCGGGTCGGGTTGTTCGGTGCCCGCGGTGTTGCTCGGGTGGGGGGTCGCTTCATGGTCGGAGACGTGAGCGGACAGTCTCCTTGACGGGCGCTGGCCGACCATAGATCACTCCGTTCTCCTCCGGTCGTCGGAGGCGATCGAGCGAGTCGTGGGATCCACGCCTGGGCGAGCCCTGCACACCCAGCCTAGCCAGAAAAATCCATCTTGTTCGACTTTGCGCCTCACTCTCGTGGGCCGACCGGCTACGCCGAATTCTGACCTGCGGGGTGCAGGCGGAGCGCGCTGCTCTCTTGCCACTCTGGGCCTGTCACGGATCGCCGGGCGCACCGGCGACCGCGGGAAGGACTGGCTGATGAACGAGCAGGCCCGCAGGACCATCGCCTCGTACACGACCTACCAGGAGGCGGAACGCGCCGTCGATCACCTTTCCGATCAGGGTTTTCCCGTCGAGAGGGTGGCCATCATCGGGCAGGACGTGCGCCTGGTCGAGCAGGTGACCGGCCGCCTGGGACATGGCGGGGCCGCACTGCAGGGCGCGGCGAGCGGCGCCCTGCCCGGCGCACTGATCGGGTGGATCTTCGGGCTGCTGAACTGGCTGGACCCGGTCGTGTCGGGACTGCTCCTCGCCTTGTACGGGCTGGTTTTCGGAGCACTCGTCGGCGCCCTGCTCGGTCTGCTGGTGCACGCGGCCCAGCGTGGCCGCCGGGACTTCGCCTCGGTGAGCTTCATGGAGCCCAGCCGGTACGACGTCGTCGCCGACGACGCGGTCGCCGACGAGGCGGTGCGGCTGCTGGCCGAGCTGCCAAGCGGGACCGGCACGAGCGACGGGGCTTGGAAAGGCAGCCGCCCGCGGAGCGGTCCCGCCATCACCTGAGCGAGTGCGGAAGACCGGGCGCGACTCCGAGTGGCAAACGGGGACCGCCCGTCGCGGAAGGAGTTCCTCATGGCCAAGGCAGTAGGCATCGACCTGGGCACCACGAACTCGGTGATCGCCGTCTGGGAGGGCGGCGAGTCGACGGTCGTGCCCAACAGCGAGGGCAACCGCACGACGCCGTCCGTGGTGGCCTTCACCGACACCGGCGAGCGCTTGGTGGGCCAGCTGGCCCGCCGCCAGGCGATCCTCAACCCCAAGGGCACCATCTCCTCGGCCAAGCGGTTCATCGGCCGGCACTTCGACGAGATCTCCGAAGAGGCCAAGGCCGTCGCGTACGACGTGGTCGAGGGAGACGGCGGCGCCGCCCGCTTCAAGGTGCGCGACAAGCTCTACGCGCCGGAGGAGATCAGCGCGCAGGTGCTGCGCAAGCTCGCCGACGACGCCTCCAAACAGCTGGGAGAGCGGGTCACGGAAGCGGTCATCACGGTGCCCGCCTACTTCAACGACTCCCAGCGCACCGCTACCAAGGACGCCGGACGGATCGCCGGCCTGGAGGTGCTGCGGATCATCAACGAGCCGACCGCGGCCGCCCTCGCCTACGGCATGGACAAGAAGCAGCACGAGACGGTGCTCGTCTTCGACCTGGGCGGTGGCACCTTCGACGTCAGCATCCTCGACGTCGGCGACGGCGTGGTGGAGGTACGGTCCACGGCGGGCGACAGCCATCTGGGCGGCGACGACTTCGACCGCCGACTGGTCGACCAGCTCGCTGACGGCTTCCAGAAGGAGAACGGCATCGACCTGCGCCAGGACCCGCAGGCGCTGCAACGCCTGTTCGAGGCCGCCGAGAAGGCCAAGACCGAGCTCAGCTCGGTGACCCAGACGCAGGTCAGCCTGCCGTTCATCACGGCCGACGCCTCTGGGCCCAAGCATCTGACCACGACGATCATGCGGTCCACGTTCGAGCAGATCACCGGCGACCTGGTGGAGCGCTGCCTCGGCCCGGTGCGGCAGGCCATGGACGACGCCAAGGTCAGTGACAACGACATCGACGAGGTCATCCTCGTCGGCGGCTCCACCCGCATCCCCGCCGTCCAGGCCCTGGTGCGCAGGCTGACCGGCGGCAAGGACCCCAACATGAGCGTCAACCCCGACGAGGTCGTGGCGATGGGCGCCGCGATCCAGGCCGGGGTCCTCAAGGGCGAGGTCAAGGATGTCCTGCTGCTCGATGTCACCCCGTTGTCGCTGGGCGTGGAGACACGCGGCGGCGTGATGACGAAGATCATCGAGCGGAACACCACCATCCCGGTGCGCCGCACCGAGACCTTCTCCACCGCCGAGGACAACCAGCCCGCCGTCGACGTCGTCGTCCTGCAGGGCGAGCGTGAGCTGGCCGCCGACAACCGGGTCCTGGGCCGCTTCCAGCTCACCGACATCCGCCCCGCGCCGCGCGGCGAGCCGCAGGTCGAGGTCACCTTCGACGTCGACGCGAACGGCATCCTCAACGTCACCGCGCGGGACAAGGACACCGGCAAGGAGCAGGGCATCACCATCAGCGAGAGCTCCAACCTCGACGGCAGCGAGGTCGAGCGGATGGTCCAGGAGGCCGAACGCAACCGCGGCCAGGACCAGGCCCTGCGCGAGGCAGTCGACGCGCGCAACGAACTGGACGCCATCGCCTACCAGGTCGAAAAGCGCCTCGGCGAGCTCGGCGACGCCGCGCCCGCACACGAGAAGGCCCGCGCCGAGATGCTGGTGGCGGAGGCCCGCGAGGCGGTCAAGAACGAGGCCGGGGTGGACAAGGCCCGGCCGCTGGCATCCGAACTCCAGCAGGTCTTCGCGGGCCTCGCGGCCCACCAGGCAGGAGCCGCCGCGGGCGGTCCCGCGGGCACCGGCTCACCGGACGGATCCGGGCCCGGCGGGGCCGCGCCGAACGGCTCCGGGGGCGACGACGATGTGATCGACGCCGAGTTCGACAAGGGCTGAGGTGCTCGCCATGCCCATCCCACCCCGGGGCCGAGAGCCCGACCCGCCGCCGGAAGGCGCCGTACAACCGCCGCGCGGGGACCTCGAGCAGCCTGGACCGCGGACCGAGGAGGCCGAGCCCGGGCCCGACGCCGCAATCGGCACCGCCGCACCCGACGACGAATACGCGGCCGCCCTGCGAGAGGCCGAGGACCGCTGGCGGCGTGCCCTGGCCGACCTCGACAACCTGCGCAAACGCCACGCCCGGGAGCTGGAGCGGGTGGCCGGGGCCGAACGCGCCCGTACGGCTGCGGCCTTCCTGCCCGTCATTGACAACCTGGAACTTGCCCTCAACCACGCGGCCGCCGACCCCGGTGCGATTGTCGAAGGCGTCCGGGCGGTGCGGGACCAGGCCGTGAACGTCCTGGAGCGGCTGGGCTACCCGCGCCACGCGGAGAGGGGCGTGTCGTTCGATCCGGCCCGGCACGAGGTGGTCGGGGTGGTCCAGGATCCCGACGCCGATCCGAACACCGTGGTCCAGGTGCTGCGACCCGGTTACGGGGAGGCCGAGCGGCAGCTGCGGCCTGCCGCCGTGACCGTCGCCAAGCGGGAGTGACCGTCCATGGCACGCGACTTCTACGAGGTGCTCGGCGTTCCGCGCACCGCCGACCGGGACGAGATCCAGCGGGCCTACCGCACCCTGGCCCGCAGGTACCACCCCGACGTCAACAAGGACCCCCAGGCGGAGGAGCGGTTCAAGGAGATCAATGAGGCCTTCAGCGTCCTGTCCGATCCTGAGCAGCGAGCCCGGTACGACCGCTTCGGCGAGGACTTCCGGAAGATCCCGGAGGACTGGGAGGAGCGGGTCGCCGCCGGCGCCGGAGCCGGCAGCGGCTTCCGGCGGACCACCGGCGGCGGCCCCCGGGTGCGGTACTCCACGGCAGGCTTCGGGGACGAGGGGGTCGACGTCGAGGATCTGTTCGGCTCACTGTTCGGCGGCGCCGGGCGGATGCGCGTGCCCGGCGCCGACCAGGAGGCCGAACTGCCGCTCACCGTCGAGGAGGCCTATCGGGGCGGGCGCCGTACGGTCACCATCGCCGGGCCCGCAGGGCAGCGGCGTTACCAGGTCGACGTGCCGCCCGGCACCACCGACGGACAGCGCATCCGGCTGGCCGGGGAGGGCGGGCGCGGGAGCGGCGACGACGTTCCCGCCGGGGACCTGTTCCTGAGGGTGCGGATCCAGCCGCACCCCGAGTTCCGCCTCGACGGCCGGGACGTCCACGTGAGGCTTCCGGTCACCCCGTGGGAGGCGGCGCTGGGCGCGACCGTGCCGGTGCCCACGCCGAGCGGTTCCACGGCGAAGGTGACCGTACCCGCCGGGTCCTCCAGCGGACGGCGCCTGCGGCTGCGCGGCGAGGGCATGCCGGGCCCGCGCGGCGCGAACGGAGACCTGTACGCGGAACTGCGGATCATGGTGCCGCCCCGGTTGAGCGACCGGGAGCGCGAGCTGCTGGAGGAACTTGCCGCTGTCTCCTCGTTCGACCCCAGGAGGACCTGATGAGCGACCGACCGGCCGAGGCCCGCCCGTCCCATGCCCGCACGACCGAGATGGGCGTGCAGTACGCGATCGTGGCCGTGCCCAAGCTCTCCCTGGAGACCGTGGCCCGCCGCTCAGGCCTCCATCCCGACCTGATCCGTAGGTTCGTCGCCCTCGGACTGGTGGACGCCGGCCGTGACGCCTCCGGACGGCTGGTGTTCGACCCCACGGCCCCGGCCGCCCTGGCCCGCGTCCAGCGCTTGCGCACCGGGCTGTGCCTGAACTACGCATCCGTCGGTCTGGTGCTCGACCTGCTCGACCGCATCAGCCTGCTCGAAGCCGCGCTGCGGCGTGCAGGCATGAGGAGTGATCTACCACCATGGACATGAACCGCCTGACGCAGAAGTCCCAGGAAGCCCTGCAGGAGGCCCAGGGCGCCGCCGGCCGCCTGGGCCACACCGAGGTCGACGGCGAGCATCTGCTGCTTGCCCTTGTCGACCAGGAGGAGGGCCTGATCCCGCGGCTGCTCCAGCAGGCGGGCACCGAGCCCAAGGAGTTGCGCGAGGCCGTACGCGAGGAGCTCTCCCGCCGGCCCAAGGTGACCGGCCCGGGCGCGGCGCCCGGCCAGGTCTTCGTCACTCAGCGCCTGGCCCGGCTGCTGGACGCGGCGGAGCGGGAGGCCAAACGCCTCAAGGACGAGTACGTGTCCGTGGAACACCTGCTGCTGGCCCTGGCCGAGGAGGGCTCGGCGACCGCCGCCGGGCGCCTGCTGAAGGAGCACGGCGTGACCCAGGAATCCTTCCTCGGCGCGCTCACCCAGGTCCGGGGCAACCAGCGCGTGACCTCCGCCAACCCCGAGGTGGCCTACGAGGCCCTGGAAAAGTACGGCCGTGACCTGGTCGCCGAGGCCCGGGCCGGGCGGCTCGACCCCGTCATCGGCCGGGACGCCGAGATACGCCGCATCACCCAGATCCTCAGCCGCAAGCGCAAGAACAACCCCGTCCTGATCGGCGACCCCGGCGTCGGCAAGACCGCCATCGCGGAAGGTCTGGCCCAGCGCATCGTGCGCGGTGACGTGCCCGAAGGACTGCGCGACAAGACGGTGTTCGCCCTCGACATGGGCTCGCTCGTGGCGGGCGCCAAGTATCGCGGCGAGTTCGAGGAACGCCTCAAGGCCGTACTCAGCGAGGTCAAGGCCGCCGAGGGGCGGATCCTGCTCTTCGTCGACGAGCTGCACACCGTCGTCGGCGCGGGCGCCGCCGAGGGCGCCATGGACGCGGGCAACATGCTCAAACCCATGCTGGCACGCGGCGAACTGCACATGATCGGCGCGACCACCCTGGACGAGTACCGCAAGCACATCGAGAAGGACGCCGCCCTCGAACGCCGCTTCCAGCAGGTACTGGTCGACGAGCCGAGCGTGGAGGACACCATCTCCATCCTGCGCGGCCTGCGCGAACGCCTCGAGGTCTTCCACGGCGTCAAGATCCAGGACACCTCGCTGGTCGCGGCGGCGACGCTCTCCCACCGCTACATCACCGACCGGTTCCTGCCCGACAAGGCCATCGACCTCGTCGACGAGGCATGTGCCCGGCTGCGTACCGAGATCGACTCCATGCCCGCCGAACTCGACGAGATCACCCGGCGCGTCACCCGCCTGGAGATCGAGGAAGCCGCCCTCTCCAAGGAGACCGACCCCGCCAGCAGAACCCGCCTCGAAGAACTGCGCAAGGAACTGGCCGACCTGCGCGCCGAGGCCGACGCCAAGCACGCCCAGTGGGAGGCGGAACGACAGGGCATTCGCCGCGTACAGGAGCTGCGGCAGGAACTTGAGCAGGTCCGTCACGAGGCGGAGGAGGCCGAGCGCGCCTACGACCTCAACCGCGCCGCCGAACTCCGCTACGGCCGCCTCCAGGACCTCGAACGCCGGCTGGCCGCCGAGGAGGAGCAACTGACCGCCAGGCAGGGCCAGAACCGGCTGCTGCGGGAGGTCGTCACCGAGGAGGAGATCGCCGAGATCGTCGCCGCCTGGACCGGCATCCCCGTCGCCCGCCTCCAGGAGGGCGAACGCGAGAAACTGCTGCGCCTCGACGAGATCCTGCGCGAGCGCGTCATCGGCCAGGACGAGGCCGTCAAGCTCGTCGCCGACGCCATCATCCGCGCCCGCTCCGGCATCCGCGACCCTCGCCGCCCCATCGGCTCGTTCGTCTTCCTCGGCCCCACCGGCGTCGGGAAGACCGAGCTGGCCAAGACCCTCGCCCGGACCCTGTTCGACTCCGAGGAGAACATGGTCCGCCTCGACATGAGCGAGTACCAGGAACGGCACACCGTCAGCCGGCTCATGGGGGCCCCGCCCGGATACATCGGCTACGAGGAAGGCGGCCAGCTCACCGAGGCCGTGCGCCGCAAGCCGTACTCGGTCGTACTGTTCGACGAGATCGAGAAGGCGCACACCGATGTCTTCAACACCCTGCTGCAGATCCTCGATGACGGCCGCATCACCGATGCTCAGGGCCGCACCGTCGACTTCCGCAACACCGTGATCATCATGACGTCCAACATCGGCTCCGAGCACCTCCTCGACGGCGCCACCGCCGAGGGTGAGATCAAGCCCGACGCCCGCGCCCTGGTGATGGGCGAGCTGCGCGGGCACTTCCGCCCGGAGTTCCTCAACCGCGTCGACGACATCGTGCTGTTCAAGCCGCTCGGTGAGCGGCAGATCGAGCGGATCGTGGAGCTGCAGTTCGACGAGCTGCGGCAGCGGCTGGCCGAACGCCGCATCACCGTCGAACTCACCGAGGCGGCCCGGGAGTTGATCGCCCACCAGGGCTACGACCCGGTGTACGGGGCCCGGCCGCTGCGGCGTTACATCTCCCACGAGGTCGAGACACTCGTCGGGCGCGCCCTGCTGCGCGGCGACGTCCAGGACGGCGCGAAGGTCCGCGTCGACGCCGAGCACGCAGAGCTGGTGGTCACCTACGACCAGCCCGAGGACGTGAAGGGAGCGAAGGCGGCATGAGTACCGTGCACGCCACCAACGTCACCTGCCCGCACTGCGGGCGCACCAACCGGGTACCCGTGGCAGCCGAGGGCCGCCCCAGGTGCGGCAACTGCAAGCAGCCTCTGCCGTGGATGGCCGACGCGGGCGACGACGACTTCACCGAGGTCGTCGAGCAGGCCACCGTGCCCGTCGTCGTGGACCTGTGGGCCACCTGGTGCGGCCCCTGCCGCATGGTGAGCCCCGCGCTGGAGAAGGTCGCCGCCGATCTCGCGGGAACGATCAAACTGGTCAAGGTGGACATCGACCAGAACCCGCGCCTGGCGCGACGGTTCGAGGTCCAGGCCGTACCGACGCTGCTGGTCCTCGACAAAGGACAGACCATCGCCCGGCAGGCGGGTGCCGCACCGGCCCCTGCCCTGCGGCGGTGGGTGGAGCAGTCGATCGCCGGCCGCGAACCGGCCGGGAAAGGATGATCGGCCATGACCGTACGAACCGACCCGCACCTCGCCCTCGTACGCCCCGTCACCCCGCGCGCTCCAGGATGCGAGGAATGCCTCGCCACGCATTCCCCCTGGGTCCACCTCAGGCTCTGCCTGACCTGCGGCCACGTCGGCTGCTGCGATTCCTCGCCGAACCGACACGCCCGCCGTCACGCCGCCGCCGACGGCCACCCGATCGTGGCGTCAATGGAACCCGGCGAGGACTGGCGATGGTGCTTCGTCCACGAGGCGCTCGTGTGATGCCCGGCGACGAGACGCGGCCGGGTGCAGCGCCGGTGCCGGACGAGGCGCAGGAGAGCGTCCCCTTCGAGACCCCCGACATCTACGGCGCCTATCCCCGTCTGTCGGACGACGAGATGGCCCGTCTGGCGCAGCATGGCCGGCGGCGCGCGGTTGACGCCGGTGACGTGCTGATCCGGGAGGGCGAGCGGTGCGAGGCGTTCTACGTCGTCCTCAGTGGCTCGATCGCCATCGTCGAGGGCTTCGGCACGCCCGGCGAACGCCTGCTGCGCGTGCACGGCCCTGGCCGCTTCATCGGCGAACTCGGCCTCCTGAACGGACAGGTGGCCTTCTACACCGCCGCGGTCAGGGACCCCGGCGAGATCCTCGCCCTGTCCATGGATCAGCTGCGCGACCTGGTGACCCGGGACTCCCTCCTTGGTGATGTGGTGCTGCGCGCCTGCCTGGGCCGCCGTGCCCTGCTCGTCGGTCAGGGCGCCGGTTTCCGCATCATCGGCTCGCGCTACTCGCCCGACACCCGGCGGCTGCGCGAGTTCGCCGCCCGCAACCGGCTGCCGCACCGCTGGATCGATCTGGAGACGGACCAGGAGGCCGAGGCGCTGCTGCGCCGCTTCGCGGTCGGTCCTGAGCAGACGCCGCTGGTGATCTGGCGGGACACCACCCTGCTGCGCAATCCGAGCAACGCCGAACTGGCCCGGTTGATCGGCTTGCCACCCCTGCCGTCGGGCAACGGCCGCAGCGATCTCCTGATCGTCGGCTCCGGTCCGGCCGGTCTCGCCGCCGCGGTGAACGCCGCCTCGGAGGGCCTCGGCACGACCGTGGTCGAGGCGATGGCCACCGGCGGCCAGGCCGGGACGTCCTCCCGCATCGACAACTGCTTCGGCTTTCCTTCCGGCATCTCCGGCGCCGAACTCACCGAGCGCGCTGTGCTCCAGGCGGAGAAGTTCGGCGCCCGAATCAGCGTCCCGGCGGAGGCGGCCCGGCTCGAACGGCGGGACGGCCACTACGCCGTCGGGTTCGCCGACGGCAGCGAGATCACCGCCCGTACCGTCGTCCTGGCCACCGGCGCCCGCTACCGCCGCCTCCATGTGCCCGGCATCGAGCCGTTGGAGGGCGCGAGCGTCCACTACTCGGCGACCGTCTACGAGGCCCAGCAGTGCCGTACCGATCCGGTGGCGGTGGTCGGCGGCGGCAACTCCGCAGGCCAGGCCGTGCTCTTCCTGGCGGGGTACGCACCACAGGTGTATCTGCTCGTCCGTGGGCCGAGCATCGAGGCACACATGTCCCGCTACCTGATCGATCAGATCGAGCGCCACCCGCGGGTGCGCGTGCTGCTGCACACCGAGATGACCGAGGCACTCGGCGACAAGGCGCTGGAGGCGGTCACCGTGGTCGACCACCGTACGGGCGAGCACCGCCACCTCGCGGTGCGGGCCCTGTTCGTCTTCACCGGCGCCGACCCTCACACCGAGTGGCTGTCCGGCGCGCTCGCCCTCGACGCGCGCGGCTACGTGCTCACGGGCGCGGAGGCACAAGCCTGCTCCGTTCCCGAACTGTGGCAGAGCCAGGGCCGCGACTGCCTGACGTTGGAGACGAGCCTGCCTGGCGTCTTCGCCGCCGGCGACGTCCGCAGCGGCTCGGTGAAGCGCGTGGCCTCCGCGGTCGGCGAAGGCGCGATGAGCATCCACTTCGTGCACCGCTACCTGGGCCACACGGCCGCGCCCGGCGGCACCGACACCTCCCCGCACACCCGTCCGAAGGAGTCCGCTTGGCTCGCATGACACCCAGCGGGCGACGAGATCACGAGAAGGAGAAGGAGGCGATGGGAATGGCCACACCCGTCCGGCGCCACCGCGGTGGCGCAATGCAGGACAGGCCCCTTGGCTGGGCACGCAATCCGCTGACGGAGTTCGACCAACTGCTCAGCGAGATGAGCGGACTGATCGAATCCACGGTGGGAGGTGCTGCTCCCGCAGTCGCGTGGACACCCCTGGCGGATGTCACGGAGTCCGACGACGCCTTCCACGTCGAGATCGAACTCCCCGGCGTCAAGGGCAAGGACATCAACGTCGAAGCGAACGGCCAGGAGCTGGTGGTCACCGGAGAGATCAAGGAGAAGGAACGCAGAGGCGTCCTGCGCCGGAGCACCCGCCGCACCGGATCCTTCGAGTACCGACTGCGGCTGCCCGGAGAGGTCGACACCGAAAAGATCAATGCGCAGATCTCGGACGGAGTGCTCACCGTCACCGTCCCCAAGGCCGAGGTCACAAAGCCCCGCCACATCGAGATCAGCGAGACGGGGGAAAGCACCGAGAGCAGCGGCTGAGACGCGAAGGCCGCGGTTCCGGACGCACGTCCGGCACCGCGGCCGGGCCGGCGAGGCTTAGACACCCGGGGTGACTCATGAACGACGTCTCGTATGACAACCCCTCACGGCGGCGGAGACGTGGCGTGCGGCTCCCCACCGGCTTCCTTTCGGCGTCGCAGACGCCAGACGCGCAGCAGCCGAAGCGGGAGCAGGCCCAGCGGTGCTCGTCGGCCCATGTCCGCCCGGTCCTCGCGGTCGAATGCCCGTGCGTAACGCTCGGCGTCCTGGGCCGTCGGATATCGCTTGCTTCCCTCCGCTCCGCAGCCACGCACGCAGTGCCAGAGCATCCTGTCGCCCTCATGGAGAAAGCGAAAACGGTGTCCCAGAAGGTGGCAGCGCAGCACAGAAGACCACCCTATGCGGACCGGCTCATTCCAGCCTGTTCTGCCCCTCTCCAGGCGACAGCCCATGGCCCTGAACGAGGAGGCATGGCATGACCACCACCGCCGAGCTCGGCGTCGTCACCACCAAGGTCCCCGCCCGGCTGGACCGGCTGCCGTGGTCCCGATTCCATTGGCGGATCGTCATCGGTCTGGGAACCGTCTGGATTCTGGACGGACTCGAGGTGACGATCGTCGGGGCGGTTGCCGCCCGTATGACCGAGCCGGGCAGCGGCATCAACCTGACCAGCGCCGACATAGGCACTGCCGCCGCCATCTACGTGGCAGGCGCATGTGCGGGCGCTCTCCTGTTCGGGAGACTCACCGACCGCTACGGGCGCAAGAAGCTGTTCATGCTCACGCTCGGCATCTACATCCTCGCCACCGTCGCGACCGCGTTCGCACACGACGCCTGGTACCTCTACCTCGCCCGTTTCATCACCGGTATGGGCATCGGCGGAGAGTATGCAGCCATCAACTCGGCCATCGACGAGCTGATTCCTGCCCGCAACCGCGGCCAGGTGGATCTGGCCATCAACGGCAGCTACTGGGTCGGTGCGGCGCTCGGCAGCCTGGTCGCCGTGCTGCTTCTCAACGAGAGTCTGCTGGCAGCCGACCTCGGCTGGCGGCTGGCCTTCAGCCTGGGCGGCATCCTGGGCCTGGGCATCATGGTGGTACGCCGCCATGTGCCGGAGAGTCCGCGCTGGCTGTTCATCCACGGGCATGAAGCCGAGGCTGAACGCATCGTCGACCGGATCGAGGCCGAGGTGCGCCAAGAGACCGGCAGCGAGCTGCCGGAACCAGGTGAGGCGGTCACCGTACGGCAGCGCGACGTCATCCCGTTCAGGGAGATCGCCGGCGTGGCTCTGCGGCGGTACCCGCGTCGCGCCGTTCTCGGTCTGGCGCTCTTCGTCGGACAGGCGTTCCTGTACAACGCGATCGTCTTCGACCTGGGCACGATTCTGAACGGCTTCTTCGACATCGGCTCCGGCTCGATCCCCTACTTCCTCGCCCTCTTCGCCATCGCCAACTTCCTCGGACCGCTCCTTCTCGGCCGACTGTTCGACACCGTCGGCAGAAAGCCGATGATCGCGGGCACCTACTTCGGCTCGGCAGTCGTGGCAGTCGTCCTCGCCGTCCTGCTGGTCAACGGCTCCCTGACGACATGGTGGTTCTTCCTGCTGGTCTCGCTGACCTTCTTCGTGGCGTCCGCGGGAGCGAGCTCGGCCTACCTGACGGTGAGTGAGGTCTTCCCCATGGAGACCCGAGCCCTGTCCATCTCGCTGTTCTTCGCGATCGGCACGGCCGTGGGCGGAATCACCGGCCCGCTGCTGTTCGGCCACCTGATTCACAGTGGCGATGCGGACCTGGTGGCCATCGGCTTCCTCGTCGGAGCGGCAGCCATGGCGCTGGGCGGGCTGGCCGAGGTCTTCTTCGGTGTCCGGGCCGAACAACAGTCTCTGGAGAACATCGCCCGGCCGCTCACCGCTGAGGAAGCCGAGGCAGCCTGGCCCGACGAGCCCTCGCCACAGGACGCACGAGACCACCGCCGGCCCGAGCACGTCCGGCAGCCCGCGGACGAGCGGGAACAGCGGATCGCCGACCGCACCGCCCGCCGCCGGGAGCGGGAGCGCGCCGGAGCCCGCCGCTACCGCCCGGGCACCGGGCCGGGCAGCAGGATGTACTCGCCGGGGATGGCCGGCACCGCGGGCACGGCAAGCCGTACGTCCGCCATGGCCGAACAACGCCTCGACGACGAGATCGAACAGATCACCCACGCGCTCCAGGAAACCGGCCCGACGAGCCGCGACCGACTCGAACAGGCCGTGGGCGGCCGTTCCTGGGGCCCCGGACGCTTCCGCCGTGCCCTGCTTGAGTCCGAGCGGGAGTCCAGGGCCAAGAGCCTTGCCAACGGCAGCTACGCGCCGACGGACGGACGCGGCCGGCCCGACAGCGCACAGGGCGACCCTCATGGCCCGCGGTGACCGGAGCGGGCAGAAGGAAGGCAGCGATGAAATACGACGGATTCCTCGCCCGTGTACGCGAGCGAGGCGAATACAACGACCAGGACGAAGCCGCGGACGTCACCAACGCCGTGCTGGAAGTGCTGGCCCAACGGATCAGCCCGGGAGAGGTCAAGGACCTCGCATCCCAGCTGCCCGGCCCACTGCGACAGGTTCTGGACCATGCCACACCGCAGCAGGCGAGGAGCTTCGGGATCGAGGAGTTCTACCGCCGGGTCGCCGAGCGCACTCATGCCCGGCCGCGTACGGCGCAGTGGGACGCCAGCGCGGTCCTGACCACCGTTGCCGACGCTGTCACCGGCGGAGAACTGAATCAGATCATCAGCCAACTCCCCTCCAGCTACGCGGTCCTGTTCGGCAAGGCCGACCTCGCGGACTGAGCCGTGAGGCACCTGAACGAAAGGCCCACGAAAAATGGTTGAGACAGGTTTCTCCTCGTTCGACACCATGGTGGACAAGGCCAACCGGCTCCTCAAGGACGTCGAGGAGGCCTTCGAATGGCCCAAGGAACGGCGCAAGCAGTCGTACGCGGCACTTCGGGCCGTGCTGCACCCGCTCCGGGATCGTCTCCCGGTCGAGACGGCCGTCCAGCTCGGCGCCCAGCTGCCGACCCTCGTCAGGGGCGTCTACTACGACGGCTGGAAACCGTCCGAAACGCCCGTGAAGATGAGCAACGAGGAGTTCTTCGCACGGGTCCGGAGCGAATTCCCCTATACGGTCGAGGGGGGCAGCGAGAAGCTGGTACGCACCGTACTGAAAACACTGGAGCGCCATGTGAGCGCCGGCGAATGGCAGCACCTCAAATCCCGGCTGCCGAACTCGTTTGCCGCGCTCCTGCCGTGACCCGGGCGGAGGAGATCACGAGCGCGGCTCAGCGCCCCGAGCAGGCCTGCGGAGCCTCGGCCTCCCGACGCCTTGGTCGCGGGTGGTTGCCGAGCGTGTTGATCGTCGACAGTCGGGTGGGGCTGTCCACCACAGAACCCAGGCCTCCGGCAGCATCCGCCGGTAACCAGGGCTCCGCTGCGGCCACGGACCTGCAGCCCGTCGTGCGGCACCTGCCTGCGCGGGTATGGCGCCGCGGATGTCGCGGTCACGGATCAGGGGGCTGCCACTCGAACATCAAGATCGTGGCGTCGTCGCCGAGTTCGTTGTGCTGATGATCGAGGATGGCATGGATGAGCAGGCGCAGCACGATGGTCGAAAGCATCGCCGCCCAGTTCGTACGCGGGCTCCAGAACTGCCGTCGAAACGACGCGCCCGGTGCCGATGGACCGGGGAGGGAGAAAAGCCCTCACCATCTCCGTGGGCAGGTGGTGGACGCGGCGCTGCGGCGCGGGCTCTGGACCGCCTGGCGCTGCCGGCGGAGGTCACGAACGCTCTCGGCAGCGCCCTGGACGTGGACGAGGCCCTGCGGCGGGCCGGCAGGATCGTTGCGGCGGCCGAGGAAGGAGAGCGCGCTGACACTGTGTGGCCGTGGCCCGCACCGCCTGTTCCGGTCGCCCCTCACAGCAGGAGGTCGAAGACGGCTCGAGCCTCGTCCCACTGCTGGGTCTGGGGGTTCTTCAGGTCGGGGTGGAGGATCTTGAAGCTCTGGGCAAGGGCCAGGCTGAGTCCGCCGATGATGTCCGGATAGGCCGCCTCGGTCTCCTCATCGGGCGTGCGGTCCAGAGCGGGATGGGTGGCGAGCTGTTCCAGGATCGGCTTGAGCTCTACTTCCTGGTCGATCTTCCGGAAGTGGTGAATGCTCTCCTGCAGGCCTTTCGTGATCGGCAGGTCACAGGTCCGGATGATGTCGCGCCCGTTGGCCTTGGCAGTGGCCTGGGCGACGGTCAGCAGATCGTAGAGCTTGGCGTCGACGAAGTCGTTGTAGCGCTTGAGATCGTTCTTGTCGACGTTCAGTCCTGCGGCCGCGCGAAAGAACCTCTCGAATCTGGCGATGGACATCACGGTCATGACGGCAACCTCCGGCTGCGGGAGCCGGGTGGCTCCCGGCCCCTGGGCTTCCCAGTCAGCCTGGCCGACGGGGGCGCGCGAACGCATGCGCACGTCGGGCCCAATTAGCCTCCCTGTATTGCCCTGCCAGGCCCATGCGTCCGACTCCCGGGTTGTCGGACGGGCGTGCGGACCGACAGCAGGGCCAGAGAGCGCTCGGGAGAGGCCGGTGAGCAGCAGCCAGGGCCGGTTGACTCGGCCCATCCCGCCCATCCCGCCCACCAGCCGCCCCGACGCCGGGCAGGACGCAGCGTTGTGCCTCGCAGGCGTTCTGGATTTTCCCGCGTTGCAGGGCTCTGCCGGACTCCGACTCCCGGGCCGGACACCGAAGCGGGGTGGTCGGTGACGCGGCGTGCGTGCCGGGGTGATGCCAGAGCGGGTGTTCGCGGTGGCGGACGCGATCGTGGCCCGGTGGGAGCAGGCCCTGTGCTGGGAAGACGAGGAGATCTGGCCGTATTGCCTGCACTGCTGCCGGAGGCCGGCGTGTCACGCGGCGTCGACGTTACCTCGGCGGCGTCCGTGGGCACTTGGGATCGCGGGGCAGCCGACGAGAGGGTCCAGTCATGAGGGTGTCGTCTCAGGGCGTTACGGTCGTGGCTCTCCTGGCGGATCCGGACGCGCCGACGGAGATCGCGCAGCGCATGGCCCGGACACTTTCTGCTCGGCTCGCCGACAAGTCGGGCGAGGGACGACGGTTCGACGTCAAGGTGGTCAGTGAGCCCTTCACCGCAGGGACCGAGGACCCGCCCACCTTGATGCACCGGATCATGGACCGCGTGAGTGCGGAGAACTGGGACATCGTCGTGGCCCTCACCGACCTTCCGCTGCACTCACACGGGCGCAAGCTCGCTGTGAATCTGAATCACGAACACGGCTTGGCGCTGCTCTCTCTTCCTTCACTGGGGGGCCTGCGGCTGCAGACGAGGGCCCGGCGGGCCGTCGAAGAAGCCGTGCTTGGCTTGGCGGGTCCGCAAACCACTGAGGCTGAAGGACCTCCGCGAAGTCAGCCGCTTCTGGGGCCCTTCGTCAATCGTCTCGCACCTATTCATCCGGGCCCGATCGGTGAGGAGACCGACGATCTTCGGTACGTCGTCAGCGGGCCGCGCGGTTACCTGCGGGTGCTCGTCGGTATGGTCCGCGCCAACCGGCCGTGGCGGTTGGTGCCGGGCTTGTCGAAAGCCCTGGCGGCCGCACTCGCCACAGGAGCGGTCGCCACCGTGAACTCCACCGTCTGGAGCCTGGCTGAGACCCTGAGCGTGCCACGCCTCGTGATCGCCACGGTCGGATCTGTCGCGCTCATGATCGGCTGGCTGATCATAGACGCGGAGCTGTGGCATCGGTCAGCAGAGAGCTCGCCGGAGGCGAGGCAGAGGGCGCGGCTCTACAACGCCTCGACGGTCGTGACCGTGGCCATCGGGGTGCTCGTCTGCTACGTGGGTTTGATGGTCATCAACTGGGTGTGGGCGCTGTTCATCCTCAACGACCAAGTGTTCGCTTCCGTGACACGAACCCCACTGCACGCCGAGGAGTACTTGACGCTGTCCTGGTTCGTCGCTTCGGTCGCCACCGTGGGCGGCGCGCTGGGATCAGGCTTGGAGAGCGACGATGCGATCCGGGCGGCCGCCTACTCCAAGCGCGAACAGGAACGTCGTCACATGCTCCAGGACGACCACGTTGACCAGCCCTCGAAGTGAACCGATACCGGCACAACCAGCAGCGCGATGTGCGCCGGCGGGTTGATCATGGCGATGACGGGGCGGCTGTTGTCCCGGTAGGGCAGGGCCGTCACCCCTTATCGGTGGACGTCGGTCCGGGGCGCGCGTCCGAGCGCGGTGCCGTCAGGAGGCGGCGGAGCGGCCGACGCGCCCCGGCAGAGCGTTCCGACTAGGCTCACACCCGTGAGGTGGCTGCGGACCTTCGGGGAGGTCTTTCGATCCGGGCTCACGATCGAGGAGACGCGGCTGGAGCCCCTGCTCGCCCTGCGCGCGGCTGCTGGGGTGGCGATCGTCATCGGGCTGGCGCTGTGGCTGGTTTCCCCTGCGTACGCCGCGTCCGCCGCCCTCGGTGCCTACTCCGCGGGTGGGGCCACCTTCCAGCGCACCTGGCGTCCGCGCAAGGTGATCGCGCTCGGCGCGGGCGCGGGTCTGGCGCTCAGCACGTTCGTGGGCTACCTGGCGGCGGGGCGACTCGTGACGCTCCTCCCGCTGCTGGCCGTATGGGCTTTTGCCGCGGGGATGGCATGGGCCCTCGGGTCGACCGCTGGGATCGTCGCAGCGACGACGGTCGGCAGCATGCTGGTGACCATCACCCTGCCGACGAGCGTCGGGCGAGCCCTGGAACACGCCGGGGTCATCGCGCTCGGAGGCGTGGCGCAGGCCGTGCTGATCCTGCTGTTCCCGATCCGCCGTTGGGGGGCGCATCGTGACGCGCTCGCCGACGCCCTGGCCGCCGTGGCGGACTACGCCCGCCGGCTGCGGCACGACCCGGCCGCCCCGTTCGACCCGGTGCCTTTGACAACGGCCCGGGACGCGGCCGCCGTGACGCCGTCACAGGCCCGCACCCGTCCCCCGGTCCTCCACGGCCCCCGGGGCCTCGCCGAGCGCATTCTGCCGGTCGTCGCCGCGCTCGCCGACCCTGACGTCGGCGCCCCGGCGGAGGGACCCGGGCGGGACCGCGCACGGGAGCTGCTCGACACGGCCGCCGACGTCCTGGACGCGGCCGCCCGTTCGATCCGCCGCGGCACTCCCGCCGAGGTGCCGCCCGGGAGCGCGGACGTCCTGCGCGTCGACGAGGAACACGAGGTGCTGGAGGGGCCCGCCCGGCAGGCCGCCGAACGGCTCGTGGAACTGCTCGCCGAGGCGTCGGAGATCGCCGGGAGCGGCGTCGCGCGCGACAAGGCGCCTACGCCGTCCGGCCCCGCGAGCGCCCAGTTCCTGGTGCGCCCGACAATGTTCCAGCTGCTCCCGGTCGTCGTCCGGGCGGTCCGCCGTGAGCTCAGCCGGGACTCGCCCGTGTTCCGGCACGCCGTCCGCCTGGCGGCGGTGGCCACGCTCGGCTATCTCATCGCTTCCCGGCTACCCGTGGGCCACGGCTATTGGGCGCCCATCGCCTCGGTGATGGTGATGCGGCCCGATTTCCACCGGACGTACGCGCGTGCGGTGGGCCGTCTCGCCGGGACCCTGGCGGGGGTCGCGCTCGCCACCGGGATGGTGCGGGCTCTGGGCCCGGACGCCCATGTGTTCGGTGCGCTGGCGGTGGTCTCGGCGGCCCTGTCGTACACGCTGATCCGTACCGGCTACGCCTACTCCCAGTGCTTCACTGCCGCGTACGTCGTCTTCCTGCTCGGCATGGGGGGCCAGGCATGGGAGCAGACGGTCCCGGAGCGGGTGGTGCTCACCCTGCTCGGCGGGGCCCTGGCCATGCTGGCATACGTGGTGTTCCCCGCATGGGAGACCCCCCGGCTGCCGAGCCGGCTGGCGGACTGGCTCGCCGCCAACGGCCGTTACGCGGCCGCAGTGCTCCGCAGCTACGCCGAACCGACCCGGGAACATCGAGCCGACATGCGCAGGGCCCTGCTGGCCAGCAGGGAGGCACGCGCCGCCTGGCAGGAGGCCTACGACCAGGCAAGGCAGGAACCGGTCCGCCCCAGAGGTCTGACATCGCGCGAGGCGGAGGAGGCGCAGGAGGCGCTCAAGGGACTCGACCGGGCGGCGATGCTCATGGAGAGCCATGTCCCGCAGGCCGACATCCGTTTCGCCCCCGAGGCGGAGCGACTCGCCGAGGCTCTGGAGGCGGACACCGCGCAGGCGGCAGTCGACGTGCGCGAGCACAGGAATCCGGACTGGGGGCGCGTGGAAGAAGCGCTCCACGCGTGGGATGGAGCCGCCGCCGGGGACCGGAGCCCGGTGCTACGGCGCGGGGCGGAACTGCAGAAGCGGGCCCTGGAGGACCTCACGACAGCCGTAAACCGCACACCCCTGGAACGGGACGTCGGCTCCGCTCGCGAGGAGCAACGGGTGCGGGCGGCCGTGGCTGAAGGTGACGGATCAGGACCCGCGCACCGGAGTGGGTGACGGCTCCGGCGACGGGGAACGCCGAGCCTCCTGGAGCGGGAAGTAGTCTCCCGGCCGCGTCGAGCGCCGCCACACGTACACCGCTGTCGCCATCACGAGGATCAGCCCCGCCAGGATGAGCAGTTCGATCCCCTCGACGTTCCACCGGAAGGACTTCTCCGCCTCGGCCGTCACGATGAGCACCCTGCGGATGCCGGCAATCAGGCCGACGACGAGGAACGGCTCCGCGTCGAGGGTCCGGTTCCTGATGGTGAGGCGGACGGTGTGGAGCAGCTCGGCCACGATGAACAGCACCAGGCTGCTGTCCAGGGCGGAGAGAACGACCGTCTCCCCGCGGTACGGCCCCTGGACCGACCGGATGACGTCATGGACAACCTCGACGGTCAGGAGCCCCGCGAGCAGTACGAGGAGCGCCGCGACGACGAGGTGGATGCCGTCCTCGATGAGCTGCAGGAGGCCCTGTACCCGGCCGCCCTCGATCTTCGGGAGAATGGGTCGCACATTCAGCATGCTAAGGGTGCTCCGGCCCGCAGGCGCGGCGTGCTGCCGAACTACCGTCGAAGCCGCACGTACTGGATCAGGCGGCGGGAACGGTGTCCGGTGTCTGCGGGGTGAGCTCCACGCGGGCGGGTCGTTCGCAGGTCGAGGCCACCGGCAGGGAGGTGCCGGTCCGGGCGGCGTCCAGCAGGGTGAGCATCACGTCCAGCACATGAGCTGCGAGGTCGCCCGAGGCGCGGTGCGGGCGCCCAGCGCCGAGCGCGTCAGCGAGGTCGGCGAGGCCGATGCCGCGCCCCCCGAACCGGTGGCCGGCCGAGACCGGCAGAACCTCCCAGTCGCCGCCGCGGTGCAGTTCGACGTTGCCGCCGAAGCCGTTGGGGTCGGGTACGGACAGTGATCCGCCGGTGCCGTGGACTTCGATCGACGGCAGCCGGGCGGCCTGTATGTCAAAGCTCATGAGCAGGGTCGTCAGGGCGCCGTCGGCGTGTTCCAGCACGCCTGTGACATGTGTGGGGATCTCGACGGGGAAGCGCTGTCCGGCCCGTGGCCCGCTGCCGATCCGGCGTTGGGCGCGGGGGCGGGAGGCCGCTCCGGTGACGCGGACGACCGGGCCGAGCAGGTGGACCAGGGCGGACAGGTAGTACGGGCCCATGTCGAGCAACGGGCCGCCGCCGGGCTGGTAGTAGAACTCCGGGTCGGGGTGCCAGCGTTCGTGTCCTGGCGTGGTCATGCAGGCGGTGGCGGCGATCGGGCGGCCGATCAGCCCGTCGTCGACGGCCTGGCGGGCGGTCTGGAGCCCGGTGCCGAGAACCGTGTCCGGTGCGCAGGCTACCCGCAGCCCGCCGACCTGCGCCGCTGCGAGCACGTCCCGTGCCTCTTCGCGGGTGGCTGCCAAAGGCTTCTCGCCGTACACGTGCTTGCCCGCCGACAGCGCGAGCAGGGCGACCTCCGCGTGGGCGGCGGGAATGGTCAGGTTGAGCAGGACGTCGACGTCCTGTCGGTCCACCAGGTCGGTGATCGAGGCTGCCACGGCGACCTCGCCCGGGGCGAGGGCCGCCGCAGCCTCGGCCCGCTCCAGGTCGAGATCGGTGACGGCAGTGAGCCGCACACCGTCCAGGCGCGTCAGCGTGTCGAGGTAGGCGCCGCTGATCCGTCCCGCGCCCACCATGCCGATTCTCAGCGGCCGGCCCACAGCAGTCCCCTTTCGGTGATCGTCCTTACCTCAGGTACGTCGAAGTCGTCCGGTTTGTGGCCGATGGCCGAGACGAAGACCCGCCCCGCCCCCCAGGTCCGGGTCCACACCACGGGCATGTCCACGGGCCGTACCCGCTCGTCGCCGGCCGCGAAGACCGTGGTCGCGAGGATGTCGTTGAGCGGGTCGGTGGCCAGCCAGTACTGCTCGGTGCGCACCCGGAAGTCGCCAAGCCCGGTCGTCACCGGGTGGTTCGTGTGCTCCGGGGCCAACCGCACTTCATAGTCCCTGAATTCGGGCGGGTGCATCAGGAACTGGCCGCCGGTGAGCAGTTGGTAGCCGAGATCACCGCGGAACGAGTCGACGATGCCGCCGTGCCAGCCGGCCAGGCCGGTGCCCGCGCGTACGGCGGCGGACAGGCCCTCGCTCTGCTGGGGGGTGATCTCGCCCATCGTCCAGCACTGCACCACCAAATCGGTGGCGGCGAGCAGCGCGGCGTCCTCGTACACCTCCAGGGTCTCGGCGGTCTCGACGGCGAAACCCCTGCTGAGCAGGAAGGGCAGGAACAGGTCGGTGATCGTCACGGGCTGATGGCCCTGCCAGCCGCCGCGGACGACGAGCGCCCTCCGGGTCGGCCGTGGGCCGTCGACGCCGGGTGATGTCATGGACGTTGTCCTCAGGGTCGGGTTCGGGCACGGCGGTGGGGTGGTGGTCGAACCAGTCGAAGGCCGTGCGCTGCCTTCGGTGGCGTACATACCGATCACACGGCCGATGAAACCGGTGCCTTCCTGTGTCGGCGAAAAGTGGCCCACGAGTTGGTGCCCCGGCCGGTCGAGGGCCGGTCGCGGTCGGCGTCAGCCGTCCGGGGCGGTCGGCCGGCGACCAGGAGCCCCCGCCACCGGCGCCAGGGAGTTGCGTACCATGGGCGCGCTGCCGCGCCGCGTTCCCGCACGGGTGCGATGGCGACACCCGACCAGCTCTGTTCCGCGGGCATGGCGAGGCTCGGCCCCGAAGCTCGGCCGGCCCCGTTCAAAGTCGGGCCATAGACAGCCATACTGGACCGGCCAGGGGAGGGCCGGAAGGCAACGGGGGCGGCGCACTATGGCGGAGAGCAAGCTGATCCAGGGCCGGTACCGGCTGCTGGACCTGATCGGGCGCGGCGGCATGGGCGAGGTGTGGCGCGCCCGCGACGAGTCCCTCGGCCGACAGGTCGCCGTGAAGTGTCTCAAACCGATCGCCCCGCACCACGACCCGTCCACCGGGCGCGTCCTGCGTGAGCGGTTCCGGCGTGAGGGCCGGGTCGCCGCCGGGCTCCAGCACCGCGGGGTGACGGTCGTCCACGACTTCGGCGACAGTGACGGCGTCCTCTTCCTGGTCATGGAGCTCCTCGACGGCAGCAACCTGTGTCAGCTGCTCGACGACAACGAGCGCCGTCCGCTGTCCGTCCCCGAGGTCGTGGAGATCGCCGACCAGGTCGCCGCGGCCCTCGCCTACACGCACCGGCAGGGCATCGTGCACCGCGACCTGAAACCCGCGAACATCGTGCGGCTGGCCGACGGCACGGTGAAGATCTGCGACTTCGGAATCGCCCGCCTCGGCCACGACATCGGCTTCACCTCCCGCCTCACCGGCACCGGCATCGCCATGGGCACCCCGCACTACATGTCCCCGGAGCAGATCGGTGGGGAGGAGGTCGACCGGCGCAGCGACCTGTACTCGCTGGGGTGCGTGCTGTACGAGATCGCCACCGGGGCCCCGCCGTTCGACCTGGAGGACCCCTGGTCGATCCTCGTCGGCCACCGGGACACCCCGCCCGTGCCGCCCCGCGAACACCGCCCCGACCTGCCCGAACACCTCGACCGGATCATCCTGGACCTGCTGGCGAAACGACCCGAACAGCGCCCCCAGGACGCCCGTGACATCGTCCGGCGCATCGCGGCCGGCCGTACCGCGCCCGGGTACGTGCCGACCCTGGTGACACCCCGGCCCGAGCTGCGGCCGTCCGGCCCCGCCGGCCGCGAGGCGCGGCTGCCGTCCTGGACGCAGGGCATGACCACCGGTCACAAGGCCACCGGCGCCGGACTGCGGATCGTGCCCCCGGACGCGGGGGCGGCCCTGACCGGCGAGTGGATCCCCCGGCCGGCGCTCGGCGCGGTCCCCGCCCCGCCGGCGCCGGACACGCCGTCCCCGCAGGCGCTCACCGCGCTCGCCGCACGGCACGGCGCCGGGCTCAGCCTGGGCCGCCTCGGCCGCTGGGCGGAGGCCGGGGAGGTGCACCGCGCCGTAGCCGCCGAACGCGCGCATCTGCTCGGCGCCGACCACCCCGAGACCCTCGCCAGCCGCTACGAGGTCGCCTTCACCCTGAGCCGCACCGGCCGCGCCGCCGACGCGCTGCGCGAGTACCAGGAGATCGCCGCCGCCCGGACCCGGGTGCTCGGCGCCGACGACGCCGACACCCTCGCCACCCGCCAGGAGATGGCCTACGTACTCGGCCGGCTGGGCCGCCACTTCGACGCCCACCAGGTCTACACCTCGGTCCTCGCCGCCCGGGTCCGCACGGCGGGCGCCGACCACCCCGACACCCTGCGCTGCCGCCACAACCTCGCCTTCAACCTCAGCAGGCTCGGCCGTCTGGAGGAGTCGCACCGGATGGCGAGCGAGGTGGCCGTCGCCCGCGCCCGCGTGCTCGGCCCCGCCCATCCGGACACGCTGGTCACCCGTTACGAAGTCGCCTACGCACTGGGTCAGTTGGGGCGCTGGCCGGAGGCTCTCCAGACCTACCGCGAGGTCGCGTCGGCCCGCGCTCGGGCCCTCGGCCCGGACCACCCCGACACCCTCGCCGCCCGCTACGAGACCGGCATCAGCCTGGGCCGCCTAGGCCGCAGCGCGGAGGCGCTCCAGCTCTACCGCGACCTCGTGGAGGACCGCACCCGCATCCACGGCCCGGCGCACCCCGAGACCCTGCGGGCCCGCCACGGTCTCGGCGTCAACCTCGGACGGCTGGCCCGCTGGGAGGAGGCTCTCGCCGAGTCCCGGGACGTGTGCGCGATCCGTGAGCGCGTCCTGGGTGCCGACCACCCCGACACGCTCGTCAGTCGCCGCGAGGTCGCCGTCGGCCTGGGCTGGCTGGGCCGCTGGACCGATGCCCTGACCGAGTACCGGCGGGTGTCGGCGGCCCGCGAGCAGGTTCTGGGCGCCGACCATCCCGACACCCTCGCCAGCCGCAACGACGAGGCCCACTGCCTGGAACAGCTCGGCCGGGGCCAGGAGGCGGTCGAGCTGTACCGGAGGGTGGCGGTGCTACGGCAGCAGCGGGCGGCCGGCGGGGCGTAGGCGCGGGCGGCGCGCCGCGCGGCGGGGGAGCGCAGGTCTTGCGGTGAGATTGCGCAGCCGGTGGTGGGTGGGGCGGCACGGTCTGCCGGTGTCGGCCAGGCGCCGGTGAGCGCGTTGTGTCCATTGGTCCTGGATCACCATCCGCGTGAGCGGCCGTGACCACCTCTGGCCGACCTTGATCGGCTCGTGTTACGAAGAACCATGCCAGCTCACGAGGGACACCAGGGACACCAGGATCACCGGGGACGCGGCGCCTACGACGCCGTGATCGTCGGCGGCGGACACAACGGACTGGTCGCCGCCGCCTATCTGGCCCGGGCCGGCCGGTCCGTGCTGGTCCTGGAACGGCTCGACCACACCGGGGGCGCCGCCGTCTCCACCCGCCCGTTCACCGGCGTCGACGCCCGGCTCTCACGCTACTCGTACCTGGTCAGCCTGCTGCCGCGGAAGATCCTGCGGGACCTGGGGCTGGACTTCCGTCTCCAGGGCCGCACCATCTCCTCGTACACCCCCGTCGAACGCGGCGGACAGCCCACCGGACTGCTCGTGGGCGGCGGCGAGGAACGCACCCGCCGGGCGTTCGCCCGGCTGACCGGCGGCGAGCGCGAGTACGCGGCCTGGGAGCGCTTCTACGCCATGACCGGGCGCGTGGCGGGGCGGGTCTTCCCCACCCTCACCGAACCCCTGCCCACCCGGGACGAGCTGCGCCGCCGCGTCGACGACGAGGAGGCCTGGCGCACCCTGTTCGAGGAGCCCGTCGGCGTCGCCGTCGAGGAGCGCTTCGCGGACGACCTGGTGCGGGGGGTGGTCCTCACCGACGCCCTCATCGGGACCTTCGCCGACGCCCACGATCCCTCCCTGAAGCAGAACCGCTGCTTCCTCTACCACGTGATCGGCGGCGGCACCGGTGCCTGGGACGTCCCGGTCGGCGGAATGGGCGCCCTGACCGACGCCCTCGCCGCCGCAGCCCGGGACGCCGGCGCCGTCCTGGCCACCGGGCACGAGGCGGTACGCGTCGACACGGACGGCCGTACGGCGGAAGTCACGTACCGCACCGCCGACGGTGAGGGCGTCGCCGCCGCCCGGCACGTCCTGGTGAACGCCTCCCCGCAAGCGCTCGCGGCCCTGACCGGCGACGAGCCGCCCACCCCCGCCGAGGGCGCACAGCTCAAGGTGAACATGCTGCTCACCCGTCTGCCCAGGCTGCGGGACAGCTCCGTCGACCCGCGTGAGGCGTTCGCCGGGACCTTCCACATCGCCGAGGGCTACGAGCAGCTCGCCGCCGCCCACGCCCAGGCGGCCGCAGGTGAGCTGCCCGCCGCCCCGCCCTCCGAGATCTACTGCCACTCCCTGACCGATCCCACCATCCTCGGACCGGACCTCGTGGCGCGGGGCCACCAGACGCTGACCCTGTTCGGTCTGCACACGCCCGCCCGGCTCTTCGCACGGGACAACGACGCCGTGCGCGAGGAGCTTCTGAGGGCGACGCTCGCCCAGTTGGAGGCCCACCTCGCCGAACCGCTCGCCGACTGTCTGGCCACCGACGCCGACGGCCGCCCCTGCATCGAGGCGAGGACCCCGCTGGACCTGGAACGCGATCTCGGGCTGCCCGGCGGCAACATCTTCCACCGCGACCTGGCCTGGCCGTACGCCCAGGAGGGCACCGGCCGCTGGGGTGTGGAGACCCGGCACGCCAACGTGCTGCTGTGCGGAGCGGGCGCGGTGCGCGGGGGAGGGGTGAGCGGGGTGCCGGGCCACAACGCGGCGATGGCGGTGCTGGAGGCCCCGGCCGCCGGCTGAGGGGCCCGGGGCTCAGGCCCGCATGCCCCCGTCGACCCGCAGGACCGTGCCGGTGACGTACGAGGCCCGGTCGCTCAGCAGCCAGGCGGCGGCCTGGGCGACCTCCTCCGGGTCGGCGGGGCGGCCCAGCGGGGTGAGGGCGTTGAGCCGGTCGACGATCCCGGGGGTGTTCGTCTCCCAGGCGTCGATCATCTCGGTCAGCGTCGTACCGGGCGCGATGGCGTTGACCCGGATCCCCTCGGGGCCGTAGGTCGCGGCGGCCGACGCGGTCAGGCTGTTCAGCGCCCGCTTGGCCGCGCCGTACACGGGAAGCGCCGGGTTGGCCATCAGACTGCCGACGCTGGAGGTGTTCACGACGGCACCGGTCCGCGAGGTGGCACGGATCGCCGCGATCTGCGCCTTCATCGCGAGCCAGGGCCCCTTGAGGTTGACGGCGAGGACGTGGTCGAAGTCGCTCTCCGGCAGCTCGTCCATCGGACCGGGCGGCTGCATGGCCGCCGCGTTGTTGAAGGCGACGTCCAGCCTGCCGAACAGCTCCACGGTCCGGTCGACGGCGGCCCGGACGCTGGCCGGCTCGGCCAGGTCGCAAGGCACGTACTCCGCGGTGCCGCCGGCCGCCCGGATCTCCTCGGTCACCGCCTTGAGCTGGGTCTCCGTGCGGGCCGTGAGGAGCACTCGGGCGCCCTCCCGGGCGAACAGCCGTGCCGCGGCGGCGCCGATGCCGCGGCCGGCACCGCTGACGAAGGCGACCTTGCCGGCGAGCAGGCCCGGGGCCGGGTGGGAAGTGGGGGTGGTCGTGCCGGTCGTGGTGTGGGTCATGCCGACGAGCCTGCGCCGGGCCTCGGCGCGCATCCAGGCACCACCGGTACCTGGCTCGGCGCACGGCCTACCGCGCACACTCGGGACGTGGACCGACGAGAACTGGCCGACTTCCTGCGCGGCCGACGCGAACGCATCACCCCCGCCGACGCGGGGCTGCCCGCCGGGCCGCGTCGGCGCACCCCCGGACTGCGCCGCGAGGAGGTGGCCCAGCTGGCGTTCATCTCGACCGAGTACTACACCCGCCTGGAGCAGGCCCGCGCCCCGCACCCGTCCCGCGAGGTGCTGGCCCAGATCGCCCGCGCCCTGCGCCTGTCGGACGCCGAGCGCGACCACCTCCACCACCTGGCGGGCACACCGCCCGGGCCCGCGCCCGGTCCCTCGCGCGAGGTGCGGCAGAGCATCGTCGACCTGCTGCACCGGCTGCCGCAGGCCGCCGCGATCGTCCTGTCGGCGACCTACGAGGTCATCGCCTGGAACGCGCTGGCCGCCGCCCTGATGGAGGACTTCTCGGCTCTGCCGCGCCGGGACCGCAACCTCGTCCGGCGGGCCTTCCTGGAGCCCCGGCGCGGCGGTGCCCGGCTGTACGGCGTGTCCGACGTCGAGGAGTTCGCCCGGACGGCGGCCCAGCACCTGCGCGCCGCCGCCGCCCGCTACCCGGGGGATCCCGAACTGACCGCGCTGATCAGCGAACTGCTCACCGGCAGCGAGGAGTTCGCCGAGTTGTGGGCGGCCCACGAGGTGTCCGCGCGGCCCACCCTGTGCAAGACCTTCGACCACCCCCTGGTCGGTCCCGTCAGCGTCGACTGCGACGTCCTGGACATCACCGACCGGGACCAGCGGGTGGTCATCTACACGGCCGCCCCGGGCTCGCCGTCCGAGGAGGCGCTGCGGCTGCTGTCGGTCGTCGGCACCCAGCGGATGGACGTACCCGGCTGAGGCACCGGTCTGCCACCGCTGCCGGGACGGCCGTCCCAAGAAATCTGACGGAGTATCAGAAAGAGGCTTCCGTCGTCGCACCGGCTGCGGCATCCTGCGCCCATGCAGACGGAGCTGAGCAAGCAACTGGGCATCGAGCACGCCGTCTTCGGCTTCACGCCGTTCCCCGCCGTCGCCGCCGCCATCAGCCGCGCCGGCGGATTCGGTGTGCTCGGAGCGGTCCGCTACACCGCGCCCGACGACCTCAAACGCGACCTCGACTGGATCGAGGCGCATGTCGACGGCAAGCCGTACGGGCTCGACGTCGTCATGCCCGCGAAGAAGGTCGAAGGGGTCACGGAGGCGGACGTCGAGGCGATGATCCCCGAAACGCACCGGCAGTTCGTACGGGACACCCTCGCCAAGTACGGGGTGCCCGAGCTGGCCGAGGGCGAGGCGTCCGGCTGGCGCATCACCGGCTGGATGGAACAGGTCGCCCGCAGTCAGCTCGACGTCGCCTTCGACTACCCGATCCGGTTGCTGGCCAACGCCCTCGGCTCCCCGCCCGCCGACATCGTCGCCCGCGCCCACGAGCGGGACGTGCTCGTCGCCGCGCTCGCGGGCAGCGCGCGGCACGCGCTCAAGCACAAGGAGGCGGGCATCGACATCGTGGTGGCGCAGGGCTACGAGGCCGGCGGCCACACCGGTGAGATCGCGTCGATGGTGCTCACTCCGGAGGCCGTGGACGCCGTCGCCCCCCTCCCCGTCCTCGCCGCGGGCGGCATCGGCAGCGGCCGCCAGATCGCCGCCGCCTTCGCGCTCGGCGCCCAGGGCGTATGGCTCGGCTCCCTCTGGCTGACCACCGCCGAGGCCGACCTGCACTCGGCCGCCCTGACCCGCAAGCTCCTCGCGGCGGGCTCCGGCGACACGGTCCGCTCCCGCGCCCTCACCGGCAAGCCCGCACGCCAGCTGCGCACCGAATGGACCGACGCCTGGGACGCCGGCGACGGGCCGGGAACCCTTCCGATGCCGCTCCAGGGCCTGCTCGTCGCCGACGCCGTCTCGCGCATCCAGAAGTACGAGATCGACCCCCTGCTCGGCACGCCCGTCGGCCAGATCGTCGGCCGGATGAACGAGGTCCGCAGCGTCGGCGCCGTCTTCGACGACCTCACCCGCGGTTTCGAGCAGGCCGTGGACCGCGTCAACCGCATCGCCGGAAGGAGCGGCAAGTGACCAGCACACCCCCCGCGGGCTTCTGGGCCCAGGCGGCCCAGGACCCCGACCGTACGGTCCTGATCGCGCCCGACGGAGAGAAGTGGAGCGCCGGACGCCTGCACGCCGCCGCCAACCGGCTCGTGCACGGACTGCGCGCCGCCGGACTGGAACGCGGCGACGCCTTCGCCGTCGTCCTGCCCAACTCGGCGGAGTTCTTCGCCGCCCACCTCGCCGCCACCCAGGCCGGCTTCTACCTCGTCCCCGTCAACCACCACCTGGTGGGACCGGAGATCGCCTGGATCGTGTCCGACTCCGGCGCCAAGGTCCTCCTCGCCCACGAGCGGTTCGCCGACCAGGCACGCCGGGCCGCCGACGAGGCCGCCCTGCCCGCCACCCACCGGTACGCCGTGGGCGAGGTCGAGGGCTTCCGCCGGTACGCCGAACTCCTCGACGGACAACCGGAGTCGGCGCCCGCCGACCGCACCCTCGGCTGGGTCATGAACTACACCTCCGGCACGACGGGACGCCCGCGCGGCATCCGGCGCCCCCTGCCCGGCAAGCTGCCCGAGGAGGCCTATCTCGGCGGATTCCTCGGCATCTTCGGCGTCCGGCCGTTCGACGGCAACGTGCACCTCGTCTGCTCGCCGCTCTACCACACGGCCGTGCTCCAGTTCGCGGCCGCGTCCCTGCACATCGGCCACCCTCTGGTGCTGATGGACAAGTGGACGCCGCAGGAGATGCTCCGCCTCATCGACGCCCACCGGTGCACCCACACCCACATGGTCCCGACCCAGTTCCACCGCCTGCTGGCCCTCCCGGCGGACGTACGGGCGCGCTACGACGTGTCGTCCATGCGGCACGCCATCCACGGCGCCGCGCCCTGCCCGGACCATGTGAAGCGGGCGATGATCGACTGGTGGGGCACCTGCGTGGAGGAGTACTACGCGGCCAGCGAGGGCGGCGGCGCCTTCGCCACGGCCGAGGACTGGCTCAAGAAGCCCGGCACGGTCGGGAAGGCCTGGCCCATCAGCGAGCTGGCGATCTTCGACGACGAGGGCCACCGCCTGCCGCCCGGTGCACTCGGTACCGTGTACATGAAGATGACGACCGGAGGCTTCGCCTACCACAAGGACGAGGACAAGACGAAGAAGAACCGCATCGGCGACTTCTTCACCGTCGGCGACCTCGGCGTCCTCGACGAGGACGGTTACCTCTTCCTCCGCGACCGCAAGATCGACCTGATCATCTCGGGCGGCGTCAACATCTACCCCGCCGAGATCGAGTCCGCGCTGCTCGCCCACCCCGCCGTCGCCGACGCCGCCGCCTTCGGCATCCCCCACGACGACTGGGGCGAGGCGGTCAAGGCCGTGATCGAACCGGCCCCCGGCCACGAGCCGGGACCCGCTCTCGCCGCCGCCCTCCTCGACCACTGCGCCGACCGGCTGGCCGGTTACAAGCGCCCCAGGAGTATCGACTTCATCACCGAGATGCCCCGCGACCCCAACGGCAAGCTCTACAAGCGACGGCTGCGGGAGCCCTACTGGGAGGGTCGGACGCGGCCCGTGTGAGCGGGACCGAGGAGGCGTGGGGCCCGCCCCCGGGGGGAGGGGCGGGCCCCGGTGCCGTTGTGTGCCGCCCCGAACGGCCCCCCGGTGCGGACCGCGACATCGACCGAAGCCGGGTGAGGGCGCTCGCCGGCCCGGGGGTCAGTCATCCGCGAACAGACCATCGTCGGCATCGGCGTGTGCCCGACGGCCGCACGGGCGTGGCGGGAGCCGTGGCCCGAGGGGCCGCCGACGACTTGACCTGCCCGGGTCGCCGTCCGAGGATCATTGGTCATGACGCCCGGACATGGCAGCACCGTCGACGGGGTGCTGCGGCGCAGCGCCCGCCGCACCCCGGCGCGGGTCGCGGTGGAGTACCGCGACCGCACCTGGACCTACGAGGAACTCGACGAGGCCGTCTCGCGCGCGGCGGGCGTCCTGCTCGGCGAGGGCCTGGCCCCCGGCGACCGGGTCGGTGCCTACGGCCACAACTCCGACGCCTACCTCATCGCCTTCCTCGCCTGTGCCCGCGCCGGTCTGGTGCACGTGCCCGTCAACCAGAACCTGACCGGCGAGGACCTGGCGTACATCGTCCGTCAGTCGGGCAGCGCGCTGGTCCTCACCGACCCGGACCTGGCCGGGCGGCTCCCGGACGCCACGAGGGAGTTGGCGCTGCGCGACGCGGAGGACTCACTCCTCGCCCGACTGCCCGAGGCCCCCCTGTACGACGGTCCCGAGCCGCGCACCGAGGACCTGGTGCAGCTGCTCTACACCTCGGGCACCACGGCTCTGCCCAAGGGCGCCATGATGACCCACCGCGCCCTGGTGCACGAGTACCTGAGCGCGATCACCGCCCTCGACCTGAGCGCCGGCGACCGCCCCGCGCACTCGCTCCCGCTGTACCACTCGGCGCAACTGCACGTGTTCCTGCTGCCGTACCTCGCGGTCGGCGCCACGAACATCATTCTGGACGCCCCCGACGGCGACCGCCTCTTCGACCTGATCGAGGCGGACCGCGTCGACAGCCTCTTCGCCCCGCCCACCGTGTGGATCGGCCTCGCGAACCGCCCCGACTTCACGACCCGCGACCTGAGCGGGCTGCGCAAGGCGTACTACGGGGCGTCGATCATGCCGGTGCCCGTCCTGGAACGCCTGCGCGAACGCCTCCCCGGGCTGGGCTTCTACAACTGCTTCGGCCAGAGCGAGATCGGCCCGCTGGCCACCGTCCTCGCCCCCGACGAGCACAAGGGCAGGCTGGACTCCTGCGGGCGCACGGTCCTGTTCGTGGACGCCCGCGTCGTCGACGAGAGCGGCGAGGACGTCCCCGACGGCACCTCCGGCGAGATCGTCTACCGGTCCCCGCAGCTCTGCGAGGGCTACTGGGACAAACCCGAGGAGACCGCCGAGGCCTTCCGCGACGGCTGGTTCCACTCCGGCGACCTCGCCGTGCGCGACGCCCACGGCTACTTCACGATCGTCGACCGCGTGAAGGACGTCATCAACTCCGGTGGCGTCCTGGTCGCTTCCCGCCAGGTCGAGGACGCTCTGTACACCCACGAGGCGGTCGCCGAGGCCGCCGTGATCGGCCTGCCCGACGAGAAGTGGATCGAGGCGATCACGGCCGTGGTCGTCCCGCGCGGCGAGGTGACCGAGGAGGAACTCGTCACCCACGCCCGCGAGAACCTTCCTCACTTCAAGGCCCCGAAGCGGGTGCTGTTCGTGGACGAGCTGCCACGCAACGCCAGCGGCAAGATCCTGAAGCGGGAACTGCGCGAACGGTTCGGCTCATGAGTCCCGCGGCCGCAGATCCGCGATCCGCCTGATCTTGCCGACCGACCGCTCCAGCGACTCCGGGTCGACGATCTCGACGGCGACCGACACACCGATGCCGTCCTTCACGGCCGCCGCGATGGTGCGCGCGGCCGCGTCGCGGTCCTCGGGGGTGGCGTCGGGGCGGGCCTCCGCGCGGACCGTGAGGGCGTCGAGGCGGCCCTCGCGGGTCAGACGGAGCTGGAAGTGGGGCGCCACGCCCGGGGTGCGGAGCACGATCTCCTCGACCTGGGTCGGGAAGAGGTTCACTCCGCGCAGGATGACCAGGTCGTCGCTGCGGCCGGTCACCTTGCGCATGCGCCGGAAGACGCGTGCCGTGCCCGGCAGCAGACGGGTCAGGTCACGGGTGCGGTAGCGGACGACCGGCATCGCCTCCTTGGTGAGCGAGGTGAAGACCAGCTCGCCCTCCTCGCCCTCCGGGAGCACCTCGCCGGTGATCGGGTCGACGACCTCGGGATAGAAGTGGTCCTCCCAGATGTGCAGGCCGTCCTTCGTCTCCACGCACTCCTGTGCGACCCCGGGACCGATCACCTCCGACAGCCCGTATATGTCGACGGCGTCGATCGCGAACCGGTCCTCGATCTCCTGGCGCATCCGTTCCGTCCACGGCTCGGCGCCGAAGACGCCCACCCGCAGCGACGTGGAGCGCGGGTCGACGCCCTGGCGCTCGAACTCGTCGAGCAGCGTGAGCATGTAGGACGGGGTCACCATGATGATCCGGGGCTCGAGATCCAGGATCAGCCGCACCTGACGGGACGTCATGCCGCCGGACGCCGGGATCACCGTACAGCCGAGGCGTTCGGCGCCGTAGTGGGCGCCGAGGCCCCCGGTGAACAGGCCGTAGCCGTACGCCACATGGACCGTGTCGCCGGGTCGGCCGCCCGCGGCACGGAGCGAACGGGCCACCATGTCGGCCCAGATGGACAGGTCGGAGTCCGTGTAGCCGACGATGGTCGGGCGACCGGTCGTGCCGCTGGAGGCGTGAATGCGGCGGACGCGGTCCCGGGGCACGGCGAACATCCCGTACGGGTAGTGCTCGCGCAGGTCGGCCTTGGTGGTGAAGGGGAAGCGGGACAGGTCGCCGAGGTCGCGGCAGTCGTCGGGATGGACCCCGGCCTTGTCGAACGACTCCCGGTAGAAGGGCACGTTGGCGTACGCGTGGCGCAGTGAGGCCCGCAGCCGTTCCCGTTGCAGGGCGCGCAGGGCGTCCTCGTCGAGGCGCTCGCCCTCGTCCAGCGGGTTGCTCGCGTCCGTCATGGGGTCTTCTCCCTCGTCACCCTCGTCGAACCATGTCAATACGGGCGACCGATCATTCGGTCGATCTCGTTCACGATCAGTAATCCAGGCCCACGGGCCCCGGGCAAGAGGGCGGTGGTGAATTTCGCCCGGGAGAACTCCGTTGCGTGCGACGCGGCCGCCGTCGAGGATCGGGGCATGCCGACCTTCACCGCGCCGGACGGGACCGAACTCGCCTACCACCTGCGGGGCGAGGGCGAGCCGCTCGTCGTGCTGCCCGGTGGCCCCATGCGCGCCTCCGCCTACCTCGGCGACCTCGGCGGTCTCACCGCCCACCGCCGGCTGGTCCTCCTCGACCTGCGCGGCACCGGAGACTCCGCCGTCCCGGCCGACCCGGCGACGTACCGCTGCGACCGGCAGGTCGACGACGTCGAGGCGCTGCGCGCCCATCTCGGACAGGAGCGGATCGACGTGCTCGCCCACTCGGCGGGCGGCAGCCTCGCGCTGCTGTACGCGGCCCGGCACCCGAGGCGGGTCTCCCGGCTCGCGCTGATCACCGCGACGCCGTGGGCCCTGGGCCGGCCGGCCACGGCCGAGGACCGGCTGACGGCGGCGCGGCTGCGCGAGGACGAACCATGGTTCGCCGCCGCGTTCCCCGCGTTCGAGGCATGGCTCGCGGGCGAGGGCGATCCCGACTGGTCCGCCGTCGCGGCGTTCTTCCACGGCCGCTGGGACGCCACCGCCCGCGCCCTCGAGGCGGCCACGGACGAGCAGACCAACGCCGAGGCGGAGGAGCGCTTCTTCGGCCCGGGCGCCTTCGACCCTCCCGCCCTGCGCACCGCCCTCGCGGCGGTGACCGCCCCGGTGCTGGTGCTCGCCGGCGAGATGGACGGCGGGCCCCGGCCCGAACTCGCCCGGCTCGTCGCCGACGCCTTCCCGAACGCCGAGTTCGCCGTACAGCCCCGGGCCGGCCACTACCCGTGGCTGGACGACCCGCGGTGGTTCGCCGGACGCGCCCGCGCCTTCCTCGACGGGGTTCCGGTCGCCGCCGGGATGCCGCCCGCCTGAGCCGAAGGTGGTTCACCGGCGAACGGTCGCCCACCGCCGCGCGGTGACGAGGACCCGGGCAGCGGTGTCCGGCCGGCCCATTCCCCCTGCCCGCCACGGCGGCGCCGATCCCGGGGAGGGGGCGGGCGTCCGGCTGACGGTCACGCCCTGGAGCTGACGCCTTCGAACCGACGCCCCCGAACCGGAACCCGGGGACACGCGTCCGGACGGGTGGGGTCAACGGTCCTCGGCGACCGCCACCTCCCGTGCCCACCGGTAGTCCGCCTTCCCGCTCGGCGAACGGCGGATGGACTCCGTGACCACCAGCTGACGCGGGATCTTGTAGCCGGCGAGCCGGGAGCGGCAGTGGCCCTGGATGTCCTCCAACGAGGGCGGCGCGGCACCGTCGCGCACCTGCACGACCGCCGCCACATGGTTGCCCCACGTCGAGTCGGGAACCCCCGCCACCAGGGCGTCGTACACGTCCGGATGCGACTTCAGCGCCTGCTCGACCTCCTCGGGGTAGACCTTCTCGCCCCCGGTGTTGATGCACTGCGAGCCGCGCCCCAGGACGACGACCACGCCCTCCTCGTCGACGGTCGCCATGTCACCGAGCAGGACCCAGCGTTCGCCGTCCTTGAGGAAGAAGGTCTCGGCCGTCTTCGCCGGGTCGTTGTAGTAACCGAGGGGCACGTGACCGCGCTGGGCGACCCGTCCGACCTCGCCCGCGGCGACCGGTTCGTGGGTGGCCGGATCGACGACCCGGGTGCGGGAGTTGACACGGACACGGAAGCCGCGCTCGGGACCCGAGTCCTCCGTCGCCGTGCCGTTGAAACCCGACTCCGACGAACCGAAGTTGTTCAGCAGCATCGCGTTCGGCAGCAGCGCCCGGAACTGTCGGCGGACCGTGTCCGACATGATCGCCCCGGACGAGGACACGCTGAACACCGACGAGCAATCGGTGCCTCTCAGCGGACCTTCGAGCGCGTCGATCAACGGCCGCAGCATCGCGTCGCCCACCAGGGAGATGCTGGTGACCTTCTCCTTCTCGATCGTCCTCAGCACCTCCTCCGGCACGAACTTGCGGTGGATCACGACACGTTGACCGAAGTTGAAGCCGATGAACGCGGTGAGGGTGGAGGTGCCGTGCATCAGCGGCGGGGTGGGGAAGAAGGTGATTCCCGTACCGCCGGCGGCGACCCGCTCGGCGATCTCCTCCGGCTTCTTCACCGGTTCCCCGGTCGGCGAGCCGCCCCCCAGCCCGGAGAAGAACAGGTCCTCCTGACGCCACATCACACCCTTGGGCAGGCCGGTCGTGCCGCCGGTGTAGATGATGAACTGGTCGTCGCCCGAGCGGGCCGGGAAGCCGCGCGCGGGCGAGCCGCTCGCCTCGGCGTCGGTGAAGGAGGCGATGCCCTCGCCCGGCGGCCCGACCCGGATCAGATGCCGCAGCGCCGGCGTCTGCGGCAGCGCCGTCGCCACCCGGTCCGTGAACTCCGCGTCGAAGACGAGCGCCACCAGATCCGCGTCCCGGTAGAGGTAGACCAACTCCTCTTCCACATACCGGTAGTTGACGTTGACCGGCACGATCCGCGCCTTGAGGCAGCCCAGCACCGTCTGGAGGTACTCGACGCCGTTGTACAGGTGCAGACCGAGGTGCTCGCCGGGGCGGATGCCGCTGTCGAGAAGGTGGTGGCCGATCCGGTTGGCCGCGGCGTCCAGCTCCGCGTACGTCAGACGGCGTTCCGCGCCCGTGCCGGGGTGGTCGACGTACACGAGCGCCTCACGGTCCGCCGCCACGTCGACGACCGACTCGAACAGGTCGGCAATGTTGTACTCCACCGCTCCTCCTGACCGGGCACCTGGTTCCCTGACGGTTCGTCGGCCATCTGAGCAAAGGGCACGGCAACTGGGAAGAGCTCGCGCCAATAAATCTGACTGACTGTCAGAAAACCCTTGAACTGCCATCACGCCTCCTGCAACCTGTTCTCGTTCTGGACGCGGCACCAAGGGACAGGACCTACCGAGGGGAGACGCCGATGGGCGGTACGGAACACCTCACCGTGCAGCGCGAGGGCGCCACACTGGTGCTCACGCTCAACAGGCCCGAGGCCAGGAACGCGCTCTCGCTGGCCATGCTCGTCGGCCTGTACGACGGCTGGCTGGAGGCCGACGAGGACGACTCGATCCGCTCGATCGTGTTCACCGGCGCGGGCGGCTCCTTCTGCGCCGGCATGGACCTCAAGGCCCTGGCCGGCCAGGGCATGGAGGGCGAGCAGTACCGCGACCGGCTCAAAGCCGATCCCGACCTGCACTGGAAGGCGATGCTGCGCCACCACCGCCCCCGCAAGCCGGTGATCGCCGCCGTCGAGGGGTACTGCGTGGCGGGCGGCACCGAGATGCTCCAGGGCACCGACATCCGCGTCGCCGGCGAGTCCGCCACCTTCGGCCTCTTCGAGGTCAGACGCGGCCTCTTCCCGATCGGCGGCTCGACGGTCCGCCTGCCACGCCAGATCCCGCGCACCCACGCCCTGGAGATGCTGCTGACCGGCCGGCCCTACACCGCCCGGGAAGCCGCCGACATCGGCCTGGTCGGGCACGTCGTCCCCGACGGCGAGGCCCTGGAGAAGGCGTTGGAGATCGCCGAACGGGTCAACGCCTGCGGCCCACTTGCCGTGGAGGCCGTGAAGGCGTCCGTGTACGAGACCGCCGAGTTGACCGAGACCGACGGGCTCGCCGCCGAACTGGCCCGCGGATGGCCCGTGTTCGACACCGCCGACGCCAAGGAAGGCGCCCGCGCCTTCACGGAGAAGCGGCCGCCCGTCTACAAACGCGCGTAGCGCTCCGCGGTGGTACGTCGAACACCGTGGGCCGTCCGTGGCCGGTCGCGCCCGCGCGAGCCGCACATGCAGCCGCCCGCGCCCCCTTGGGCGGGTCGACTCACCCCCGCTCGGCAATCCCCTGTGCGCAGGTCCTCGAAGGAGGCAAGCACCCGATGCCCGAAGTCCTCAAAGCGCCCCTCGTCGTCGAGTTTCCCTTCACCCGGTCGCTCGGCCCCGTCCAGAGCGCCTTCCTCACCGGCCTGCGCGAGCGGGTCGTTCTCGGCGTGCGGACCTCCGACGGCCGAACCCTGGTCCCACCCGTCGAGTACGACCCCGTCACCGCCGACGAGATCCACGACCTGGTCGAGGTGGCACCCACCGGCACGGTCACCACCTGGGCCTGGAACCACGCGCCCCGCCGCGGCCAGCCCCTCGCCACCCCCTTCGCCTGGGCCCTGGTCCGCCTCGACGGCGCCGACACCGCCCTCCTGCACGCCCTCGACGCCCCCGGCGCCGACGCCGTCCGCACCGGAATGCGCGTCCGGGTCCGCTGGGCCGAGGAACGCACCGGCGCCATCACCGACATCGCCTGTTTCGAGCCGTACGACGGCGAACCCGGCCGGCCGACCGGCGCCTTGGCGGAGTCCGCAGGCGAACGGGTCACCGGCATCGTCGCCCCCGCCCGCCTCGACTACACCTACTCGCCCGGCCGCGCCCAGTCCGCCTACATCGCCGCGCTCTCCACCCGGCGCACGGTCGGCGAACGCTGCCCGTCCTGCCGCAAGGTGTACGTCCCGCCCCGCGGGGCCTGCCCCACCTGCGGCGTCCCGACCGCCGAGCAGGTCGAGGTCGGCCCGCGCGGGACCGTCACCACCTTCTGCATCGTCAACATCAAGGCGAAGAACCTCGACATCGAAGTGCCCTACGTCTACGCCCACATCGCCCTCGACGGCGCGGGCCTCGCGCTGCACGGACGCATCGGCGGCATCCCCTACGACCAGGTGCGCATGGGCCTGCGCGTCGAACCCGTGTGGACGGAAGGCGCCCGCTACCCCGACCACTACCGGCCGACCGGCGAGCCCGACGCGGACTACGACGTCTACAAGGAGCTGCTGTGACCCGCGACGAATCCTCAGGCGTCCGCGACATCGCGGTGGTGGCCTTCGCGCAGACCGACGTCCTGCCCACCACCGACGAGCTCTCCGAGGTCGAGATGCTCATGCCGGTCCTGCACAGCGTGCTGGAGCGGACCGGTCTGAAGACCGCGGACATAGGCTTCACGTGCTCCGGCTCCAGCGACTACCTCGCCGGCCGCGCCTTCTCCTTCACCCTCGCCCTCGACGGCGTCGGCGCCTGGCCCCCCATCTCCGAGTCCCATGTCGAGATGGACGGCGCCTGGGCCCTGTACGAGGCGTGGACCAAGCTGCTCGCCGGCGACGCGGACACCGCGCTCGTCTACGCCTACGGCAAGTCCTCCCCCGGCTCCCTGCGCGACGTGCTCACCCGGCAGCTGGACCCGTACTACGTCGCCCCGCTGTGGCCCGACTCCGTCGCCCTCGCCGCCCTCCAGGCGCAGGCGTTGATCGACGCGGGCGCCACCGACGAGAGCGCCCTCGCCGCGATCGGGGCCCGCAGCCGACAGGCCGCCACCGCCAACTCCCACGCACAGCTGGCGGGTTCGGTACGGCAGGGGGACTACGTGGTACGACCATTGCGCACCGGAGACTGCCCGCCGATCGGCGACGCCGCCGCCGCGGTGATCCTCGCGGCGGGGGAGCGGGCCCGGGAGCTCTGCGAGCGGCCCGCCTGGATCCGCGGCATCGACCACCGGATCGAGGCCCACGCCCTGGGCGTGCGCGACCTCACCGACTCGCCGTCCGCCCGGCTGGCGGCGGAGAAGGCCGGAGCGTTCGAACGGCCGGTCGACACCGCGGAGTTGCACGCGCCGTTCAGCGCACAGGAGGTCGTCCTGCGTACCGCGCTGAAGCTCGGCGACGACGTCCGCGTCAATCCGTCCGGCGGCGCCCTCGCCGCCAACCCGATGATGGCCGCCGGCCTGATCCGCATCGGCGAGGCCGCCGCCCGCATCCACCGGGGCGAGTCCGACCGCGCCCTCGCCCACGCCACCTCCGGCCCGTGTCTCCAGCAGAACCTGGTCGCCGTACTCGAAGGGGAACCGCGATGAGCAAGGAGCCCGTGGCCGTCGTCGGCATCGGCCAGACCAAGCACGTCGCGGCCCGCCGGGACGTCTCGATCGCCGGACTGGTCCGGGAGGCCGCCCGGAGTGCCCTGGCCGACGCGGAGCTGACCTGGGCCGACATCGACGCCGTCGTCATCGGCAAGGCCCCGGACTTCTTCGAGGGCGTCATGATGCCCGAGCTGTACCTCGCCGACGCGCTCGGCGCGGTGGGCAAACCGATGCTCCGGGTGCACACGGCAGGCTCCGTCGGCGGGTCCACGGCGCTCGTCGCCGCGAACCTCGTCGCGGCCCGCGTCCACGGCACCGTGCTGACCCTCGCCTTCGAGAAGCAGTCCGAGTCCAACGCCATGTGGGGACTGTCCCTGCCGATCCCCTTCCAGCAGCCGCTGCTCGCCGGGGCGGGCGGATTCTTCGCCCCGCACGTACGGGCGTACATGCGGCGCAGCGGCGCCCCCGACACCGTCGGGTCGCTGGTGGCGTACAAGGACCGGCGCAACGCGCTGAAGAACCCCTACGCCCACCTCCACGAGCACGACATCACGCTGGAGAAGGTCCAGGCCTCGCCCATGCTCTGGGACCCGATCCGCTACTCGGAGACCTGCCCCTCCTCCGACGGCGCCTGCGCGATGATCCTCACCGACCGGGCCGGCGCCGCCCGCGCGCCCCGGCCGCCCGCCTGGATGCTCGGCGGAGCGATGCGCAGCGAACCGACCCTGTTCGCCGGCAAGGACGCCGTGTCGCCGCAGGCCGGCAAGGACTGCGCCGCCGACGTCTACCGCCAGGCCGGCGTCACCGACCCCCGCCGGGACATCGACGCCGTCGAGATGTACGTCCCGTTCTCCTGGTACGAGCCCATGTGGCTGGAGAACCTCGGCTTCGCCGACGAGGGCGAGGGCTGGAAGCTGACCGAGGCCGGGGTGACGGAGCTCGACGGCGACCTGCCCGTCAACATGTCGGGAGGCGTCCTGTCCACCAACCCCATCGGCGCCTCCGGCATGATCCGCTTCGCGGAGGCGGCGCTCCAGGTACGCGGTCAGGCCGGGGAGCACCAGGTGGAGCGGGCCGGGAAGGTTCTCGGACACGCCTACGGCGGTGGCTCGCAGTTCTTCTCCATGTGGCTCGTGGGAGCGCGGCCACCGGAGTCCTGAAAGGTCCCCCTCACGTGCTCTGTCGGCGTCCCGAACCGATCGCTAGGCTGACCCGCGGACGACGAACCGGGAGGAGCACGGACGTGGCCGAGAGCACCATCCAGCAGCAGCCGCTCACGGGCTGGGACAAGCCGGAGCTGGACCTCAGCAACGCCGAGTGGCAGTCCACCAGCCGGGGGCGGGGGGATGTCCAGATCGCCTTCGTCGAGGGATTCATCGCGATGCGCAACAGCGGCCGCCCCCAGAGCCCTTCCCTGATCTTCACGCCCGCCGAGTGGGGCGTGTTCGTGTCGGGGGCGCGGGAGGGGGAGTTCGACCTGACCTGAGCCCGGTGCCGGCCGGACGGCCGGTGAGCGGAGCCGGGGTGTTCCGCGCCGCTTTCCGGACGTGACCTCGTACGCCGTGCCGGGGCCCGGACGGGGCCCCGGGCGGTCAGGGTGCGTCGGAGACCCCGCCGCCGACCGGGGCATGACGCCGCCCCGGGCGGCGCCGTGTCCGCGGTGGCGGGAGGGCCGGCCCTCGACAGCTGAGCCCCGGCCGATCGTGAAGCGTGCCCGGAGGGCGAACCGCGTCCCTCCCGGCGATCGCGGGAGGGCGCTGTCCACGTACCATGGCCGCATGTCGTTCCTCCGCCGCCGCAGCGCCACTCCCGCCGGGCCCGACTTCGACGTACTGGCCATGGATCCGGGCGACTGGCCCGGCAATCTGGGCGCCGGGCTGCTGCCCGCCCCCGACGGCAGCTGCCAGGGCGTCTTCCTGCGCTACGACCTCTTCGGCGGCCGCGGCCCCGCGATGATCATCGGCAACCTGCCCGAGGGCTCCCCGGCCCGTGAGGTGGAGGAGGGCGAGGTCCCGTTCGAGGTGGCCCAGCTGCTGCTCGCGCTGGAGAACGACGAGGAGGTGACCGTCGTCGGCACCGAGGACATGCCGGTGATGCAGGGCGACAACCTCCTCATCGTGCGCCGCCTCAAGCTCTCCGAGGGCCGGATCTCCTGCGTGCAGTTCGACCGCAGCGACAACGTCCTGGTGACCATCGCCGCCTGGGACCGCCCCATCACCGACGACCTGTACGCCCTGCTGAAACCGCTCCCGGCGGAGCTCTTCCAGCAGGGCTGAGGCGCGGCGGCTACGACGGCGACGACGTCAGCTGTACGTCGGCGGCCCGCACGAAGGCCACCCGGTGGCCGTACTGGATCTCGTAGTACAGATCCTTGCCGATGACGACCCGGTGCGAGCCGGTGGCGAACGTGACCGCGTAGTAGTACTCGCCCGGCACCTTGTCGCCGACCACGTACTTCTGGCCCTTCGGCAGCGTGTACGGGAGCGGTGAGACCGCCTGGGCCGGCACGCCCGCCGGGTAGGCGGACGCCTCCGGGTAGGCCCGGCCGTAGACCGGAACGCTGTCGCGGCCGTCCTTGGGCGTGACCACCTGGCCCCTCGCGGGTACCGCCGTCGGCTGCTCCTTCGGGTTCCTGAACCACGCCTTCTGCCCCAGGTACCAGATGGCCGTCCAGTCACCCCACTGGCCGGCCACCGCGTACTGCTGGCCGGTGGAGACCCGTGAGGAGAGGTCGTTCACGCCGGTGGTCGGGGCCGAGCCCTGGCCGACGTCCTTGATCAGGGCCGACTTCTCGTCGTGGTCGGAGTGCAGCCGCACCGCGCTGGAACCGTGGGCCGCGCACGGCTCGCCCTTCCCGACACAGCCGGTGTACACCGGCCGGTTGGCGTTGTAGTCCGGCCGGATCGTCACCAGGCCGCCGCCGCTCCTGCGGGCCGTCGCCGTGAGAGGCCGGTCCAGCAGCTCGAAGTAGTGCCGCCAGTCCCAGTACGGGCCCGGGTCGGTGTGCATCCCGGAGACGGTCGCGGTGGTCGGCCCGGGCACGGTGTCGTGGCCCAGGATGTGCTGCCGGTCCAGCGGAACGCCGTACCGCGCGGCCAGGTACTTCACCAGGCGCGCCGACGACCGGTACATGGCCTCGGTGTACCAGGCGTCCGGCTGGGCCAGGAAGCCCTCGTGCTCCAGGCCGATCGACTTGGCGTTGACGTACCAGTTGCCCGCGTGCCAGGCCACGTCCTTGGCCTTCACATGCTGGGCGACATGGCCGTCGGTGGAGCGCAGCGAGTAGTTCCAGGACACGTAGGTGGGGTCCTGGACCAGGTCCAGCACTCCCTGCCAGCCGCCCTCGGTGTCGTGCACGACGATGTACTTGATGCTCGGCGCGGCCGGCCGGTCGCCGAGGTCGTGGTTGCCGTAGTCGTTGTCGCCGAACTGCTCGTAGGGCGCCGGGATCCACTCGCAGGACACCGTCGCCGGGCACTCGGTGCCCGCCGCCGAGGCCCTGCGCAGGCCCGTCCTCCGCAGCTGGGCCGTTCGCGGTGCGAGGTCGGGCCGGGCGGCCAGGGTGATCGGCTCGCCGGTGTCCGTGGTGCGTTCCTCGCCGGTGCGCAGCACGGCGTAGACGTCGTTCGCGTAGGTGGCGGCCGTCGTGCTGTCGTCCGCGCCCGAGAACCGCGCCACCGCGCCGTACCAGTCGGCCGGGTCGGCGCTCAGGGGTTCGCCCAGGTTCTTCTGCGCGGCGGCGAGGAGCGCGGCACCACCCGCGATGTTGACCGCCGGGTCCGTACGCAGGTCCGCCGCGCTCAGCCCGGTCAGCTCCGCCGCCCGCGGCAGCGTCTTCAGCCGGGCCGGGAGCTCCTCGCGGGCCGGGAGCACCGCGTGCGAGACGCGGGCCGGACGGGCGGAGTCGCCGCGGGCGTCCTCCGTGCCCCCGCTGTGGTGCGGGGCCGCGGCGAGCGCCGTACGGGCGTCGGTGAGGTGCATCGGGCCGTAGCCGCCGGTCACGCTCGGCGCTCCGGGGTGCGCGTCCCAGCGGGACTGGAGGTAGGAGACGCCGAGCAGGAGGCTCTGCGGCACGTGGTACTCGGCGGCCGCGGCGGCGAAGGCCCGCCGAAGGGTGTGGGTGGTGGTGTTGCCGGTGGCGGGGGAACCGGTGGCGTCGGCAGGCGTTGCCGCGCCGAGCAGGGGGAGCAGCAGAGCCGCCGACGCCATGGCGCCTGCGGCTCTAGGGGTACGTCTGCCTGGTCCGGGGTGGGTGACGGGTTTTCGCAAGGCGGCCTCCTGGGACGGGCGAGCGTGGCGTGCGGGGCCGGACATGAGTCACCTGATACCGGCTTGCCGACAACCCGTCAATCATGCGCACACGGAGGAGATTCCCCTCGTCAAGACACCGCTGACGCACCCTCGGGGTCCGCGGCGCGCCCCCGTTCAGGCGCACCGCCGATCCCGGACCCCTCAGCGGGTGCCGACCGCGGCGCGTACGGCCCGGCGGGCCAGCTGGCAGTCGTCGTGCAGCCGTCGCAGCAGCAGGCGCTGTTCCTCGCCGGTCGGCACGCCACCCGGTCGGGGCGCCCCCGGGGCCGTCGGAGCGGCGTCGTGCATCGACCGCTGGACGGCCGTCTCGTAGGTACGGATCTCGCGGGTCAGGACCAGCATCAGGTTCACCAGGAAGGCGTCCCGCGAGGCCGGACCCGCCGACTGGGCGATCTGGCTGATCTGACGGCGCGCCACCGGCGCGTCGCCCAGCGCCGACCACAGCGTCGCCAGGTCGTAGCCCGGCAAGTACCATCCCGCGTGCTCCCAGTCCACCAGCACTGGACCGGCCGGTGAGAGAAGGATGTTCGACAGGAGGGCGTCGCCGTGACAGAACTGGCCCATGCCCTGCCGGCCCGCGGTGGCCGCGATGCCGTGCAGCAGCTTCTGGAGGTCGCCCATGTCCCGGTCGGTGAGCAGACCCAGCTCGTGGTAGCGGGAGATACGGGCGGCGTAGTCCAGCGGCGCGTCGAACGTCCCCGCCGGGGGCCGCCAGGCGTTGAGCCGGCAGATGGCGCCGAGCGCCGCGCGGATGTCCGCCCGCGGCGGGGCCTCGGTGGGATGCCGTTGCAGTGCCGCCACCCGGCCGGGCATCCGCTCGATCACCAGTGTGCAGTTGTCCGGATCCGCCGCGATCAGTCTCGGCGCCCGCACCGGGGGGCGGTGCCGGACGAACGTGCGGTATGCGGCTATTTCGTGCCGGATCCGCTCGGCCCATACGGGGGAGTGGTCGAGTAAGCACTTGGCGACCGCCGTGCTGCGCCCGGTGGTACCGACCAGAAGTACCGAGCGTCCGCTGCGGCGCAGCACCTGGACCGGGGCGAACTCCGGGCAGATCCGGTGCACGGACGCGATCGCCGTGCGCAGTTGGGCGCCCTGCGGGCCGGAAAGGTCGAGTCTTCCGCTGAGTGGTTGGGTGCCCAGCCCCGCGGGGCGTCGGGCCGGCCCCGCGCCGAGCGTGGGAGCCGCCGACCGCGCGGGGTCGAGGTAGGGGCCGCCGCCGCCCGGGCGGGTGTGCAGCGACCGGGGCGGGGCGGACACGGAGGACGATGCTGCGTACATGGGAGAAACAGATCCCTTCGTGTGCCGGACGTCAGAGCGCTGCCCCGACCGGTCCTTTCGGGTGCACCCTGGGGAATGTCCCTCGGTGACCGGGTCGGGGTGGCGCTTTCCTACCTGACACCCGTCGCCCAGTGGCACACCATCTGGCGGACCCTGGCGAACCCTGGCGAATAGTCGCCCGGCAACTTTCACGGGGCTACTGTCAACTCAGCCGAGAACCTGGGGGCTTGATGTGAGCGGACAACCCAACACCCGTCTCTCGGACCTGTTCGGCCTGGCCGGCTGGTCCAAGGGTGAACTCGCGAGGCTGGTCAACCGGCAGGCGGCGGCCATGGGCCACCCCCAGCTGTCGACCGACACCTCCCGGGTGCGGCGGTGGATCGACATGGGAGAGATCCCGCGCGATCCGGTGCCGCGGGTGCTGGCGGCCCTGTTCACCGAGCGTCTCGGCCGTGTCGTGACCATCGAGGACCTCGGTCTGGTCCGGCACGGGCGTACAGGGAAACGGCCCGGCGGCGGGAGTGTGGAACACCCCGACGGTGTGCCGTGGGCGCCCGAACGGACTGCTGCAGTCCTCACCGAATTCACGGGAATGGACCTCATGCTCAACCGACGCGGCTTGGTGGGCGCGGGTGCCGCGCTCGCAGCGGGATCAGCTCTCAGCAGTGCCATGTACGAGTGGCTGCACACCGACCCCACCCTCTCCACCGACGCTCCTGTCATCGACCACCCCCTCCTCCACCATGCCGACCCCGCCGGGTTCGACCGCTACGAGGCCGCCCCCATCGGAACGGAGGAGGTGGACGAACTCGAACGTTCGGTGGAGGTGTTCCGGGCCTGGGACGCCGCCCGCGGGGGCGGGTTGCAACGCAAGGCCGTGGTGGGCCAGCTCAACGAGGTGGGCGGCATCCTCGCCTACCATCACCCCTCCCATCTCCAGCGGCGCCTGTGGGGCGTCGCGGCGAACCTCGCCGTCCTCGCGGGCTGGATGTCGCACGACGTCGGTCTGGAGCCCACGGCCCAGAAGTACTTCATCATCGCCGCCCATGCCGCACGAGAGGGCGGTGACCGGCCGCGGGCGGGCGAGGCGCTCTCCCGGGCGGCCCGTCAGATGGTCCACCTCGGCCGGCCCGACGAGGCCCTCGACCTGATGAACCTCGCCCAGTCCGGTTCCGGCGACAACGCGCTGCCGCGCACCCGGGCGATGTTCCACACCATCGAGGCCTGGGCGCAGGCGTCGATGGGCAAGGGCCAGGCCATGCGCCGTACCCTCGGCCGCGCGGAGGACCTCTTCGTCTCCGACAAGGGCGACGTCACACCGCCGTCCTGGATGCAGACCTTCAAGGACGAGGATCTGTACGGCATGCAGGCGCTGGCCTACCGCACGCTGGCCGAGTTCGAGCCGCAGGCGGCCGCGCACGCCCAGTACTACGCGGAGAAGGCGCTCGCGCTGCGCGTCGACGGGCGGGAGCGGTCGAAGATCTTCGACCATCTGTCCATGGCGTCCGCCTGTTTCATCGCGGATGACCCCGAACAGGCGGACCGGTTCGCGCGGTTGGCCCTGATGTCGATGGGATCCAACTCGTCCCGGCGTACCTGGGACCGGCTGAGCCAGATGTACCGGCTCACCGCGGAGTACGCCAACTACCCGAGGATCAGCGAGCTGCGCGAGGAGATCAGGCTGGCGTTGCCGAGGCAGAAGGGAACCAAGGGAAGCAAGGGGGGCAACGGCGCTCAGGTATGAGGGGCCCGCAGCCGGTCGGGTCAGTTCACCGGGTGACCCGGGCGACGAGGACGCATGCGTCGTGCGCGCGTTCGCTCTCGCCGCACTCCTCCACGACCATCCGCACGCAGTCCCGGGCGGTGCGCGCCCTGTCCAGGCGGGGGGCCAGGCCGAGGAGACGGTCGGCGGGCGCCAGTCCGTCGGTGTGCAGCAGGAGCAGGTCGCCCTCTTCGAGGGTCTCCTCGGCCTGCCCGTACGCGGCGCGTGCGGTGGCGCCCAGGAGTACGCCCTCCGGTGCGTCCAGTCGGCGTCCCGTCCCGTCGCGGAACAGCAACGGGACGGGGTGGCCGGCCTGCGCCCACATCAGGGTGCGGGTGTCTGGACGATAGCGGCAGCAGACCGCGCTGCCCAGAGCCGGTTGGGCGGTGGCGTCCAGTAACTGGTTGAGCCAGGCCATCAGTTGGGCCGGCCGGGTGCCCGCCATGGCCATGCCGCGCAGAGCGCCCAGCATCATCGCGGTGTTCGAGGCGACGGTCGGGCCGTGTCCGGTGAGATCACCGACACTGAGCAGTGTCTGGCCGTCGGAGAGTTCGAGCGCGTCGTACCAGTCGCCGCCGATCTGTGAAGTCGTGGCGGCGGGCAGGTAGTGGGCGGCGAGGTCGAGTGAGCGTGGGCCCTGGTAGGGGAGGCACAGGGCGCCGCGCCACGGTGGCAGCACCGCCTCGTGCAGTTCCACGGCGAGCCGGTGTTCGGTCTGGGCCCGGTGCCGCTGGCGCTGGAGCGAGTCACGGCTCTCGCTCACCGCCCGCTGGCTGCGGCGGAGTTCGCTGACGTCCCGCAGTACGGCCCACATCGAGGCGGTGCCGCCCTCGGGGTCGAGCACGGGCTCGCCCATCATGTGCACGGTGCGGTTCTCGCCGTCCGGGCGCACGATGCGGAACTCGCCGTCGATGGGCCGGGCGTCGACCAGGCAGTCCGTGACCATCGCCGTGAGCTTCGGCCGGTCCTCGTCGTGGACGAGCGCGGGCAGTTCGTCGAGGGTGAGCGGGGGAGCGGCGGGGTCGCGGCCGAGGATCCCGTAGAGCTCCTCGGACCAGACGGCCTCGTCCGTCAGCAGGTTCCACTCGGCGCTGCCGACCCGGCTGAGCAACGACTCGTGCCGGGACGCCGTGGGTGCGGGCTCGGTGGCGGGCACGGGCGGCGGGCCGTCCCGCAACTGGGCCAAGTGCATGTCGAGGTCGTCGAGTTGATGCAGCGCCAGATCGTAGAGCGCGCGCTGCCAGCGCCCCTGTGGGTCCGCCGAGTCGCTCCGGGTGTCCTGTCGTACCGCGTCCATGTCGCCCTTGAGCCGACGTGTCTGCGTGATCAGCGCGTCGACCGAGCCGCGCCCCGGCGGCTGGGCGGCTGAGCGATCCGCGGAGACATGGGGCGGCATGACGCACTCCGATGCGGGACGGTACGGCGAAGGCTGACACAAGGGCCGTTACGACTGTTGCACAGCCCGCGACGGCGTGTAAGGGATTTGGCAACACACGATTCGGTGGTGCTTCTGGCATATGCCAGAGTCTTCGGGCGGGTGCGGCGAGAGGTGGTCGGCAGGTGCCGGAAGGGGGCCAAGTCGTAGGTGACGTAAGTGACTTGGGGGACACCTGAGGGGGTCGAGGTGACCATCGTTCGCGTGTTCGGTGGGCGGATGTTCCAGGCCTGGGGTCCTGTGATGCAGGTCACATGAATTGGAGACCACTTTCGCGTAATGCAAGGGGCCCCCGCGAAGTCGTACATGCATGGACATCACTCTTGAACAACCTGTCCGCGCCCGGCTGATCACCGCGGAGGACCAGGAGCTGCCCGTGCCCGCCACACTGCGCTACGACTCCGCCGACCCGTTCGCGGTGCACGTCGACTTCCCGCCGGAGGTGTCCCTCGCGGGCGAGGCGGTCACCTGGACCTTCGGCCGCGCCCTGCTGGAGCAGGGGGTGAGCGGTCCGGCCGGAAGCGGTGACGTGCACATCTGGCCCTGCGGGAGGGCCCGTACGGTGGTGGAGTTCCACTCCCCGCTCGGCCTGGCCCTGCTCCAGTTCGACACGGGAGCCCTGCGCCGGTTCCTGCTGCGCAGCTACGCCGTGGTCGCGGCGGGCCGGGAGGATGTCGGCGCCGCCGTCGACCAGGGCCTCGAAGCCCTGCTCGGCAACGTCTGAGCCCCGCCGGGTGTCAGTGACCGCCCACGGTGTACAGGCCGGGGCGCGGGGCGATTTCGACGGCGACACGGGTGCCGCTCTCCAGGGCCCGGATGCCGGCCTCGGCGACGGCGGAGGCCGCGTAGCCGTCCCAGACGGTCGGGCCGGCGACCCGGCCGCGCCGGGTGGCGTCCACCCATGCCTGCACCTCGCGGTCGTAGGCGTCCACGAACCGCACGAGGTAGTCCTGGGGCACGTCCGCACCGGCGGTGCCCCGTGCGGTGACGAGCATGCCCTGGTCGTCGCCGATGCGCGCGCTGCCCGCCTCGCACACGGCCTCGCAGCGCACCTGGTACCCGAAGCCGCAGTTGACGAAGACCTCCACGTCGACCAGGGCGCCCCCATCGGTCTCGAAGAGCGCGAACTGAGGGTCGAGGAGGCCCTGCGGGGCGCCGGACGAGGGGCGCGGGCGCAGCACGGTGACCGCGGTCAGCTCCTGGCCGAGCAACCAGCGGGCGGCGTCGATCTCGTGCGACACCGAACTGTCGATGAGCATCGCACTGGTGAAGCCGGGCGGAGAGGAGACGTTGCGGTGGACGCAGTGCAGCATCAGCGGCCGACCGAGCCGCCCGTCGTCCAGCAGGGCCTTGAGCCTGCGGTACTCGACGTCGTAGCGCCGCATGAACCCGATCTGCGCCAGCCGCCGGCCCAGTCGGGCCTCCTCCTCCAGTACCCGCAGTGCCCCGGCCGGGTCCGGCACCATGGGCTTCTCGCACAGCACCGGAAGCCCCCGGGCGAAGGCCGCGAGCAGCGCTTCCTGGTGCGCGGGGCCGGGCGAGGCGATCAGGACGGCCTCGACCCCGGGCGCGTCGAGCGCGGCCTCCGCCTCCGGGTGCACCGTCACCCCGTCGATCCCGGCCACGGCCTCCTTCGCGCGTGCGGCGTCGGGATCGGCCACGGCGACGACCCGCGCCCCGCTCACGACGCGATCGAGGCGGCGTATGTGGTCGGCCCCCATGTGTCCGGCACCCAGTACGGCCACGCCCAGCAGGTCACCCACGCGTACTCACCCTCCCGGTCGACGATCACGCCGAAGCGTACGCCGCCGGGCAAAGCCGCTGAACAGGGCCCTGACGAGGCCAACGACGTCGACCCCGAGAGGCCTGGACGGGCCGCCGCCGAGCGGGTCTCAGTACCGCAGCACCCCTGCCATCCCGTCCGCGTCGCCCAGCGTGCCGTCGGGCACGAAGCGCACCTCGGCGCCCGTCTCCAGGCACTGCTCGACGATCTCGTCGACGATGTCCTCGCGGGCGTCCAGATCGCCGCTCGCGGCCGGGACGAGATGGTCGCCGCCGTCGCGGACCGTGACGCGGTAGTTCTCCTCCACGGCCAGCAGCCGGACCCGGCCCTCCCGGGCGTTCTGCCAGAGCTCGTCGACGCCGGCCGCGAACGTCTTGTGCCCGCGGGCCGAGTCGAGCTCCCGGGCGACGGTCGCGGTGTCGCGGCGGGCCTCCGCGTCGTGCAGCGGGCGCACGGCCTGCCACACGGCGTCGGGCGTGCCGTGGGAGAGTCCGCCGTGCGGGACGGGTACCGCGTCCCGGGCCGCTCCGCCCAGCTCGTCGAGGAGCGACAGCGCCGCCTGCTCGCCCGTGACGTACAGCGGCCGCGGGTCCTCGCGCATCAGTGCGCCCAGGGCGGTGTCGGCGTCGCGCAGGAAGCGACGGGTGTCCTCGTCGCGGAAGGTGCTGGGCAGGTCGCCGGTCCGCTCCATGCGCTCGGCGTCGAAGTTCTGCTGACGCCTGACCAGCGGGAAGCCGCCGGCGTGTTCCTCGGTGACCCGGTCGGCGCCGCCGTTCCACAGCGTGACCCGGTCGGCGGAGACCGACAGCACCCAGAACGGCCGTTCGGCGGCCTGGGCGGAGACGAGGTTGCGGGTGAGGAAGGTGTCGGAGAGCACGACGCGCTCGGGGACGGCACGGCCCAGGGACCACACCTGGTGCTCGCCCGGAGCGGCGTAGATGACCAGCCCGTCCTCGCTGTGCGCCAGGTCGACCTCGGCCAGGGCCCGGTCCAGTTGGTCGGCGACGTCGGCGCGCCGCTCCCGGGTGACCGCCGGGTCGCTCTCCAGCTGCTTCTTCGCCTCGGCCACGACATTGCGCAACCGGACCCGGTCCTGGGCGTTCTCGGGTTCCCGTCGATGGGTCGGCGTCAGCACGGACACCGCGGGATAGGGCCGCGGGCGGCGCAGTTCCGAGAGGGTCGCGGGGCTGAGTGCGTGCTCCATATCAGCACCATAGGACTGATTCACCCCGAGGGCATTTGGGGGATCGCCGGGATCGCCGGGTGGCTGAAACGTGCCGCCTGCCGGTTTGAGTGCCGGGATTCGATCCGCAATGATCACGTAAAGTTCAAGTTCTGGCCTTGAAGGATCACTTGGGCTCAACTCTGTTGGATACGCAGGGTTTACATATGTTCGACGCGCTGTACGGGTGAGCTTGATAGGGTGTTACTCATCAGTAGCAAACCGGGTGGGGCAGCGGGGATTTTATGACGGACCATCATGAATGCCCACTCGGTGGCGAATTGCGAACTCCCGTGCCCGTGCCTCCACATCCAGACAGGTGAGACTCGTCAACATGGCTCGTTCCCTGGTCGATCTGCTGACCACGCACGCCACGCACCAGCCTGAGCGGACCGCCTATCGCTATCTCGCCACGGGGGACTGTGACGGTGAGGTCCAGGAGCTCTCCTACGCCCGCCTGGCCACTCGCTCCCGGGCCGTCGCCGCCTGGCTCCAGGAGCGCGGCCTCGCCGGCTCCCGCGCGATGCTGCTCTACCCCCCGGGCCCCGAGTTCATCTGCGGCTACCTCGGCTGCCTGTCGGCCGGAGTCGTCGCCGTACCCGGAGTGCCCCCGCAGGGCCGCTCGCAGAACCACCGCGCCCTGACCCGGACGAAGCGCCTCATCGCCGACTCGGACGCCAAGGTGATCCTGGGCGGCCGCGAGGTGATCGCCGCCCTCGGCCGCCTGGCGGAGCACCTGCCCGAGCTCGCCGGGATCACCTGCGTCGCCACGGAGGACATACCCGACGAGACGGCCGCCTCCTGGCGCGAACCGGATCTGACCGCCGACTCGGTCGCCTTCCTCCAGTACACCTCCGGCTCCACATCCGCCCCGCGCGGCGTCGTCGTCACCCACGGCAACCTGATGGACAACGAGCGCGTCATCACCGAGCGCATGGGCCACACCCCGGACGTCATCGCCCGGTACGGCCACGAGATGTTCGTCAGCTGGCTGCCCGTCTACCACGACATGGGGCTCATCGGCCCGGTCCTGAACACCCTGTACCTCGGCGTGACCGCCACCCTCTTCTCGCCCCTGCACTTCCTCCAGCGCCCCGAGCGCTGGCTCGCCGCGATCAGCCGCTACCGTCCGCACACCAGCGGCGGCCCCAACTTCGCCTACGAACTCGCGCTCAAGCACGCCACGCCCGAACTCCTCGACGGCCTCGACCTGAGCTCCTGGCAGGTCGCCTTCAACGGGGCCGAGCCGGTGCGCGCCGCCACCCTGCGCCGCTTCACGGAGACCTTCGCCCCGGCCGGCTTCCGCGGCGAGGCCCTGTACCCCTGCTACGGCCTGGCCGAAGCGACCCTCATGGTCACGGGCGGCACGGTCGGCACGCCCCCGGTCCTCCTGGAGACGGAGGCAGGCGCGGCCGACGCCGCCGCGGTCGGCTGCGGGCGGCCCGGTGACGGCGTCACCGTCGTCATCGCCGATCCCGAGGAGCGGCAGGAGCGGCCCGAGGGTCGGATCGGCGAGATCTGGGTGCGGAGCGCGAGCGTCGCCAAGGGGTACTGGCGCAACACCCTCGCCACCCGCGAGTCCTTCCGCGCCACACTGCCCGGCCACGAGGGGCGTTTCCTGCGCACCGGCGACCTGGGGTTCCTGCGGGACGGCGAGCTGTTCGTCACCGGCCGGCTCAAGGACCTCATGGTCATCGACGGACGCAACCACTACCCGCAGGACCTCGAACTCTCCGCCGAGATGACCCACCCCGCGCTGCGCCCCGGCTGCACCGCCGCGTTCTCCGTGGACAGCGGCGTCGAGGGCGAGCGGCCGGTCGTGATCGCCGAGTTGGCGCCGGAGGCGGTCGGCGAGTCGGAGCGGATCACCGATCTGATCCGGGCCGCCGTCGGCGACGCCCACGGCCTGTCCGTGCACGACGTCGTTCTCGTCCACCCGGGCACCATCCCCAAGACGTCCAGCGGCAAGATCCAGCGCCGGGCCTCGCGCACCGCCTACCTCGACGGCACCCTCTCGCCGGTCGGAGTCACCGCCGCCGTATGACAAGCCGCCGCCGGTCCGCTCGCCCGGGCCGGCGCCGGTCTTCGGACCCACGTCCCGTTCACGCCGTACGCCCGCGCGCAGTCGCGCGTCCCACGCCGTACGCAATCCGCCGCGCACCCAGTTCACGAGGACTCCTTTCCAGATGCCTGCGAACGCGTCTCATCACCCGAGCACCGAGCCGTCCTCGACGACGGCCGAAGCCGTCCGCGCCTGGCTGGCCGCGGCCGTGGCCGAGGCGGCCGGTCTCGACCCGCGACGTGTCGACCCGCACCGGCCGATCGCGGAATTCGGCCTCGGCTCACGCCAGTTGGTGACCCTCGGCAGTGAGCTCGCCGAGCGGATCGGCCGCCCCCTGGAACCCTCCCTCGTCTTCAACCACCCCACGATCGCGGCGATCACCGACGCCCTCTTCGAGAAGGAGCGGCCCGCCGCCGGACAGGCGCCCGAGCGGGACGGGTCCGCGCGCCCCGGCGGCGACATCGCCATCGTCTCCATGGCCTGCCGCTTCCCCGGCGGAGCCGACGACCCCGAGGCGCTGTGGCGGCTGCTCGACGCCGGCCAGGACGTCATCTCCGAAGTCCCCGCGGGCCGTTGGGACACCCAGGGGCTGCTCGACCCCGACCCCGAGGCCACCGGTAAGGCCTACACCCTGCGCGGCGGCTACCTCGACGGCATCGACCGCTTCGACGCGTCGTTCTTCGGGATCTCCCCGCGCGAGGCCGCCGCCATGGATCCCCAGCAGCGGCTCCTGCTCCAGACCACCTGGGAGACGTTCGAGCGCGCCGGGATCGTCCCCGACACGCTGAGCGGCAGCAACACGGGTGTCTACGTCGGCCTGTACGACAGCGGATACCTGGCCGCGGCCTCCCTCGGACAGCTCGACGGACACGTCGGCACCGGCTCGGCCGCCAGCGTGGCCTCCGGGCGCATCGCCTACACCCTCGGCCTCCAGGGGCCCGCGGTCACCGTCGACACCGCGTGCTCCTCCTCGCTGGTCGCGCTGCACCTGGCGGCCCGGGCGCTCGCGGCCGGCGAGTGCGACCTCGCCCTGGCGGGCGGCGCGACGCTGCTGGTGACTCCGCGCGGCCACGTCGAGTTCAGCAGGCTGCGCGGGCTGTCGCCGTCGGGTCGGTGCAGCCCGTTCTCCGTCGACGCGGACGGCGTGGTCTGGGCCGAGGGCTGCGGCCTGGTGCTGCTGAAGAGGCTCGACGACGCGCGCCGGGACGGCGATCGTGTCCTCGCCGTCGTCAAGGGCTCGGCCCTCAACCAGGACGGCCGCAGCCAGGGCCTGAGCGCCCCCAACGGACCTGCTCAGGAACGGGTGTTGAGGGCCGCTCTCGAGGCCGCCGGGCTCGGGCCGCACGACATCGACCACGTCGAGGCCCACGGCACCGGCACCCGGCTCGGCGACCCGATCGAGGGCAACGCGCTCGCCGCCGTCTTCGGTCCCGGCCGGCCCGCCGACCGCCCGCTGGGCGTCGGCTCGCTGAAGTCGAACATCGGACACACCCAGGCGGCGGCGGGCATCGGCGGTGTCATCAAGACGGTGCTGGCCCTCGGCCACGAGCGCATGCCGGCCTCCCTGCACGCACACCGGCCGACCGAGCACATCGCCTGGGACGGCGGCGGCCTGCGGGTCCAGGCCACGGGCGAGGCGTGGCCACGCCGCGCCGACCGGGTACGGCGGGCGGGCGTGAGCGCGTTCGGCATCAGCGGCACCAACGCGCACGTGGTGCTGGAGGAGGCACCCCAGGACGACGCCCTGCCGGTCGACGCCCTGCCCGCCGACGTCCCGTCGTCCCGCGTGCGGGCTGACGCCGAGGTGCCGGTCGTCTCCCTGCTCGACGCCGAGGTGCCGGTCGTCTCCCTGCTCGACGCCGAGGTGCTGGTCGGCGCCCTGCCCGGCGGTGAGTTGTCGGCCCGTGCCCTGCGCGACAGTGAGCCGCTCGCCGCCGCCCTGCCCGGCCGGGAGCAGTCGGGGCAGACCTGCTTCCCCCTCTCGGCCCGTAGCCTCCCCGCTCTGCGGGGACAGGCCGCGCGCCTCGCTCAAAGCCTCGGTGAGCGGCCGGAGTCGCCCCTTCCCGCCGTAGCGGCGACGCTCGCCCTCCACCGCACCCACTTCGAGCACCGGGCGGTCGTCCAGGCCGGGGATCGCGACGAACTCGTCGCCGCACTGGGTGCTTTGGCCGACGGCCGGCCCGACCCCGACCGTACCGTCGGGCCCGGACAGGCCCTCCCGGCCGGGAAGGTGGCCTTCGTCTTCCCCGGCCAGGGCGCCCAGTGGACCGGCATGGCCCGCGACCTGCTGGCCGCCGACCCGGTGTTCGCGGACGAACTCGACCGCTGCGACGGTGCGTTGCGCCCCTTCACCGACTGGTCGGTCGCGGCCGTGCTGCGCGGCGACGCGGGCAGCCCCTCCCTGGACCGCGTGGACGTCGTCCAGCCCGTCCTGTTCGCCGTGATGGTGTCCCTCGCGGCCGTGTGGCGGGCCCGCGGGATCCGCCCGGACGCGGTGATCGGGCACAGCCAGGGCGAGGTCGCCGCGGCCTGCGTCGCCGGGGCCCTCAGCCTCAGCGACGCCGCCGCCGTGGTCGCGCTGCGCAGCCGGGCGCTGACCGCGCTGTCCGGCGCCGGCACCATGGCCGTCGTCGCCCTGCCCCGGACCGAGGTCGAGGAGCGCCTCGCCGGTCTCGACGGACGGGTGTCCGTGGCCGCCGTCAACAGCGACCGCTCCACCGTCGTCGCGGGCGAGACACAGGCACTGCTCGGCCTGCTCGAGGACCTCGAGCGCGAGCAGGTGTTCGTTCGCCGCCTCGACGTCGACTACGCCTCCCACAGCAGCCAGGTCGAACCGGTGCGCACGGAGATACTCGACGAACTCGACGGCGTCACGACGTACCCCGCGTCCGTAGCCTGGTACTCCACGGTCACCGGCGGGCCCGTCACCGAGGAACTCGAAGCCGACTACTGGTACGCCAACCTGCGTGAGCCCGTGCGCTTCGCGCCCACCGTCGAGCGCATGGTGGCCGACGGTCACCGCTTCTTCGTCGAACTCAGTCCGCACCCCTCCCTGTTGACCGCCCTGCGCACGATCGACGAGGACCTGGTCGTCGTCGGCTCCCTGCGCCGGGACGTGGACGCTTCGGCCTGCCTGGACCGCGCGGCCGCCGAACTCCACGTCCACGGGCGCCGGATCGACTGGCGCCGCCTGGTCCCGGGCACGGATCCGGTGGAGTTGCCGACGTACGCCTGGGACACCCAGCGGTACTGGACCGAGCCCGAGTCGAGTGGCGGTGGCGCGGGGTTGTTCGACCGCGCGGCCCACCCGTTGCTCGGCATCCAGCTCCAGTCGGCCGACGCGTCCCGCTGGACCTTCCGCGGCGAGTGGTCCCCGGCGACCGCCGAGTGGCTGCCCGACCACGCCGTCTTCGGGCGGACCGTCGTCTCCGGCACGACCCTGCTCGAACTCTGCCGCGCGGCCCTCGCGACGGCCCGGCCCGACGAGCCCGGCGACCTGACCGGCCTGCTCCTTCTCGCTCCGCTCACGCTGCCCGCCGCGGGCACGGTCGAGGTCTCCGTCGAGGTCGTCGTCGAGGGACCCGGTGCGGAGGTCTCCGTGCACAGCCGGCCGCGCGGCCAGGAGGCCGCCGGCTGGACGCTGCACGCCACCGCCTCTGCCGCCCCGGCCGTCCCACAGCCGGCGGACCGGCCTCCGGTGTGGCCCAAGGGCGTCGACCCGGCCTGGACCCCGGAATCGTATGAGCGGCTGGCCGGTCTCGGCCTCGGCTACGGACCCGCCTTCCAGGGGGTACGGGAGGCTGTGCGCACCGGTGACGGCGAGCTGGTCGCCCGGCTGTCGCTGCCGACCACGGCGCGGGACGTCGCCGACCCGTACCCGGTCCACCCGGCACTACTGGACGCCGCGCTGCACGTGGCCGCCGCGCTCGACGCCACCGACGGACGGGTGCTGCTGCCCGTCGCGGTGGGCCGCTGCGTCCTGCCGCCCGGTGGCGCGACCGACCTGACCGTCACCGTCCGCCGGACCGGAGCCACGGCGACCGACCTCACCCTCGACGTCGCCCTGTGGGACACCGACGGCTTTCCGGCGGGCCGCCTGGAGGGCGTGCGGCTGCGCGCCGCCACCCCGGCGGACCTGAGCACCGGACCGGGGAACGCCCGGCATCTGTACGAGGTCGCGTGGACGGCCGTCGATCCGGTGGAAGCGGGCCACGGGCAGTGGACGGTGGTCGGCGCTCCCGAGGTCCTGCCCGGGTTGGCGGCGGCCGGGATCCGGGTGAGCGACTCGGGCGCCGACGTGGTCGTACGGTTCTGGCCGCGATCCGACGGCACCGCCGAACCCGCGTCGGTGGCACAGGAGTTGGCAGCCGTCGCGCTCGCCGAGCTTCAGGCGCTCATCGCCCTCCCGCCCGGCCGGGCACCCGCCCGGACCGTGTGGGTGACGCGGGGCGCGATCGCGGCCGGTGAGGGGGACGCCGTACCGGGCCTCGCACAGTCCGTGCTCTGGGGCCTGGCCCGCAGCGCCCGCACCGAGCATCCGGACCTCGCGCTGAGCCTGCTCGATCTCGACGGCCAGGAAGGCGCAGAGGACGCCCTGATCGCCGCCGCGGCGCACCCGGACGAGCCCGAACTGGCGCACCGTCGAGGTCTGTTGCTGGCCCCACGGTTGGTCCGGGCCCGCACCGTCGAGAGCGGGGCAGTGCCCGTCGACGGCACCGTTCTGATCACCGGCGGACTGGGCGCCGTCGGCCTGCACATCGCCCGGCTGCTCGCCGAACGGGGCGTACCCCGACTGCTGTTGACGTCCCGGCGGGGGGCCGACGACCCCCAGGCCGCTTCGGCCGTCGCCGAACTGGCCGGTCTCGGCACCGAGGTGGAGGTCGTGGCGTGCGACGTCACGGACCCGGTCGCTCTGGCCCACGTCGTCGCCGGCGTCGGTGCGCAGGTCCCGCTGCGCGGGGTCGTGCACTGCGCCGGGCTCCTCGACGACGGGGTGATCACCGAACTGACCCCCGAGCGCCTCGCCCGGGTGCTCGGTCCCAAGGCCGACGGCGCCGCCCACCTGCACCGGCTCACCGCGGAACTGCCCCTGGAGATGTTCCTGCTGGTCTCCTCGGCCGCCGGTGTCCTCGGCAACGCGGGCCAGGGCAACTACGCGGCCGCCAACGTCTTCCTCGACCAGCTCGCCCACCACCGGCGCGCCCAGGGCCTGCCCGGCGTCTCGGTCTCCTTCGGCGCCTGGGCCGGCGAAGGCCTCGCCGCCGAGCACGCCGACCTGGGGCGCATGGCCCGCCTCGGCCACCGCGCCCTCACCCCCGAACAGGGCCGGGACCTCGTCGAACTCGCCCTGGAACGCGGCACGCCCCACGTGGTGGCCTGGGTCATCGACCTGCCGCGCCTGCGCCAGGCCGTGGCCGGGGACGCTCTGTGGCGGGTCCTGCTGCCCGCACCCCGCACCGCCGCCGGACAGGGCGGTGGTCTCGCCGAACGGCTCGCCGCGCTGCCCGAGGCCGAACGCGCCGAACGCCTCCTGGCCCTGGTCCGCGAGGAGGCCTCCCGCGCCCTCGGGCTGCGCTCGGCGGAGGCCGCCCGCCCCGACCAGCCGCTGCGCGAACTCGGCATGGACTCGGTGACGGCGGTCGAGTTGCGCAACCGCATCAGCGTCCGGCTCGCCACCAAACTCCCCGCCACCCTGCTGTTCGACCACCCGACCCCGGCCCGGCTCACCGCCCACCTGCTCGACAGCGTGATCGGCGGAGCGCCCCGGAGAACGGCCGGCCCCCGTCCGGCCCGCACCGCGACCGCCGCGACGACCGACGAACCGATCGCGATCACGGCCATGGCCTGCCGCCTGCCCGGCGGGGTGGACGACCCCGACGCCCTGTGGCGACTGGTCGCGGACGGCCGGGACGCCGTCGGCCCCTTCCCCGCCGGACGCTGGGACGTGGAGTCCCTCTACGACCCCGACCCGGACGCCCCCGGCAAGTCGTACGCCCGGGACGGCGGCTTCCTCGACGACATCGAGTCCTTCGACGCGGGCTTCTTCGGCATCACCCCGAAGGAGGCCGCCGCCATGGACCCGCAGCAGCGGCTGCTCCTCGAGACGGCCTGGGAGGCCCTGGAGCGGGCAGGCATCGTGCCCGCCGCCCTCGCCGGCAGCACGACCGGCGTCTACGTCGGCATGTTCGGCAGTGACTACCTGTCGGGCTCGCGCCTGGACCAGCTCGACGGGTACGTCGGCACCGGCTCCGCGCTGAGCGTGGCCTCCGGACGGCTCGCCTACGCACTCGGCCTGCACGGACCCGCGCTCACCGTCGACACGGCCTGCTCGTCCTCGCTGGTCGCCACCCACCTCGCGGCCCAGGCGCTCAGGTCCGGGGAGTGCGACCTCGCGCTCGCCGGCGGTGTCACGCTGATGGTCACCCCGCAGACCTTCGTGGAGTTCAGCCGCCTGCGCGGCCTCTCCGCCACCGGACGCTGCCGCTCCTTCTCCGACGACGCCGACGGCGCGATCTGGGCAGAGGGCGCCGGCATGCTCGTACTGAAGCGGCTGAGCGACGCCCGACGCGACGGCGACGAGGTGCTCGCCGTGCTGCGCGGCACCGCCGTCAACCAGGACGGCCGCAGCCAGGGCCTGTCCGCGCCGAACGGACCCGCGCAGGAACTGGTGCTGCGCCGGGCCCTGGAGCTGTCCGGGCTCGCGCCCGCCGACATCGACTACGTCGAGGCGCACGGCACCGGCACCACCCTCGGCGACCCCATCGAGGCCAACGCGCTCTCCGAGGTCTTCGGCACCGGACGGCCGCAGGACCGGCCGCTGTACCTGGGATCGCTGAAGTCCAACATCGGCCACGCGCAGGCCGCTTCGGGCGTTGCCGGACTGATCAAGGTCGTCCAGTCGCTGCGCCATCGCACCCTCCCGGCCACCCTGCACGCGCAGACCCCCAGCCGGCACGTCGACTGGGACGACAGCGGACTGCGGCTGCTCCAGGAGGCGCGGCCCTGGACGGCGCCGGGGGAGCGGGTTCGGCGCGCGGGCGTCAGCGCCTTCGGCATCAGCGGGACCAACGCGCACGTCATCGTCGAGGAGGCACCGGCCGCGGAGCGCCCGGATTCTCGCCCCGAGGACGAAGTCGTGCCCGGTGCACAGCTGTTCGTGCTCTCCGGACGCACCGAGACCGCCCTGCGGGGACAGGCCGCGCGACTCGCCGCGTATGTCACCGAGGACACGGCCCTGCCCGACCTCGCCCACACCCTGGCCCGGCACCGCAGCCACTTCGAGCGGCGCACGGCCGTCGTCGCGGGCGACCCGCACGAACTGAGCGCCGTGCTGGGCGCGTTGGCGGCCGGCCGGGCGCCTCTGGTAGGGCCCCGCGAGGAGCGGACCGGAAAGGTCGCCTTCGTATTCGCCGGGCACGGCGGACAGTGGGCCGGTATGGGCCTGGAGGCGATGGCCGAATCGGCGGCGTTCCGCGAGGAGCTGACCCGCGTCGACGAGGCGGTCCGACGACACGTCGGCTGGTCCGTGCTCAACGTGCTGCGCGCGCCGGAGGAGTTCTCGCCGCTGGCACGCACCGAGTACCTCCAGCCCGTACTGTTCGCCGTCAACGCCTCCCTCGCCGCCGCGTGGCGCGCCCTCGGGGTGACCCCGGACGCCGTCGTCGGACACAGCCTCGGTGAGATCGCCGCGGCCTACAGCGCCGGCGCGCTCACCCTCGACGAGGCCGTGACCGTGGTGACGGGACGGGCCCACGCCGTCGTCCCCCTGGTCGGGCACGGCGGCATGATCGCCGTCGAACTTCCGCACCAGGAGGTCGGGGAACTGCTCGCGCCGTACGAGGGGCGGCTGTTCGTCGGAGCGCTCAACAGCGCCCGCTCCACCGCGGTCTCCGGAGCCGCCGACGCGCTCGCCGAGCTGCGCGCGCACCTGGAGGAGCGCGGGGTCACCGTCCGCACGCTGTCCACGCCGTTCGCCTCGCACACCCCGCTCATGGAACCGCTGCGCGAGGAACTGCTCGACCGGTTCTCCGGTGTCCGGGGCGCGCGGACGGACACCCCGCTGTACTCGGCCGCGCTGGCCGAACCCGTGCCCGGAGACCGGCTGGACGGCGCGTACTGGTACGCCAACCTCCGGGAGCCTGTCCGCTTCGCGGACACCATCGCCCGCATGCTGGACGACGGCTACCGCTACTTCGTCGAGCTCAGCCCGCACCCCTCACTCACCGGCGCCATCGAGGCGGTGGCGGCCGAGGCCGGCGTCGACGCCGTCGGCGTCTGCTCGCTCCGCCGCCAGCAGGGCGGACACGGCGTCCTGCTGCGCCGGGTCGGCGAGCTGTACGCGGCCGGTCACGAACCGGACTGGACGACGCTGTTCCCCCAGGGCCGCCGACTCGACCTGCCCACCTACGCCTTCACCCGTGAACGGCACTGGCTCGCCCCCGCACCGGCCGGCGCGACCGGCGCCTCCCCGCTGCTCGGCACCCACGTCGAGGCCAGCGACGAACCCGACCGGCACCTCTTCCAGAGCGAACTGGACCTGCGTGACAGCCGGTTCGCCTACCTCACCGACCACCGGGTCACCGGCGAGGTCTGGCTGCCCGGCGCCGCGTTCCTCGACATGGCCCTGGAGGCCGCGGCCGCGCTGTCGGACGGCGGCGAAGCACGACTGGCGGACGTGCGGTTCGTCAAGCCGCTGCGCCTCGCCGAGGACCGCCCCGTACGGCTGCAGCTCGCGCTGCGGCCCGCCGAGGACGGCGCCCGGGAGTTCACCATCGCCTCGACGGCCGCCGGTGACCGGCGCTGGGAGCAGCACGCCACGGGACGAGTCGTGGCGGACGCGCCCGTCGGCACGGCCACCCTGGACGAGATACGCGAGCGCTGCACGGAGGACGTCGAACTGTCGTCCGTATACGCCAAGTTGAGTGCTCTCGGCATCGACTACGGACCCGCCTTCCGCAACCTGGAATCCGGCCGACGCACCGGCGCCGCCGCGCTCGGCCGGCTCACCGGCCGGCCGGCCGCCGGACACCTCCTCCACCCCGCCGTCCTCGACGCGGCCTTCCACGCCGCCGCGCTGCCGGGCGACGCCCCTGAAGGGCGGGCGTTCGTGCCCGCCGGGTTCGGCCGGATCCGCCACACCGGTCGGCGCACCGCACCCGCGTGGGTGACCTGCGAACTGCGCTCGGTGGACGGGGACAGCGCCACCCTCGACCTGCGCGTGTGGGACGAGGACGAACAACTGGTCCTGGAGGCGGAGGAGTTCCGCCTGGCCGCTCTCTCACCGCTGGACAGAGCCCTCTTCGAGACCCGCTGGCAGCTCCGCCCCGATCCGCAGGACGCGCCGGTCGAGGAGGGCTGGCTGGTCCTCGCCGACGGGACGGGGGTCGGCAGTGACCTGGCCGCGCGCCTCGGCTCGTCCTCCGTCCCGTTCGTCGTCGCCCGCCGGGGCACGGAGTTCGCGGTGGAAGGCCCCGGCCGCTACGTTCTCGACCCCGCCGACCCGCGGCACCTGGCCCGACTGCTCGACGAGGCGTACCCCGACACCCTGCCCGCCCGGATCGTGCAGCTCACCGCACTCGACGCACCGGCGGTCATGGACGCGCACACCGCCGAAGAGGCCGCCCGGCTCGGCTGCCTGAGCACGCTGCACCTGGTGCGCGCGCTCGCCGAACGGCCGCGCGGCCGGGCCCCGCGCCTGTTCACCGTCGTCCGGGGCACACAGGCCGCCGGTGACAGCGAGCAGGTCGCACACCCGCAGCAGGCGCTCGCCTGGGGATTCGGTCTCGCGGTGGCACAGGAGCACCCCGAGCTGGCGGTCACGCTGGTGGACCTCCCGGCGGTGGGCGGCGCGGACGCGCTCTGGATCCAGCTGCGGCACGCCGACGACGAACGGCTCGTCGCCCTGCGGGAGTCGGGCCGGCTCGTACCGCGCCTCGCCCGCACCCGGCCGGACGACACGCATGACCTCACACTCGACGGAGTCCACCTGATCACCGGCGGTCTGGGCGGCCTCGGCCGGGTCGTCGCCGAACGGCTGGCCGGCCGCGGGGTCCGCCGCCTCGCGCTGCTGAGCCGCGGCACGCCCGACCCGGACACGGTTCGCTGGATACGAGGACTGGAGGAGCGCGGAGTCACCGTGCACCTGGCCCGCGCCGACGTCGCCGACCGCGACGGACTCGCCGCCGCCCTGGACGCCGTACGACGCGAAGCCGGGCCGCTCGCCGGGATCGTGCACGCGGCCGGTGTCCTGGACGACGCCACCGTGGCGAACCTGACCGACGAACGCGTCCTGCGCGTGCTCGCCCCCAAGGTGCTGGGCACCGCCCTGCTCACCGAACTGGCCCCCGAGGCGGAGAACCTGGTGCTGTTCGCCTCGGCGGCCGGACTGCTCGGCTCGGCCGGACAGAGCCCCTACTCGGCGGCCAACGCCTTCCTCGACGCCTGGGCCCACCACCTCTCCCGCACCGGCCGACGGGCACTGAGCCTCGACTGGGGCGCCTGGTCCGGCGTGGGCATGGTCGCCGGGTCCGGCACCCGGGCCGCCGAGACCGGCCGCTCCGGGCTGCTCGCCTTCTCCCCGCAGGAGGGCGGGGAGCTGTTCGACCGGGTCATGTCCACCTCGCGCCGACAGCTGGCCCCGCTCGCCCTGGACCGGGAGATGCTCGCCCTCGCCCCCGACGTGGCCCGCGCCCGCCCCCTCCTGGCCGACCTCGTCACCGCTCCCACGGGCCCCGGCGACGCGGACGGCCTGGTGAAGAAGGTCTTCGCGGCGACCACCGACGAGGAGCGCGTCACCTGGCTCGAAGCCTATGTGCGCGCCCGCGTCGGCGAGGTGTCCGGCGGCGTCGTGGACGACACCGCGAGCGCCGCGCTCAAGGAACTGGGCCTGGACTCCCTCATGCTGGTGCGCCTGCGCAACGCCTTCGCCCGCGAACTGGGCGTCGAACTGCCCACCGCCGAGATGTTCGCCGCGGCCGACATCCGGGGGCTGGCGAGCACACTGGCCGCGGCCCTGCCGGAACGACCGGTGCCGGAAGAGGCCGCGTCCCCCGTTCAGGAGGTGCCGGAGACCGAACTGCGGCCCGTCACCCGTGACGTCGTACGTCTTCTGCGCAGCGCCTCGCCGGGCATGCCGCAGGCGGCCCACGCCGTCGGCCTCGCCGTACGGCTCACCTCGCCCACCGACCGGGAGACACTGACCGGCATCGTCACCCGCCTCGTCGCGCGGCACGCGGCCCTGCGCACGGGCGTCGTCACCGGCTCCGACGGACGACAGCTGCGTGTCGTCCGGGAGTTGGCGGAGCCGCCGCTGCACTGGACGACCGTGAACGCCGAGCCGGACGCGGCGGAGCGGCTCCGGACGCTGCTGGAATCGCCGTTCGACCTGGCGACCGCACCTCTGTGGCGGTTCCAGCTGCTCGACGGCGCGGCAGGCGGCCAGATCCTGGTCTTCGGCGCCCATCACGCCGTCAGCGACCTCCAGTCCCTGCTGCTCGTCGCCGGGGAGATCGACGCCGAGCTGTCCGGCGCCGCGCTCGGCGGCGACGTCAGCAACCGGGACGTCCACCTCCTGATCGAGGCCCAGCGGACGGGCGCGAGCGGCGCGACGGCGGGCGGGGGCACAGCCACGGCCGAATGGCGCGAGGCCTTCGAAGGCAGCGAACGCCTCGACCTCGACCTCTCCGGCCCGCGCCCCGCCGAGCGGTCCTACCGGGCCGGCAGCGTCACCGTGGCCCTCCCCGACGGCCTCATGGACCGGGTGACGACATCCGCGAGCGGCCTCGCCGTCACCCCCGCCGCCTTCTGCCTCGGCACCCTGACCGTCCTGCTGGCCCGCAGGCGCGCGAAGGAGAGGTTCGTGCTCGCCGTGCCGGTGGACACCCGGATCCACGCCGACGCCTTCGACGCGGTGGGCTTCTTCGGCGTACCGGTGCCGTTCCCGGCCGAGGCGCGGCCGACCGAGCCGGTGGCGGACGTACTGCGCCGCACCGACGGGCGGCTGCGACGGCTCCTGGCGAAGGGCGCCATGTTCTCGGACGTCCTGCCCACGCTGGCCCGCCAGGACCTGCACCGGGCCAACGCCCCGCTGGTGGAGGTCTACTTCAACTACGTCCGCTACGGCAGCCGCCTCGACCGGCTCGAGGTGCTGCCAGCCGGGACGGGGTACACCGACCTCGACCTGATGATCACGATGACACCGGACGCGGGCCGGATCCGTCTCGACCACAACCTCGACATCCTGGACGCGGCGGACACGGCCGCACTGGGGGAGGAGTTCCTGAGGCTGCTGGACGAGGCGGTGGAGGACACGGCGGCCCCGGTACGGACGCCGCAGGATCCGACGACTGCCGCCGCTGCCACGACTGCCGTGGCGGTGACGGTCCCCGCGCCGACGGCTGCGACGGTCTCGGCGCCGACACCCGCGTCCGGCCCGACCCTCGCCCTCGCCGCCACCTTCGCCCTCGGCAACCTCCCGCTGATGTGCCGGGCGGCACTCGGGGACGGCGCTGCCGCGGTCGCCGAGGCCCCCTACCACCAGGTGCTCGCCGCCCTGCGTGACCCCTCCGGAGTCTTCGCCGACCCCGCCACGGCGGCGGGGGTCGTGCTGCTGCGGGCGCGGGACCTGGAACGGTTCGGCCCGGTGGACGACGCGCTCCTCGCCGCACTGCGGACGGAGTACCCGGCCGCGCTGCGAGCCGTCGTCGAGCGCACCCGCAAGCCACTGATCGTCGGGTTCCTGCCCTCCTCCGTCACCGGCGACGACGACGGACGGCTCGCGCAGTGGGAGCGCGAGATCGCCGCCGAGCTGACCGGCCTGCCCGGTGTCGCGGTGCTCGCCGCGGACCACTGGACCCGTCGGCACGCCGTGGGGGAACGCTTCGACGAGCGCACCGAACGGCTCGCCCACCTCCCCTTCACCCCGGAGTTCCAGGCGGCGGTGGCGCTGTCCCTCGCCGAGGTCGTACGGGCGGTGCTGCGGCCCGCGCCCAAGGTGATCGCGGTCGACGGCGACGAGACCCTGTGGAGCGGAGTGGCCGGGGAGAGCGGCCCCGACGCCGTGGACCTGTCCGGGCCCCGTGCCCTCCTCGCGCGCAGGCTGTTGCGGTGGCGCGAGGCGGGGGCGCTGCTGGCCCTGGTCAGCAACAACGACGAGGAGACCGTGCGGGCCGTTCTCGACCGCCCCGACAGCGTGCTGAAGCCCGAGCACTTCAGCGTCCTGTCCGCCGCCTGGGGGCCGAAGCCCGCCCGGCTGACGGAGGCCGCCCGCACACTCAACCTCGGCGTGGACAGCTTCCTGTTCCTCGACGACAACCCGGCCGAGATCGGCAGGATGCGCTCGGCGCTGCCCCAGGTCCTGGCGGTCACCTGCCCACCGGAGGCCGAACTGGAGCGGTTCCTCGACCGGTTGTGGCCGCTGGTCCCGGCCGCGGCGACCGCCGAGGACGTGTTGCGGGCCGGGTTCTACGACCAGGAACGGGAGCGGGACGCCGTCCGTGAACACGCGGGGTTCGAGGACTTCCTCGACCAGCTGCAACTCGAGGTCGGGATCCGGGCCCTCGGCGAGGACGACGTGCAGCGCGCCGAACAACTGGTGCGCCGCACGAACCAGTTCACCCTGCGCGCCCGCTCGTCCGACGGCGGTGACCTCGACCGGTGGCGACAGCTCGGCGAGGTGTGGACCGCGGCGGCCCGCGACCGCTTCGGCGACTACGGCCAGATCGGCCTGCTCGCGGTCCGCGTCGAGGGCGACCAACTCGACCTGCTGGCCTGGCTGATGAGCTGCCGGGCGCTCGGACGGGGCGTGGAGGAACGCCTGCTGGCGTGGCTCGCCGACCGCGCCGACGAACTCGGCTGCACGAAGGTCCGGTTGACGGCGGAGCGCACGGCGCGCAATGCGCCGGCCCGGCGGATCGTGGCCGCGCTCGGCGGCGGAGACCAGGACGACGAGTTCCTGGAGACGGTGGCCACGCCGGAACACCTGCGGGCCTTCCGGTCCTGGCAGCAGTGACGCGGCCCGGCGGCGTGGCCGGCACGGACGGCAGCAGTGGCAGTAGTGGCAGCAGTACCGAAAGGATCGTGCACACCGTGAAGGGCTCCCATGCGTGACATGAACGAGGACGCGGCGGCGAACGCCGGGCAGCGGGCGACCGCCGAGTCGATCGAGGGGGGCGACGAGGGGCTCAGCGTGACCGACCTGCTGGCCATGGTCGCGACCACCGCCCCGGCGGAGCCGGCGACTTCGGCCGCACCCGCGGCTTCGGAGGCATCCGCGGTTTCGGCTGCATCTGCGGTTCCGGAGGCACCCGCGGTTCCGGAGGCACCTGTGGATTCGGCTGTATCTGCGGCTTCGGAGGCCCCGGCCGCATGGTCCGTGCCGGCCGCCTCGGCCCCGGCGACTGGACCGGCCGCATCGTCCGTACCCGAGGCTCCGGCCACGGACGTGGCTCCCGTCCCGGACGTGGACGGGCTGGCCGCCGCCATCGCCACCGCGGCCGGGCGCTACCTGCCCGAGGGCCGGCTGTCCCCGGACGCCGACTTCTTCGACGCGGGGGGCAGCTCCGTGCACGCCGTGGAGCTCGCGGCGGAACTGGAGCGCGACCTGGGCGTGGAGCTGGACCTGGACGACGTGTTCGCCGACGCACGGCCGATCAGCCTGGCCCGACGCTGGCTGGAGGCCGCCGGCCTCCCGCCCGGCGTTACGCCCGGCCTCCCGACCGGCGTGGCGCCCGGCGTTACGTCCACCGTCGCCTCCGGCGTGGTGCCCGCTGCCCGGCCGGTCGGGAGCGCTGCCGCGCCCACCGCCGCAGGCGCCCTCCCGCCCTCCGGGGCAGCGGCCCTCCCGTCCTCCGGGCCGACGGCTCTCCCGCTCTCCGCGGCGGGCACCCGGCCGGCGCCCGCCCCGAGCGTGCTTCCGGTCCCGGCCCCCCGGACCTCCCAGCCGGTCACCACCCTCCCGCTGCCCGCATTCCCCGCCTTCGACGACGGCCCGCACTCCCGTGCCCGCCAGGAGGACCTCGACCGGATCCTGGCCGACCTGGCCCTCGCCGACCGGCTCCCGTTCACCCGCTCGCCCGAGCCGCTGCCGCCCCGCCGGATCCTGCTCACCGGCGCGACCGGCTTCCTCGGCGGCCACCTGCTGCTGGACCTGCTGCGGCACAGCGACGCGCACGTCTACTGCCTGGTGCGCGGGGCGGACGAGGAGGCGGCGACCACCCGGCTCGGCGAGCAGTTGCGGAGCTACCGGCTGCCCTGGAACTCCGAGATCCGCCGCCGGGTCACCGTCCTCCCCGGCGACCTGCGCCGGCCCCGTCTCGGCCTGTCCGACGAGCTGTGGCACACCCTCGCCCGGGAACTGGACAGCATCGTGGGCGTCGCGGCGGCGGTGGACTTCCTGCGCGGCTACCAGTCCCTGCGGACCGGCAACGTCCTCGGCACCCTCACCCTCGCCGAACTCGCCGCCACCGGACGCCCCAAGCCGCTGCACCACATCTCCTCGATCGCGGTGTTCAACGAGGTCGGCATCACCTCCATGGGCGAGGACGACCCCTTCGCCCACGTGGACCGGCTCATCGCTGGCTACGACCAGTCCAAATGGGCCGCCGAGGCCGCCCTGCGCCGCGCCCGCGACCATGGTCTGATCGTCTCCGCCCTGCGCCCCGGCGGCATCGGCGGCCACAGCAAGACCGGCGCCTACAACCCCCAGGACCTCAGCAGCGGCCTGATCTCGGCCTTCGGCCGCTTCCGCACCGTACCGGCGTTCCGCTACCTCAACGTGGCCCCGGTCGACTGGGTCAGCCGTGTCGCCGCCGCCGTCGTCTGCGAACCGGACGCCTGGGGCTTCGACTACAACCTCACCGGCGTCCCCAACACCCTCGATGACGTCGTCCGGGACATGGCGTTCGGCGGCATGCACGTCCGGGTGCAGGACTGGGACGAATGGCGCGCCGACACCCTGTCCCGTCTGGAGGCCGAGCCCGTCCCCGAACTCGGCTTCCTCGCCCGGGTGTTGCAGAGCCCCACTGCCCTGAAGCTGTGCGAGGCCACCCTCAAGGGTCCGGCCGCCGTCGCCGAACGCACCGACGCCCTGGTCGAGGCCCTGGGCCTGCCGCCCGCCGCGCGCTACGACGCCCAGGCCCAGCTGAAAACGTTCGAGAGGCTCGCCGACGACGGCCTCGGCCGCCTGCCCGACAGGGACGACCAGCCGTACCTGTGGTTCGCCGAGACCACCGAGGGCAGCGTCCGCGCGCTCGACGGCGGCACGGACGACACCCCCTGCTCGATGTCCCTCACCCTCTCCATCGCGAGCATGTACCAGCTGGTCAAGGAGCGCCGGGTGGATGTCACCGGCGAGGTCACCTGCCCGGCGATCCACGCCCGACCCCTCACCGTCGTCCACGGCGACGTCTGGGTCCGCCCCGACGAGGGCATCCCGCGGCAGCACGGCCTGAAACACCAACTCCTGCGTTATCGACTCCGGTTGCGGGACGAGGACGGCGAACTCTGGTGGCTGGAGGGCCGCAAGTACGCCCGCGCCCGCCGCGACCTCTGGCACCAGACCCGCGCGCTCACGGTCGAGGCCGGCCGCGAGGGAGAAGCCGCCACGCTGACCGGGGAGGTCGTCGTTCCGGCCGACTCCTACGTGCGTGACCAGATCGACGGCATCAAGGTCGCCCCGCACCTCACCAGCCAGGAGAAGCGCGCCGCCAAGCTGACCTGGCTCGCCTGGTTCGGCCTGGAGATGGGCCGCGGACTGCTCGGCCCCTTCGCCCGGGCCGCCGCGGATCTGCTCGACCTGCGCCGCACCCCGAACCTCACGGAGCAGCACCGATGATCTTCAGGACGACTCCCACCACCAGGCCGGCGCTCCGCAAGGTGAGGACGACCGCCGCCCTGCGCCCCTTGCGCCACCGCCTCGACCCGGCCCGCGTCGAGGAGATCCCGTTCCGCGCGCCCGACGGCGTCCGCCTCGGCCTGACCCGGATCGACCCCGGCGACACCGGCCGCCCCGCCGTGCTGCTCCTGCACGGCCATACCGCGTCCGCCGACATGTTCCTGCTCCCCGAGACCCGCAACCTCGTCGACTCGCTCCTCGACGACGGCTACGAGCCCTGGCTCCTGGACTGGCGCGGCAGCTGCCGGCTGCCCTACAACGAGACCGGGCACCGGTACACGTACGACGACGTGGCGCTGTACGACATCCCGGCCGCGGTCTCCCGCATCCGGGAAGCCATCGGCGACCGCCCCCTGTTCGTCGTGGCGCACTGCATCGGCTCCCTCACCCTCTCGCTGAGCATGACGGCCGGACTCGTGCCCGGGCTGGCCGGAGTGGTGTCCCAAGGCGTCTTCCTGACGCCGAAGTTGGCGGGACGGACCTCCCTGCGGATGTCCGTCGCAGGGGAGTTGCTGAAGACCCGGATCGACCACATCCCGGTCGACTTCCGCAAGGTCGGCCTGTGGTCCAAGTACACCCCTCTGTTCGCCCTGGCCTCGCGCAAGGCGAGCTGCCCCGACCCGACCTGCCAGATCCTGCACAACTCGGCCTGGGGGACCGGAGCTTCGCTGTTCGTCCACGAGAACATCGGCGCGGCCACCCATGACCGGCTCGCCGAGCTGCTCGGACCCGCGCCGCTGTGGATCCTGCCCCACCTGCGCCGCATCGAGCTCGCCCGCAGCGTGGTCCGGTGGCACGAGACCGACCAGCGCTACCGTGCCCTGCCGCCGAACGCCCTCGACGCGGCCGCCCGCATCGACACGCCCGTCCTGCTCCTGGCCGGCAGCGAGAACGGACTGTGGCTGGACTCCCAGCGGCTCTGCCGCGACGTCCTCGCCCACCGGCAGCCCCAGCTGGACGTGCGGTACACGGAGATTCCGGGTACGGCCACCTCGACACCTTCCTCGGCCGGGGCGCCGCCCTCGACGTCTTCGGACACATCCTCGAATTCCTGGGCGAACGACGGTGACGGCGCCCCCGGTCGCCGGTTACCGTACGCGTCAGTAACCAGGACCGCACCGCAGGAGGCACCATGCCGCAGCTCGAAGTCGCCGGCGCAGCACTGACGTACGACGACGAGGGCCCGCGCGACGGCGACGGCGTGCCCCTGGTGTTCGTGCACGGCTGGACGGCGAACCGGCACCGCTGGGACCACCAGGTGGCGCACTTCGCCGAGAAGCGCCGGGTGATCCGGTTCGACCTGCGCGGGCACGGCGAGAGCAGCGGGGCGGGCGTGAAGACGGTCGAGGAGCTGGCGGGGGATCTCCTCGCCCTCCTCGACCACCTGGAGATCGAGCGGTTCGTGCTGGTCGGCCACTCGATGGGCGGGATGATCTCGCAGACCATCGCCCTCTCCCACCCCGAGCGGGTGGAGCGCATGGTGCTGGTGAACTCCATCGGCCGCATGACCTACAGCCGGGGCAGGGGCCTGCTGATGGGCGTCTCCACCCTCGTCCCGTTCAAGCTGTTCGTCGCCGCCAACATCCAGCGCGCCTTCGCGCCCGGCTACCCCCGCGAGGAGATCCGCGCGTACGTCAAGGCCTCCGCGGACACCCCGCGCGAGGTCGTCATGACGCTGTACGGCGCCATGCGTGCCTTCGACGTCCTGGACCGGGTCGGGGAGATCCAGGCCCCGACCCTGATGATCCACGGCTACCACGACATCCAGCTCCCGGTGAAGCAGATGCTGCGCATGGCGAAGGCCTATCCGGACGCCACCGTCCGCATCCTCGACGCGGGCCACGAACTCCCCGTCGAGAAGCCGGCCGAGCTGACGGCGGCGATCGACGCCTTCGTCACCGTCAAGCCTTCGTAGCCCGGGCCGGCCCCGTAGCCCGTGGCCCTCCGGCCGGCTGGTCGAAGCTGTCCGGGTCCGCCGCCTTCCAGTCCGACTCCCAGGACCGCGGTGGTCCCGCGAGCAGTTCTCCCGGCGCGAGCCACTCGTACAGCTCCGCGTACGAGGACGTCGTGCCCGGGCCCGTCCGCCGGACCAGGTGGCCGGGTGTGAGCTCGGCCGGCGCGCGGACGCCCATGGCCGCCATGATCCGGACGGCGTCACGGACCGTCTCCCGCTGGTAGCGCCGCACCTGCCGGGCCTTGTCGGCCACGTCGAGGGCGCGTGCCCGCAGCGGATCCTGGGTCGCGACGCCGGCCGGGCAGGCGCCCGTGTGGCAGCGCCGGGCGCCCACGCAGCCGACGGCGCGCATCATCGCGCGGGCCGCGTTGGTGTAGTCGGCGCCCTGCACGAGGCGCTTGACGATGTCCGGACCGGTGGCCACCCGGCCGCTCGCCCCGATCCGGATCCGGTCCCGGAGCCCGACGCCGACCAGCGCGTTGTGCACGGTGATCAACCCCTGGGTGAGCGGCATGCCGAGATGCCCGGCGAACCCCGCCGGCCCGGCGCCGGAGCCGCCCTCCGCCCCGTCCACCACCACGAAGTCGGGTGTCAGACCCTCCGCCGCCATCGCCCTGCACACCGCGAGGAACTCCCGCCGCGACCCCACGCACAGCTTGAACCCGGTCGGCTTGCCGCCCGCCAGCTCACGCAGCCGGGCCAGGAACAGCACCAGTTCACGCGGTGTCGAGAACACCTGGTGGAAGGGCGGCGACACCACCGTCTCACCCACCGGGACCTTCCGCTCCGACGCGATCTCGGCGCTCACCTTCACGCCGGGCAGCACCGCGCCGCTGCCCGCGAACGCCCCCTGGGACAGCTTCACCGACACGCACTTCACCTCGGGCAGCGCCGCCTTGTCCGCGAACTCCCGCGCGTCGAAACCGCCGTCGGCGCCGCGGCAGCCGAAGTAACCCGTCCCGATCTCCCAGACGAGGTCGCCCCCGCCGCGCAGATGGTGCTCCGACAGCCCGCCCTCTCCGGTGTCGTGCGCGAAACGGCCCAGCGCGGCACCCCGGTTGAGGGCGAGGACCGCGCGCGACGACAGCGCCCCGAAGCTCATCGCGGACACGTTCAGCAGCGCCATGTCGTAGGGCTGGGTGCAGTGCGGCCCGCCCACGCGCACCAGCGGCGGTTCCGCGGCCGGCGCGACCGGCCGCAGCGACGGCACCAGATACTCGTACACGCCCCCGTCACTCCCGTCGCTCCCGTCGCCCCCGAACGGCTCCCGCGCGCCGGTGCCCGCGGAACGCAGGCGTACCTGCTCCGTCGGAAACAGCAGATGTCCGACCAGGGGGTAGCCGCGCAGCACGGAGCGACGGCGCTGGAGCAGGTCCCAGGCGCCCAGGCAGACCGCCGCCAGCAGCGGTCCGGCCGCGAGCCACCACCACGTGGACAGGGTGCGCGCGGCGACCGCAGCCGTGGCCGCGAGGACCCCGACGAGCAGCAGCGGCAGGAACCGGCGCACTCAGTCGTCGTCCTCGTCGGGCCCGCAGGAGCTGCCGCTCGGCGGGAGGGAGCCGTACAGCAGGAAGTCGTCGACCTTGCGGTGGACGCACTTGGACGACCCGTACCCGGTGTGGCCGTCGCCCTTGTTGTCCAGCACCACGGCCGGGGAACCGAGGCGCTTCGCCGTCTCCTCGGTCCACCGGTACGGCGTCGCCGGATCGCCACGCGTGCCGACCAGCAGCATCTTCGGGGCGCTCAGGTCCTTCACGTCGTCGCGTATGAAGTCGGTGCCCTTGGGACGGCCGTAGCACATCAGGACCTCGGTGAGTCGGTACTGGCCGAAGACCGGTGAGGCCTTGTCGTACGCCGCCCGCAGCCGTTTGAGGTCCGCGGTGACCTGCGCGGCCGTGGGGCGGTCCGGGTCGTCGGCGCAGTTGATCGCCATCAGCGCCGCCGGCAGGTTGTCGAGGGGCACGTCCTCCTCGTCGACGAGCGCCCCGGGGGAGGGGTCGGCACGGCCCGCGGCCCGGAGCGGCAGCGGAAGCGGGAGGGCGAATCCGCCGGTCGCGAACCCCAGGACCCCACTGGCGTCGCCGCTCTCGATGAGCTGGGCGAGCGCCCGCTCCAGCAGCGGCCACAGCTCCCGGCTGTACAACCCCTGCCCGAGGGCGCCGACGAGGTCCTGGCCGGAGAAGTCGTCACCGAAGTCCGTCGGCACCGGATCATCGTCGAGCGAGCGCACGAGCCGGACGACCTCCTCGCGGGCCACGCGCGGATCCTGGCCGAACGGGCACGCGATGTCCTTCGCGCACCAGCCGACGAAGTCGTCCAGCGCCACCTGCTGACCCCGGGCGCCCGCTATGCCCTGCTCCGTGAGCGGCTCGGTCAGCGTGTCGACGCCGTCGAGGACCACCCTGCCCACCTTGTCGGGGAACTGTGCGGCGTAGACCGCGCCGAGCCGGGTGCCGTAGGAGAATCCCAGGTAGTTGAGCTTCTTGTCGCCGAGCGCCTCGCGCATCACGTCCAGGTCCCGTGCCGCGTCGATGGTTCCGATGTGCGGCAGGACCGGTCCGGAGTGCTCGGCGCAGTCGGCGGCGACCTGCTTCAACCGGGTGAGCAGCGCGTGTGGGTCGGTGAGGGCCGAGTCGCCGTCCAGGGAGGCCAGACCGCTGTCCTCGCCGTCCCCGCAGCTGACGGGGGAGGAACGGCCGACGCCCCGGGGGTCGAAGGCGACCACGTCGTAGCCGTCGGTGAGGTCCATGAACTCCTTGCCGCCGTAGGCGAGTTCAGGAACGCCTGGACCTCCGGGACCGCCGAAGTTGAGGACCACCGAGCCGCGCTTCTCGCCGGTGGCCCGGTAGCGGGCGAGCGCGAGGTCGAGGGTGCCGGTTCCGGGGCGGTCGTAGTCGAGGGGGACGGTCAGTTCGGCGCACTGGAGGTCTTCGGGCATGCCGTCTCCCTCGCACGCCGACCACGCGACTTTCTGTCCGTAGAACCGGGACAGGTCGGGACGGTCGCCTCCGTCGGTGTTCCGGTCCGCGGTCGCCGTCGGCAGGCCCGCCCCCAGCAGGGTCAGTGCGGCGGTCGCGGCGAGCGCGCAGTGTCGCAGCCCGGGCCGCGTCGGCAGCTTGGCCAGCATCAGTGCCTCCAGGGACGCCCTCAGCGGTCCGGGAACGGCGCCCTCGCTCACGATAAGCGGCCTGCTGACGAGCCGCCTCCGGGCGGGCGGGGCCTCACCCGCGCCCCCTCACGGGTACCGACCCGGGTGGTGCGGTTCCCCGCGCGGGTTTGACACCCCTTCGACGAGAGCGCCCGAAGGAGGGACCCCCCCCAAGGGGGTGAAAAGACGGTCAGGCATAACCCCGACGGTTCACCGGCGTTCTATCGGATGCGGGCGAGTGCCCGCGATCCATGTCTGGAAGGCAGGGACCCATGAGACGGGTTACCCGAACCGGTGTGATGGCCGTCGCCGCAGTGTCCGGCGCGATGGCCGTGACACTGCCCGCACACGCCGACTCCTCGGCGAACGGCTACGCGGCCGGCTCGCCCGGACTGATCTCCGGCAACGGTGTCCAGCTGCCGGTGAACGTCCCCGTGAACCTGTGCGGGAACACGGTGAACGTGGTGGGCGTGCTGAACCCCGCCGCGGGCAACACCTGCGCCAACGAGGGAGGGGCCGCCGCTTCCGGGCCGCACGCCGACTCGTCCGGCGTCGGCGCGACCGCGCAGGGCGCCGCGCAGGACTCCCCGGGCGTCGTCTCCGGCAACGGCGTCCAGTTGCCGGTCCACCTCCCGGTGAACGTCAGCGGCAACGGCGTGAACGTCGTCGGCATCGCGAACCCGGTGTTCGGCAACGAGTCCGTCAACGGCTCCGGCGAGAAGCAGCCGGAGCGGCCGGAGCGGCCGGAGCGGCCCGCCGAGCCCGCGCCGCAGGCACCGACCCGGCACAACCCGCCCTCGGAGCCCCAGCACCAGGGCCCGCGGGCCGTCCCGCCGGCCCCCGCTCTCGCACTGCCGAACCCGGCGCCCGAGGCCGTGGGCTCGCTCGCCCACACGGGAGCCGACGCCACCCTGCCCGCCCTCGTCGGCAGCGCGGCCCTGCTGCTCGGCGGAGTGGCCCTCCAGCGCCGGTTCCGCCCACGCCCGGAGCGCTGAGTCGCCTCACGACGGACGACACGCAGGCCCCCTCGGCCGCAGAGGGCAGCGACGGGGGCCTGCGGTGACACCCGGCCCGGGGGCTCCGGTGGCAACGCCGGAACTGGCCTCAGGTCGGACGACATGCAGGCCCCCTCGGCCGCAGAGAGCAGCGACCGGGGCCTGCGGCAGTGGCGGTGCCGGACGGCATGCCTCGGTATCGAGGGTCAGGACGGCGTACGGCGGGGTCGGCCGGCAGGGGCCGCGGCGGTCCGGCCGGGGCCTGTGTCGGCCGCGCCGGGCGCAGTGCCCTCGGCGTCGAGGGTCGGGGCCGACGCAGTGCCCTCGGCGCCGAGGGCCGGGGCCGTGCCGGCGGGCTCGGCCGGGAGGAGTCTGCGTCTGCGTCGTACGGCTCCCCCGGACGGCCGAAATGATCTCCGATCGTCGGCCCGGGCTCGGCCCCGTGCCGCCGGAAAGGCGTGCCGACGGCCCAGCGCGACCGCGGTGAGGGCCAACGCGACCAGGGGCAGCGCCGTCCACGGCAGGGCCCCCGCGCCCAGCGCCTCCAGGACGACACCTCCGGTCAGCGAACCCCCGGCGATGCCCGCGTTGTACACCGTGGTCTGGAGGGAGGTCGCCACGTCCGAGGCGGCGGGCCCCGAGGCGTTCACCAGCGCGGTCTGGATCAGCGTCGGCGCCCCGCCGAAGGCCACCCCCCACAGGGCGACCGACACCAGCAGTACGGCGGGCGCCCCGGCGTACCGGCCGAGCGCGAACATGACCGCCGCGCAGAGGGCGAGCGCGCCGAGCAGCGTGGCGCGTGGGCGCCGGTCCACGAGCAGGCCCGTCCCCCAGATCCCGGCGACCGTGGACGCCCCGAACACCAGCAGCACCACATCCGTACGTCCGGACCCCGCGTGCGCGGTGAAGGGCGCGAGGTACGTGTACAGCACCTGGTGACCCAGCAGCAGGAACAGCGTGACGGACAGGATCACCGGGATTCCCGGCAGCAGGGCGACCCGGGTGAGCGGCACCCGCGCGCCCCGCGCCTCGCCCGGGAAGTCCGGGACCCGCCACCGCACCCAGCCCACCAGCAGCACCGCCAGCCCGGACAGCAGCCCGAACGCCGCACGCCAGCCCACCACCTCGGCCAGCGCCGTCCCGGCGGGCACCCCCAGCGACAGTGCGAGCGTGATGCCGGCGAGCACGACCGCGATCGCCCGGCCGCGTCGCCCGGCCGGCACCATCCGGGCCGCGTACCCGGCGAGCATCGCCCACAGGGTGCCGCCCATGACACCGGCCACCAGGCGCGCGGCGAAGGTGAGGCTGTAGGACGAGGACAGCGCGACCACCGCGTTGCTCAGCGCGAAGCCCAGCAGGGTGCCGACGAGGACCGGCCGGCGCGGCAGACCGCGCATCAGCGCCGTCACCGGGATCGCCGCCACGAACGACGCCACCGCGTACCCGGTGACCAGGAATCCCACCCGGGCCTCGGGGACGCCGAGCGCCGGCGCCATGCGCGGCAGCAGCCCGGCGGGCAGCAACTCGGTCACCACTGCGGTGAACGCGGCCGTGGACAGGGCGAGCAGCCCCGGCCAGGGCAGGGACGCGGGCACACCGGTGCCCTTGACCATGGATGTGGTGGACATGCGACCATGGTCGAACGTTCACATCAGTGTGAAGGCAAGCGCGGGCGTGCGAGCCGTCCCGGAGCGACGGTCCGGAGCGACAGGCGCGGCCATGATCGGAGCGGGCATGAAGATCGGCGACCTCTCCCGCCGAACCGGCGTCCCCACCCGGCTCCTGCGCTACTACGAGGAGCAGGACCTGCTCCACCCCGACCGCGGCGCCAACGGCTACCGCTTCTACGGGGAGGCGGCCGTCCGGGACGTCCAGCAGATCCGCGGACTGCTCGACTCCGGCCTCACCACCGAGATGATCCGCGCGATCCTGCCGTACCTGTCCGGCCCCGAAGAGATCATCCTGCCCGCCGAGCACCTCACCCCGCGGACCGCTGCCCTCCTCGAGAGCCACATCGACCGCATCCAGGCGCGGATCGACTGTCTGGCCCGCAACCGCGACCGGCTGAGCACGTACCTGGCGGCGGTGCGGCCGGACGGCGTGGGCGCGCCCCGCTCGTCGCCGCACCGGTAAATCCGTTGTGGGGGCCGAGCCGGGGTGCTGGAGTGAACGCATGGATCATGCCGCGGTACTCGCCCTGTACGACCGGGACATGCGCGAAGGCGCGCGCCCGGAGAGCTTCGACGCCCGCGTCGAACGGACCGGGAGCGTGGTCCGCCATGTCGGCGGTGAGGGCGGTTGGAGCGGTGTGCTCTGGTCGGACCTGGACTCCGCCGACGCCGACGCGGTGATCGCGGAACAGGTCGCCTACTTCACCGGCCTCGGCCACCAGTTCGAGTGGAAGCTGCATGGGCACGACCGTCCGGCCGACCTCGGCCGACGGCTCACGGCGGCCGGTTTCACGGCCGACCCGGAGGAGACCCTGATGATCGGCGAGACCAGCGACCAACTGGTGGACGCCGAACCGCCCGAGGGCGTCCGTATCGTCCCGGTCACCGACCGGGCGGGCATCGAGCTCATGGTCGAGGCGAACGAGAAGGCCTTCGGTCACGACGGCTCCTGGCTGCGGGACCTGCTGCTCGCCCGCCTCTCCGCCGACCCGGATGCGATCGTGGCCCTCCTCGCGATGGCCGGGGACGTGCCGGTGAGTTCGGCGCGGATGGAACTCATCCCGGGGACGAGGTTCGCGGGCCTGTGGGGCGGTGGCACCGTCGAGGCCTGGCGCGGCCGGGGCATCTACCGCGCCCTGATCGCCCATCGCGCCCGGATCGCCGCCGACCGCGGCTACCGCTACCTCCAGGTCGACGCCTCCGACCAGAGCCGCCCGATCCTCGAACGCCTGGGCTTCGCACCGCTGAGCACCACGACGCCGTACGTGTACGCGCGGTAGGGCCGACCCGGGGCGCGCGGTGGGGCCGACGACCGGGGTCGATGTCGCGGGCGAGGGGGCGAGGGGGCGAGGGGCTAAGGGGGCGTTGGGGCGTGTGGGGGGCACGGCACGACGGCCGGGTCGGTCCGCGTGGGCGGATCGACCCGGCCGTCGTCCGGGTGGAGAAGCGGCTCTACGGCTTCGGGGGGCTCTTCGCCGCCGTGGCGATGCACATCAGGCCCAGGACCAGGGCCAGGGCGCCGATGATGATGTTGTTGACCACGACACCGGCGTCCGGGCTGTCGCCGACGATCCACGGCGCGACGATCATCCAGATGCCCGCCGCGCACATGGCCCAGCTCAGGCCGTACATCCGCGCGGGAGCCGCGGTGAATCCGAGGCCCAGCAGTCCGATCGCGATCCCGACGATCAGATTGTGGGTCATGAGCGCCGGCTGGCTGGCGGTGTAGTGGAGTATCCACGGGGACACCGCGCAGTACAGGCCGAGCAGGAACACCGGCCCGTCGACGAGCGCCACATCACGGCCACCGAGCATGCGGGCGTACCGCGCCTGCATCTCGGAGACATCGGGGTGCGTCGACATGTCACCTCTGGTGGGCGAGACGTTGGCCATGATTCGTCTCCTTCGACTTTCGGGCCCGACCGCTTCGGAGCGGTGTGCGGTAGGTGCCGCGCCTCTCCATTCTGCTCTTATTCAGTCTTTATGTGTAGAGGTAGGAGCCACTGTCGGGATATGCGTATGTCCGTCCCGGACGGCAGGGTCGATACCTCCGTCACTCCGCTCCCGCCGCCAGAACCTTTCGAGGAGGGAACGCAAGTGCAGCGTTTGTGCGTCGAAATCTGGTCCGCCGTGGGAACGCGTGCGCGGAAGGGGTGGCTCAGCCCAGGGGCTCGGGCTCCAGGAGGCCGCGCAGCCGCCGCATACCGCGTCGGGCGTGGCTCTTGACCGTGCCCAGGGACCAGCCCGTGCGCTCGGCGATCTGTGTCTGCGTCAGATCCTCGTAGAACGCCAGTCGCAGCACTCGCTGCTGGGGGGCCGGGAGCCGGGCGAGCTCGCCGCGCACCAGCACGCGCTCGAGGATCTCCTCGGGACGTCCGTGGCCGGGGTCGCGCAGGGCCAGCCGGGAGCCGGCCGCGGTGACGAGTTCCTGGCGGCGGGTCCGGGCGGCCAGCGCGTCCGCGATCTTGCGCCGGGTGATGCCCACGATCCAGCCCCCGAGCGCGCCGCGTTCGGGCCGGTAGCCCGCGCGACCGCTCCACACCCCGAGGAACACCTGCTGTGTGACGTCCTCGGCCTCCCGGGCGTCGCCCAGGGAACGCCGGGCGAGCGAGTGCACCAGCGTGCGCCAGCGGCGGTACACGGCGGTCAGGGAGGCTTCGTCTCCCGACGCCAGGCCCCGGGCGAGTTCCTCGTCGGTGAGCGACTCCTCGGTGGGGGCGGGACAGGGCACGGCGGTCGGATGCGGGCTCATGACGTCGGCTCCTCACGTCGGTAGGCCTGCGCTCAGGCCGTTCCGGGGTGTCCTCGGGTCGGACCCCGTTGACGCCATCCTGTGAGCCGGGTACCGGGCGTCTCAACACGCATCGTTTCTGCGTCGTATCGTCGACCCATGAGCGCATTCCCGAGCCCTGACGACGCCGGACTGACCACCGGGGCCCTGGCCCGCCGACTGGGCGTGGCGCCCACCACCCTGCGTTCGTGGGACCGCCGCTACGGCATCGGGCCCGCCGTCCGCGCCGACGGGCGGCACCGGCGCTGGCGGCCGGACGACGTGGCCGTCCTGGAGACGATGTGCCGGCTCACCGCGTCCGGGGCGCCGCCCGCCGACGCGGCCCGAGCGGCGAAGGAAGCGGCGCTCCCGCCGGCCGCGGAACCGGTGGGTACGGTTGCCGTGCGGCCGGCCGGGGCCGGTGTCATCCCGTTCGGCGGCGACGTCCGCCAGGAGTGCCGGGGACTGGCCCGCGCCGCCGTGCGGCTCGACGCGTCGGCCGTGGCGGAGCAACTGGACACGGCCCTCGAACGGCACGGACTCACCGTGGCCTGGCAGGAGGTGATGGTCCCGACGCTGCACGCGGTGGGACGCAAGTGGGCCTCGTCCGGCGACCGGTACGTCGAGGTGGAGCACCTGCTGTCCTGGCACGTCTCCACGGCCCTGCGCCGCGCCACCCGCCCTGTGGTGACGGGCGACGCGGCGGGCGGGCCGGGCCCGGTGGTGCTGGCCTGTGCGCCGGGCGAGCAGCACAGTCTTCCACTGGAGGCGCTCAACGCGGGGCTCGCTCAACTCGGCGTCCCCACCAGGATGTTCGGGGCGGCCGTGCCCGTCGAGGCGCTGACCGCGGTGGTGCGGCGGCTGGGCCCGGCGGCCGTGGTGCTGTGGGCCCAGGCGCGCTCCACCGCGAGCCTGCCCCTGGCCCGGCACGTCGCGGAGACCCGCTGGGGCGTCACCGGAGCCCGACGCGCCCCGGCCGTGGTGCTCGGCGGCCCCGGCTGGGCCGGCCGCCCCACTCCCGGCCTGCCCCGCCCGACCGGCCTGGGCGACGCCCTGACGATGCTCGCGGGGGCGTACGGCGCCTGACGAGACGCAGACGCCCCGCCGGGCCCCGCGGGGCTCCGTCCGGCCTCGCCCCGCCCTGCCCGGTCTGCCGCGCCGCCCCGGGCCTCCCGACTCGCCTGACTCTGCCCAACTCACGGCGGCCCTTGAAACCTGCCCGGTCTGCCCGCGCCGCCCCGCAGCCACTGGACGACCGGCCTGCACCTCACCCTCCCGCAGGCCGGCACCCCGCCCGCAGGCCAACAGCGAAACCCGCAGGCAGGCACCGAACCCGCAGGCCGGCACCGAGCCCACGGCCGCAGCGAAGGCGCAGGTGCGCATCGGGCCGATCGGCGTACCCGTTCGAGTCGGCTCGGGTTCAGCTCAGCTTCTTCAGCAGTTCCGTGGCGAGCGGGGCCGACGAGGCGGGGTTCTGGCCGGTGACCAGATTGCGGTCCACCACCACGTACGGTGCCCACGGCTCGCTGACCTGTACATCCACGCCGGCCTCGGTCAGCCGGTCCTGGAGCAGCCACTTGGCCTTGTCGCCGAGACCGGCCTGGTGCTCCTCCGCGTTGGTGAACGCGGCGACCCGGTACCCCGCGAAGGCGTTGGAGCCGTCCTCGCTGACCGCGGCGAGCAGGGCCGCGGGGCCGTGGCAGACGACACCCAGGGGCTTGCCCGAGGCGAGGGCGTCGACCAGGAGCCGGCCGGAGACGGCGTCGACGGCCAGGTCTTCCATCGGGCCGTGTCCGCCCGGGTAGAAGACGGCCGCGTAGTCGCCGAGGGCCACGTCCTCCAGGCGCACGGGCCGGCGCAGCTCCGTCATGGCGTCGAGCGCGGCGGAGATCCGGTCGGCGGCCTCCTGACCGCCGTTGGCCTCCGCGGCCAGGCTGCCCTTGTCCACGGTGGGGACGACACCGCCGGGCGTGGCGACGACGACCTCGTGGCCGGCCGCCCGGAACGCCTCGTAGGGAGCGACGGCCTCCTCCGCCCAGAAGCCGGTGGGGTGCTGTGCGCCGTCGGCGAGCGTCCAGTGGTCGGCGCCGGTCAGCACGAAGAGGATCTTGGCCATGGGTGAACTCCGGGGGGTGTCGGTGCCGGCGGCCGGATCTCGGACCGCCGACGGGTAGGTGCCTGTCGAAGTCGAACCTAGGCGGTCGACGGATAGGGAGCCAATGAGGATTCCCATGTCAGGCATTGGGATTCCTATGGGTGAGGAAGGAATACTGGGGCCGGTGGAGCACACCGACGGCCGGCAGGCGGATCACCTGGATCTGAACCTGCTGCGCACCTTCCTCGCCGTGTACCGCTCGGGCTCGTTCACCGGTGCCGCTCAGTTGCTGGGTCTGTCCCAGCCGACCGTGACCACGCAGATGCGCGCACTGGAGCGGCAGGCCGGACGCGAGCTCTTCGAACGGCTTCCGCGGGGCGTCTCGCCGACCGCCGTCGCCGACGAGCTGGCGGCTCGCGTCTCCGCGCCGCTCGACGAGCTGGCCACCGTGGCCGGCCCGGACCCGGTGGCCGGGCGGACCGACCCGGTGCACCTCGCAGGCCCCGCCGAACTGCTGTGCACCCGTGCGCTCCCGGCGCTGGCGCCCCTGGTGGCCGGGGGAGTCCGGCTGCGGGTGGCCACCGGCCTGACCGACGCGCTGCTCGACGAACTGCGGGCGGGACGGCACGACCTGGTCATCGCGACCACCCGGCCGCGCGGCCGCACCCTCACCGCGGTCCCGCTGACGGACGAGGAGTTCGTCCTGGTCGCCGCACCGGGCTGGGCCGACCGGCTCCGAGAACCACTGGCCGCCGACGGGCCGGCGGCACTGCACTCCGTCCCGCTGGTCACGTACGCCGAGGACCTGCCCATCGCGCGCCGCTACTGGCGGCACGTCTTCGGCCGACGCCTGGCGGGCTCCGCCGCGGTGACCGTGCCGGACCTGCGCGGCGTGCTGGGCGCGGTCGTCGCGGGGGCGGGGATCACCGTCCTGCCCCGCTACCTCTGCCTGGGCGAACTGGCCTCCGGTGCCCTCGTCCCGCTGCACGAGCCGCCGGACCCGCCGATCAACACGACGTTCCTCGTCCGGCGGCCCGGGGCGGTGGAGAACCGGGACGTGGCCCGGGTCCGCGACCTCCTGCTGAGCACGGCGCCCGACTGGTGAGGCTCGCTCAGCTACGCTCCCGGGCCTGCCTGAAGCGAGCGAGTCCCGCGGCGAGCCCGACGATCGGATCCGGGTAGTCGAGCGCCGCCCGGTCCGCCTCCGGCAGCTTCCAGGGCTCGTGCACCGCGGACGCCGCCACGCCGTCGAGCGCCGGCAGCCAGCGCCGTACATAGGCCCCGTCGGGGTCGTACCGCTTGGCCTGGGTGACCGGGTTGAGGACCCGGTTGGGCCGCGAGTCGGTGCCGGTCCCGGCCATCCACTGCCAGTTGAGCTGGTTGTTGGCCACGTCCCCGTCGACCAGCAGGTCCAGGAAGTGCCGGGCGCCGACGCGCCAGTCGACGTACAGCGTCTTGGCGAGGAAGCTCGCGGTCAGCAGCCGGCCCCGGTTGTGCATCCACCCCTCGTGGCGCAGCTGCCGCATCGCCGCGTCCACCACCGGATAGCCGGTACGGCCCTCCCGCCACGCCTCGATGTCCTCGCGCGCCGTCCGCTCCGAACGCCAGCGGTCGCGTTTGGTGCGGTAGTCGGCGCTCGCCGCGTCGGGCCGGGCCGCCAGCACCTGGCGGTGGAAGTCGCGCCAGGCCAGCTGCCGCACGAACGCCTCGGCTCCCGGCCCGCCCGCCCGGCGGGCCCGGTGCACGAGCTCCACCGGGGACAGGGTGCCGAAGTGCAGATGGGGCGAGAGCCGGGACGTCGCGTCACCGGCCAGGTCGTCGTGCCGGTCCTCGTAGGCGCCGATGCCGTGCCGCAGCCAGGAGGCGACCCGCTCGCGGCCCTCCTCCTCGCCTCCCGCGGCCAGCCCCGGCGACAGCCCGGACAGCCCCGCGCGGGTGGGCAGCTCCTCCGAGCCGACGACGTCCGGGACCCGCACGGTCCGGGGCGCGGCGAGCGGCTCGCGCAGCCGCCACTGCGACCAGTGCCGGAAGTAGGGCGTGAAGACGGCGAAGTGGTTCGACGAGGCAGGGGTCACCACCCCGGGATCGACGGCGGTCGTCACAGCGTCGTGCACATGCAGCCGCACGCCTTCCGCCTCCAGGGCGCGCCGCAGCCGTTCCTCGCGGCGCCGGGCGTGCGCGCTCGCGTCGGCGGCCAGGTGGACCTCGTCCGCGTCCGCCTCACCGGCCACCCGGCACACCTGCTCCACCAGGTCACCGGAGCGCAGGACGAGGCGGCCGCCCCGTTCGCGCAGCCCCGCGTCGAGATCACGCAGACAGTCCGCGAGGAACGCCAGCCGGTTCGGCACGGCGAACCCGGCCTTGTCCACCGCCCGGTCGCGCACGAACAGCGGAACCACCTGCCGCGCCCCGTCGAGGGCCGCGCACAGCGGCGGGTGGTCGTGCAGACGCAGGTCCGCGGTGAACAGGACGAGGGAGACGTTCATGGACGGGCTCCGGGACAAGAGACGGGCTCCGGGCCAGGCTTCGGCACGGGAACAGGGGTACGCGGGGGCTTCGGAGCAGAGGTTCGGGACGGCGTTCGTGACCGCGGTTCGGACCGGATCCCTGTCGTGACGGCGGGGTTCGGACGATGCATTGCTTCCGGGAAGCGGCGCCCCGTGGATGCACGGGCGGCAAGTCGGACGGTGCCCGGCGGAAGCAGGGGCGGTCGGCCAAGCGGTGGCCGGTGGAATACGGGCGGTCGGCCGGACGGTGCCCGGTGGAAGCACGGGCGGTCGGCCGGAACGGTGTCCGCGTCCGTACCCAGCCGCAGCCGTACCCAGCCCCAGCCGTACCCAGCGCCAGGCGTATCCGCCCCAGGCGGGTCCGGCGGGTCCGGCAGGTCCGGCGGGTCCGTGCCGAGCGGGCGCGTCCCGGTCGTATGCGGCCGGTCATCCCTACGGGGCCCGCTCCCGTGGGCGGTCCGTCGCCTCCGCCGACGCCGCCCGGGCGATGTTGCGGGCCATGCCGCCGAAGACGAGGGCGTGGAACGGGGAGACGCTCCACCAGTAGGCGTGGCCGAGGAGCCCGTGCGGATGGAACAGCGCGCGCTGACGGAAGCGGGTGCGGCCGTCGGCGTCCGTCTCCGCGTACAGCTCCAGCCAGGCCAGACCCGGCAGCCGCATCTCGGCCCGCAGCCGGAGCAGATGCCCGGGTTCGATCTCCTCCACCCGCCAGAAATCCAGTGAGTCGCCCACCCGCAGCCGGGCGGCGTCCCGGCGGCCGCGGCGCAGCCCCACCCCGCCGGCCATCCGGTCGAGCCAACCCCGGACGGCCCAGGCGAGTGGGAAGGAGTACCAGCCGTTGTCGCCGCCGATGCCTTCGATCACCCGCCACAGAGAAGCGCGCGAGGCGTCGACGGGCAGTGCGCGCACGTCGGTGTAGAGGCTGCCGCCGGCCCAGCCGGGGTCGGTGGGCAGCGGGTCGCTGGGGGCGCCCGCGACCGACGCGGAGGACCACCGAGTGGCGACCCGCGCGTCCCGCACCCTGCGCAGGGCGAGCCGGACCGCCTCGTCGAAACCGAGCGGATGACCGGGCGGGTCCGGCACGTACCGCACGAGGTCGCGCTCGTGACAGACCACCTCGTGCCGCAGCGACTCGGTGAGCGGCCGGGCGATCGAGGCCGGTACGGGGGTCACAAGCCCGACCCAGTGGCTGGACAGACCGGGGGTGAGCATCGGCACGGACAGGATGAGCCGACGGGGCAGTTCGGCGACGGCGGCGTAGCGGAGCATCATCTCGCGGTACGTCAGGACGTCCGGTCCGCCGAGGTCGAAGGCCCGGCTGACGTCGTCCGGCATCCCGGCGGAGCCGACGAGGGCGCGCAGCACGTCGCGGACGGCCACGGGCTGGATCCGGGTGTGCACCCAGCTGGGCGTGACCATCACCGGCAGCCGCTCGGTCAGGTAGCGCAGCATCTCGAAGGAGGCCGAACCCGAGCCGATCACGACCGCGGCCCGCAGCACGGTGGCGGGGACGCCCGAGTCCAGCAGGATCCGCCCCACCTCGGCGCGTGAGCGCAGGTGCGGCGACAGGTCGCGCTCGGGTACACCGGCCGGTGTGAGGCCGCCGAGGTAGACGATGCGGCGCACTCCCGCCGCCCTGGCCTGTTCCCCGAAGATGTGTGCCGCCCGCCGGTCCGTCTCCTCGAAGTCCTCTCCGGTACCCAGCGCGTGCACCAGGTAGTACGCGACGTCGACGCCCCGCAGGGCGGCCGCGACCGACCTGGCGTCCGTGACGTCCCCGCGCGCGGTCTCGACGTCGCCGGCCCAGGGGTAGTCGCGCAGCCGGTCGGGGGAGCGGGCCAGGCAGCGCACCCGGTGACCCGCCGCCAGCAGCTCGGGCACCAGGCGGCCGCCGATGTACCCGGTGGCGCCGGTCACCAGGCAGAGCGTTCCGGTGCCGCGGCCGTCTCCGGTCATGTGCCTCGCTCCTTCACGTGGATGGCCCCCTCGCAGATCGCTTCCACGCGCGGCGGGGCCGCGGATGCGACAGGGGCTTGTGCGCACGAACGAGTGATCGCGGACGGCGACTACGCTGGCCCCGTGGCCACAGCGAACGACCGTGAGGGACGGGTGCCGGGACAGCCGTCCGAGGCGTCCGAGGCGCCGACCGACCTGCATGCCTTCGCCGTTCGGCTGCGGCGGATGAACGGCGAGATCAACCGGCTGGTGCACGGCTTCGCGGGCGACCAGGGACTGCACGCGACGGACGTCCAGGCGCTCGCCGCGATCCTGGACGCCGAAGATCCGATGACGCCGAAGCGGCTGCGTGAACACCTGGGGCTCACCTCCGGCGCCGTCACCGCGTGCGTGGACCGGCTGGAGCGCGCGGGGCACATCCGCCGGGTCCGGGAGAGCGCCGACCGCAGGGTGGTCCACCTGTACTACGCGGCCGACGCCCGGTCGGCGGCCCGCACCTACTTCCGCCCGCTGGCCGAGGCGACCCGGGCCGCGCGCTCCCGTTTCACCGAGGAGGAGCTGTCGGTGGTTCTGCGGTTCCTCACCGCGATGGGCGAGGGTCCGGCCTGGTGGCCCGGTCGGCTCAGTCGCGGGCGCGGCAAGGCGGATGACGATCCGTCGGCACGGCTCTGAACATGCCCGGGCCGATCCGGGGAAGCGGAGTACGGAGAGGTTGTCCGTTTCGCATCGGGAGGTGTCTGCCGCTATGGGCGCGAAGGTCTTGGAGCGTTTCCCCGCAGGATCCCCGCGAGGGTCGTGGCCGGCGGAGGAGTACGCGGCGCGGCGACGGGCCGAGGGGGAGCCCGCGACCGTGGTCATGGACCTGAAGTCGGATGCCTTCCTCGTCGTGGTCCCGTGGGGCGACGAGGACTGAGCCCCCGGAGGCGGGGCGGTGCGGGCGTGATGCGGACGGTCCTCAAACGGCCGGTCCTCCCGGGCTCCCGCCCGTCGCCGCCCGGCGCAGCCCCGCCACCCCTGAACCGCGCGCCTCGCGGCCGGACGGCCACCGCCTCGGTGGTCCGACGCCTGGGATCCACCCCGGGTTCACGCTCCAGGTTCCGCCCGGTCTCACTCGACGCGACGCGGGCTGGGAACGGCGTGGTGCCTCGGCGGCCCGACGGAGAGGACGAGCCGGGTGACCACCGCGGTGCATTCCAGCCGTTCCTTTCGCACGACGGAGCAATGCGGTCCCGTTCGAAGCGGGTTCAAGGGTTTCCCTGTCACAGCTTCGTGAATTCGATGGTCCGCGATACGAGACCGGTCGGGTTTGCCTTGACTGCCGTCGCCGACGGCTGCCACGATCGAGGACATGAAGATGCGACTGGACCTCACGCGGCGACGCCATGTCGACCTCGCGCGCGTCTCCAGCGCCTCCTGTTGCGCCGCGGCCTGATCCCTTCTTCGCGATCCGCCGCGCTTTTTTCTTTCCCGCCTGAATTCACCGCGCCTCCCCACCCCTTCGGGTCCGCACGCCCTTAGAGGCCAGTTGCGCCCCGTGAATTCGGTGTGCCCGAAAAGATTCCGCGCCCACACGCTCCACGACCCCGTCGCCCACGAACGCCACGAGGTCGGCCGCTGGGTACTCGAGGGCGAACTGCCCGAACTCACCTGGTACTCCTGACCACTCCCACCCGGGTGCCCTGCCAAGCCGAGGCTCCCCGGGCTCCTTCGAAAGAGGACCCATGGCCACCGTCCTGTCCGTCTCCGGCAGCCCTTCCGCCTCCTCCCGCACCGGCCGTCTGCTGCGCCACCTCGACGAGCGGCTCGCCGCCCAGGGGCACGAGGTGATTCCGCTCGACGTCCGTACGATCCCGGCCGAGGCCCTGCTCGGCGCGGACTTCCGCCACCCGGCGATCGTCGAGGCGACCGAACTGGTCGCGCGCGCCGACGGGGTCGTCGTGGGCACCCCGGTCTACAAGGCGTCCTACTCCGGCGTCCTCAAGGCGCTTCTCGATCTGCTCCCGCAGTACGCGCTCACCGGCAAGACGGTCCTGCCGCTGGCCACCGGGGGTTCGACCGCCCACGTCCTGGCCATCGACTACGCCCTGCGCCCGGTGCTCAACTCCATGGGCGCGGCCCATATCGTGCAGGGCTGGTTCACCCTCGACAAGGACATCACCGCCCACGAGGACGGATCCATCACCATCGCCCCGGCCGCCACCGAGGCGCTCGCCCAGGTCGTCGACCAGTTCTCGGCCGCGCTCGGGCGGACACCGTACCTGGCCGCGGCGAGCTGAGCGCACGATGTCCGCCCAGGTCGTCGCCGACGACGACGAGGTTCTCGCCGTGGCCGCTTCGCCGGTCACGGAGTTCCGCGCGGGAGCCGCCACGCGGGATTGCGAACGACGCCTGCCACGAGCCGAGTCGGACCGGTCGTCCGCCTCCGCGCTGCCCGACGTCACCGTCCCCGACGGCCACGGCGCGGCGGACGGGAGGGCCCGGACCCTCGCGGAGATCCTCCGCCTGCTCGGCACCGTCGACGCCGGCCTCGCCCAGTTGCCGCAGAGTCATCGCCGCGGGCGCGCTCGCCGAGGCGGCCGACTCCGGGCGGACGAAGAGCCGGCCGTGGTTCGAGAGCGGTGTCGAGACGGCCGCCGAGGATCCGCGGCCCCGGTCCACTCGGGATTCGTCCGCTGATCCAGCGCTTCGGTGAACTCGCCCTCCGGGTACGGGCGTCGGAGGCCCTGCTTGGCAGGTCGTCCGGGCGGCCGACATGGCACCCGCCGATCTCGCCGACGACACGGCCGAGGCGTCCCTCGCGGTCGCCGCCGCGAATGTGCGGTCGGCGCGGGCGGCCGTGGAGGTGTCGCGCGCCCCGGTCGAGGTGTCCGGCGCCCGGTCCGCCGTCAACTCACCCGATCCGCACCGGCACGGGCGTGACGCCCGCACGCACACCCCGCACGACCCGAGCTGCTGGAAGATCCAGCGCATCGGGCGGTTCGGGCCGAACGGCACCCGGCCGCCGTGCCACGGCCTGCTCCAGCCCGGCCGGCCCGCCCCGACAGACGGACATTCCCGATCGGAGACCCAAGTGTCCCTCGTGTTCCACTGGTTCCTTCCCACCAACGGTGACAGCCGCCATGTCGTCGGCGGCGGCCACGGCACCCCCGCCACCGCCTCCGGAAGGGACCGACCACCGACGGTCGCCTACCTGAGCCAGATCGCCCGCGCGGCGGAGGACCTCGGTTTCGTCGGTGCGCTCACCCCGACCGGGGCCTGGTGCGAGGATGCCTGGCTGACCACGGCGATGGTCAGCCAGCACACCGAGCGGCTCAAGTTCCTGGTCGCGTTCCGGCCCGGCTTCGTCTCGCCGACGCTCGCCGCGCAGATGGCGTCCACCTTCCAGCGGCAGACCGGCGGACGGCTCCTGCTCAATGTCGTCACCGGCGGCGAGAGCCACGAGCAGCGGGCCTACGGCGACTTCCTGGACAAGGCCGACCGCTATCGCCGTACCGGTGAATTCCTCCAGGTCGTCCGGGAGTTGTGGGAGGGCAAGACCGTCGACCTGAAGGGCGAGCACCTCCGGGTCGAGGACGCGAAAATGGCCCGGGTGCCGGATCCGGTGCCCGAGGTGTACTTCGGCGGGTCCTCTCCGATCGCCGGCGAGGTCGCCGCGAAGTACGTGGACGCCTACCTCACCTGGGGCGAGCCGCCGGCCAGGGTCGCGGAGAAGATCGCCTGGGTCAGGGGGCTCGCCGCGAAGGAGGGGCGGACGCTGCGGTTCGGCATCCGGCTGCATGTCATCACCCGGGACACCTCGGAAGAGGCCTGGGCGGTGGCGAACCGGCTGCTCGCCGGATTCGACCCGGAGACCGTGAGGTCCGTCCAGACCGGGCTGGCGCGCAGCGAGTCCGAGGGACAGCAGCGGATGCTCGCGTTGCACAGCGGCAGCCGGGACGGGCTGGAGATCCACCCCAACCTGTGGGCCGGGATCGGGCTGGTGCGCGGGGGAGCGGGGACCGCGCTGGTGGGCAGCCATGAGGAGGTAGCCGGGCTGATCAAGGAGTACGCGGCGCTGGGGATCGAGGAGTTCGTGCTCTCCGGGTATCCGCATCTGGAGGAGGCGTACTGGTTCGGTGAGGGTGTGCTGCCACGGCTGGCCGCGGAGGGACTGTGGAGGCATCCGTTCCGCGCGGACGTCGCCCACTCGGCGCAGGTGCCCTTCACGAGCTGAGGCGGCCTTTTCGTCCACACGGCGGCCGCACGGTAATTTCGTGGGCCATTCAATCGAATATTCAACTGGCGAATATTCAACTGGCCCTGCCCGATGGGCTGTCCTGTCGAATTCTTCTCGATTGTTCATTAGCATGGTCCGTATGAATGCGACACCGGAGTTCTATGTGGTAAGGGAGGGCGACACGCTCTCCGAAATCGCGGGCATGTTCCATGTGACACTGGCCCAGGTCAGGAAGTGGAACCCCCAGATCAAGAATGCCAACCTGATTCACCCGGGACAGCGGGTCCGCGTGACGGAGCCGACCGCGGTGCCGGTCGACGACGACGAGCCCTTCCCGGGCAAGGACTTCTTCCAGTCGTCCGTGAGCAGCCCGATCATCGAGGTCATGGGCTGGCGCCTCATCGATGAGGGCTGCTCCGCGTATCCCGACGAGCCCGACCTCCAGTGGAGCGAGGCCGACCGGAAGTCCTACGCCAAGTGGCAGCGGAAACTCGGCTTCATCGGCAGCGATGCCGATGGCATTCCGGGGCGGGCCTCGTGGGAGAAACTCCATGTACCCGCGCTCCACATGAGCGAATAGCCCGCCCGAGCGGCGACGGAGATCGGCAATGGATACCGCCGTGGCGGTCTCGGAGGACCTCCGGGCCCGTGCGCGCCGAGGGCTCGCGGCAAAGCTGCGTCCCCGACCGCCGCGGTCGCCCTGGCGGGCACGGGCCAAAGCCCGCCTCGCCTATCTCGAAGTGCAGTTGAAATGCGAAGAAGCCAGGCCTTGTCCCGACGGCCGCAAGGCCCTCATCGAGGGAATGAAAGGCCATCTCGAAAGGGCCCGGGCCGCGGCGGACGAGAGATTCGGATGGCGGCGGCCGTGGTCGGGTTCGACCGCCCGCGAAGGCGTCTGGTCGAATCTGCGCAGCGCCGATGTGCTGTTGCTCCAACTGGTGCCCGGCGCGGAGGCCGTCGGCCGCGCCGGCGAGGTCATGGCGTTGGTGAAACGCCATTTGGACAAGGACAACCCACAGCGCATCAGGCTCGCCCAGCGGATCCGGCACATCCTCTCCGGTGACCTGACGCCGAGCGACCGGGAACTCATGGTCCGGGCGCTCGACGGGGCGTACAGCAGCCTGGACGCCGAACTGGCCCGGGTCCGCAGCCTGCGCAACATCCTGTGGACCGCCACGTTCGTCGTCCTTCTCGGCGTGACGGGCCTCGCCCTCTACGGCTGGTTCTCGCCCAGCTCGCTGAGCCTGTGCTTCACGCCCAAGGCCGGTCCCGGTGACGTGAACGGGATGGATGTGGTGTGCCCCAGCATGGACTATCCGGACGTGAAGCCGGGCAAGCCTCCCAGCAGCCACGCCCTGCCGAGGGACATCCTCACCGTCGAGATCGCCGGGCTGGCCGGCGCGGCACTCACCGTCATCGCCTCACTGCGACACATCCGGGGCACCAGCGCCCCCTACATGCTGCCTCTGGCGTCGGCGGTGCTGAAGTTCCCCACCGGCGCCCTGTCGGCCTTCCTCGGCGTGCTGCTGATCAGGGGTGCCTTCGTCCCGGGGCTCAGCGACCTGGACAGCAGAGCCCAGGTCCTCGCCTGGGCGGCGGTCTTCGGCGCCGCCCAGCACCTGGTGACCCGTCTGGTCGACGACCGGGCGCAGATGACGCTGTCGGAGGTGGGCAAACCCTCCGGCGCGACCGTCGACCCGGAGGCTGTCGCGGTCGGGGCGGCCGACAGGGGCGAGGAGACCGGGACACCGCGGTCGCCGGCCGGGGACGCGGCCGACGAGGGTTCGCACGGCGAACCGGGCGAGACGTCAGGCGGCCAGCGCGCCGAGGTGGGCCGCGCGTGACTCCCGCGTCTGGCCCTGCACCAACAGGAACAGGGCCTCGCGCGCCAGGCGCTGGGCCCTGCCGGTCAGCAGCATCGAGCGGCCGCCTCCGGTCACCACCGCCGCCGTGGTGGCGGCCTGCATCACCTGGTATGCCTGGGTCCTGAGGACCAGCCGCTCCGCGTGGTGCTCGTGCGGGGCCGCATGGTCGGCCAAGCCGTAAGCCTCACCGCGGAGCTCGGCCAGGCGGGTGCGCAAGGGGGTCGCCGTGTCCTCGTCCAGCAGGGTGAGAGCCGCCTCCGTGAGACCGAAGACCGCCGGGTTGGCGTTCACCGTCTTCGCGCGGTCCGTCGCCGCCCACTGTTCGTACGGAGTGCGCAGCACGACCGCCTCCTCCGGGAGCCACAGGCCGTCCAGTTCCAGCGACACCGTCCGGGCCGCGGTGAGGGCGGCCAGGCGCATCGGAGCCGAGGCCCGCAGGCCCGGCTGCTCCCGCGCCTCGGCGAAGGCGAACAGCGCCTCGTCCGAGTCGGTGACTCCGGCGAGAAGCAGCACGTCGTTCAGGCCCCACCCCGTGTACCAGGGGACCGTGCCGTCGAAGCGCCAGCCGGTCCGCTCCCGGCCGACCCGGACGGGGATGCGCGGGTGCGCCCGCAGGTGCGCGTACGCCACCCCGGACAACACCTCTCCGGTCGCCAGCCGGCCCAGCAGGCGTTCGCGTACCGCGCCCTCGCTCCCGGCCAGCGTCAGCACCGGTGTGTGGTGCTGCGTCTGCACGAACCAGGTCGAACAGCACGCGCCGGCCAGGATCTCCGCCGTCTCGCGCACCACCGCGGCGGGTGCCGCGGCCCCGCCGTACTCCTTCGGCGCGTTCAGCCCCAGCAGGCCCGAGCGCCTGATCTCCGCGAGGTGGCTCATGGGGACCTCTCCCCGGTCGACCTGTTCGGCGTGCGGGACGAGGAGGTCGTCCGCGAGGCGGCGGGCGCGGGTGACGAGGGGGTGCGGTGCGGTCATGGGCGGGATTCTTCCGGTTCCCTCGGGTGGGGTGTCGATCCGGGGGACCGCCGTTCGTGTAGGAGGTGACACGACGGCACGACCGCATGGAGGACGTCATGAAGCACTACCTGCTCAGCGTGATCACGCCCAGCGAGGGCGAACCCCCCTCGGCCGAGGGGATGGCGGAGATCAGCCGCAACCTCGAGACGTTCCACCGGGAACTGCGCGAGGCCGGTGCCTGGGTGTTCGCCGGAGGACTGCACGGACCGGAGACGGCCACCGTGCTGCGGCCGGGCGGCGGTGAGGTCCTCGTCACCGACGGGCCGTACGCCGAGGGCAAGGAGTATCTCGGCGGGATCTGCCTGATCAAGGCGCCGGACCTCGACGCCGCCCTGCACTGGGGCCGGCGGGCGACGTGGGCGACCACCCTTCCCATCGAGGTGCGCCCCTTCATGGGCGAGGCCTGATGCCGCTCGACGTCGAGGCCGTGTTCCGAGCCGAGTACGGCCGCGCCGTCGCCGTCCTGGTCCGCCATCTGGGCGACATCGACCTCGCCGAGGAAGCGGTCCAGGACGCCTTCACCACGGCCGTGCGGCGCTGGCCGGAGACCGGTGTGCCGCCGAGCCCGGCCGGCTGGATCATCACGACCGCCCGCAACCGGGCCGTCGACCGGCTGCGCCGGGAGTCCACCCGCACCGCCCGGCACGCCGAGGCCGCTTTGCTGCACGCCGCCGACCCGCCCGCCGAGGAGGGCCCCGTGCGCGACGACCGGCTCCGTCTGATCTTCACCTGCTGCCATCCCGCACTGGCCCGGCAGGCCCAGGTCGCCCTCACCCTCCGCCTCCTCGGCGGGCTCACCACCGCCCGGCTCGCCCGCGCCTTCCTCGTCCCCGAGCCCACCATGGCCCAGCGCCTGGTCCGCGCCAAGGCGAAGATCCGGGACGCCCGCATCCCCTACCGCGTCCCTCGCGACGCCGACCTGCCCGACCGCCTGGAGGGCGTGCTCGCCGTCGTCTACCTGATCTTCAACGAGGGGTACGGGGGTGACCCGGACCTGTGTGCCGAGGCCCTGCGCCTCGGGCGGCTCCTCGCCGAGCTGATGCCGGACGAGCCCGAGGCCACCGGCCTGCTGGCGCTGATGCTGCTGGTCCAGTCCCGCCGGGCCGCGCGGGAGGACGCCGACGGCACGCTCGTACCGCTGCCCGAGCAGGACCGCGGCCGATGGGACCGGGACCAGGTCGCCGAGGGGCAGTCACTCGTCCGCCGCTGTCTGCGCCGCGACCGGCCGGGGCCGTACCAGGTCCAGGCCGCGATCCAGGCCGTCCACAGCGACGCGCCGACCGCCGCGGACACCGACTGGCGGCAGATCCTGCGCCTGTACGACCAGCTCATGGACCTCGCCCCGAGTCCGGTCGTGGCACTGAACCGTGCGGTCGTCGTGGCGGAGACACAGGGGCCGGGCCGTGCCCTCGACCTCGTCGACGGGCTGGACCTCGGCGGCTACCACGTGTGGCACGCGGTCCGCGCCGACCTGCTGCGCCGGCTGGGCCGGGTCGCCGAGGCCGTGGACGCCTACGGGGCCGCCCTCGCGCTGAGCGAGAGCCCGGCGGAACAGACCTTCCTCGACCGGCGCAGACGCGCACTCGTCGGAGGCGCCGACGAGTAGTCGCGTCCGGGAATGCATGCGGGACGCGAAAGGTTGGCATATACATCGAGCTTCCCGCTCGCACCGAGGACGAGCGGACCGCTCGCCACGACAACCCAGGGCCGCGAGGCCCGTGCACCCCAGCGAGGCACCGTGACCAGCGCCGCCACTCCCGAGCAGCCCGCCGACGTCGTAGCCCGACTGCGCGCCACGTTCCGCACCGGACGCACCAGGCCCGTCGCGTGGCGCACGGGGCAGCTGCGCCGCCTGCGCGAGCTGCTCACGGAGCAGGGCGCCGAACTGGCCGCCGCGCTCCACGCCGACCTGGGCAAGAGCTCCACCGAGGCGTACCGCACCGAGATCGACTTCACGGTCCGGGAGATCGACCACACCCTCGACCACCTGGACGCGTGGCTGCGCCCCGAGTCCGCCCCGGTCCCGGCCCATCTCGGCGCCGACGCGAGTGCCTGGACGCAGTACGACCCGCTCGGCGTCGTCCTCGTCATCGCGCCCTGGAACTACCCCGCCCAGCTGCTGCTCGCCCCGCTGGTCGGCGCCCTCGCCGCCGGCAACGCGGTGGTCGTCAAGCCCAGCGAGCTCGCCCCCGCCACCTCCGCCGCGCTGGCCCGACTGCTGCCGGCCCACCTCGACACCGACGCGGTCGCCGTCGTCGAGGGCGGGATCCCGGAGACCACGGCCCTGCTCGCCGAGCGCTTCGACCACATCTTCTACACCGGCAACGGCGCCGTCGGCCGCATCGTGCTGCGCGCCGCCGCCGAGCACCTCACCCCCGTGACCCTCGAACTCGGCGGCAAGTCGCCCGCGTTCGTCGACCGCGACGCCGATCTCACCGTCGTCGCCGACCGGTTGGCCCGCGGCAAGTTCCTGAACGCCGGCCAGACCTGTGTCGCCCCCGACTACGTCCTCACCGACCCGGAGACGGCCGTCGCCCTCGAACCCCTGCTGACGCGCGCGGTCGAGACCCTCTACGGCACAGACCCGCAGACCTCGGCCGCCTACGGCCGCATCATCAACGAACGCCACTTCGACCGGCTCACCGGTCTGCTCGACTCCGGCCGGATCGTGGTCGGCGGCGGCAACGACCGTACGGACAAGTACCTCGCGCCCACCGTCCTCGCCGACGTCGACCCCAAGTCGCCCGTGATGCGGGAGGAGATCTTCGGCCCGATCCTGCCGATCGTCACCGTGGGCGACCTGGACGAGGCGATCGCCTTCGTCAACGACCGCGACAAGCCACTCGCTCTGTACGTCTTCACCGAGTCCGACGACACCCGCGGCCGCATCGCCGCCGAGACCTCCTCCGGCGGCCTCGGCTACGGGCTGCCGCTGGCCCATCTCACCGTCTCCGACCTGCCGTTCGGCGGGGTGGGCGAGAGCGGCATGGGCAACTACCACGGGCGCTACTCCATCGAGACGTTCAGCCACCGCAAGGCGGTGCTGGAGAAGCCGCTGCACTGAGCGGAGCGGAGCGGAGGGGCGCGGGCGGCGGGGGTGCGCGTACGAAAGCGGGCGGGAGTGGGCGGAAGTAGCCCGCCAAGCGGCAGCCGGGGAACGGGTATTAGCCCGGAACGGCACGGTCCGTAGTCCGAAACGGCCAATTCCATCGGACTTTCGAATCCGGCATGCACGAAACGGCCCCGCCGCACGCCGTGGAGGCAGAAGGTGTGACCGATGCCTTCCGGGGTCCATGAGCCCCGCACCGCCAGCGGAAGGACCGAAGGGTCCGTGAACGACCAGTTCGAACAGCTCGCCCGCGACGTGGCGTTGTCCGTGCTAGCCCTCCGGGTCTTCGGGCCCGGCGTCCTCATCCTCGCGCGCCGGTTCGTCGCCGCACTCGTGCGGGTGGGCGTCCGGGAGATGGACCACCGGCTCCCGGGGGGCGATCGGTGACCCAGGAGGAGTTGCGTCCCGCGGGCAACCCGCGGGCGCCGGAGAAGCTGCCCCTGGACTTCAGCGCCTTCCACCGGATGCACCGCCCGCGCTACGTCCGTGAGGCCGAGCGCTGTCTGCGCAGCCGGGCGGACGCCGAGGAGGCCGTGGACGAGGCGTTCGTCCAGATCGCCGGGCAGTGGCCGCGGATACTGCGCGCCGAGAACCCCGCCGCCTACGCGTGGCGGGTGATGAAGAACCGCGTCGTCGACCACGCCCGGGCCCGTGGCCGGCGCGCCACCCTGATCGACACGGCCGTGTTCGAGACGGTCACCCTCCAGGGCGCCGAGGACGCCTTCGAGGTGATCGAGCAGAACCTGCGGCTGTTCCGCGCGATCTCCGCTCTCCCCGAGCGTCAGCGGGACGTCATCAGGCTGCGCTACTGCGAGTGCTACAGCACCGCCGACGTGGCGTTCCACCTGGGGATCACCGAGGCCGGAGTGCGTTCCACCGAGCGCTATGCCAAACGCCGGCTCCGGGAGATCTACACGGCGTGCGCCGAGGAGGAGGCGGAGCGGTCATGACCTTCGACACCGCGAGCGACATCGACACCCTGCTGGCCGGGGCGCGCCTCATGCCCACGGCCCCCTACAGGCGCTCGGACATCGACGCCGCCGAGGCCCGGATCGCCGCCCGGGTCGCGGCGGGCGGCCCCGACGGACCGTCGGCGAGGGTGTGCCCGCAGCGCGCCGCGGCGGCCCGCAGAACCCCGAGAACGCACCCCGCGGCCCGGGACCTGACCTCGCTGTGCGAGGCGCTGCTGACCCGCACCGGGGCCCTGAAAGGCATCGGCAACTTCCTCGGCAGCGCCCTGCCCGAGCCCTCCGGGGCACGCATCCTCGGCAGCCTCCTCTACCTGGCCGACTGCGAGGACAGCGCCCGCTTCTGGTGGCAGTACGGCGCCGGCGCCTCCGACACCGTCTCCTCGTACTGCCTCTACCTCCACCACCGCTCGATGGGCGAGGACGAGGAGGCCGACTGGTGGCTGCGCCACACGGAGATCACCCCCGCCACCCTGAGCCGGGAGGCCACCGAACTGGAGATCGCCACCGCGCTGCATGTGCTCAGCGGCCTGCGCCGCGGCGGGAGGGGACTGCCCGAGGCGTTGCGCGCCCTGGTGGAGTACGTGCCGGCCGTGGTCGGCTTCGTCGACGACGACCTCGAACTCCCCCTTCCAGACGGCGATCTGGCCGAGATCGTGGAGGAGGTCGCCGCCCACGGCGCGCCGCCCGTCAAGGAGCGTCGGCGAGCCAGGACCGGCGCGCTGCCCGAACGCCGGGAGCCGACTGTGCACACCGTGTCCTCGGCCACCCCCCGCACGGCTCGGCACTGGAGCAGCGACGTCCAGGAGGCGCTGCGCAAGTGCGAGGAGACCGTGGCCTGTTGAGGGTCCGCGTGGCCGGCCCGGACCGGCCACGCGCGGTGCGTGCGAAACTGCTCGGATGACCACCGGAACGATCACCGCGGATGCCGCGGGCACCTGGAACGTCGGCGGCCTGACGGTCGGCCGTATCGGCTTCGGCGCGATGCGGCTGACCGGCAGCGCGGCCTTCCACCTCGGCACGCCGAGCGACCGCGGCCGCTCGATCGCCGTGCTGCGACGAGCGATCGACCTCGGCGTCAACCACATCGACACCGCCGCCTTCTACTTCTCCGCCCTCCGCTCCGCCAACGAGCTCATCAACAGCGCGCTCGCCCCGTACCCGGACGACCTGCTCATCGCCACCAAGGTCGGCCCCTTCCGCGACTGGTCGGGGGAGTGGGGCGCCTCGGCCCGCCCCGAGGAACTGCGCGGCCACGTGGAGGAGAACCTGCGCCAGCTCGGCCGCGACCACCTCGACCTGGTGTACCTGCGCCGGATGCGCCAGGAGTCGATCACCGAGCACTTCGGCGCCCTCGCCGAACTGCGCGAAGCCGGACTGATCCGCCACCTCGGCATCTCCGACGTCGAAGCCCGTCACCTCGCCGAGGCGCAGGCCATCGCCCCCGTCGTCAGCGTGCAGAACCGCTACGGCCTCGGCCACCACGCCCCCGCAACCGAGGAACTCCTGCACGTCTGCGGCGAACAGGGCGTCGCCTTCGTGCCGTTCTTCGCCATCGCCGGTGACGGCGGAGCCCAGGGCGCGACCAGCGCCCACGACGAGGCGGTACTCGCCGTCGCCCGGGCCCATGGCACGTCCCCCGCCGGGGTCCGCCTCGCCTGGACCCTCGCCCAGGGTCCGCACGTACTGGCCATCCCGGGCACCGGAAACCCGGACCACCTCGGGCAGAACGTGGCGGCGGGCGCCCTGCGCCTCACGGCCGGGGAGCTGGACCTCCTGAACGCGGCCCACCGCGGCACCGGTGGGACGCCCGGGACGCCCGGAACCTGATCCGGCGACGGGCCGGGCGGGTCCGGCGCGTCGCCGCACCCCGGCGCCGTCCCCGGGCCCCGCTGCCGGCGGCCGCCGGGAACGGCTCGGCGGGACCCGGGTGGCGGCGTCTACACGACCCCCGTGCCCGTGGGACGCCCGGAACCTGATCCGGCGACGGGCCGGGCGGGCCCGACGGGTCCGGCGCGTCGCCGCACCCGACACCGTCCCCGGCCCCCGGCACCGTCCCCGGGCCCCGCTGCCCGCGGCCCCCGGGAACGGCTCGGCGGGACCCACGTGGCGGCGTCTACACGACCCACATCCCGTCCCGCATCAGATGCCGACGAGGCAGCTCGTGCTCCTCGCGCCATGCCTGCACCGCCACCGGCCGCACCCGGAAATAGGCGTACGACGCGCTGTCCCGGCCCGGATCCCAGCCCGTCTTCGCAAGAAACGCCGAGGCGGCCCCCGCCGGTACCTCCTCCCGCGTGTACGTCTCGACCTCGCCGTCGACGAGGACCACGTCCCGCGTGTCGCCGAGGGCCAGGCGGGCCCGGCCGCCCTCCCGGAGATTGCGGCCGGTGGGGTTGGTGAGGCGGGTGGACAGCCACAGGTGCTCGCCGTCCCAGGCGAACCACAGCGCGACGAGACAGGGCAGCCCCTCCCGGTCCGCCGTGGCGACCCAGATGTCGACTTCGTGCTCCAGCCGGTCCAGCAGTTCCCGTTTGCGCTGCCCGGGGGTGCGGGGCGGCTTCGTGATCTTCATGGCCCGGACGGTAGCGACGGAGAGGGGTCCTCCGCCTCGGACCACGGTCCCGACCGCGCCTCGGGCTCGCGACCTAGGGCTTCTCGTTCGGATCAGGCCGGCTCGCGAGCCCTGGCACCCACCTCGCCGCGTTGTCGTCGGTCGCCAGGGCTCCGCCCCGACGCCCTCCTCCGCCTTGCGAAGCACGGCACCGGACCCCGCTCCCAGATCCGCCCTGGCCCCGACGAAGACCCTCGGTCATCGCCACCGCGAAGGCGACTGGCGTGCGAAACGTTTTACGTATAACCTCTCCCGTCAATCGCACCTCCCGACAGCCCCCGCACATCCCCGAAAGGCCACGATGAGTCGCATCGCCCTGGTCACGCTTGTCGTCGACGACTACGACGAGGCGATCCGCTTCTACACCGAGGCGCTCGGGTTCCGGCTCGTCGAGGACGAAGCCCGCCCCGACGGCGCCCGCTGGGTCGTCGTGCGGCCGGGGGACCGCCAGGACGGCGTCGGGCTGCTGCTCGCCCGGGCCAAGGGCGACGCCCAGCGCGCCCGGATCGGCGACCAGACCGGCGGCCGCGTCGGGTTCTTCCTGCACACCGACGACTTCGCCGGCGACCACGCACGCATGCTCGCCGCCGGTGTGACCTTCCTGGAGGAGCCCCGCCACGAGGCCTACGGCTCCGTCGCCGTCTTCCAGGACCTGTACGGAAACCGCTGGGACCTGCTCCAGCCCGCCACCACCTGAGAACCACCTGCCGAGGAACAGACACCCATGACCGCGTCCCACATCGACACCGACACCCTCCGCCGACTCCCCAAAGCCGTTCTGCACGACCACCTCGACGGCGGCCTGCGCCCCGCCACCGTCGTGGAACTCGCGGCCGCGGTCGGCCACACCCTGCCCACCACCGACCCCGACGAACTAGCCGCCTGGTACTTCGAGGCCGCCAACTCGGGTGACCTGGTGCGCTACATAGCCACCTTCGAGCACACCCTCGCCGTCATGCAGACCCGCGAGGGCCTGCTGCGCACCGCGGAGGAGTACGTCCTCGACCTGGCGGCCGACGGGGTCGTCTACGGCGAGGTCCGCTACGCCCCCGAGCTGAACGTCAACGGCGGGCTGAGCCTCGCCGAGGTCGTGGAGACCGTCCAGGAGGGCCTCGCGGCCGGCATGGCGAAGGCGGCGGCGGCCGGGACGCCGGTCCGCGTCAACACGCTGCTCTGCGGCATGCGGATGTTCGACCGCGTGCGCGAGGCCGCCGACCTCGCGGTCGCCTTCCGGGACGCGGGCGTCGTCGGCTTCGACATCGCCGGCGCCGAGGACGGCTTCCCGCCCGCCGACCACCTCGAAGCCTTCGAGCACCTGCGCCGCGAGAACGTCCCCTTCACCATCCACGCGGGCGAGGCGCACGGCCTGCCCAGCATCCACCAGGCCCTGCAAATCTGCGGCGCCCAGCGCATCGGCCACGGCGTGCGCATCACGGACGACATCGTGGACGGGAAGCTCGGCCGGCTCGCGGGCTGGGTGCGCGACCGCCGTATCGCCCTGGAGATGTGCCCGACCTCCAACCTCCAGACCGGCGCCGCCGGCTCGATCGCCGAGCACCCGATCACCGCGCTGAAGGACCTCGGCTTCCGCGTCACCCTCAACACCGACAACCGTCTGGTCTCCGGCACCACGATGACCCGCGAGATGTCGCTGCTCGTCCAGGAGGCGGGCTGGACCGTCGAGGACCTGCGCACCGTCACGGTGAACGCCCTCAAGAGCGCGTTCGTGCCGTTCGACGAGCGCAATGCCCTCATCGAGAACGTCGTCCTTCCGGGTTACGCCGCCGCGCTCTGAAGGAGCCCGCGGACGTAGGCGGCCTGTCCGACGTGCTGGAGATCGTCGGACAGGACGCTGATCAGCCGTACGCCCAGAGTGACCGGCGGATCCCAGCGCTCGTCCACGACCCGCTCCAGGTCCGCCGCCGTCAGCGCGCGCAGCGCCGTCAGGCTCTGCGCGTGCACGGCGTCGTGGTACCCGGTCAGCAGGTCGCCGTCGGAGACCCGGACCTTCGCGACCTGTGCGGCGCTGTGCCCGTACCCGGTGTCGTGGCGCGGCAGGTCCAGGCCGAACCGCTTCTCCCAGTCCTGGGTCAGCCAGACCTGGTCGAGCCCGAAGGCGTCGGCGACATGGTCGTCCTGGACGCGGGTGAGATGCCAGACGAGCCAGGCGATCGAGTTGGCCCCGGCGGCGGGCCGGGCGGCAAGGTCGTCGGGGCCCAGGCCCTCGACGGCGGCGTGGACCTCTTCCTGGATGCGGTGGTACCCGTCGATGAGGATGTCTTTGGCATGCATACGTCCACCATCGCGCACCCCGCGCTCACCCGCTCCCTGTTTCCAGCAGCGCCATCAGCGCCCGGGCCGCCGGGCTGGTGGCCCGGGCGGGCGGCAGCAGCGCGACCGTCTCGTACACCGCCTCGCCCGTGCCCTTGAGGGGCAGCGCGGTGAGCGCCTCCCGCTTGTGCCGGAAGTGGCGCGGTACGACGGCGACGCCGAGGTTCTCGTCCACCAGGTCCAGGAGGCTGTGCACGTCGTTGACCTCCAGGGCGACCGTGCGCCGCACTCCCGCCTCGGCGAACGCGGCGTCGGTGGCCCGGCGTGGACCCCAGTCCGGATGGAAGTCCACGAACACCTCGCCCGCGACGTCCTCCGGCGTCAGCGCCGCCGACATCCCGGCGAGCCGGTGCTGGGGATGGCACAGCACGTACATCGGCTCGGTGGCCAGCGGCGCGCAGCGCAGTTGGTCGGTGTCCGTCTGGGTCCGGTAGGCGAAGGCGAGGTCGAGCCGGCCGGCCGCCACCTCCTCGCCGAGGGCACCCGAACCGGTCTGCCGCAGGCGGATCTCCACATCCGGATGGCGCCGCCGGAACGCCGCGAGGAGCCCCGCCACATGTACCCCGGCGATGCACTGCTCGGTGCCCACGGAGAGCGTGCCGCGCACCACCCCCTGGACGGCCGCCACCGCCTCGTGGGCCGCCCGCACCTGCGCCAGGATCCGCTCCGCCTCGGCCAGCAGCGCCCGGCCCGCCTCCGTCAGGGTCACCCGCCGGGTGGTCCGCACGAACAGCGGAGCGCGCAGCTCCCGCTCCAGTGCCCTGATCGACGCCGACAGGCCCGACTGGGAGACCATCAGGCGTTCGGCGGCCCGGGTGAAGTGCTGGTCCTCGGCGACCGCGACGAAGTGCTGGAGGTGGCGCAGTTCCATGATTGAGAAGCCTAGCCGCACAATTCCATCGGATTCTTCTGTTGGACCACTACCCGCAGGTCGGCCAGAGTGGGTGACGGTTCCCGAAACCGATCTTCCGTGCCAACCCTTCCTGGAGTCGCGTTGTACACCGCACATCCCGACCGCTACGCGGACATGCCCTACCGGCGCACCGGACGCAGCGGCCTGAAGCTCCCCGCGCTGTCGCTCGGACTGTGGCACAACTTCGGCCCGGACCGCCCGGTCGAGACCCAGCGGGCCATCCTGCGCCGCGCCTTCGACCTCGGCATCACCCACTTCGACCTGGCCAACAACTACGGGCCGCCGCCCGGCGCCGCCGAATCCGCGCTGGGCGAGGCGCTGAAGGCGGACTTCGCGCCCTACCGCGACGAGCTGGTCATCTCCACCAAGGCCGGCTATCTGATGTGGCCGGGCCCGTACGGCGAGTGGGGCTCGCGCAAGTACCTGCTGTCCTCGCTCGACCAGAGCCTGACCCGGATGGGCCTGGATTACGTCGACGTCTTCTACTCGCACCGCCCCGACCCGGAGACTCCCCTCGAGGAGACGATGGGCGCGCTGCACACCGCGGTCCAGCAGGGCAAGGCGCTCTACGTCGGCGTCTCCAACTACTCGGCCGAGCAGACCCGCGAGGCCGCCCGCATCCTCGGTGAGCTCGGCACCCCGCTGCTCATCCACCAGCCGCGCTACTCGATGCTCGACCGCCGCCCCGAGAGCGAGGGCCTGCTCGACGCCCTGGACGAGCTCCAGGTCGGCTCGATCGTGTTCTCGCCGCTGGAGCAGGGTCTGCTCACCGGCCGCTACCTGGACGGCATCCCGGAGGACTCACGGGCGGCGAGCGACAGCCCGTTCCTGAACTCCGACGCGCTGACCGAGGAGCTCGTGGGCAAGCTGCGCGCCCTCGACGACATCGCCAAGTCCCGCGGCCAGTCCCTGGCCCAGCTCGCCCTGGCCTGGGTGCTCCGCGGCGGCCGGGTGACCTCCGCGCTGGTGGGCGCGAGCAGCGCCCGGCAGATCGAGGACAGCGTCGGCGCCCTCGCCAACCTGGGCTTCGAGGCCGAGGAACTCGCCCGGATCGACGCGGTGATCAACGGCTGAGCCGTTCCGTCAGGAGTACGGTCACCGAGTCGCCCTCCTGTTTTCCGATCGCCTTGCGCACCTCGGCATCGACGGGAAGTTTGTGGGTGCCGTCCCCGAGGGCCATGAACGAACTCCGGAAAGGATGTCCGTCGACCGTCCCACGGATCTTGACCAGTCCGCGGGTGCCGAAAAACGCGGCGGACTCCGGCCAGACGACATAGGTCCAGCCGCCTTTCGCCGGGCTCTTGCGCAGAACGGCCGTGAATTCGGCGTTCAGTGTTCCGGTTGTGCTCATGATGTTCCTCCGCTCGCGGCGATCTCCTATGGGCAGACCGCCGCGAGCGGAGAAACTTATCGCCGGCCGACCGGCGATCTGCCGGCCTCAGAATCCGGCGGGCACCCGGTCGAGGAATCCGAGTACGGATGTGATCCGGTCCTGGCCGTCCAGGGTGACGACGTCGGATCCGGCCACCGGTGCCCGCTCTCCCCCGGAGGCGTCCCCGGCCTCACTCACCAGCTCCCAGGAGAAGCGGGCCGTGTCGTGGTGCCCGTCGACGGCGCCGGTGAGCCGGAAGGCGAAGCCCGGGAACTGCGCGTGCGCCGCCGCGATCACGGTCGCGATCCGCTCATGACCCCGGACATCGGCCAGAGGGTCGGTGTAGCTGCCCTCCACGGCCCACGCTGCGGTAATAGCCTTGGCCAAAGCCTCGGGCTCACGCGCGTTCCAGGCCTCGAAGTAGCGGGCGACGGCGTTCTCGTAGCGGTCGGTGTTCGCGGACATGGTAAATCGGCCCCCAATGAGGTCATCGATACTGGTCAGGGTCCGGATCGAGGTTTTGGCCGATCCGGTGTGACCAGCTTGCCCGCGCCCGCCGCCCGGGTCGATTACCTGTCGGGTAATGACGACGGCCCGCGGTGCTCGCCGCATTTCGGCCATGAACGGCACTGAATATGCCAAGAGACTGGCCGGAAAGTCATGGTGACAGTGTTTCAAGAGTGAACATACTCGAACGTCAGGGGCAGTTAACCCCGCAGAGCCGCACGGAAAGCGAGGCACAACCGGCAAGCGAGCACCGGGGGAGAGAGACGTGCACGACGAATTCCTGTGCCATGTCACCGCGTACGGCGTCTGCGACGGCCGGCGCATAGGCGTACCGCTCGGCACCTACCGCGCGCCGACGCTGGCGCTCGCTCTGTGGTGGCTGCGGGACCGGGCCTCCTGGATGGCCGAACGGCTGGATCCGCAGCCCGAGAGCGACCACATCCCGCCGGGCGCCCTGGTCCCGGTCGCCGACAACGTGCCGGACGTGCCCGCACTGCTGCGGGCCTGGTGCGCCGACATGAGCCGCCAGGAACTGGTGGCAGACGAGTTGGCGGGCGGGCGGCTGGTACGGATCGCGATCAGTGACGAGACCACCGAGTACGAACTGCTCGCCGAATCCGTCGACGCGCTCCGCATGCAGCGGACCGTCCCGGCGCTCGTCCTCCCCGTCGGCTGACGCCCCGCGGCCCGTTGGGCACACAAGCGAGCGAATCGATAGAATTCGGGCATGGTGGAGCGACCGGTCTCCTCGACCGCGCCCGAACTCGTGCTGGAGACCGAGACGGGCGCCGGCACGCTGGTCCCGGGCCACGACTACCGCATCGGACGGGACCCGCTGAGCGACATCGTCATCGACGACACCCGCGTCTCCTGGCACCACGCGGTGCTGCGACCCGACGGCGACCACTGGACCCTCGAGGACGAACACAGCACCAACGGGACCTACGCCGACGGCCGCCGCATCCGGGAGTGGGACGTGGTCCCCGGCAGCGTCATCCGCTTCGGCAGCCCGTCCGACGGCCCGTACCTCGTCCTGTCCGGCCCTGCGCCGCCCGTGGCGGAGCGACCGTCCGCCGTCTCCAGGCCCGCCCTGACCGGCACCTTCCGGCAGCCGACCACCGTCCGGCCGCTGCCCTCGCGGACCGTCCGCATCGGCCGCGCCGCCGACAGCGACCTCGTCGTCGACGATCTGGTCGTCTCGCGCCGGCACGCGGAACTGCGCGCGCTGCCCGACGGCGGCCACGAGATCGTCGACCTCGGCAGCCACAACGGGACCTACCTCAACGGCCTGCCCGTCACCCGCGCCCCGCTCGGCCCCGGTGACATCGTCGGCATCGGCCACTCGGACTTCTGCCTGGTCGGCGACCTGCTCCAGGAGTACGTCGACACCGGCGAGGTCTCCCTCGACGTACAGGACCTGACAGTCGCCGTCGACCGGGGCCGCAAGGTCCTCCTTGATCACGTGTCCTTCCCCGTGGGGGAGAAGTGCCTGCTGGCGGTCGTCGGACCCAGCGGCGCCGGCAAGTCCACCCTGCTCGGCGCGCTCACCGGCCAGCGCCCCGCCGATCACGGCACGGTCGTGTACGACGGCCGCGACCTCTACCGCGACTACGCCGAGCTGCGCCAGCGCATCGGACTGGTCCCTCAGGACGACATCCTGCACGCCCAGCTGACCGTGCGCAGCGCCCTCGTCTACGCCGCCGAGCTGCGCTTTCCGCAGGACACCGCCAAGGCCGAGCGTCGCGAGCGGGTCGAGGAGGTCATCCGTGAGCTGGGGCTCGAGCAGCGCGCCGGCCAGCCCGTGCACAGCCTCTCCGGCGGTCAGCGCAAGCGCGTCAGCGTGGCCCTGGAACTGCTGACCAAGCCCTCGCTGCTCTTCCTGGACGAACCGACGTCCGGCCTCGACCCCGGCATGGACCGCTCGGTGATGCACATGCTGCGCGGCCTCGCCGACGACGGCCGTACCGTCATCGTCGTCACGCACAGCGTCCTCAGCCTCGACGTCTGCGACCGGCTGCTGGTGCTCGCGCCGGGCGGCAGGGTCGCCTACTACGGTCCGCCCGGGGACGCCCTCGCCTTCTTCGGCTTCGAGCAGTGGCCCGAGGCCTTCGAGGCCTTCGAGCGCGACCAGGACCGGGACTGGGCGGGGGAGTACCACGACTCGCCGTTCCGGCGGCAGTACGTCGTCGACGACAGCGGGCAGCCCCGGCTGCCCCGCTCCGGCCCGGTGATCATGCTGCCGCCGCCCCGGCCCCGCAGCAGGGGCGCCCAGCTCGGCACCCTGGTCCGCCGCTACTCGGCCGCGCTCGCCGCGGACCGCACCTTTCTCGCGATCATGATCGCCCTGCCGTTCGTGATGGGAGGAATGGCCCGGGCCCTGGCCGGCGGCAAGCTCGACCAGGAGCATGTGATGGACGCGCTGCTGATCCTCTGCGTGGGCGGCGTCCTGACCGGCGCGGCCAACGCCGTGCGCGAGCTGGTCAAGGAACGCGTGATCTACCAGCGCGAACGCGCCGTCGGCCTGTCCAGATCGGCGTACCTGATGTCCAAGGTCGTCGTCCTCGGCACGGTGACCGTCGTACAGGCGGTGGTGCTGACCCTCGTCGCCCTGCTCGGCGTGGACCTGAACGCACCCGGCGGCGAGGGCGTGTTGATGCCGCCCCTGGTCGAGATCACCGTCGCCGTGGCGCTGTTGGCGTTCACGGCGATGATGCTCGGGCTGCTGGTCTCCGCGTTCGTGCGCAAGGAGGAGGTGACGATGCCGCTGCTGGTGCTGCTCGCCATCGTCCAAGTGGTGTTCTGCGGTGCGCTGCTGAAGCTGCACGGCGTCGCCGGCCTGGAGCAGCTGTCCTGGCTCGTGCCCTCGCGGTGGGCGTTCGGCGCGATGGCCGGCACCCTCGGCCTGTCCCGGACCGTGCCTGGGGAGAAGACGAGCGATCCGCTGTTCGAGCACTCGGCCGGGGTATGGCTGCTCGACATCGGGATGCTCGTCGTGCTGTCGGTGGCCTGCTGGATCGTCGTCTCCCGGCTGCTGCGTCGACACGAGCCCGCCGTGATGCGGAAGTAGGGGCGGCCCATGACGACTCCCGGATTCCGGCCCACGCACGTGGTCCCGCAGCACGGCATGCCCGCGTGGGAGGCCCCGGACCCGGCCCGCCCCACCGTGCCCCTCGATCCGCTGCTGCCCGTCCGGCTCACGGAACGGCGCGGCGACTGGGGGCGCGTGCTGTGCTCGAACGGCTGGTCGGCCTGGGTCGACGGCCGCCACCTGGTCGCCGTCCCCCAGGATCCGCCCCGCACCGACGGCCCCCTCGCGACCGCCGCAGACCCGGGCCCGCTCCTCGGCCGCGCCGAGGAGGCCCTCGCCCGCTACCGGGCGGCGGTGCGGGAGCTGGCCGACGGCGGCCTCGACGGCGAGTCCTTCCGCCGCCGCACCCACGGCCTGCGGATCGGCGTGGTCGTCGACGGCGAGGACGTGTGGCTGTACGACCCGGCGCGGGAGGGCTGGGTGTACGGCGACGGCACCAGCTTCAGCGCCTACGCGAGCGACCGTGCCCCGGACGCGGCCGAGGACCAGGGTCACACCGCCACCCGGATCGTGCAGCCCGGCCGGGGATCCTGATGGCCCGCGCATCGACCCCCTTCTCCGGCCGCCCCTCCGAACTGGCCGGCCGGAGAATCGCCGGCTACCGCATCGAGCACGAGATCGGACGCGGCGGCATGGCCGTCGTCTACCGCGCCCACGACCTGCGGCTGGACCGGACGGTCGCGCTCAAACTGCTCGCCCCGGAGCTGGCCCGCAACGACATGTTCCGCAAGCGCTTCACCCATGAGTCGCGGGTGGCCGCGGCCATCGACCACCCGCACATCGTGCCCGTCTTCGAGGCGGACGAGACCGACGGGGTCCTGTACATCGCCATGCGGTACGTCGAGGGGAGCGATCTGCGCCACCTCCTCGACCGCGAGGGCCCGCTGCCTCCGGCGACCGCCGTCCGCATCGCCGCGCAGGTCGCCTCCGCGCTGGACGCCGCTCACGAGCACGGGCTGGTCCACCGGGACGTCAAACCCGGCAACATCCTGGTCGCCCGGGGCACCGACAGCGACCACCCCGAGCACGTCTACCTCACCGACTTCGGCCTGACCAAGAAGTCGCTCTCCCTGACCGGCTTCACGACGGTCGGCCAGTTCGTCGGCACCCTCGACTACGTCGCCCCCGAGCAGATCTCCGGGCAGCCGGTCGACGGCCGCTGCGACGTCTACGGCCTGGCCTGTGTGGTCTACGAGTGCCTCGCGGGCCGCCCGCCCTTCCTCCGCGACGACGACATGGCCCTGCTCTGGGCCCACCAGAACGCCGATGCGCCCCCGCTGACGGCGGCCCGCCCCTCCCTCCCTCCGGACGTCGACGCGGTGTTCGCCCGGGCCCTCGCCAAGAGCCCCGAGGCCCGCCATCCCACCTGCGGCGCCTTCGTCGCCGAGCTGAGGCCCTCGGCCGCCGGCGAGCGCAGGGCCACCCACCCACCGACGGAACTGGTCGGCACGCCGGCGCCGCCACCCCCGCCCTGGGCACGCCCGGTCTTCCGCCCCCGGTCCTGAGCGACCGGGTCGGTGAGGTCGTACACGACCCGACCGGGGTCGGTGAGGCCGTACACGACGTCTCAACGGGGCTTCGTCCCGCCCCGGCGGCGTGCCGGGCCCGCCAGCAGTCCGCCCAGGAAGCCGGTGGCCAGCCCCCACAGCGCGGCGAGACCCAGCGCCGACCACAGCTCGGGGCGCAGGAAAAGCTCCCCGGACAGATCACCGCCCAGGTCACCGATGCCGAGCACCGACAGGCCGTACCGCGCCGAGACCCGGCCGACCAGACAGATCATCAGCACCGTGAGCACCAACGCCACCGCCATGTGCGCGGCGTGCCGCCAGGCGGGCGTCCGGGCGGGGGAGCGGGCCGCCATCACGAACGCGGCCGCCAGCAGCAGCACCGCGTCGACGGCGACGAGCCACCACACGCGGCCGTCGTACTCGGCGAGGGTGCCGAGGTTCAGCCGGGCGTCGTCCGAACCGCGCAGCACCTCGTCCAGCACATGGGGCATCGGCAACCCGAACGGACCCTCGACCCGGCCGTTCCAGGTGGCGCCCAGCCCGATCGTGAACGTCAGCCACACCAGGTTGGGCAGGCCGAGCAGGACCATCGCGACGGTCTCGGCGGCGTGTCCGCGGGTCGCCGCGACGACGAGCGCGACGACGAGTCCCAGGACGACGCAGCCGAGCAGCAGGAGGACCATCGCGTACGCGGCCGGCCGTACCGACCCGTGCAGGCGCAGCAGCCGGGCCGGCAACGGAGCCCCGGGCGAGACCAGCAGCGCCAGCACCAGCACACCGGCCAGCCACACCAGCCCGACCACGAGGGTGAGGGGGACGTCGGTGGTGAAGCCGGCCTCGGGGCTCACGCCGAACAGTTCGCCGAGGTCGCTCAGCGTGTCGTCGCCGAGGGAGATTTTGAAGGTCTGGCGGGCGGCGAGGGCCAGGCCGAGCAGGGCGAGCAGCCACACCACGGCGATCCTGGCCGCCCACCCGGCCAGCTCCGCGGCGCCCGCCACCGCCCGGTGCCGCAGCGGCCGCAGGAATCCGGCGCCCACCAAGAGCGCCCCGACGAGGGTCACGGACAGCGGAATCACGGTCAGAGCGGCCTGGGTGTCGGCGAGTCCACCGGCGTTCCCGGAGAGCTCGACCGTGCCGCCGACGGCCGTGACGACGGTCGCCGCGATCACCCGGGGGTAGGCCCCCTGAGGCAGGTCCGCGGCTCCGGCCGCCCACAGTCCCAGCGCCGCCACCACCCCCATGGCGATCAGCGCCGCCAGCGCCACGACGACCGCCCGCACCCAGCCGTGGCGGGAGGCTGCCTGGTCGTGCGGGGTGTGCGCGCTCACCCTGCCACGCTAAGCAGCACCGGGAGAGCGCGCCTGTCGGGAGGGCCGTCCGCGCCCCGCTTGCGAGCCGCACCCGACCGGCGCACACAATGGTGCGTTGTGGAAGAAAGCGGCGCACAGCGGATGATGCGGCCCCGCGGAGTCTTCTCGGGACCATCGGACGACGCGCCGCGGGAAACCCACGTCGGGAGTGCTCGTGAGCGTCGAACCGCCGTCTTCCGGCCGCCCCACGGGACCGCCCTCCGGTCCGTTGTCGGGCCCGCCCTCCCAGCCGCCTTCGGGGCCGCCTTCCCAGCCGCCCTCGGGTCCGGCCTCCCAACCCCCCTCGGGCCCGCCCTCCCGGCCGCCGGACGCCGACTCCCCGGGGGGCGGCGAAGGGGAGCCGCGCCGGCCGTGGTGGCGGTCCTGGCCCCGGATCGCGCTGATCACCACCGCGGTCGTGGCCGCGACAGCGATCGTCCTGGTGCTCGCGCTGTCGAACGGAGGCGGTTCCGACCAGGTCGGCGAGGTCTTCATGCAGCCGGCCGGCGAGCGGGGCCCGGAGCCCTACACGGAGCCCCCCACCACCGACGGCTCCTTTCCGCCGGCCTCCGTGGCCCCGTCGGGCTCCTCCCCGCCCACACGCACCGTTCCCGGTGTCGACGGCGGCGAGAAGGGTCTTTACGGCGGCACCCGCAACGTCTCCAGCTGTGACGTGGAGCAGCAGATCAAGGCCCTCGGGGCGGAACCCGCCAAGAACAGGGCCTTCGCCTCCGTGGCCGGCGTCGCCCCCTCCGGAGTCCCGGCCCATCTGCGCTCCCTCACTCCCGTGCAGTTGCGCCTGGACACCCGCGTCACCAACCACGGATACCGCGACGGCGCGGCCACCACCTACCAGGCCGTGCTTCAGGCCGGCACGGCCGTCCTGGTCGACCGGCACGGTGTCCCGCGGGTGCGCTGCGCCTGCGGCAACCCGTTGACCCCGCCGCTCGCCCAGCCGACCGGGTACAGGCGGACCGGCGTGTCGTGGCCGTCGTACAGCCCCGCGACCACCGTCATCGTCAAGCCGTCCGTGACCGTGATCGACGTGTTCGTGCTCTACGACCCCGGACACGACCACCACTGGTTCGCCCGTAAGCCGGGTGACAAGCCCCACGAGGACCGGCCCACCCGTCCTCCGGCGAGGCGTACGCCGTCCATCACCCTCAGCACACCGGCCATGCCGAGCCCGCCGCCGAGCCGAGGTTCAAGCACCTCCCCGGCGTGCGACCCGCCGCCCGCCGACAGGCCGCCGGGCTGCCCGCCGCCGTCCTCCGGGTCGTCGTCGGCACCCCCGTCCTCGGAAGAGCCGTCGTCGCGACCGCCCTCCTCGAAACCGCCGTCCTCGCAATCGCAGAGCGACGAGCCGCCGTCCTCCGGATCCGCGTCCTCCGGGTCCGCGTCCTCCGAGTCGTCGCCCTCCCGGTCCCCGTCTCCGAAGTCCCCGGGCTCCGAGTCGCAGCCGAGCTCACCGTCCGGACTCACGAGCGAGCCCGAGAGCTCCCTCTCCTCGCTCGCGCGGTCCCCGCTGCCGGGCGACAGCACGAGCAAGTCGCCGACCTCGGCCCCCTCCTCCGGCGGCACCCCTCTCGCCCCCCGTTCCCCGGCCGGCTCGACGACCGTGTGACGTACTCCATGGCGCTCGCGCGGACGGGGTGGAAACTGACGTGGACTGTGCGGCGCAACTCGGGGTACGAGGACAGATGCACAGCCAGCAGCGTCCGGCCAGTCCGGCCTCCGAGAGAGAAACGCATGATCGAGCACCTGGACGGGGCAGTGATACCTACTGGTTTCGACGTACCCGTGGAACCGCTGCGACGGGCGGCGCACTACACCGGTGAGCCCGGCTGCATAGCCGAGGCCCGAACCTTCGCCGGGCACTTCGTCGACCAGCTCAGGACGGAATGGTGCGCCACGATCGGCGACCGGGTGAGCGGTGAGGTGATGCTGGTGGTCAGCGAACTGGTCACCAATGCCGACCGGCACAGCAACGGACCGTACATCCTGGAGCTGGAGGGTACGGACTCCTCGGTCACGATCTGTGTCTACGACAGCAGCGACGCGCTGCCGCTGCGCTTTCCGAAGGACCCCGAGCGGGTCGGCAGGCACGGTCTGGAGATCGTGCACGCGGTGGCCGCGCAGGTCACCGCCGAGCGCGTGCCGGTCGGCAAGCGCGTCCGCGCCGTACTGAGCTTCGGGCCGTAGCCCCCGGGGGCGGCGCGCCCCCGCCGGTGCTCGACCGGGGCGGTCAGGCGCAGCCCAGCTCGCCCAGCATCCCGTTGCGCAAACGCGAGATGATCCGCTTGATCAGGCGCGACACGTGCATCTGGGAGCAGCCGAGCCGTTCGCCGATCTCGGCCTGGGTGGCCTCCTCCACGAACCGCAGGTGGATGATCTGCCGGTCGCGCTCGCTGAGCTCGGCCATCAACGGGGCGAGGGAGTGGAAGTCCTCGACGAGCCGCAGCCCGTACTCCTCCACGCCGATGAAGTCCGCCAGGACGGCCTCACCGTGCTCCGGGCCGTCGCCGGTGAGCGCCGCGTCGAGGGAGGAGGAGTTGTAGCCGTTGGCGGCGATCTGCGCCTCGACCACCTGGTTCTCCGCGAGGTTCATCAGCGTGGCCAGCTCGGACACGGTCGGCTCCCGGTCCAGTCGGCTGGAGAGCTCGTCACGGGCCTTGGCCAGTTCGACGCGCAGCTCCTGGAGCCGCCGCGGAACGTGCACCGCCCACGTCGTGTCCCGGAAGAAGCGCTTGATCTCACCGACGATGTACGGCAGCGCGAACGAGGTGAACTCCACCTCGCGTGAGATCTCGAACCGGTCGATGGCCTTGATCAGGCCGATCATCCCGGTCTGGACGATGTCCTCCATGTCGTCCCCGCGGCCGCGGAACCGGCCGGCCGCGAACCGCACCAGGGACATGTTCATCTCGATGAGGGTGTTGCGCGCGTACTGGAATTCCGGGGAGCCCTCTTCGAGGACGGCCAGCCGCTGGAAGAACTGACGGGAGAGCTCTCGTGCGTCGCGTGGAGCCACGCTCCGCGGGGCTTCGATTCCCGGGAGCGGTGCGCCGTCCGTGCTGGCGGCGGTGGTGTCCTCGACGACCTTGGCCTCTGACCGGATCACGGCGCTCTCCATTGCCTCTCCCAGGAAGGTCACGGTTCGACGTCTGCTGTTCTCGGTCCGTGAGCGAGCACGTGCAAGCCCTCTCCGGGAGCGGGTACCCGCTCCCGGACGAGCCATGCGTGCCCAACCCGACCGCCGTGACGCGGGATTCCGCCCGATTCCACCGAGGGCGAAACGCCGGGCCCTTCCGGTGACGGCCCGCTTTCCTAGGCTGGGGAGGTGAGCAACCAAGCGCCGAACCGAGCCCGCGTGATCCCGCTGCGCCCGCCTGCCGAGCGCCCGCGCATCGCCTCCGCCTCTCCCATCGCACCCACACCCGCTCCCCGCCCCGCGCCGCGTGAGCCCTTGTGGCGCGACCTGGTCGGAGACGTCCTGCGCCGTGAACGCCAGGCGCAGGAGCGCACGCTCAAGGACGTGGCCGACTCGGCCCGGATCTCCATGCCCTATCTCTCCGAGGTGGAACGCGGCCGCAAGGAAGCCTCCTCGGAGGTCCTCGCGGCCGCCGCGCACGCCCTCGGCCTGAGCCTGGGCGATCTGCTGGCCCGGGCCCAGGGAGAACTGGTCCGGCTCAGCAGTCGGCACCCCGTCCGCGGCCGTACGACCAGGCCCTCGTCGTACGACGGCCTCTGCCTGGCCGCCTGACGGGCCGCGCGGGCCGGCGTCTCACACCGTCACGGGACGCCGGCTCAGCACCTCGTCGGCCAGGCCGTACGCCACCGCCTCCTGTGCGGTGAACACCTTGTCGCGGTCCATGTCCGCGCGCAGGGTCGCGATGTCGTGCCGGGTGTGCCGCGCCAGCACCTCCTCCACCTGGGAGCGGATGCGTACCATCTCCTTGGCCTGGAGCGCGAGGTCCGAGACGGTGCCCTGCCGGCCGCCGCTGGCAGGCTGCCCGAGCAGCACGCGCGCGTGCTCCAGGACGAGCCGCCGGCCGGGATCCCCGCCCGCCAGCAGCACGGCCGCCGTCGACGCGGCCTGGCCGACGCAGAGCGTCGCGATCGGCGCCTGGACGAACGTCATCGTGTCGTAGATCGCCATCAGCGAAGTGAACGAGCCGCCGGGGGAGTTGAGGTAGATCGAGATCTCGCTCTCCGGGGACGCCGCCTCCAGATGCAGGAGTTGCGCGATGACGACGTTGGCGACGCCGTCGTCGATCTCGGTGCCCAGGAAGATGATCCGCTCGTTGAGCAGCCGGCTGAACACGTCGTAGGACCGCTCGCCCTGCGGGGTCCGCTCGACCACGTTCGGAATCGTGTAGGTCCCCATGTCACAGCCCCATCCGTCGCTTCTGCGCGGCCGGGCGGACGTCCGCGAGGGACTCCACGACCCGGTCCACCATGCCGTACTCCCTGGCCTCCTCGGCCGTGAACCAGCGGTCGCGGTCGCCGTCGCGCGAGATGGTCTCCGGGGACTGTCCGGTGTGCTCGGCGGTGATCCGTTCGATGGTCCGCTTGGTGTGCTCCAGGTTCTCCGCCTGGATCTCGATGTCCGCCGTGGTGCCGCCGATCCCGGCCGACGGCTGGTGCATCATGACGCGCGCGTTCGGCAGCGCGTACCGCTTGCCGGCCGCGCCGACGCTCAGCAGGAACTGGCCCATGCTGGCCGCGAAGCCCATGGCGAGCGTCGAGACGTCGTTGGGGATCAGCCGCATCGTGTCGTAGATGGCGAGGCCCGCGTGCACCGACCCGCCCGGGCTGTTGATGTAGAGGACGATATCGGTGCGCGGGTCCTCCGCCGACAGGATCAGCAGTTGCGCGCAGACCCGGTTCGCGGAGACCTCGTCGACCTGGGTGCCGAGCAACACGATCCGCTGGCCGAGCAGTTGGGCGGCGAGATGGTCGTCGAAGCGGGACCGTGGGGTGTCGCCCTCCTCGGCGCGGGGAGCGAGCGTGGTGAGTGGGGTCATCGGTTCTCCTCGTCATGGCGTCGATTCCGTCGACTCCACTCTTGACCTCGGAGGATGCCCGCACGCGGTTTCTCTGCCCGCGGCAGATTCGCCACGGGCAGAGCGGTCGCGCCCGTCCCGCGGACCCGGCCCTGCTCGCGCCACTGCCGGAAGAACGCCCGGTCCAGCGGATCGCGGGTCGTCGTGGTCGCGCTGCGGGATGCCGACGAAAGGGCCGGACGGGGCTGGAGGCGCCGGATGAGGTCGGGAGCGGATGCCGGCTGCGCCCGCGGCACCGGCCGTTCGGATTACCTCCCGGCCCGAGCGATGAGTTCCGGAGCGAGTGGGAGTCGACACTGATGACCGCGTCCCACGCCCAGGAGGTACTCATGACCACCGACGGATTCACCACGTGTCTCTGGTTCGACGGCCAGGCAGAGGAAGCCGCCCACCACTACGTCTCGGTCTTCAAGAACTCCAGCATCGGCAACATCGGCCGCTACAACGAGGCCGGCCCGGGCCCGGCCGGCTCCGTGCTGGCCGTGGAGTTCACGGCCAACGGGCAGAAGTTCGTCGGCATCAACGGCGGCCCGCAGTTCAAGTTCAGCGAGGCGGTCTCCTTCCAGATCTACTGCGCGGACCAGGAGGAGGTCGACTACTACTGGACCCGGCTCACCGAGAACGGCGGCGAGCCCGGCCCGTGCGGCTGGCTCAAGGACAAGTACGGCCTGTCCTGGCAGGTCATCCCCGACGGACTGATCGAGATGATCAGCGACCCCGACCCCGAGAAGGCCACCCGCACCACCAAGGCCATGTACGCCATGAGCAAGCTCGACGTCGCCGCTCTGAAGAAGGCCTACGACGGCGACTAGGAACCGGTCGCCGAGGGCGCGGCGGCGGGCCGGGCCTCGGCCAGGATCTCCTTGATCACATGCCGGGAGTTCTCCGCCAGCGGCGGATTGGTCTCCCAGTAGTACGGCAGCTGGATCAGCGAGATCGACAGGGCCCACCCCCGGCCGCGCGCCCACTCGGCGTCGTCCGCGCCCACCGCCTCCCGGAAGGTTCCGCGGGCGGAGGCGGGCAGCAGGTTCCAGGCGACGATCAGGTCGACGGCCGGGTCACCCACCCCGACACCGCCGAAGTCGATCACCGCCGTCAGCCGTCCGTCCTGGACCAGCACGTTGCCGGGCGACAGGTCTCCGTGGGCCCAGACGGGCGGCCCCGGGTGCCCCGGCGCCCGCAGGGCCTCCTCCCACAGGGCGGTGACCGCGGCGGTGTCGACCCGCCCCGCCAGCCGGGCGAGAGCGTCACGGGTGGGGGCGTCCCGCCCGGCCAGCGGGCCACCCCGGTCGCTCGGCGGCCCGCCCCGCGCCTCGATCCCGCGCAAGGCTGTGACGAACGCCGCCAGGTCCGCGGCCAGCGCCTGCGGCTCCGCGACGGCGCCGGCGTCCGGATTGCGTCCGTCCAGCCAGCGGTACACCGACCAGGGCCAGGCGAACCCCTCACCCGGCCCGCCCTGTTCCAGCGGAACGGGCGCGGAGACGGGCAGACCCGGACCCAGCCGGGTCAGCCAGTGCTGCTCGTGCGCCACGCTCTCGACGGCGCCGGGATGGCGGGGCAGCCGTACCACCTTGTCGGCGCCCAGCCGGAACATGGCGTTCTCCGTCCCGGAGGATGCCAGTCGTGTCACGGGCAGCCCGGCCCACCGCGGGAACTGGCCGGCGACGAGCCGACTCACCAGCGGGACATCGAGGTCGACCTCGTCCGTGTGCATCTTCACCGCGCTCATGCGCCCTATTGCAGAGGACCGACCTCGCCGCTGTCCAACGGAATTCAGACCCGGTCGGCGGCGATCAGCAGGTACTGGAAGCTGCCGTTGCGGTAGGCGTTCAGGAACGTCTCCTCGATGCCGGTGACCAGATGGTCGGCCTGACTGCGCAGCTCCCAGTACGGGATGGCCGCTTCGGTGAGGTCCTCCACATGGACCGGCACCAGCCGGTTGCGGGCCAGCGCCCGGAAGTACGCCGAGCGCGGGTGGATGTCGCAGATGTAGTGGGCGTTGATGAGCGACACCTCGCGCGAGGCCCGGCCGTAGGTGTCGTTGTAGCAGCCGGTGATGACCACGTAGCGTCCGCCGCGGCGCAGCAGCCGGGCGTGCTCGGCGAACAGCAGGTCCAGCTCGACGTACATGGTCGACTCGTTGTTCCACGAGGCCGCGTAGGCGCCGGTCCGCAGGCCGGTGTCGAGCATGTTGCGGTGGTGGTAGCGCACCTTGTCGTCGACGCCCCGCTTGCGGGCCTGCTCGTTGGCGAACTCGCACTGTTTGGCCGAGATGGTGACGCCGTCCGAATGGCAGCCGTGCCGCAGGTGGGCCACGACGCTGCCCCCGCCGCGGCCGCAGCCGGCGTCGAAGACGCGGTCGGCGGGGGTGAGTCGGCCGAGGTGCGCGGTCAGCAGTTCGGCCTGGGCGTGCTCCAGCCGGTGCAGTTCGGCGGTGAGCCGCTCACGGCGCAGCTCGGCGTCGGGCTCGTCGAGCACGGACCAGTCCGCTTCGCCGACGCCGTAGTGATGGTGGTAGAGGTCGTCGATCCTGCCGAGTTCGAGGTTGACCGGGTTCTCCTCGGCGTTCCAGTAGTCCGCGACGCGGTTCTGGTAGGTGGACTGGGTGGGCACCGGGACGGTCTTGGTGCCGGCGTCGTGGGCTGTGGTCAACAGTTGCTCCTCGTGGTGCTGTGGATGACGGGCGGTCGGGAAGTCGGCGATCACCAGTAGTCCGGCAGGTGGTAGCGGTGGGTGTTGGTCGCGTGCCACTCGTGGTTGCCGGCCACCCAGTCCGACAGCCCCTGGAGATAGCGCTCGAGAAGCGGTGAGGCGGCGGCGAGCACGGCCGACTCCTCCTCGAACGCCTCCATGAGCTGGTTGTGGATGTCGACCGACCGCAGATAGGCGGCCTTCAGCCCGCGCCGGTCGTTGGCGGCCACGACCTGCGGCAGATTGAGATGGGTGGGGTCGGCCGCCAGCTCCTTGGTGAAGGAGTACAGGTCGTTGACGATCGTGGTGGCGTTGCACGCCAGCGCGGTGACCCGCTGGATCTCCGGACGGGCGTAGAGCTGCTCGGGCAGTTCGTAGCCGTCCACCGCGTCGACGATCGACAGACACGGCCGGAAGTTGTTGAACTGCCGCATCACCAGGTACTCCCAGATCCGCGGCACGTACCGCGTCTCCCCCCAGGCCGCCTCGCCGAGGTAGCCCAGGTGCAGCCGCGCGATGTCGTGCACGAACCGGTCGGTCTGGCTGGGTGTGGCGAAGGCCGCGTAGTCCTTCAGCGCCCAGTGGTACGAACGCAACGGGCCGTCGGCCTGCACCCCGCCCGCCCACTCCTCCTGGAGGTCGGGCGGACCGTGATAAGGGTCGAGCGCCGACTGGGCGATGATCAGCCGGCCGCCCAGTCCGCTGCGCGAGCCGCCCTTGTCCTCGTCCTCCTCGCAGTAGCAGTTGTCGACGATGTTCTCGGCCAGCAGCAGCTTGCCCGCCACCGTGAGGCGCTCCAGGTCGAGCGCGCACGGGTGCTGGAGCACCACGGCGCGGCCGAACTGGAAACCCGTGAAGTCCCCGTTCCAGGCCGCCGGGAACAGGTCCAGGCCGCGGGCCCACGCCTCCAGTCTGCGGTCGATCTCCGCGGCCTTCTCCGGGTCGGCGGGATCGGCCTTCCGGTACCGCAGGCCGGGGATCGCGCCGCCGCGCCGGGCCCGCAGGCTGCGGGCGAGGCTCGGCGGGCCGGGCAGCGCACTCCCGGTGCCGGTGGGTGTGCTCATCGCGAACTCCCCGTGGTCACTCGGCCGTCCGGCCGACCTGGACGTTCTCCAGGACCCCGGCGGCGTCCGGGACGAGGACGGCCATGGAGTAGTAGGCGGTCACCAGGTAGCGGATGATCGAGTTGGCGTCGATCCCCATGAACCGTACGTTCAGGCCGGGTTGGAACTCCTCCGGGATCCCCGTCTGGTACAGGCCGACGACTCCCTGGTCGGCCTCGCCGGTGCGCAGCGCGAGGATGCTGCTGGTGTGCTGCGGGCTGATCGGGATCTTGTTGCAGGGGAAGATCGGCACCCCGCGCCAGGCCGGGATCTCGTGCCCCTCGACGGTGGCCGTGCCGGGCATCAGACCGCGCCGGTTGCACTGCCGGAAGAAGGCCGCGATCGCCTTGGGATGGGCGAGGAACAGCTTGGTCCTGCGCCGCATCGACAGCAGCTCGTCCATGTCGTCCGGGGTCGGCGGTCCGGTGAACGTACTGACGCGCTGCGAGTGATCGGCGTTGTGCAGCAGGCCGAACTGCCGGTTGTTGACCAGTTCCCACTCCTGCCGTTCGCGGATCTCCTCGACGGTCAGGCGGAGTTGCTGCTGGGTCTGGTCCATCGGGTTGTTGTAGAGGTCGGCGACCCGGGTGTGGACCTTCAGCACGGTCTGGGTCAGCGACAACTCGTACTCGCGGGGCGAGAGTTCGTAGTCGACGAAGCCCGCCGCCAGCGTCGGCTCCCCGCTGTGGCCGGCCTGGACCGGCAGGTCGGCCTCGCCCTTGCGGTTCATCGGCAGCCGCTGCCGGGCGGCGTAGGCCTCCAGATGGGCGGCGAGGGACGGCACCCGCCCCAGGAGCTCCCGCAATGCGTCCCAGGGCAGCGCCAGCAGCACGCCCGAGGTCTCCGCGCGCACCGAGCTCAGCCACAGCGGGTCGTCCTGGCCGACGGCCTCGTCGCCCAGCTGGTCGCCGCCCGAGACCACCCCGACGATCTCCTCGCCGCCGTACTTGCCGGCGGTGAAGCGGGTGAACCGGCCGTGCACCACCAGGTAGGCCTCCGTGACCGGCTGGCCGGCCTCGAAGACGACCTGGCCGGCCCGGACCTCCCGCACCTGGAAGCGGGAGGCGAGCTCCGCGAGGGTTCCGTTGTCGGAGTAGCCGCGCAGCACGGGCAGCTCGGTGAGGGTCTCCGGGATGACGCGCACGTCGTCCGCGCCGTTGTGCTCGAACTGCACCCGGCCCCGGCCGACGCGCAGCTGGAGACGCCGGTTGACACGGTAGGTGCCGCCCTTGACGTCCACCCAGGGCAGCATCCGCAGCAGCCAGCGCGAGCTGATGGCCTGCATCTGCGGTTCGGACTTGTGGGTCGTGGCGAGCTGGCGGGCCGCCCGGGTGCTGAGGCTGGTGAGCTGTCCGTCGGCCGGGGGTTCGGGGGCGGGTTCGTCCAGTGCGGGACCGGTGGCGCTGTCCGGTGTGGACACATGACCTCCAGAAAGGTGCGCGGAGAGGGGCGGAGCGTCCGCCACGTTCGGACCGGTACTCCGCGTAGATCAGCCAAACACCCTGAGTGACGTCCGGGTACGGCGTGCAGGGGGCGGTTTCGTGCGCTGCAGGGTGCAAACCTGCCAGGTGGGGCGGAAGGCGCCCCGTGAGTGCGACCGCTTCCTCCGTGTGCTCCCGCGCGCCGGAGCGCCCGTGGGTCACTCCCGGTCACCCGTGTGTTCGGCGCGCGGGCCGGCGGCCGGGTGACTAGCGTGAGCAAGCGGACAAAACCATTTCACCGGAGGGTTGCGGTCATGGCTGTACGACCAGAGGGAATCCCTTGCTGGGCCGACGCGATGTTCAGCGACGTGGAGGGCGCCAAGACGTTCTATGCCGAGGTACTGGGCTGGACCTTCGGCGAGTCGTCGTCCGAGTACGGGAACTACACACAGGCCTACGCCGACGGCAAGGCGGTCGCCGCCGTCGTCCCGCCGATGCCCGGCCAGGAGGGCCAGTCGCAGTGGTGCCTGTACTTCGCCTCCCCGGACGCCGCCGCGACCGCCGCCAGGATCCGCGAGAACGGCGGTGAGGTGCTGATGGAGCCGATGCAGGTCGGCGAATTCGGCACGATGTGCCTGGGGCGCGAGCCGAGCGGCGCCGTGTTCGGAGTGTGGCAGGCGGGCGTCCACGAGGGCTTCGAGGCGCCGCCCGAGCAGCCCGGCGCCTACTGCTGGGCAGAGGTCTTCACCCGCGAACCGGAGAAGACGGACGCGTTCCTCCCGGCTGTGTTCCCGTACACGGCGAAGCAGCTCCAGGACGACGCGGTCGACTTCCGGCTGTTCGAGGTCGACGGTGACATGGTCCTCGGCCGCATGAGGATGACGGACGAGTTCCCGCCCGAGGTGCCGTCGTACGTCAACGTGTACTTCACGGTCGACAACTGCGACGAGGCCGTGGCCAGGGCCACCAAACTCGGTGGCGTCCTGCGCTTCGGTCCCATGGACACCCCCTTCGGACGGTTCGCGGCGATCAGCGACCCGCAGGGCGCGAGTCTCTCGCTGATCGACGTCACCACCACCGCGGGTGACATGCCGCAGACGAAGGTCGTGTCCTAGCCGGGGCCGTGTCCGTGTCCGACCCGGCCGCCCGGCGGGACGCCTCGCCGGGCCGTGGCATGATCGTGCGCATGCGTGAACGAGTGGTGGCCGCGTGCGACGGGGCCTCGAAGGGGAATCCGGGACCGGCGGGCTGGGCTTGGGTGGTCGCGGACGACGCGGAGACGCCGGCCCGCTGGGAGGCGGGGCCGCTCGGCAGGGCGACCAACAACATCGCCGAACTCACCGCGCTGGAGCGCCTGCTGGCGTCGACGGACCCGGGTGTGCCGCTCGAGGTCCGGATGGACTCGCAGTACGCCATGAAGGCCGTCACGACCTGGCTCCCGGGCTGGAAGCGCAACGGCTGGAAGACGTCCGCAGGCAAGCCGGTGGCCAACCAGGAACTCGTCGTCCGCATCGACGAACTGCTCGACGGCCGCTCGGTCGACTTCCGCTACGTGCCCGCCCACCAGGTCGACGGCGACCCGCTCAACGACTTCGCCGACCGCGCCGCCAGTCAGGCGGCGATCGTCCAGCAGCCGGCCGGCAGTGACCAGGGCTCCCCGGAGCCGCCGGCCTCGCCGGACACCCCGAAGGCGAGGTCCGGCGCGAAGCCCGGCCGCTCCGCCGGAGACAAGTCCCCCCGGCGGAGCGGTGGTTCGGCGTCCCGCACGATCAAGGCCAAGTTCCCCGGCCGCTGTGTGTGCGGCCGCCCGTACGCGGCAGGCGAGCAGATCGCCAAGAACGCGCAGGGCTGGGGGCACCCGGAGTGCCGTACGGCGGACGCGGACGCGGGCTGACCCGCGGCGCGCCGGTCACACCACGGCGCCGCGCCAGCCCCCGGTCTCGAGACCGCGATCCTCGATGAACTCCTTGAAGCGCTCCAGGTCACCCTTGGTCTGGCGCTTCACGAAGCCCAGCTTGTCGCCGACGGTCTCGGCCACACCCTCCGGCTGGAACTCCATCTGGAGCATCACCTTGGTGTGGCTGTCGTCCAGCCGGTGGAAGGTCACCACGCCGGCCTGCCGGGCCTCGCCGGAGATCGTGGTCCAGGCGACCCGTTCGTCCGGGATCTGCTCCGTGATCTCCGCGTCGAACTCCCGGTGCACGCCGTTCACACTGGTCACCCAGTGGGTGAGCGTGTCGGTGCGCTGTTCGATGCGGTCGACCCCGCCCATGAACTCGGGGAACGTCTCGAACTGCGTCCACTGGTTGTAGGCGGTGTGCACGGGCACGCCGACCTCGATGGATTCCTCGACCTGCGACACGATCGTCTCCTCCTTCGTCCTCTTGATGCGTCTCGTCGCTGTTGTCCGTCGCGGGTACCCGTGACCTGCGGGGCAAACCGCCGGGCGGCTATCGGTCGGAGTCGAAGGTGTAGTGGGCGGTGTGATCGAGAAGGTCCGCCGGGGTGGTGTCGTTCCAGGGCTTCATCGTCTCGTGGAGGTCGACGACGTCCGGCGTCCCGCCGCCCGGCAGATAGGCGGACCCCGGGTGCCGGCGCTGCCACTGGGCCCACAGCTTGTCGATGTAGGCGTGGTGCAGCCAGAACACCGGGTCGTTGGGGGAGACCCCGGTCGCCATCTGCCCGCCGACCCAGACATGGACCCGGTTGTGCAGATTGACCCCGCGCCAGCCCTCGAGATGATTGCGGAAACCGTCGGAGGCGCTGTTCCAGGGGGCCATGTCGTATGTCGTCATCGCCAGCACCGAGTCGACCTCGGCCCGGGTCGGCAGTTCACGGACGCCCGACCCCAACGCGCGCCGCAGGTAGGTGCGGCCGTCCACGCGGACGTTGACCGCCCAGTTGCCCGCCGACGCGGCGAACGGCCCGTCCGTCACCTGGCCGTCCCGGCTGCGGCCGGTGCCGCCGAGGAAGTCCGGCGCCCACAGCGAGGAGCGCGGCGAACGGTCTGCGGACCAGTCCCAGTACGGCAGGGCCACCGTGGCGTCCACCGACTGGAGCGCGCGCTCGAACTCCAGCAGGAATCTGCGGTGCCACGGCAGGAAGGACGGCGAACGGTGGCCGGTGCGCTCGCCGTTGTCGGTGTCACCGAGGATGAACCCGTTGTGGGTGGTCACGAAGGCGTCGTAGCGGCCGCTGCGCTTGAGTTCGAGGACGGCGGCGACGAAGCGGCGCTTCTCGTCGGCGGTCAGGGCTGCCTGGTTCTTGCGGACGGTCATGTGTGGTGCTCCAAGTGTGCGCGGGAAGGGTGCGGTCGGCCGGCCGCCGGTCAGCCGGCGGGGAACGGCACGAGCCGGGCGCCCTGGAGCTCGTCGACCGCGGCACGGGCGGCGGCCCGCGGCGTCGGCACCGGGTCGTAGTGGCTGACGACGCTGATCCAGGAACCGTCGGCGTTGCGCATCACGTGCAGCTCGACCCCGTCGACGTACACCGCGTAGCCGCCACCGTGGTGATGACCGCTCCCGGCGGCGGTCCGCCCCTGTATCCGGCGGCCCCGGTAGACCTCGTCGAAGATGTCGGGGGAGTCGGGGGAGCCGTGGTGGTGGTCGGCGGCCCGGGCGGCGGGGACGGCGACCAGCGAGGCACCGGCGACGGCGGCCGCCGCGGTGAGGGCGCGACGACGGCTTATTTCCTGCATGCGGGGCTCCTGGGGTGTGTTCGGTTGACGACCCCGTATGCCTATCGAGCCGCAGGAGAAAGGGAGAAATCGCCCGAGGCGGGTTGGCTGCGATCAGGACAATCAATTACATGTCGTGCAATATTGAACGAAGATGATCTTCCCGGTCAGGGGTGCCCGCGCTGCGCGGAAGGGGCAATTCCTTTCCGTGCGTGCACCGCTTCCGGTGATCTTTCGCGTTCGGCTCGGCCGGTGGTGGCGTGGCCCACGTGGGGAAAGTGGCGTGATCGGGCGGATGGGGCCACTCCTGGCGGGTGCTCCCTCCTGCTACCCTGCGTCGTCAATCAACCACGTCTGGTAACTCCTGGGAGGGTGCGTGAAGGTCGCCTGTGTCGGCGGCGGGCCCGCCGGCCTGTATCTCTCGATCCTGCTCAAGCGGCAGAACCCGTCCCACGACGTCACCGTCCACGAGCGCAATCCCGAGGGCTCGACGTACGGCTGGGGCGTCACCTACTGGCAGGCTCTCCTCGACAGACTCCGCGCCTGCGACCCCGAGTCGGCGCGCGCCATCGAGGAGAACTCCGTCCGCTGGACCCAGGGCGTCGCCCACGTGGGGGACCTGGCCACCCGTCAGCCCGGCGACGAGGGGCACGGCATCGGACGTCACAAGCTGCTGGAGATCCTCGCCGCCCGCGCCCGCGCACTCGGCGTACGGCTGGAGTTCGAGAGCGGGATCACCGCCGAGGATCTGCCGGACGCCGATCTCGTCGTGGCCGGCGACGGCGTCCACAGCGTCCTGCGCACGCACCACGCGGACGACTTCGGCACCGCGCTCACGTCCGGGCGCAACTCCTACGTCTGGCTCGGTACCACCAAGGTCTTCGACTCCTTCACGTTCGCGTTCGTGGAGACCGGGCACGGCTGGATCTGGTGCTACGGCTACCCCTTCAGCTCCGAGCGGAGCACCTGCGTCATCGAGTGCGCCCCCGAGACCCTGGCCGGGCTCGGCCTCGACCGCGCGAGCGAGGGCGACCGACTGGCCCACCTCGAGAAGCTCTTCGCGCACGTCCTCGACGGCCACGCGCTGATCGGCCGTGCCGCCGCCGACGGCGGCACACAGTGGCTCACCTTCCGGACCCTCACCAACCGCACCTGGTACCGCGGCAATCTCGTCCTCCTCGGCGACGCCGCCCACACCACCCACTACTCGATCGGAGCCGGCACCACCCTGGCCCTGGAGGACGCCATCGCCCTCGCCGACGCCCTGCGCGAGAGCCCGGGCCTCCCGCAGGCCCTCGCCCGTTACGAACGCGAACGCAAGTCCGCCCTGCTGTCCCAGCAGAGCGCCGCCCGCTACAGCGCCCAGTGGTACGAGAACCTCACCCGCTACATCCACCTCCCGCCGGACCGGATGTTCGCCCTGCTCGGCCAGCGTCACTCACCCCTGCTGCCCTATGTCCCGCCCCAGCTGTACTACCGGCTCGACAGGGCGGCCGGGCAGTCGGAAGCCCTGCGCCGGCTCAAGCGCTGGCTGGGGCCGAAGCTGGCGCGCGGCGCGCACACCAGGGTGCTGACCTCCCGGAAGTAGACGGCAAGGGAGTCGCGGCGGCGACGGGCGGGCCGTTGGGTGAATGGGGATTCACTGCTACGGTGAATTTCCATTCACCCCTTTTTCATTTCCCGTCGGCCGCTGGAGTGCCCATGGCGTCGCCCGCTCCGATACCCGCCCCGGGCAGGGGAGCCGCCGGTCTGCGGGCCCGGCTCACCGTCCCGGTGCTGGCGTACTGCGGCATCCTCATGGCGGTCATGCAGACCGTCGTCGTCCCGCTGCTGCCCGACCTGCCCCGGCTGACCGGCGCCTCGGCGGGCGCGGTCTCCTGGATGGTGACCGCGTCGCTGCTGTCCGGCGCGGTCCTCACCCCCGTTCTCGGCCGCGCCGGGGACATGTACGGCAAACGGCGGGTGCTCCTCCTCTCGTTCGCCCTGATGGCCGCCGGTTCGGTGATCTGCGCCCTGACCTCCGACATCGGTGTGCTGATCGCGGCCCGGACCCTCCAGGGCGCCGCGTCCTCCGTCGTGCCGCTGTCCATCAGCATCCTGCGCGACGAACTGCCGCCGGAACGCCGGGGATCCGCCGTGGCGCTGATGAGCTCCACCGTCGGCATCGGCGCCGCGCTGGGACTGCCCGCGGCGGCCGTGGTCGTGCAGTACGCGAACTGGCACGTGATGTTCTGGGTGACGGCCGCGCTGGGCGCGACCGGTGTCGCGCTGGTCCGGTGGGCGGTGCCGGAGTCGCCCGTCCGCGAGCCGGGCCGCTTCGACGTGACGGGTGCGCTCGGGTTGGCCGCCGGGCTGATCAGCCTGCTCCTCGCCGTGTCCCAGGGCGGCCAGTGGGGGTGGGGGAGCGCCCGGGTCGTGGGCCTGTTCCTCGCCGCCGTGCTTGTCCTGGGCCTGTGGTGGTGGCACCAGCTGGGTGCCGAACAGCCGCTGGTGGACCTGCGGTTGGTGTCCCGGCCGAGGGTCGGCCTGTCCCATGTGGCGGCGCTCCTGACCGGCTTCGCCTTCTACGCCAACTCGCTGGTCACCGCCCAGTTGGTGCAGGCGCCCGAGGCGAGCGGGTACGGGCTCGGGCTGTCCATCGTCCAGACGGGCCTGTGCCTGCTGCCCGGGGGCGTCACCATGCTGCTGTTCTCGCCCCTCTCCGCCCGCATCTCCGAGGTGCGCGGGCCGCGGATCACCCTCGCCCTCGGCGCCGCCGTCATCGCCGCCGGGTACGCCCTGCGCGTCGTCGACAGCCGTGACCTGTGGATGATCATGGTGGGGGCGACGGTGGTGGCGACCGGCACCACCCTCGCGTACTCGGCACTGCCCTCGCTGATCCTGCGCGCGGTGCCGCCCGGGCAGACCGCCGCGGCGAACGGCTTCAACGTGCTGATGCGCACGATCGGCCAGGCCACCTCCAGTGCCGCCGTCGCCGCCGTCCTCGTGCATCACACCAGCCTCGTCGGCGGGGCCCCGGTGCCGACGCTGCACGGCTATCTGCTGGCGTTCGGCGTGGCGGGGGCGGTGGCGCTGGCCGCGTGCGCGGTGGCGCTCAGCATCCCCGGCGACCCCGGACCGGACGACACCCGGCGCGCCCGTGGCCGTACCCGCTCCGTGAGCGACACGGCGTTGGAGGGAGCATGACTCCTGTGAGCACTCCACCCGATGCCTCCGCCGTGAGCACTCCTTCCGACCCCTCCGCCGTGAGCACTCCTTCCGACCCCTCCGCCATGGGCGGTCCACCGACCCCGGCCCGGCGTGACGCCGAGGCGAGCAGGACGGCGATCCTGCGCGCCGCCCGGTATCTCCTGGCCCGCCACGCGCACGCCGACATCACGCTCAAGTCCGTCGCGGAACGGGCCGGGGTGAGCGCGCCGCTGGTCCTGAAGTACTTCGGGAACAAGGACGCGCTGTTCGCCCGGGTGATGTCCTTCGAGGAGGACGCCGACGCCGTCCTCGACGCCCCGCTGGAGGAGCTGGGCCGGCACATGGTCCGGCACGTGGTGGTCAGCCAGCGCGAGCGCGGTGCCGACCCCCTGCTGCGCATCGCGTTCGCGCCCCTGCACGGCGACCACGGTGACGTGCTGCGCGCCAACTTCCGCACCCAGGTCACCGAACGTCTGGCCGCCCGCCTCACCGGCCCCGACCGGGGACTCCGGGCCGAACTCGCCGTCGCCGCCGTGCTCGGACTCGGCGTGATGTACGGCATCGCCCGCGGGACCGAGCTCAGGGAGACGCCGGTCGAGCACATCGTCGACCGCTACGGGCCGACGGTGCAGGCCCACCTGGACCCGGCCTAGGGCCGGTCCGGCGGAGCAGGCCGCAGACGCCGGCAGGACGCGGCGGTGAGGTGCCGCTGCTTACCCCCCGACTTGATCCGCCGGACACGCCCTAAGGGAACAACCGCCCGTGCAGAGGCGCGCGAAACACCCGATGCGGGTCCAGCCGCTCCAGCACGTCCGCCGCCTCGTCCCACGCGCTGCCGAAGGACTGCGGCACCACCGTCCCCAGCACCTCCTCGTCGCTCCACGCGGCCTCATCCGTGTAGGCCCAGCCCTTCGACCACTCCACCCGGGTGCGGGCGTGCGTCCCGTCGTACGTCGAGAGCAGGAAGCGCTCCAGCTCCCGGTAGAACGCGTCGGCGTACGGCGTCCCCGGCAGCGTCAGCACGTCCAGCCACACGGCCGTGTCCCACTCGGGGTGGTCCGGGTCGGGCCGCAGCGCGGAGAGCGCCGGAGCCCGGGCGCCGGCGAGTCCGGCCTCCGCGGGATCGTCGAGACCGGTCACCCGGATCTCCACCGACCCGTTGACGGGGTAGCGCCCCAGAGCGGCGTACGCGGTCAGTCGCTCCCGGTAGAAGGCGGTGAACTCGTGGACGACCCGTTGCACCTGGTCCCGGCCGGTCAGTACCGCGTACCCGTTGGCGTGCACCCGCAGGGTGGTCGGCCTGATGTACAGCAGTGTGTTCTTCGACGGCCCCCAGACGTCGGCCGACAGGGTCGCCACGAGCCCGAGCGCGGCCACGTCGAGCTGCGCGTTGCCGAGCACCGGCGCCAGGTACCAGGCCGCGTCCGCGACCATCCGCCCGGCCAGGTCCGCCACCGGCTTCGGGACGTTGTCGGAGAAGGGGTAGGGGTACGGCGACGTCACGCGCCGCGAGGTGAGCGGCCTGGTCGGTTCGACGGACCACACCTTGAACCACGGGAACTCGGTGAACGCGAACCAGATGGCCTCGACCCGCCCCTCGGCCTCCAGAAAGCCCGACAGGCTGCGCCCGTCCGCCCCCGGCGCCCCGAACAGCTCCGTCGCCGGAATGTCCGTACGGCTCACGCAGCGCACATTGCTGTCGACCCCCACCCGCAGGACCACCTCGGTGACCAGCGAGCGCCCGAGATGCGTGAGCAGCGCGGCGCAGTCGGCCTCGTCGCGGCGGTACGTCCGCAGACCGTAGGCCCCGCTGTCCGCGTCCCACACCACGGCGGTCAGAGAGAGCACACGATTGCTGAGCGAGCCGTACGTCTGCCCGGGCAGCCGCTCCTCGCCCCGTGCCGGCACGGCGGTGCCGTGCGCGTCGACGGCGAGTGCGCCGCCCAGGGTGAGGTCGCCGGGGGCCGGTGCGGCGGTGACGCCGAGGCCGTGTCCTTCGAGGAAGGTGAGCAGGGCCTCCAGCGTGACCCCGGCCCCGACGCGCACCTCGTCGGCCGACTCCAGGGCGAGGCCGGTCAGATGCGGGGCGGTGTCGACGAGCAGGACCGGCGCGTCCGTCGGCGTGCCGTCCGGGACGGTCAGGGGGGACCAGCCGTGCGAGGCGCCCCGCGGCCGGACGGTCCAGCCGTGCCGCCACGCCCAGTTGACGACGTCCACCGCCAGGCCGGGGTCCTCGGGCGCGCAGGCCCACAGGTCGGTCACGGTGATCTCGCCGTCCCAGTTGCGGTACGCCGTGCGGGAGAGGGGCACGTCCGGGGGGAAGTCCGGCAGTTCCCGCGCCGCGACGGCCGGATCGGCGGCCACCAGGACGGTCGCGCCGGTCAGGGCGGCGGCCGCGGTGCCCAGGAAGCCACGGCGGGTCCAGGAGCGGTCCCCCGGCTGATGGTTGTTCACTGAACGATCGGTCACGCGTTCACGGTAGGGACCGGTCGGCTCGTGCGCCCGCCGCGTCGAACAGCGTCACTCCTGAGAGTGAACGATTCTCCGGTCGCGGCCCGGAGCGGTCGGTTCCGCACCAGGTCACGGCGAATGACAGACTGATCTCATGGACGAGCGCGAATTCGGTAGGTCTGGTCAGCACGCATCCGTCGTCGGTCTCGGCACCTGGCAACTGGGCGCCGACTGGGGAGACGTCGACGACAAGGAGGCCCTGACCGTTCTGGAGGCGGCGGCCGAGTCTGGAGTGACCTTCTTCGACACCGCCGACGTCTACGGCGACGGACGCAGCGAGCAGACCATCGCCGCGTTCCTGAGCGGCCGGCCCGATCTGCACGTCCTGGTCGCCACCAAGATGGGGCGCCGCGTCGAGCAGGTCCCCGAGAACTACGTCCTGGACAACTTCCGCGCCTGGAACGACCGCTCCCGCCGCAACCTCGGCGTCGACCGGATCGACCTGGTGCAGCTGCACTGCCCGCCCACCCCCGTCTACTCCCGCGACGAGGTCTTCGACGCCCTGGACACCCTCGTCGAGGAGGAGCGCATCGCGCACTACGGCGTCAGCGTGGAGACCTCCGCCGAGGCCCTCACCGCGATCGCCCGGCCGGGCGTGGCGAGCGTGCAGATCATCCTCAACCCGTTCCGTCTGAAGCCCCTCCACGAGGTGCTCCCGGCGGCCCGAGCGGCCGGCGTCGGCATCATCGCCCGCGTCCCGCTCGCCTCCGGCCTGCTCTCCGGCAAGTACACCAAGGACACCGTCTTCCCGGAGAACGACCACCGCACCTACAACCGGCACGGCGAGTCCTTCGACCAGGGCGAGACGTTCTCCGGCGTCGACTACGCCACCGGCGTCGAGGCCGCCGTCGAGTTCGCGGCCCTCGCGCCCGAGGGGTACACCCCGGCCCAGCTGGCGCTGCGCTGGATCATCCAGCAGCCCGGCGTGACCACCGTGATCCCGGGCGCCCGCTCGCCCGAGCAGGCCCGCGCCAACGCGGCCGCCGCCAGGCTCCCGGAACTGTCCGAGGAGACTCTCGCGGCCGTCCGCGACCTCTACGACCGGCGTATCAAGGAGCAGGTCGAGGGACGCTGGTAGCCAACCCGTGAACGGCGGGCTGCACAGTCCGCCGTCCACGGGGTACTCGCGGTGAGAGGGGACCGACGGACCACTCGAACCGGGAGGGCGGTACAGGTGACGGACACGGCGACGAGAGCCGAGCGGCGCACGGGGCGCAACGAGACCGAGGAGGAGAGAGCCGACCGGATGTGGGGGGAGCTCATCCAGGAGATCCGTGTCGCGCAGACGGGCGTGCAGATCCTCTTCGGCTTCCTGTTGACCGTCGTGTTCACCCCGCGCTACGCGGATTTGCAGAACATCGACCAGATCATCTACATCGTGACCGTGGTCCTGGGCGCCTGCGCCACGGGCGCCCTCATAGGTCCCGTCTCACTGCACCGCCTGGTCTCCGGGCGGCGGGTGAAGCCGCAGGCGGTGAAGGTGGCGTCCCGGCTGACCTTCGTAGGCCTGCTCCTGCTGCTCGCCACCATGACCGCCTCGCTGCTGCTGATCCTCCGTGTGGCCACCCACGACGCGTTCGTGCCCTGGCTCGTCGCGGGTGTGGTCTCGTGGTACGGGCTGTGCTGGTTCGTGCTGCCGTTGTGGACCCGGCGCCGCTACACGACGAACTGAGCCGGGCTACCCGGCCTCGGGCGCGGTGCCCCGAGCGCCCCGCAGTGCGGTGAGGCAGCTGCCGATCGCCTGCTGGAGCTCTTCCAGCTGCTGCACCATGTCGTCCTCGTAGAACTCCTGCGCGTCGGCGTCGTCGAAGGTCAGCTCCTCGAACACCTTCGTCACCCGCTGGAGGCTGCTGTAGAACTTCGTGCGCCGCTCCTGCACGCGCAGCTCGGGATCGGCCTCGACGGTCTCCACGACCAGGCTCTTCATCGTGTCGTAGGCCTCGCTCGCCCACTCGCCGGCGTCCTCGTCGTCGTCCAGCTCGTCGAGCAGCGAGAGGTGCCGCTCCGCCTCCTGGCGCAGCTCGGCCGGCGCGTCGACGGTCTGCCCGGCGGGGGTCTTGATCAGGCCGGACTCGGCGATCTGGCGCACGTACCCGATGCGGTCGGCCGAGCGGCTCTCGGTGGCGACGGCCTTCTTGAGGTCGTCGGTGCGGACCACGTCGCGGGCCAGCTCGATCTGGAGGTCCGGGTCCTCCTTGACGCGGTCCAGGAGGGCGGCGCGGGCCGCGCGGGCGGTCGAGGGATCGGCGAGGATCGCGGCGCGCAGGGCGGTGGGGTTCTCGGCGACCTCCAGCGCCTTCGTCGGACGGATGCCCTCGGCCTCGGCGGCCTCCGCGATCGCGGTGCCGCGCTCGGAGGTGGCGCTGGAGCGGGAGACGTAGTAGGTCAGCCACACCTCGGCGTCCGGCAGCTCGACCTCCTGCCCCGGCGCCAGCTCCTCGAGGTGCGGGACGAGACCGTCGTCGGCGGCCCTGTCCCAGGCCTTGTAGTAGCGCATGACGCGCTCGGGGGAGCAGCCGGCCAGTTCGGCGAACTCCTTCGCCGACACCTTCGGCGTCTCGTCCGCGCCCTGCCCGCCCGGCCGGACGCTGCGGGCCACCATCAGGCCGAAGGCCCATCCGCCGGTCCGCGCGTAGACGCCGAACTCGCGGGCGTCCCGCGCCACCAGGTCGGACAGGGGCGCGGGGGACGTCTCGGCGGATGTCTCGATGGCCGACTCGGGCAGGTCGATCGCCAGGGTCACGGATGACTCTCCTCTACAGGCTGCTGGACGCGGGATCGGCACCGCGAAAGTGCAGAACGGCAGCCTATACGCGCCCGTCGTCCCTGCTCGGGCAGACCCGCGCGGGGGCCGGGCGGCCCGTCAGGCGAAGGCGTTGCGCAGGGCGGGCAACAGGGCCTTCTCCGACCAGTCCAGGTACGCCGGCTGGGAGTCCCCGCCGATCTGCACCAGGGCGACCTCCGTGAACCCGGCCTCGACGTACGGACGTACGGCCTCGACGAAGTCCTCCGGGTCGTCGCCGCAGGGGATCGAGGAGGCGACGTCGTCGGGCGTCACGAACTGGGTCGCCGACTCGAAGGAGTCCGGGTGGGGCAGTTCGGAGTTCACCTTCCAGCCACTGCCGAACCAGCGGAACTGGGCGTGCGCCCGCTTCACCGCGGTGTCCCGGTCGGCGTCGTGGCAGACCGGCAACTGCCCCACGCGTGGCTTGCCCTCGCCGCCGTTGCGGTCGAACGCCTCCAGCAGGCCCGACTTGGGCTCGGTGGCGATCACGAGGTCGGCCAGCCGGCCCGCGAGCCGGCAGGAACGCTCACCCGAGACGGCGACGCCGATCGGCGGCGGCTCGTCGGGCAGGTCCCACAGCCGGGCCGAGTCCACGTCGTAGTGGGTGCCGTGCCGCGTCACGTGCCCGCCCTCGAACAGCGCGCGGATGATCCCCACGGCCTCCTCGAGCATCTCGTGCCGCACGTCCACGGAGGGCCAACCGCCGCCCACCACATGTTCGTTGAGGTTCTCGCCGGCGCCCAGCCCCAGCCGGAAGCGCCCCTCGGAGAGCAGCTGCATCGTGGCCGCCTTCTGCGCCACCACCGCCGGGTGGTAGCGGAACGTCGGGCACGTCACGTACGTCATCAGCGGAATGCGTGACGTGGCCTGGGCGGCGGCGCCGAGCACGCTCCACGCGTACGGCGAGTGGCCCTGCGAACGCAACCACGGAGAGTAGTGGTCCGAGGTCACCGAGAAGTCGAAGCCCGCCTCCTCGGCCCGCACCACATGGTCGACCAGGTCACGGGGGCCCGCCTGTTCGGTCATCATCGTGTATCCGATTTGCACCATGGGACCCGGGTCCCCGGTCTACGGGGGAAGGAAACGGGCCGCTCGTGAGGTGAGAAAAGCCGTCGATCGCCGTCCGCCGTCCGGGGGAGGATGCGGGCATGAGCGCCCGCCCGTTGCCTTCGAGCCCCCCGTCCGCCCAGGGAGTCGACGCCCTCGGCGTCCTCGCCTTCCTCGATGCCGTCGAGTCGGCCGAGATCATCGAGCCGCACAGCCTGATGATCCTGCGCCACGGCCGCCTCGTCGCGTCCGGCTGGTGGGAGCCGTACACCCCCGACCGGCCGCACCTGCTGTACTCGCTCAGCAAGAGCTTCACGGCCACGGCCGCCGGGTTCGCCGTCGCCGAGGGACTGATCGGCCTCGACGACCCGGTGCTCTCGTACTTCCCGGAGCTCGACGCGGACATCACCGACCCGCGCAGTCGTGCGATGCGGGTGCGGCACGTGGCCGCGATGGCGAGCGGGCACGAGCAGGAGACGTACGAACGGGCGCACGCGCTCGACCCCGACGACCTCGTGCGGGGCTTCCTGCTGCTGCCACCGGACCGCGACCCGGGAACCGTGTTCGCGTACAACCAGCCGGCCACGTACGCGCTCGCCGCGATCGTGGCGCGCGTCACCGGCGGCTCGGTCACCGACTATCTTCGGCCGCGTCTGCTGGACCCGCTCGGCATCGGCGAGGTCGCCTGGCTGACCGACCGGTCCGGCCGCGAACTCGGCTTCAGCGGACTGCACGCCACCACCGACGCGATCGCCCGGCTGGGGCAGCTGTATCTGGACGAGGGCGTGTGGGAGGGCGAGCGGCTGCTGTCACCGGAGTGGGTCGCCGAGGCGACGCGCGAGCACGTCGCGACAGCCGCCGGCGCACCGGCCGAGGCCGACCGCATGGACTGGGACCGCGGCTACTGCTTCCAGTTCTGGCGCTCCCGGCACGGGTACCGCGGCGACGGGGCCTACGGACAGTTCTGCGTCGTGCTGCCCGAGTACGACGCCGTGATCGCCGCGACGGCGGCGACGAACGACATGCAGGCCCTGCTCACCCTCGTCTGGGAGCACCTGCTGCCCGCGTTGCGGCCGCAACCGCTGACCGGGCGCGAGGAGGCCGACGCGGCCCTCGCGCGGCGCCTGGCGCACCTCGCGCTGCCGCCCGCCCCCGGCAAGCCCGCACCCCCAAAACGGGGCGAGGAGTGGTCGGGCGCCGAGTTCACCCCCTACGGCGGCGCCGACGCAGGCCTGCGGGAGCTGACCGGCGCCGTCGTCACCGTGGGCGCCGACGGCTGGACGCTGAGCCTTGTCGAGGGGCCGGACGGGCGGCGGCTGGAGCTGCCTCTGGGGGCCGGCGGCTGGCAGGTGAGCGACGAGCCGCTGCCCACCGCGGTCAGCGGCGGCTGGACCGACGGCGACACGCTCGCGGCGCACGTCGTGTTCCTCGAGACCCCGCACCGGCTGCGGGTGACCTGCTCCCTGGCCGACCGGACCTTCGACGCGCGCTGGGACACGCAGCCACTGCACGGCGGCCCGCTGCGCTCGATGCGCGCCCCACGCAGGTCGCCCCGGTCAGGCGGCTGAACCCGGCCGGAAGGTGCGCAGGAACGTGTCCAGGGCCTCGCGGTTGGCCCTCTTGTCCCAGTCCGCGGCGGGCGTCACCCAGCGCAGCGAGAAGCTGCGGTGGCCGCCGAGGAGGAAGCCGCGTCCGAACGTGCGCACCTGTGTGCCGTCGGCGTCGACGAGCCACTCCATGTCGGCGGCCTTGTACCCCTGGTAGGTCGTCGCCCTGATGTCGCCGAGCCGCCGGAAGCCCTCGTCCTTCTTCAGGTTGGGCTCGACGTCCTCGCGCCAGACGGTCACCGGGTCGGGCCCGGCATTCTCGCTGTAGGTCACCGCGAGGGTGCGCGGATCGCCGGCCGCCCCGAAGGTGACGCGATACGCCCGGTCGGCGTCGCGTGCGGTCTCCAGAGGCTTCCACCCCTGGGGAAGGGCGACCGAGAAACCCTCGGGCGCGCGGTAGACGCGGTAGCCCTCGGGGAGGGCGTCGGCGGTGGCGGGCGCCGAGGGGGAGGACTCCGGGGACCTGCTCGGCGACGGCGACGGCGACGGCGGCGGCGGGCTGCTGGGGGCGGTCGGGGCCGGCGCCGCGGAGTCTCTTTCGCCGGCGTCCTCGCCGGGCGTCGCGGCGGACGCGGAGGGCCGGGTCTGTGTGCCGCCCCCCGCCGTGTCGTCGGTGTCGGGCAGCTGGCGGGTCACGGCGAGAGCCGCGACCGCCACGGTGACGACGGCCAGGGCCGTCCCGGCCGCCATGGCCCGGCCGCTCCACCGCGGACCGACATAGCGGGCGGCGGCGCAGGCCCGCTTCAGCCTGGGGGCCTGCATGACGGCGTGCGGGTCCTCGTCCAGGACCCGGGTGAGGGACTGGCGTACGACCGTCCTGGTGAGCCGCTCCCGGGAGTCCTTGCGCAGCAGCCCCTGCACGGTCGGGGTGAGTGAACCGGCCCGCAGCGGCGTGCGCAACGGCAGCCGGTCCACGCCCTTCAGCGTGGCCTCGGGCCGGTCCCGGTCCCGGTACGGCGGCCGCCCCTCGACCAGCGTGTACAGGATGGCGCCGAGTGCCCACAGATCGGCCGCCGGACCGATCCGCTCGTCCCGGGCCTGCTCGGGGGAGGCGTAGGCCGGGGCTGCCACGCGCGGGGAGAGCGTGGCGCCCGCCAGCCCGAACCCGGTGAGGACGAGGGGACCCCGGGCCCGGATGAAGACCTGACCGGGGCTCAGCTCGCCGTGGGTGATGCCCTCGCCGTGCGCGACCTCCAGCACGTCGAGCAGCTGCAGCCCGATCGCCGCGACCTTGGCCGGACTGAACGCCCCCTTCTGCTCCAGGAGTTGTCCCAGAGGCAGACCGTCGATCCACTCGGTGACGGTCCACAGCGAACCCGCCTCCTCCACGGCGTCGACGACCGCGGCGATCCGGCCGGGGCACAGCCGCGCCATCGTCTCCGACATCCGCAGGACCCGGTCGGAGGCCTGCCGGGCCTTCTCCTCGCCCTGGTCGGCGGGCAGCCCGATTCTGGTGACCAGGCACGGCCGGGCCGCCCCGGTGTCCTCGACGTACTCGCCGTACCAGCTGACGCGGTTCGTCTCCCGGTGGACGACGTCGAGCAGCCGGTACCTCCCGGCGACCAACTCGTGCGTGGAGACGTGCGCCTTGACCATGGTCATCCTTCGCTGAACCGCTGGTACTCACCTTTCCCATGGGTACGACAGATGCGAGGGGGTCCGTTCAATGGGAGCGCAACTCCGGTGTGATTCCTGTCTTTCATTCAAAAGAGCGCCGGATGGACCGAGTGTTTGTGCGAGAAAAGCGAATTGACGGAACTCGTCCTGGGGCCGTCCGACGGTGTAACCAGCGGTAAACGGTCCGGGCGAAACACGTCGGGGTGCCCGGGAACGGGCTTCCCGGCCGCGACGCATTCCTGCTCGCAGGCCGTCCCGGCGGGATTTCCCAATCCCCGCCGAGTCGCCTCAGCGCAGTCCGAATCGCTCGGTCCAAGCCATCATGTCCGCGGTCGTCGCGTTGCCCCCGCAGACCACCAGCCCCAGCCGCGCGCCGTCCCCCACCCGCTCCACGACCTGCCGGGCCGCGGGCAGCAGGCAGCCGGCCGCCGGTTCGGTCCAGACCTTGGCGTGTTCGGCCAGGTCCAGGGAACCCCGCACCGCGTCCCGGTCGGGGACCACGAGTACCTCGGTGACCAGCGCGGACACATGGTCGTACGTCAGCCGCGAGACGCTGGGCGCGCTGAGGGTGGACACGATCGACGACAGTGCCACCGGCACCGGCCCGCCCGCCGCCAGCGCCTCCGACATCGCCTGCGCGCCCTCGGTCTCCACACCCCAGATCCGAACCTCCGGGCGACGGACGCGCAGGGCCGCCGCGACGCCCGCGATCAGGCCGCCGCCCCCGATGCTGACCAGCACGTCCGTGAGCTCACCGGCGTCGGCGGCGAACTCCAGGCCGACCGTGCCCTGCCCGGCGACGACCAGCGGATCGTCGAAGGGGTGCACCAGGGTCAAGCCCTCGTCCCGCAACCGCTCCACCAGCGCGAACGCCCCGTCCATGGTGTCGGTCAGCCGGACCGAGGCGCCGGCCGCCTCCGCCAGCTCGACGCTGCGCGCGGGCGCCGACCGCGGCATCACGACCGTGGCCTTCACGTCCAGCGCGGCGGCCATGACCGCGAGCGCGATCCCGTGGTTCCCGCCGCTCACCGCCACGGCCCCGGCCGCCCGCTCGCCCTCGGTCAGCGACAGCAGCTTCGCCGTCGCCCCGCGCGCCTTGAACGAGCCGGTGCGCTGGAGGAGTTCCAGCTTCGCCGTCACGGGGACACCGAGCAGCGCCGACAGCCCGGGGCTGGGCACGGTCGGGGTTCGGACGACGTGTCCGGCGATCCGCTGGGCAGCGGCTTCGATGTCCGAGATGCCGATCAAGGCGGTCAAGGCAGTCACCCTTCCGGCGCGGCGCCGGTGTGCGGGCCACGCCTTGGCTGTTCGTCTGCAGGCACCCTCACCCGGCGCCGCCGCGCAGGTCAACTCCCCGCGATCACGGCCGGGGCGGGTCAGAGGTCCCGGCGCACCGCGAAGCCGACCAGGGAAAGCAGGTCGCGGACGGCACCGGCGGCCAGCGGTGCCTCCGCCAGCGCCGACTCGGCGGCGGCGACCTGCCGGTCCGCCTCGGCGAGCGCCGCCGCCCGACCTCCGGCCGCCTCGGCCAGCGCGGCGGCCTCGCCCGGGTCTCCGCCCCCCTCCAGCAGCGCGGCCAGCCGGCGCGCGGCGGGGGTGGACGAGTCCAGCGCGGCCAGCACGGGGAACGTCTTCTTCCGCTCGCGCAGATCGCCGTGGACGGGCTTGCCGGTGACCGACGGGTCGCCCCAGATGCCCAGCACGTCGTCGACCACCTGGAACGCGACCCCCAGATGCCGGCCCGCCCGGTCCAGCGCGTCGGCCGCGGCCGGGGACGCGCCACCCAGGACGGCACCCAGAGCGGCCGCACAACCCAGCAGCGCACCGGTCTTGCCCTCGGCCATCGCCCGGTAGGCGTCCGGCCGTACCCGGTCCGGCCCCGACCAGGGCCGCGCGGCGAACAGCAGATCGTCGGCCTGTCCGCGGACGAGGTCCCCGAGGGCCGCTGACAGCAGCCGCACGGCGTCGGCGCCGGCCGGGGGCGGCTGGAGCGCGAGCGTCTCCACCGCCAGGGCGAACAGGGCGTCACCCGCCAGGACCGCGGGCCCCGTGCCGTACGCCTTCCACACCGCGGCACGCCCACGCCGGGTCGGATCGCCGTCCATGATGTCGTCGTGGAGCAGGGAGAAGGCGTGTACCAGTTCCACCGCCACCGCCGCGGGCACCCCGGCCCGCGCGGGCGCACCGGCCGCCTCGGCGCCGAGCACCGCGAGGGCCTGCCGTACGCCCTTGCCCTCGGAGCCGGCCGCGGGCACCCCGCCGACCCCGCACCAGCCGAAGGAGTAGCCGGCCATCTCGCCCACCCACGGGTGCGACCGTCCGACGGCCTCCTTGAGCGCGGGGCACACCAACGCCCGGCAGCGGGCAAGAACTTGAGGCGGGTACGGGTGTGTACCGGTGGCTTCCCGCACCGCTGCACCGAGAGCCGTCACCGGACGACCTTCACGTGCGCGTCGGGAGCAGCCACTGTCGCCGGGGCCGGGGCCGGGGCCGGGGCCGGGGCCGGGGCCGGGGCCCGGGTCGGGGCCGGAGTCGGGGTCGTCGCCGGAGTCGGGGTCGCCGTCGGGGCAGGAGCCGGGGGCGGGGTCGGAGCGGGGGTCGGAGATGGAGTCGGGGTAGGAGTCGAGGTCGCCGCCGGAGTCGGGGCCGGGGTCAGGGGCGGAGCGGGGGTCGGAGACGGAGTCGGGGTAGGAGTCGAGGTCGAGGTCGAGGTCGCCGTCAGGGTCGGAGCGGGGGTCGGAGTCGAGGTCGCCGTCAGGGTCGGAGCCGGGGTCGAGGTCGTCGTCGGGGTCGGGGCCGCGGTCGGTGGCGGAGCTGGTATCGCTGCCGACGGGGCCGGTTCGACTCCCAGTTCGTTCTGTGCACGGGCGACCATCTCCCGGGCGTGCCGCAGCCCGATGCGCTCCAAGGTACGGGCGAGCTCGGCCAGTTCGGCCGCCGTCTCCCTCCGGTCGCGGCCCAGGCGGGCCAGCGACTTCGCCAGACCGAGGCGGGAGAGCGCCTCGCCGCGCGGCTCGCCCATGGCGCGGAACTCGCCGAGCGCCTGCTCGTACAGACACCGGGCCTCGGAGTAACGCCCCGCGCGGTAGAGGACATTGCCGCGCATCTTGTGGTTGTAGGCCAGTGCGCCGGACAGATTCATGGCGCGGCAGGATTCCTCGGCCTCCGCCAGCAGGCCGAGGGCGCGTTCGGTGTCCCCGTCCCGCACGGAGACGATGTCGGCCAGTCCGCGCAGCGCCCAGGCGTGACCGCGCCTGTCCTCGGCGCCCGCGGCGATCCCGGCCGCCTCCTCGAAGAGGGCGTACGCGGTGTCGTGGTCACCGGAGTTGCGGTGCATCTGCGCGATGCCCTCCAGGGCCCACACCGTGTGCCGGGCCTCGCCGCGACGGCGGGCCTCCGCCAGCAACTGCTCGTGCAGTTCGCCCACGGCCTCGTAGTCGCCCTGGATGCGCCCGGTCTCCGCGAGCCCGGCCAGCGAGTAGCCGCGGACGACGATGTCGCCGCCCCGCTCGCCGAGGTCGGCCGCGAGCCGCAGCAGCCGCCGGGCCAGCGGGAAGGCGCCCCGCTGGCGGGCCAGGGTGCCACCGCTCCACAGGGCCCAGGCCATCGCGGCAACGTCCCCGGCGTCCCGGGCCGCCCGGTAACTCGCCTTCCAGGCCAGGTCGGCCTCTCGTACCTGCCCCAGCCGCCGGTGCGCCTCGGCGACCGCGAGCCCGGAGCGGGCCGCCTCGCCGTGCTCCCCGGCCTGTTCGGCCGCCCTCAAGCGCTCGGTGCCGACGGCCAGTACGTCGTCCAGCGAGGAGTTCACGGACAGGGTGGTGAGAGCGCCCTGGTACTCCGGGGCGAATGCCTTGCCGTACATCGGTTCCCTTCGGCAGACCACCGGTGTTCACGTATACACTCTGTGTATACACGGTGGGTATAGTGCGGTGTGCTGCCGGTCAAGACGCGGGCACGGTGAAGCGGGTTGCGTGTGAGGCGCAGATCACCTCGGCGGCCGAGGGGGCGTCAGGCGCCGAACAACTGGGTCCAGTAGGCGCCCGAAGGGCCGCCGCCCGCGAAGCCCACTCCGATGTGGGTGAAGGCGGGCTTGAGGATGTTGGCGCGATGGCCGGGGCTGTTCATCCAGCCCTCCACGACCTCGGCCGGGGAGCGCTGGCCGCAGGCGATGTTCTCGCCGATGGTCCGTCGCGCCGAGCCCGCCGCGGCGGCCCGGTCCCACGGCTCGCTCCCCTCCGGTGAAGTGTGGGAGTAGAAGGCGCGCGCCACCATGTCCCCGCTGTGCGCCTGCGCCGCAGCGGTGAGCAGGGGATCGACGGCCAGGGCGCGCAGACCGGCCCGCGTCCGCTCACGGTTGGTGAGGCCGACGACCTCGGCCGTGGTCCGGGCCAGGCCGTCCTGGGTGAGCGGGCTCGCCCACAGGGCGGTCCAGTAGGTGGTGCCGGTGTGCTCGTCGGTGGCCCTCGCCACCGCGGTGTGCGTGAAAGCCGGGTCGTGCAGGGTCTGCCGTGCCTGGTCCGTGCGCAGGCAGTACGCGACGAACTCGGCGGTCGTACGGGGCCCGGAGACCAGGTGCTCGCCGACGGTGAGATATCGGTATCCGGCGGCCGTGACCCGCTGGTGCACCGAGACGCCGTCGGCTCCTTCGGTGCCGAGCCGCCCGACCGCGGCCAGCGCGGCGGCATGCGCCCGGGCAGCCGAGGCGAGACGGGCGTCGAGGGTGACCGGCGGCGAACCGGTCGTGGCGCGGGCGGGGTTGACGAGGTCGAGGAACCCCTCGGGATCGTGGACGCCCGCCGCAGAGCGGTGCGGGCTGGAGGCGCCCTGCGGGGTTGACGGGCCGTGCGGGGTTGACGGGCCGTGTGGAGCGGAGGAGGAAGCAGGCGCGGGTCCGCGTGGCACGGTCCCGCGCGGTGGCAGCGCATGCGGTGCGACCGTCGGCCGTCGGCTCGCCGGAGTGGCGCGGCCCTGCGCGGAGTAGCCGCGCGGCGGCCCCGCTGCCGCCCGCCCGGGTGGCGGCGCGCCGTCCTCCGCCATGACGTCCACCCCGAAGTCCCGGGCCAGACCCGCCAGTCCGTCCGCGTACCCCTGGCCGAGCGCCCGCAGCTTCCAGCCATCTCCACGCCGGTAGAACTCCGCGAGCAGCAGTACGGTCTCGCCCTGCGCGGGCGGTGGTGTGAAGCGGGCCAGCACCCGGCCGGCCGGACCGGTGACCTGCAGTGCGGGATGGGGCAGCCGGGCCAGGGGAAGGCCCGGCTCGGCCGCGCCGACCACTACCGTGACGCGCGTGGCACCAGCCCGGAGTCTGCCGGGTTCCAGCGTCAGCGTGTCGCCCCGGAGCCGGGCGCCCGGCGCCGTCGGCTGGTTGTAGAACACGAAGTCCGCGTCGTCCCGGACCTTGCCGCTGTCGTCCGTGACGAGCGCGCAGACGTCGAAGGGGCCGGGTACCCGGACGGTCAGGACACCACCCGGGAGGGGCAGGTTGCCCCCGGGTACCAACACGCTCATCCTGCCGCCCCGATGGTCGTCGTACGGCCCCGCCGCGGGCCTGCCCCGACAACGGTCGGCGGCCTGCCAGGGTTCCGTGCCCCCGACCGGCCGCCCGCCGTCGCGGGCTCGGCATCACGCCGACAGAGACCGCGCCCACGCGACCGCCAGGCACACAATCAGCCACAGCCCCCGCCACAGCCACCGCGGGGCCGAGGTTACGGCGACCGACTGAGGCATGAGGGAACGCCCCGCGCGGATCAGTCGGGTGCGCCGATCACCCCGCGCGCCGGGTCCGGCTTCGAGGAATCGCTCGTGGTGGGCGGTTGGCATGGCCTCCGTGCGGCCAGCCGTGTGGGGTGGCGGGCCGGTTGGGGGTGTGGGGTTCACCCCCGCGCGCCGGGTCCGGTTTCGAGGAGTCGCTCGCGGTAGGCGATCGCCACGGCCTCCGTGCGGCCGGCTGTGTTGGGTGTGAGGATCACCCGGGCGCGCCGGGTCCGGTTTCGAGGAGTCGCTCGCGGTAGGCGATCGCCACGGCCTCCGTGCGGCTGGCCGCGCCCAGCTTGGCGAGGATGTTGGAGACGTGGACGCTCGCCGTCTTGCCGCTGATGAACAACTCCTCGCCGATCTGCCGGTTGCTGCGGCCGAGTGCGAGCAGTCGCAAAACGTCCTGTTCCCGGGCCGTCAGAGTGGCCGACCCGGCCCGGGCGTTGGGCGCCGCGTCCGCGAGGCGCCCTCGCCGGATCAGCGCGTCAGCCCGCTCCAGCAGGGGCGTGGCGCCCAGCCGCACGGCCGTCTCCCGGGCGGCGCGGGCCTCGGCGGCCGCGTCCTCGCGCCGGTCGGCCGCCAGCAGGGCGTGCGCGTACCGCAGTCGGCAGCGGGCGAGCTCGTAGACGTCGCCGTAGTCGAACGCCGCCACGGCCTTCTCCCAGGACTCCGGGTCCGGCCCGGTGGTGGCCCACGCCCACTCGGCCTCCAGGCGAGCCAGCCAGGCGCGGCCTTCGGGGCCCTGCGGCGCTCCAGCGGCGCCCCGCAGGGCGACTGCCCGCGCCGGCTCCAGCAGCTCCGTCGCGACGGCGGACCAGCGGCCGGCCGCCGCCTCGTCACCGTCACGTCGTGCCCCGGCGGCCGCGTCGGCGACCGCCGTGAGGGCGAGCGCGGTGAGCCGGACCGTGACGTCAGGGCGCGTCCCCACGTCGTCCGTGAGGGCCTCGACCGAGGAACGCAGCCGCGCGACCGCCGCCTCGGCGTCACCGCCCAGTACCGCGGCGTCGGTCAGCACGATGCCCGCGACGAGCGTCGCCATCCAGTCGAAGCGGCCCTCGAGCAGGGTCCGGGCCCGGTCGACGACGCCTTTCTCACCCCGCGCGAGGGCCACGTACAGGGCCGGACCCACCGCGAACCCTCCCGACGCCGGCAGCACCGCCCGATCGTTCGTCGCCGCGCGCAGACACTCGTCCCAGCGGCCCAGCGTGTAGAGCACCAGCAGTTGGAGATACCGCATCTCCAGCGGATACGGCGAGGACAGCAGTCCCGCCCGACGGGCGCGGTCCAGGCCCTCTGTCAGCCAGGGCAGGCACTCCTCCAGCTCCCCGGCCTCGTAGGCGCCGATGGCCAGGCTGAACAGGGCTCGCATCTCCACCGGCGCGTTGCCCCCGCGCCGGGCCAGTTCACGCGCCTCCTTCAGGCGCGCGCGACCCTCGACCGAGCCGCGGCCGTCGCCCTCCAGGTTGGCCAGCGAGACCAGGAGGTCGGCGCGCGCGTCCGTCAGATCGAGTTGCTCGGCGGCGCCCAGCGCCCGGTGGGCCACACGCAGGGCGGTCTCGAAGTCACCGACCTGACGCGCCGCGAGGACATGGGTGGCAGCGGCCCACACCCAGGTCGGCGACGGCGGTTCGGCGGGGATCATCGCCAACGCCTCGCTGCTGTAGGCGAACGCGGCCGTCAGGCTGTCGACGCCCATGAGGTTGCCGGCGAGCGTGTACCGCACGCGGGCGGCGAGTTCGGAGTCGGCGTCCTGGCCGACGCCCGCGAGCGCGGCTCGGGTCAGGGAGACCGCTCGGTGCGCCTCACCGGCGTGTGCGGCCGCCGCCGAGGCGCGCAGCATCAGCGTGACGCGGTCGGTCCTCCCACCCGGAGCGGGCGCCGGAGCGGGCACCGACTCCCACAGGTCGAGAACGGCTTCCAGATGGCGCAGTTCCTCGGCCGGCGCACCGACGCGCTGGGCGTGGTCGGCGGCCTCCAGCGAGGCGGCGAGGGCCTCGCCCAGGTCATGGCTCGCGCGGTAGTGGTGGGCGCGCTCCGCCGCGGTCTCCGCGCGGTGGCCCCGGCCGGCCAGGAGAGAGGCGAACGCGCCGTGCAGCCGGGAGCGTTCACCCGGCAGCAGGTCGGCGTACACCGCCTCGCGCGCGAGGGCGTGCCGGAAGGCGTACGCGCCGTCGTCGCCCGCGACCAGGAGCTGGCGGCCGACGGCCTCCCGCAGCGCCGACTCCAGCTCGTCCTCGGGCAGCCCGACCGCGTCCCGCAGCAGGTCGTGTTCCACACGGCGGCCGGCGACGGCGGCGGTGCGCAGCACCTGCTGGGCGGTGTCGGGGAGTTGCTCGACGCGGATGAGGAGGAGATCGGCCAGCCCGCTGGGCACTCCGCCGGAATCCGTGTCCGTGGCCGCCAGCAACTCCTCCGCGTAGAAGGCGTTGCCCTCCGCGCGCTCCACGATCCGGCGCACCGTGGCGTCCGGCAGCGGTCGGTTCTCCAGGGCGCGCAGCAGCCGGGCCACCTCGGCGTCCGCCAGCGGACGCAGCTCCAGCCGGTCCACGGCCGGCAGCCGCACCAGCTCGGCCAGCAGCGGGCGCAGCGGGTGACGTCGGTGCAGGTCGTCCGCCCGGTAGGAGGCCAGCACCGCCGGCCGGTGCCCCGACCCGCTGCCCGTGGGCCGTTGCAGGAAGCCCCGGCTGAGCAGGAAGCGCAGCAGATCCCGGGAGGACTGGTCGGCCCAGTGCAGGTCCTCCAGGACGAGGAGCACCGGGGTGACGTCCGACAGGTCGGCGAGCAGCGCAGCCATCCCCTCGAACAGCCTCAGCCGGCCTTCGCCGCTGCCGGAACGCGGGGCGGGGCCCTCGTCGTGCCGCCCCGCTTCCGGGCCCGCCCCCAGCAGCCGGTCCACCACGGGGTGCGCGGCGAGGACGGGCGCGAACCGCTCGTCGGCGGCGAGCAGGCCCAGGATCTCGGTGAACGGCAGATACGGCAGGCCCACGTCGCCGAGGTCGACGCAGTGCCCGGTGAGGACGGTCATGCCGGAACGGGCGGCCCGCGCGGCGACCTCGTCCAGTACCCGGGTCTTGCCCACGCCGGCGTCCCCGGCGATCAGCACCGCGCGCGCCTCACCGCCCCGGGCGCGCTCCAGCACGTCGGAGAGCCGGGTGAGCTCCTCTTCCCGGCCGATGAACGGAGTGGCGAACACGGTCTGCGGCACGACTCCATCCTGGCACGCGCCACCGACGGCACGGCCCCCGACCAGGAACCCTGCCCGGACGAACTCGACGGCGCGGTCGCAACGGCGTGGTCCCGACGGCGCGGTCGGCGGCGCGGTTCGAGGGTGCCGTCCCCAGGGCGCCGTCTCAACCGTGCAGCGACCGCGCCCAGTCCTCCGGCACCCGCCCGGCCGGTCCCGGCACGGGCTGGTCCTCGGGGTGGTGGGCCGGAGGCGCCAGCTCGGGTCCGGCTTCGTACAGCTCGTCGCTCGAGTAGTCCCAGAACCACTCCTCGCCCGGCTCGAAGCTGCGCACCAGGGGATGCCCGGTCGCCTTGTAGTGCGCGGTCGCGTGCTGGGCGGGGGAGGAGTCGCAGCAGCCGACGTGGCCGCAGGTCGCGCAGCGGCGCAGGTGGAACCACCAGCCGCCGGCCGCGTCGCAGTCGACGCAGCCCGCGCCGCTGGGCGGGACGCTCGGGTCGATGGCGTCTACGTCGGTCATACGGGCTCCTCGGTGGTCTCGGGGTCCTGGGCGTTCTCGGGGTCGGGGGCGGTCAGCGGCAGCAGCACCTGGAAGCGGGTGTCGCCCGGCACCGACTCGACGTGGAGGCTGCCGTGGTGCTTGTTGACGACGATCCGCCAGGAGATGTCCAGGCCGAGCCCGGTGCCCTCGCCGACCGGCTTGGTGGTGAAGAACGGGTCGAAGATGCGGCCCCGCACGTCCGGCGGGATACCGGGGCCCGTGTCACGGAACTCCACCAGCAGCCGGTCGCCCTCGCGTGCCGTCCGCACGGTCAACGTCCCTTCCCCGCCTGCGCTGTCGACGGCGAAGACGGCGTTGTCGACGAGGTTCGTCCAGACCTGGTTGAGCTCCGCCGGGTAGGCCGGGATCGACGGCAGCGCACGGTCGTAGTCCTTGACGACCTTGATGCGCTGCCCGATCTTGCCCGACAGCATCAGCAGCGTGCTGTCGAGGAGTTCGTGCACGTCGACGACCCGGTAGGGGGCGCGGTCCAACTGCGAGTACTGCTTGGCGGCGTCGACCAGATGGGAGATGCGGTTGGTGGAGTCGTCGATCTCGTCCATCAACAGCTCGGTCTCGACGGTGTAGTTGAGCCACCCCATCGCGCCCGGCAGGACCTCCTCGTCGACGGCGGCCGCGACCTGCTCCAGCCAGTCCACGTCGAGGCCGGCCTGCACGAAGGTCGGCGCGATACGCCAGCCCTCCTGGATGTCGTGGTCGTCGAGCCAGTCGGTGAGGGCGTCCTCCCGGTCGGAGGCCTCGATCGGGCTCAACGCCGGTGCCTTGGCGACCAGGTCGGCCGTCCGCTCCTGGATCTCGATCAGCCGGGTCAGCGCCTCGGGGTCGTACGCGCCGGAGGCGATGACGGCGAGCTTGTGCCGCATCTTCGCCACCCGCTCCCGCAGCGTCGCGGTGGCGCGTACGGCCGCCGCGGCCGGGTTGTTGAGTTCGTGGGTGAGGCCCGCCGACAACGAGCCCAGGGCCAGCAGCCGTTCACGCTGCCCGATGGCGCGCTGCTGGTTCTTCGACCCGAAGAACAGCCCCTCCAGCAGGTGGGCCGCCATCGGGAACCACTCCCGCATGATGTCCGAGAACGACTGCGCGGGCAGCACGAAGAACCGCGTCGGCTCGGTCACCCGCATGGAGTTGTTGTAGACCTGCGGCACCCGGTCCCCGAGATAGGCCTGCATGGCCCCCGCGTACACCCCGCGCTGGGAGGTACGGCTCACCTCGATGTCGTCCGCGCCGACCCGGCGGTACAGCACGACCGTGCCCTCGACCATCACGTAGAAGCAGGTCGCCGGATCGCCCTCGGTGTACACCGGACCGGGCTCGAACTTCTCCACCCGCCCCTCGCTGCACAGCCGTCCGAGCTGTTCGGGGGAGAGTTTCTCGAAGAGGAACAGTGAGCTGATCTCGGCCGGACTGCACGGCATCAGCTGCCCGCTCATGACTGCTCCAGATAACGGTGGACGAGCATCACGGCCATGGCTCCCTCTCCTACGGCGGACGCGACGCGCTTGGCTGACTCGGCGCGCGCGTCACCCGCCACGAACACGCCGGGAATGCTGGTCTCCAGGTGGTACGGCGGCCGGTCCAGCGCCCAGTCCGCCGGCGGCCGTCCGTCCGGCGTGAGGTCGGGCCCCGCGAGGATGAACCCGCGCTCGTCGCGCAGCACCGTGCCGTCCAGCCAGCCGGTCAACGGGGCCGCGCCGATGAACACGAACAGCCACTGCGCGTCGACCAGTTCGGTCCGACCCGTCGTCACGTCCCGGAGTGTGAGCTGCTCCAGGTGGCCGTCGCCGTGCGCGGCCTCGACGACCGTGCCGGGGCGCACGGAGATGTTGGAGGACTCGTCGATCTGCTGGATGAGGTAGTACGACATCGACGCCGCCAGCGACTCCCCGCGCACCAGCAGCGTGACGGACTTGGCGCCTCTCGCGAGGTACATGGCCGCCTGGCCGGCCGAGTTGGCGCCGCCCACGATGTAGACGTCCTGGCCCTGGCAGGAGGCCGCCTCGGTGAGCGCCGACCCGTAGAACACCCCGCAGCCGGTGAGGTCGTCGCAGCCCGGCGCCGCCAGCTGCCGGTACGAGACGCCCGTCGCGAGGATCACGCTGTGCGCGGCCACCGCCGAGCCGTCCGAGAACCGTACGACGCGCGCGGACCCGTTGACCTCGAGCCCGGTCACCTCGCGCGCGGTGAGGATCTCGGCGCCGAACTTGGTGGCCTGGCGCCGCGCACGATCGGTGAGCTGGGCCCCGGACACGCCGTCGGGGAAGCCCAGGTAGTTCTCGATACGGGAGCTCTGCCCGGCCTGCCCGCCGGTCGCCGAGCGTTCCACGAGCACCGTCCGCAGCCCCTCGGAGGCCCCGTACACCGCCGCGCCGAGCCCGGCCGGGCCGCCGCCGATCACCACGAGGTCGTAGAAGTCGGCCGTCGGTGTCGTCGCCAGGCCCACGTGGGCGGCCAGTTCGGGCGCGTCCGGCTCGACCAGGGGCGTGCCCTCCGCGGTGACCACCAGTGGCAGCCGCTGCCCGTCGGCCCCGGCCGCGGCGAGCAGCCGCTGCCCCTCCGGCTCGTCGGCGGAGTACCAGCGGTAGGGCACCTGGTTGCGGGCCAGGAACTCCCGCACCTCCGAGGACCGTGCCGACCAGCGGTGCCCGACCACCTTCGTGGCGGGCACGGGCCGGTAGTCGCTGGCGCGCCAGGCGTCCAGCAGGTCGTCCAGCACGGGATAGAGCTTTTCCTCGGGCGGGTCCCACGGCTTCAGCAGATAGTGGTCGAGGTCGACCACGTTGATCGCGTCGATCGCCGCGCTCGTGTCGGCGTACGCCGTCAGCAGCACCCGCCGGGCGCCCGGATACACGTCCAGGGCCTGTTCGAGGAACTCGATGCCGTTCATCTGCGGCATCCGGTAGTCGGCGAGGATCACGGCCACCAGGTCGCCGCGGAGTTTCAGCTCGCGCAGCGCCTCCAGCGCGGACTCCCCGGACTCGGCGCGCACGATCCGGTACGCGGCGCCGTAGCGGCGCCGCAGGTCACGGGCGACGGCACGGGATACCCCCGGGTCGTCGTCCACGGTCAGGATGACGGTCCGCGCCGAATCGGCGGCCTGTGCCATACGTCTCCCACCCCGAGAGGGTCGTCAGTCGCGGCGGCACGGCGAAGCCCGCGCCGGCTCCGCCCATCGTATGTTCGATCGCCCCGGTTCGCGTCGGGACGAGGCAGACCGTGCGCTCTCGGGACAGGGCCGGGCGCGCGCCGTCAAGACGGCTGCCGCGCCCCGAGCACGCAGAACTCGTTGCCCTCGGGGTCGGCCAGCGTGACCCACGGCTGCTCGCCCTGGCCGACGTCCGCGCGGCGGGCGCCCAGGGACAGCAGGCGGGTCACCTCGGCTTGCTGGTCGTCGGGGCGGAAGTCCAGGTGGAGCCGGTTCTTGACCGTCTTTCCCTCCGGCACCGGAACGAAGATCAGCCCCGGCAGCCGGTCCCGCTCCGGCTGGATCTCGTACTCGTCGGCCGCGTCGTTGATCACGACCCACCCGAGGGCCGCGGCCCACCAGCGCCCCTGCGCCACCGGGTCGGCCGCGTCGATGACCACTTGCTCCCACTCCAAAGTCATGACCGCAGCGTAGTGAAGACTGGGGCCCGACGGATGTGAGCACGACACAAGGAGGCGGCGGGATGACGGGCCCGATCACGGCAGGGGTCGACGGGACGGACGAGAGCCTCGCGGCGCTCGCCTGGGCGGCCCGCGAGGCCGTCCGGCGAGACCTGGGACTGCGGGTGGTGCACGCCTGGCGGTTCCAGCCGAACGCGGCGGTCGACGTGGCGGACCGGGACGCACAGGAGCGCTGGGTGCGGGACTCCGTGCGGCAGGCCGTCGCGACCGTCGCAGAACGGCACCCGGGACTGACCGTCTCCACCGACGTCCAGGAGGGCGGCCCGGTCGGGTCGCTGGTGGCCGCCGCGGCGGACGCGGAACTGCTGGTGCTCGGCTCGCGCGGGCACGGCCCGGTCGTCGGGTTCCTGCTGGGCTCGGTCGGCCAGCAGGTGATCGCCGAGGCCGCGCGCCCGGTCGTGCTGGTCCGGGCCGGTGACCGGCCCTCGTCCGAGGTGGCCGGTCATGAGATCGTCGTCGGCCAGCACGGGGAGCCCGAGGACAGCGCTCCCGCGCTGCGCTTCGCGTTCGAGACGGCGGCCGCCCGGGGTGCGGGCATCCGCGCGGTACGGGCCTGGACGCTCCCACCGGTGTTCGCCTACAGCCCCGGCTCGCTCAAGCTCCTCGACGACGCCGGCGGCCTGGAGCCGTACGAGAAGAAGGCGCTGACCGAGGCTCTGGAGCCGTGGCGGGAGCGGTTCCCCGACGTGCCGGTGGTGGAGCATGTGGAGATGGGCAGCGCGGGGCAGGTGCTGCTGTCGGTGGCCGGGCGGGCGCAGCTGATGGTGGTCGGCCGCCGCGCCCACCGCACGGCCGTGGGCGCCCGGATCGGCTCGGTGGCGCACGGCGTCCTGCACCACGCGGACTGCCCGGTCGCCGTGGTGCCCCAGGACTGACTCACTCCGGGATCGTCGGCTCCAGGGTCTCCCGGGCCTTGGGCAGGATCTTCCTGATGTAGTCCTCGACCGCCGTGCCGAGCCCGATGTCGTGCTGCGCGTGCTCCGAGAGGTACCAGCGGTGTTCGAGGAGCTCGTGGTAGATCTCCGCCGCGTCCATGGAGCCGCGCAGCTCGAGGGGGACCGCGCGCACGGTCGGGCGGAAGACGTCCCGCACCCAGCGGTGCGCCAGCACCTCGGGGCGAGCCGCGAGGGGGTCGCCGGGGGCGTAGTCGTCCTGGGTGGCCATCCAGCTCTCGAGGTCGTTCAGCAGCCGCCGGGCCTGGTTCTCCTCGGTGTCCAGGCCGGTCAGGCGCAGCAGCTGGCGCTGGTGGTGGCCCGCGTCGACGACCTTCGGCACGAAGGTGACCGTGTCGCCGTTGGAGGAGTGCTCGATCTGCATCTCGGCGACGTCGAAACCGAGCTCGTTGAGCCGGCGGATCCGGCGCTCGATGTACTGGTACTTGCCCGCCGGGTAGACCGAGGTGCGGGTCAGCTCCTGCCACAGTGCGCCATAGCGGGCGCAGATCTCGGTGCCGAACTCGATCGGGTCCACCGACGGGTGCAGCGCTCCGGACGCCTCCAGGTCGAGCAGCTCGCCGCTGATGTTGACGCGGGCGAGGTCGAGGTCGTAGTCGCGCTGGCCGATGCTCAGCTGAGGATGCAGGTCGCCGGTCTCGGCGTCGACGAGGTAGGCGGCGTAGGCGCCCGCGTCCCGGCGGAACAGGGTGTTGGACAGCGAGCAGTCGCCCCACGCGAACCCCGCCAGATGCAGGCGCACCAGCAGGACGGCGAGGGCGTCCATGAGCCGGTGCATGGTGGCCGGGCGCATGGTCGTCTCGAACATCGACCGGTACGGCATCGAGCCGCCCAGATGCCGGGTGACCAGCACCGACTCCAGCGGGGCGCCGCCGCCGTCGGCGCGCCCGGTGACCACGGCCAGCGGGTCGACGGCGGGGATGCCTAGCCGGTCCAGGTCGCGCAGCAGCTCGTACTCGCGCAGCGCGGGGCGTTCGGCGAGTTCCTTGACGGCGATCACCTCGTCGCCGGCCTGGGCGTAGCGCACCACGTGGCGGGAGATGCCGCGCGGCAGCGGGACGAGGACCTCCTCGGGCCACTCCTCCAGGGGCAGGTGCCAGGGCAGCTCCAGCAGGAGTGCCGGATGCTCCGGGTTGGTGGCGCTGATCTGCAAAGCCATGGCCTGACCTTAGACGGCGCGTTCGCGGGCCAGCTGGGCCGCCGCCTTCACGGACCCCTGGTGCAGCGGGCCGTGCCCGGGCAGCAGCAGGTCGGCCGGCAGCCCTTCGATCACGTCCAGCGACCTCACAGCGCGGGCGCGCTCGTGGTGGAACATGTCCGGCAGCAGCTGCGGCCCCTTCAGGCGCGAGGTCGGGTGGCCGCTGACCAGGGCGTCGCCGGAGATGACGACGCCCGCTCGCGGGAGGTGGAAGACGGCGTGCCCGTCGGTGTGGCCGGGAGTGTGCACCGGGACGGGCCGGCCGGGCAGGTCGAGCGGGCCGTCGCCGGCCGGGAACGCCTCGGGCGTGGTGACCGGGTGTTGTTCGGTGCCGCCGGAGCGCAGCGCGTGCGCCATCCAGGGCAGCACCCCGGGCCGCCAGGCGTTCTTCAGTATCTCGCCCACGGTCACCTGCTGGAGGAACTCCCGGCGGGCGTGCGGCACTTCGGCCTCGTGCAGATACACCGGGGTGCCGTACGCGGAGCGGAGGTGCTCGGCGGAGCCCAGGTGGTCGTTGTGGGCGTGGGTGATCAGTACGGCCGTGACGGCCTCCGGTGAACTGCCCACGGAGGCGAGGGAGTCGAGGACCAGCTGCCGGTCACCCGGGTAGCCGGTGTCGATCAGGGTGACGGCGTCCCCGTCGGTGAGGATCACCCAGTTGGTGTTGCTGCCGTGCACCAGGTAGGTGCCGTCCGCCACTTGCCGTACGTCTGCCCGCATGGCCGTCCCGTGTCCCGGAGGTTCGTGCTCGAGTTTCGTGCTCGACGGGGACAGCAAAGCAGATCATCGGGTGGATTCGGACGGCGGGGTTGTACCCATCCCGAAGAGGAACCTCGTCACCCGCGTCCGGCCCGCCCGGCACTCGTACACCAGCGGGATCACCGCCGACGAAGCGGCCGCGACCGCCGGCACTCGACGGTGATCGGCACCGGCCGGACCCGGCTGGCCGGTGGCGCGCGCCGGTACCGGCAGGCCCGGGACCGCCACGCCCGGCGCCGGCCCGCCGCGCCGGACAGCGCCCGGGTGAGCGGCGCGAGCGGTGTCCGGTCGGTGAACGGTTCGCCCGCGCCGCGGGTACCGGCGGCTCCGTTTCACCGCACTCCGTGCGGGCGGAACTGGATGCTGATGCGTGGCCCGGCGGCGCGGGTGGACTTGGGCACGCAGTGTTCCCAGGTCCGCTGGCAGGAGCCGCCCATCACGATCAGGTCGCCGTGTCCCAGCGGGCGACGGACCGTCTCGCCCCCGCGTACCGGGCGCAGCAGCAGGTCACGCGGGGAGCCCACGGAGAGGATCGCGACCATGGTGTCCTCCCTGGCGCCGCGGCCCACCCGGTCGCCGTGCCAGGCGACGCTGTCCCGGCCGTCGCGGTAGTGACAGAGGCCGGCGGTGACGAAGGGCTCGCCCAGCTCCTCGGCGTAGCGTGCGGACAGCGCCCGGCGCGCCTGCCCCAGCACCGGGTGGGGCAGCTCCTCACCGGCTCCGTAGAACGCCAGCAGGCGCGGGACGTCGATGACGTTGTCGTACATCTTCCGGCGCTCGGCCCGCCACGGAACCTCGGTCGCCAGCTCCTCGAACAGGGTGTCCGAACCGGTGAGCCAGCCCGGCAGCACGTCGATCCAGGCGTCCGCGCCGAGCGTGGTGCGGCGGATCCCGTCGAGGGAGCCGAGGCGCAGTTCGTCGGCCTGGTCGAAGAGGGATCCCTGGAGGTGGTGCGCGGTCATGGTTCCCAGCCTACGCCTTAATCGAAAATATGTTCCCTTGAGTCACCTCGCAGGTGTTGCGGAGGGTGCAGCGGCCTGCTTCCAGAGGCTTTCGATACAGCGGTGCATCGGATACATTCCCGTATCGAACGGAGGTCCGAGATGGCGACGGGGCAGACCGAGCAGTCGGCGGAGCAGACCGGGCGGACGACCGGGCGCGTCACCAGACGCCGGGTCCGCACACGGGCCAAGCTGCTCGACGCCGCCTTCGAGGTGTTCGCGGCCAAGGGCTTCGGACGGGTCTCCATCGAGGAGGTGTGCGAGGCCGCGGGCTACAGCAGGGGCGCCTTCTACTCCAACTTCGACAGTCTCGACGAGCTGTTCTTCGCCCTGTACCGACAACGGGCCGACCTGATCGCCGAACAGGTGTCCGGAGCCCTCGCCCTCGACGGACCCGACCTCGACGTGCCCGCCGCCGTCGACCGGGTCACCGAGGTGCTCCTGCTCGACCTGGACTGGCTCCTGGTGAAGACGGACTTCCTGGTGCACGCCGCGCGCGCCCCGGACGTCGCGCAGACACTGCTGGAGCACCGGACGAGGCTGCGGCGGGCGATCGCCGACCGGCTCGCCCGGGCCCGGGGGCTCGCCGCGCTGCCGGCCGTGCTCGGGGACGTCGACGGCGCGGCGCACGCCGTGGTCGCCGCCTACGACGGAGTCACCACCCAACTGCTGCTGGACAAGGACGTCGAGGGTGCTCGTGTCTGGCTGAAGCAACTGCTCACCGCGCTGCTGACCGACGGCGGCGGCACCCCGGAATGACATCCTCAGCAGAAAGGCAGCGGACGCCATGGACGCGGACGTCATCGTCGTCGGAGCCGGCCTCGCGGGCCTGGTCGCGGCGCACGAACTCACCAGCAGGGGCCGACGGGTCGCCCTGGTCGACCAGGAGAACGCCGCCAACCTCGGCGGCCAGGCGTTCTGGTCCTTCGGCGGGCTCTTCCTCGTCGACTCCCCGGAGCAGCGCCGCCTGGGCATCAAGGACTCCTTCGACCTCGCCTGGAACGACTGGCAGGGCAGCGCGCAGTTCGACCGCACCGACGACGAGGACTCCTGGGCGGTGCGCTGGGCGCGCGCCTACGTCGAGTTCGCGGCGGGGGAGAAGCGGACCTGGCTCGCCGGGCACGGGATCTCCTTCGTGCCGACCGTCGGCTGGGCCGAGCGCGGCGACCTGCGCGCGGACGGGCACGGCAACTCCGTGCCCCGCTTCCACGTCGCCTGGGGCACCGGCACCGGCGTCGTGGAGCCGTTCGTCCGCCATGCCAAGCAGGCGGCGAAGGACGGGCTGCTGACCTTCTACCACCGGCACCAGGTGGACGAGCTGGTCCTCGAGGACGGCGCCGCCCGCGGGGTGCGCGGCACGGTCCTCGCCCCCGACGACTCCGCGCGCGGCGTCGCCTCCAACCGCGACCGCATCGGCGACTTCGAGCTGACCGCCCAGGCCGTGGTCGTCACCAGCGGCGGCATCGGCGCCAACCACGACATCGTGCGGCGCTACTGGCCCGAGCGGCTGGGCACGCCTCCCGGCGAGATGGTCACCGGTGTCCCCGCCTACGTCGACGGCCGCATGCTCGACATCAGCGCCGGGGCCGGCGTCCGGCTGGTCAACCGCGACCGCATGTGGCACTACACCGAGGGCATCCAGAACTGGGACCCCATCTGGCCCGGCCACGGCATCCGCATCCTGCCCGGCCCGTCCTCCCTGTGGTTCGACGCCCTCGGCCGCCGACTGCCCGACCCCTGCCTGCCGGGTTACGACACCCTCAACACACTCAAGCACCTGCGGACGACGCAGGACATCGCCGACCACGACCACTCCTGGTTCATCCTCACCCGCAAGATCGTCGAGAAGGAGTTCGCGCTCTCCGGCTCCGAGCAGAACCCCGACATCACCGCCAAGGACCGCAAGGCCGTCCTGCGCGACCGGCTGCTCGGCAAGGGCGCCCCGGCGCCGGTGCAGGCGTTCCTCGACCGGGGCGCGGACTTCGTCATCGCCGACACGCTGGACAAGCTCGTCGAGAAGATGAACGGGCTCACCGAGAAGGCGCTGCTCGACGTCGACACCCTGCGCCGCCAGATCCAGGCCCGCGACCTCCAGATGGCCAACCCGTACAGCAAGGACGCCCAGGTCCAGGGCATCCGCAACGCCCGCCGCTACATCGGCGACCGGCTCGGCCGCGTGGCCACCCCGCACCGTGTCCTGGACCCCGAGGCGGGCCCGCTGATCGCCGTCAAGCTGCACGTCCTCACCCGCAAGACCCTCGGCGGCATCCAGACCGACCTGGACTCACGCGCCCTGGGCGCCGACGGGCAGCCGGTCGAAGGGCTGTACGCGGCGGGCGAGGTGGCGGGATTCGGCGGCGGCGGAGTCCACGGCTACAACGCCCTCGAAGGCACCTTCCTCGGCGGCTGTCTCTTCTCCGGACGAGCCGCCGGACGGGCGGCGGCCGAGCAGACGGGCTGACGTCCGCCGCCGTCAGCGCTGGTCCGCCTCCAGGAGGCGGACCAGCACCTCCGTGTGACTGTGCTCGGGCGACTTCGCGGACGTCAGCAAGGTCACCTGCCCCTCGCGCACCGACTCGCGTACGCGGTCGAGGAGTTCGGCCGCCTCCGGACCGGCCAGCTCCGCCTCGTAGCGCCGCGCGAACTCCTCGTACGACCCCTCGCCCGCGTGGTACCAGCGGCGCAGTTCGGTGGACGGGGTCAGGCCCTTGGGCCACTCGTCCACGCGCGCCGCTTCCTTGGACACACCGCGCGGCCACAGCCGGTCGACCAGGACCCGCAGACCGTCGTCGGGCTCGGGCGGGTCGTAGACGCGACGCACGCGGACACTCATGGGCGGGCCGTCCTCGGGTTGGCGGGTTCCGTCCGAGCGTAGGCCCCGGACACGCGTCGGCACCGCCGGTGCTGGCCCGAACGGGGAGAAAACGGGGTGCCCGGTCCTAGGCTGAGCACGTCTGACCACACGTCACCCCCCAGGAGCGCACGTGAGACACCCCCGCAGCCGCACCACCACCCCCCTGCGTCGCGAAGCCGTCGCCGCCACCGTCCCCCTCGCCCTGGCGGCGTTGCTCACGGCGGCCGGACCCGCCACCGCGGCCGGACAGACGGGCGCCGCCGGCGTCGGCGACCCCTACTTCCCGCTCGCCGGCAACGGCGGCTACCACGTGGCCCATTACGACCTGACCCTGCGCTACGACCCCGGCAGCCGCCACCTCGACGGCAAGGCGGTGCTGACGGCCCGCGCCACCCAACGGCTGACCCGCTTCGACCTCGACCTCCACGGGCTGAAGGTCACCGGCCTGACCGTCGACCACGTCAAGGCGGACCACCGCCGCGACGGCCAGGAACTCGTCGTCACCCCGAAGCACCCCCTGCGCAAGGGCGAGCGCTTCCAGGTCACCGTCACCTACAACGGCACCCCCGGCCCGGTCACCGACCCCGACGGCTCCCTCGACGGCTGGATCCCCACCGACGACGGGGCCTTCGTCGCCGGCGAACCCCAGGGCGCCATGACCTGGTTCCCGGCCAACAACCATCCCCTCGACAAGTCCTCCTACGACTTCACGATCACCGTTCCCGAGGGCCGCGCCGCCGTCGCCAACGGCGTCCTGCTCGGACAGCGCACCACGCACGGCAGGACCACTTTCCGCTGGCGGCAGGCCGAACCCATGGCGGCCTACCTCGCCACCGCGACCGTCGGAAAGTTCCAGGTCAAGCAGTACACGACGCGCGAGGGCCTCAAGGTGTACGACGCCGTCGACCCGCGCGAGGCCGCGGCCGCCGCGCCCGTCCTGAAGCAGCTGCCGTCCGTGCTGAAGTGGGAGAGCGGACTGTTCGGGCCCTATCCCTTCCGCGCCGCCGGCTCCGTCGTCGACCACGCCCCGGACGTCGGCTACGCCCTGGAGACCCAGTCGCGGCCGGTGTACGACCGGGCCCCCTCCCTGAGCACCCTCGTCCACGAGAGCGCCCACCAGTGGTTCGGCGACTCCGTCTCCCTCACCTCCTGGAAGGACATCTGGCTCAACGAGGGCTTCGCCACGTACGCCGAGTGGCTCTACGCCGAACAGCACGGCGGCGAGACCGCCCGGCAGAGCTTCGACGCCCTGTACGCCACGCCCGCGAACGACCCCCTGTGGGCGTTCCCTCCCGGCGACCCCGGCAGCGGCGCGAACATCTTCGGCGCTCCCGTCTACGCCCGCGGCGCCATGACCCTGCACGCCCTGCGCACCACCGTCGGGGACCGCGCCTTCTTCCGCGTCCTGCGCGCCTGGGCCACCGCGCACCGTCACGGCAACGGCACCACCGCCCAGTTCGAACGGCTCGCGGAACGGGAGTCCGGGGCCGACCTCGGCGCGCTGTTCCGGACCTGGCTGTACGGCCCGGGCAAGCCCGCCAGGCCGTAGAACCTCCCACGGGCTCCGGAACCTGACGAGTTCCACACACCTGTGGGCGAAGGTCGAACGGTGATCACGCCTCGTCCCCGGGCCACGCCGTCCGCCGCGTCCCACCCCGTCACGGGATGCGGCGGCGTCGCGGACGCCGTGGTCCGGGTGGGCGACCATGACTCTCTGGCCCGCCGAGAAAACGGAGTTGTCGCGTGTGCGCTCATGTACTGGTCGCCGAGGACGACGCGATGCAGGCCGAACTGATCCGTCGCTCGCTGCTCGCCGAGGGCCACACCGCCACCGTCGTGCATGACGGTGCGGCCGCGCTGGACGCGGTGCGACGAAGCCGGCCCGACCTCGTCGTCCTCGACCTCATGCTGCCGGTCATCGACGGCTTCGGGGTGTGCCGGGTACTGCGCCGGGACGGCGACCTGCCGGTACTGATGCTGACCGCCCGCGCCGCCGAGGACGACGTGCTGCTCGGCCTGGAACTGGGCGCCGACGACTACATGACCAAGCCCTACAGCCCGCGCGAGCTGATGGCCCGCATCCGCACCGTCCTGCGGCGCAGCGGGCGGGCCGGGGGCGACCGGCGGGACGACCCCGTCGTCCGGGCCGCGGGACTCGCCGTCGACCCCGAGCGGCACGAGGTGCGCTGTGCCGGCGAGCCGGTGGAGTGCACACCCGCCGAGTTCCAGATCCTGCTGGCCATGGCCGCCGAACCCGAACGGGTCTTCTCCCGGAGGCAGTTGCTCCAGTGCACCCGCGGGTTCGACCGCTCCTCGACCGAACGGGCCGTCGACGTGCACATCATGAACCTGCGCCGGAAGATCGAGGCCGACCCGCGCAGACCCGTGAGGCTGCTGACCGTGTTCGGCGTGGGCTACAAGCTCAGCGGCGGCCACACGTGAAGCGCGCCCGCACCCCTTCCCGCGCCCGCACCTCTGCCCGCATCCGCATACCGCTGCGCAAGCGCCTGCTGGTCCGCCTGCTGATCGCGTCCGTCCTGATCGCCGTGTGCTCTGTGGCCGCCACCGCATGGCTCGCCGTCACCACCACCACGCGCGCGCTGCGGGAGGAACAGGGCCAGGCCCTCGCCGACGACATGGACATCCTCGCGAAGCTCAGCGGCTACGCGGCCACCCACCCGGACTGGACGGGCGTCCGGGCCGTGGTCCGCGACCTGTCCGCGCGGACCGGCCGGCGCATCGCCCTGACCACCGCCGACCGCACGCCCCTGGCCGACTCCGCGCAGGGCGGCACCTCCCTGCCGCCGATCGCCGCCGCGACCGTCGACCCGCTGCGCACCGACACCTACAGCGAGCCGGGCGCCCAGCTGAGCGGCACCGACCCGCGCGTGGTGGGCCCTTACCGGCTCACCCCGCTCGAACGAACGAAACTCGACGCCGCGGCCGGCGCCCGGCAGCGCTGCCTCTCCCGCTACGGCATCGACACGACCGTCACACACACCCCGAGCGGCCGCCCGGTGGTCACCGCCACGGACGGTTCCACCACCTCCGGCTACGCCTCCGAAGGGTGCGGGGACGAGAAGTTCGACATGCCCATGCCCACGGAGGAGAGGGCGCTGACCGCGCTTCAGGCCCGGGCCGGCGGCTGTCTGACCCGCGCGGGCCTGGATCCCGAGGTGCCCCTGATGTTCGGCGCCGGCCTTTCCGGCACGTTCGACCGCAACCCGTCCCTGGCGCTCGCGGTCGTCAAGGCGGCGGGCGGCAGGGAGGAGGACGCCAAGGCGGCCGTGCGCGCGGCCCAGACCTGCCTGGAGACCGCGCGGCGCGACCAGCTCGACCCGTACGTCGCCCCGGTCGCCGAGTTGTTCCTCGGCGTGGGGGACAGCGGCGCGGCGCCCCGCTGGGTCATGTCCCCGGCCAACAAGGCGAAGCTCGTCGGCACGGCCGGGCTGGTGCTGGCCGTCACCGCCGTCGTCGCCACCCGCCTGGTACGGCCCCTGCGCGCCCTGACCGAGGCCGCGCAACAGCCCCCGGACCGGCACGCGCGCGTGCCCGTCACGACACGCGACGAAACCGGGATCCTCGCGGAGGCCTTCAACGACCTCGCCGAACGCCGGGAACGTCTGGAGGCCCAGCGCAAGGCCTTCATCAGCGACGTGGCCCACGAACTGCGCAGCCCGCTCACCAACATCCGGGGGTGGCTGGAGGTCACCCGCGACGGCCTGGTCGAACCCGACACCGCGCTGCTCGGCGCCCTGCACGAGGAGGCGCTGGTCCTCCAGCGGGTCATCGACGACCTGCGCGATCTCGCGGCCGCCGACGCCGGTACGCTGCGCCTGCATCGCGAACCGGTGCCCGCCGACGACCTGCTCGCCCAGGTCGCCGCCGCCCACCGCGTCGCCGCCGACACGGCCGGCGTGCGGCTGCGCACCGAGACCGAGGGCGCCCCCTGGCTGGACGCCGACCCGGTACGGCTGCGGCAGGCGCTCGGCAACCTCGTCACCAACGCCGTACGCCACACCCCGCCCGACGGCACGGTCACCCTGACCGCGCGGGGTGACGGCGAGCGGGTCGCGCTGGAGGTGGCCGACACCGGCACGGGCATCGGAGCCGACGACCTGCCGCACGTCTTCGAGCGCTTCTGGCGGGCGGAGAAGTCACGCAGCCGCCGCACCGGTGGCAGCGGCCTGGGGCTGCCGATCGTCCGCCAGCTGACGGTCGCGCACGGCGGCACGGCGGAAGCGGCGAGCACCCCGGGCACGGGCAGCGTCTTCACCCTGCGGCTGCCCGCCGCGAGGGCACCCGGAGACGGCTGAGCCGCGTCCGATCCGGGGAGCCGGCCGAGGGCCCTCCCGGTCTCCGTCGGCCCGGGCTCCCGGCACCCCGTTTCCCCGGCTCGTCCGGGTCGCCTTCGGGCCCCGACTCCCGGCGCGGTGGCCAGGTCCGTCCGACCCCGGTCACGAACTGCGTCGTGCCCTGATGCGCCGCTTGAGGGCACGACGTTCGGTCTCGCTCGTACCGCCCCAGACCCCGAGGCTCTGATCGGTTTCCATGGCCCAGTCCAGACAGGCCTCCCGCACCGGGCAGCGTCGGCAGACCGCCTTCGCCTGTTCCGTCTGCAGGAGTGCCGGACCGGAGGTACCGATCGGGAAGAAGAGGTCGGGGTCCTCGTCACGGCACAGGGCGTGCTGTCGCCAGTCGTCCATCGAAGTCACCTGCGATCACGTCGTATGTGCTTTTCCGGATGCGTTGTTCCCGGTCGGGTCACCGCAGGGGCGACGGTGAAACAGGGCGGGCCCGGAAAGACGTTCACTGTTCCCGTTGGCCCCACGGGGAGCCGTAGGCCGTCAGCAGGTCGAGGAACGGGCGGGGCGGGAACGCCTCGGGGCCCAGGACGCCCGCGCCGGACCACGCGCCCGTGGCGAGCAGTTCGAGGGCGACCACCGGGTTGACGGCGGTCTGCCACACCACGGCCTGGCTGCCGTACTCGGCCATGGACCACCGGTTGTCGACCACGTGGTACAGGTACACCTCGCGCGGTGCGCCGTCCTTCACGCCCCGCACCCAGGTGCCCGCGCACGTCTTGCCGTGCATCAGCTCGCCCAGCGTCGCCGGGTCGGGCAGACAGGCCGCCACCACGTCCCGGGGCGAGACGGGCACCGGCCCGCCCGCGCTCGGCACGGTCACGGGCGAGGTGCGGTCCAGCCCCAGGCGGTGCAGCGTCTTCAGGGTCTCGATGAACTCGCCGCCCAGCCCGTACTTGAAGGTGACCCGGCGCGCCTTCACCCAGCGCGGCACGAGCAGTACCTCCTCGTGCTCGACGTTCACGCACTCCACCGGCCCGATGCCCTCCGGGAAGTCGAAGACCTCCGGCTCGCTGAAGGGAGCGGTGGTGAACCAGCCCCGGTCGGCCTCGTAGACCACCGGAGGGTTCAGGCACTCCTCGATGGTGGTCCAGATGCTGAAGGAGGGAGCGAAGTCATGGCCCTCGACGGTGAGGTTCGCGCCGTCGCGGATGCCGATCTCCTCGATCTCGTCGAAGAGCTCGTCGGCGGCGTACCGGGCGAAGACGTCCGACAGACCCGGCTCGACCCCCATGCCGACCAGGGCCAGGGCGCCGGCCTCGGCCCAGTCCTCGGCCTCGGCGAACTGCGCGTCGCCGAGCCGGACCCCGCACTCCTCGTACGGCCGGTCCGGGTGCGGCCGCGACAGCGACATCGCCATGTCGACATAGGTGGCCCCGGCGGTCCGCGCCGCGTGGAACAGCGGCATCACGAACCGCGGGTCGGTGGCGTTGAGCAGCACGTCACATCGATGGCGGGCCAGCAGGTCGGCCACCGCCGCCTCGTCGCCGGCGTCGACGCGCTCGGCGTGGAAGCGGGTGTCGCCGTCGAGCGCGGCGACGGCGGCAGCGGCTCGGGCGGGATCGCGGTCGGCGACCACCATCGCATCGAAGAACGGGCGGCGGGCGGCGATCCGGGTGATGGCGGTGCCCACACCGCCGGCGCCCACGAGCAGGACACGCATGACGAGAACTCCCTCGGCTGAGACTGCGAACGAAGTGCGAAGCGGGGCCCTGACTCCGATCCAACGCCGCGGGTCCGCGTAAGGTCAATGGCGTTGGCATAAGGGCGCGGGCCGCGGGCGGCCGGGCGGAACGGAGGGTGAGGGCGGATGGCCAAACCGGTCGTACCCGAGGAGAAGCGGCGGCGGCGCCGGCCCACCAGGAGCGGCACCGTCCTGTCCGAGCGTCTGATCGTCGAGGCCGCGCTGCGCCTGCTGCGCGAGCACGGCAGCACCGGCCTGACGGCCCGCCGTCTCGGCCTCGCCCTCGACTGCGACCCCAGCACTCTGTACCGGTACTTCCGGGGGATGGACGAGTTGACCCTCGCCATCGGCGACGCGCTCGTCGGCGAGGCGCTGCGCGGCTGGCGGCCGACGGGGGAGTGGCGCACGGATCTGCACGCCGTCGGGCTGCGCATCCACGCCGCCTACGTCGCCCACCCGCAGGCCGCCCAGCTCACCGCGAGCCGGGTGACGGGCCGGGCCAACGAACTGGCCGCCGACGAGGCGGTCCTGGACGTGCTGCGCACCGCGGGGTTCCCGCTGCCGGACACCGTGCGGATCTACCACGCCTTCATCGACCAGACGCTCGCCTTCGCCGCCCTGGACGCCGCGTCCCTGGCCCTGCCCCGGGCCGCGCAGCGCGCCGACGACGCGATGTGGCGTTCCACGTACGCCCGCCTGCCTTCCGCGACCCACCCCCGGATCGCCGAGGCGGCCCCGCTGCTGTCGACCCGCATGGTGACCAGCGCCTATCCGACGGCGCTCGAGATGCTGCTGGACAGTGCGCAGGCGACGCTGGCCCAGCTCAGGTCCTGAGGGTCTCGGCCGCCGTCGCCGCCACCGCGTCCGCCACCGCCGCCAGCGCCGGGGAGTCGAGTTTCCACTGCTGCCAGTACAGCGGGACGTCCAGCGGGCGTTCGGGTGCGAGGGAGACCAGACGGCCGGAACGCAGCAGCGGGCCGGACTGCACGTCGGGCACCATGCCCCAGCCGAAACCGGCGGCCACGGACTCCACGAAACCCTCCGAGGTCGGTACGGCCAGCCGTACCGGACCCGCGCCTTCGGCGCCCCGGCGCAGTCCGCGCACGAACGCGTCCTGAAGGTCGTCGCTCCGGTCGAAGGTCATCACGGGTGCCCGGGCGAGGTTCTCGTGGAGCGGGCCGTCACCGAGGTGACGGGAGACGAAGTCGGGGCTGGCCGCGGCCTGGTAGCGCATCGTGCCCAGCGACCGTACGAAGCACCCGGTCACGGCCTCGGACGACGAGGTCACCGCGGCCATCACCAGCCCCTCCCGCAGGAGTTCCGCCGTGCGCGTCTCGTCCTCGCGGTGCAGTTCGAAGCAGATCTGCGGCTCCCGGGGAACCCGGGCCAGGGCCGGCAGGAACCAGGTGGCGAGCGAGTCCGCGTTCACCGCGACCGTCACCCGTGTCGGCTCGCCCTCGCCGCTCATGCCCAGCTCGGACCGCGTGTCGCGTTCGAGCCGGGCCAGCTGGCGGGCGAACCGGACGATGATCTCGCCGGACTCGGTGGGCCGGACCGGCTTGGTGCGCAGCAGCAGGACCCGGCCCGTGCGCTGTTCCAGGGCCTTGACGCGCTGGCTGACCGCGGACGGCGTCACGTACAGGGCGGCGGCGGCCGCGTCGAAGGTTCCCTCGTCCACCACCGCCAGCAGGGTCCGCACCTGGTCGAGAGGAAGGTCCGTCATCATCTCGTCATCACGAAAGCTAATGATACGTAAGAATCTTTAGCTGTACCCACGGTGATCGCTTCTCTAGCGTGGAGGCCATGTCGCCCACCCTCACCGCCGCGGCCGCCGGCTTCGGCACCGGTCTGTCGCTCATCGTCGCCATCGGCGCCCAGAACGCGTTCGTCCTGCGTCAGGGGATCCGCCGTGACGCCGTCCTCGCCGTCGTCGGGATCTGCGCCCTGTCCGACGCGGTGCTGATCGCCCTCGGCGTGGGCGGGGTGGGCGCGCTGGTGGTGGCCTGGCCCGGGGCGCTGACGGCGGTCGGCTGGATCGGCGGAATCTTCCTGCTCTGCTACGGGGCGCTGGCGGCCCGGCGGGTGTTCCGGCCCGCGGGCGCACTGGCGACGGAGGGGGAGAGCGCGGGCTCACTGCGCCGGGCGGTACTGACCTGTCTGGCGCTGACCTGGCTCAATCCGCACGTCTACCTCGACACGGTCTTCCTGCTCGGTTCCGTCGCGGCCGACCGCGGCCCGCTGCGCTGGACCTTCGGCCTCGGCGCCGCCTTCGCCAGCGTCTGCTGGTTCGTCGCGCTGGGTTTCGGCGCCCGGCTCCTCGGCCGCTTCCTGACCCGCCCGGCCGCCTGGCGCGTCCTGGACGGTCTGGTCGCGGCCACCATGATCGTCCTCGGCGTGACGCTCGTCGCGGGGGCTTGAGCGGCGGGGGCCTGAGCGCCAAGGGGCCGAGTCGGCGGTGCCCCGAGTGGCCGGGAGCCGTGCTCCGGGGAACCGGGACCGCCGAACAGCGGGACGCGTTCCGCGTCCGGAATCTGAGATCAAGCGTCCACTGGGCGGTGAAAGCACAGCAGGTGCTGGGATAGTGACCTCCGGACCCGAAAGATGTATCGAGCAACCAGGAAACGCGTGGACACGAGCGAGAGCGGTACCGCACCCGAGGCCGAGGAGGCCGGACCGAGACCGCGGGACCGGCCCCGGCGCGGCTGGCGCGGCTGGGCGATGGACACCCGTCCGCTGCGCAGGCCGGCCTACCGGCGGCTGTGGTCCTCGACCATCGTCACGGCCGTCGGCAGTCAGCTCACCGCCGTCGCCGTGCCCAAGCAGATCTACGACATCACCGGCTCCTCCGCCTGGGTCGGCTACGCCAGCCTGGCCGGGCTGGTGCCGATGGTGCTGTTCGCGCTCTGGGGCGGCGCGGTCGCCGACACCGTCGACCGGCGCAAGCTGCTGCTGATCACCAACAGCGGTATCGCCGTCACGTCGGTGCTGTTCTGGCTCCAGGCGGTCGCGGGACTGGACTCGGTGGCCGTGCTGATGGTGCTGCTCGCCACCCAGCAGGCCTTCTTCGGCCTGAACGCGCCGGCCCGCAACGCCTCCATCGCCCGTCTGGTCCCCGCGGACGAGCTCGCCGCGGCCAACGCCCTCGGCTCGACCGTCATGCAGACCGGTCTGGTCGCCGGCCCGCTGTTCGCGGGCGCGCTGATCCCCGTCATCGGCCTGCCCGAGCTGTATCTCCTCGACGCCGTCGCGCTGTCCGTGACGCTGTGGGCCGTGGTGCGTCTGCCGGCGCTGCCGCCGCTCGCGAGTGCGACCGCCCGGCGGGCCGGGCTCCGCGAGATCGTGGAGGGCTTCCGCTACATCTCCCGGCACAAGGTCCTGCTGCTGTCCTTCCTCGCCGACGTCATCGCCATGGTCTTCGGCATGCCCAGAGCCCTCTTCCCGCAGCTCGCCGCCGAGACGTACGCCCCCTACGGCGAAGGGCTCGCCCTCGGCCTGCTGTTCGCGGCGATCCCGATCGGCGCCGTGCTGGGCGGACTGTTCTCCGGCACGTTCTCCCGGGCCCGCCGGCACGGCTGGATGGTCATCGGCGCGGTCGTCGCGTGGGGCGCGGCGATCGCCGGCTTCGGGCTGAGCGGCAGCCTGTGGCTCGCCGTGGTGTTCCTGGCCTGTGCCGGCATCGCCGACATGGTGTCCATGGTCTTCCGCGGGGCGATCCTGCTGTCCGCCGCCACCGACGAGATGCGCGGTCGTATGCAGGGTGTGTTCACGGTCGTCGTCGCGGGCGGCCCCCGACTGGCCGACGCCCTGCACGGCACGGCCGGCGCCGCCTTCGGGCCCCGCACGGCGGTCGCCGGCGGCGGTCTGCTGGTCGTCGCGGTGATGCTGGGCCTGGCGGCGGCCGTGCCCGCGCTGCGCCGGTACCGCGTCTGACACCGGCGCGGGTACGGCGGTCCTACAGCGCCCCGTGCCGGCGCGACCCGTACTGCTCCATGAGCTTGCCGCGGGTCGTCTCCAGCCGGTGCGCGAGGATCTCGGCCACGATCCTCATCAGCGTCAACCCGAGCGCCGGATCCTCCTCGCACAGCTTGAGCACCGGCTGCGCCTCGAACTCGTAGGCGCGCACGGGGCTGAAGGCCTCCGCGCCGAAGTCCCACCGGTAGGGCGGAAACAGCCAGGACCAGCCCAGCAGGTCACCGGCGCCGAGGGTCGCGACGGTGACCCGCCGCAGGGACGTCACCTGCTGGACGAGCGAGACCGCACCGGAGCGGATGACCCAGAAGCGGTCGGCCGTGCCGCCCGCCTCGAAGATCCGGGTGTCCTCGGTGAAGGGCACCTCGCGGGCGAGCGTCATCAGGCGCTGGCGCTGAGGCGGGGGAAGGGCGGTCAGCAGTTTGGTCGCTTTGGTCATGGCCCGGGGCTCCTCGCCGAGGATCGGTGGGGGTGCTTCGCCTTCCATTTCAGCCGCTGCCGAGGTTCCGGGCACCTCGGAGGACCGCGTTTTCTGCCTTCGGGCATGGAAAAGCCCTGGCTGGACGGGGGAGGCCAGCCAGGGCAGTACAAGGCGGTGCACGGAGGAGGAGTTACGTCGACCCCGCCCACCTTCTATGAATGAACGGTAAACCACTCATGGAGATTTCGTGTACCCGTAACCCGGTCACGTGACCCGTTTCACTTTCCCTTCACCTCGTTGCCTCCCCGGCTTCCCTCGCCGTCTCTCCGTCGTCACTCCGCATCCCGCGCCACGACCCTGATCGTTTTCAGTTCCGCGTCGGCCGCGTCGGGGAGGTTCATGCCGGCCTCCAGACCGGTGCGCAGGTACCGCAGCACGGGCTCGGTGAGTCGCTCACCGGGCAGCACGGCCGGGATCCCCGGCGGGTACGGAGTGATCATCTCGGCGGCGATCCGTCCCGCGGCCTTGCCCAATGCCACGGTCTCGGCGGGCCCGAAGAACGCGTCCCGGGGCAGCAGGCCCTGGGCCATGCGCAGTTCGGCGGGGGACGGCACCTCGACCGGCGGGGCCGGGCGCAGTTCCGGCGCCGCGTGCGCGAGTTCCTTGAGGGCGGCGAGCAGTTCGCCGGTCGTCTCCCGGTCGTCGGCGTGGGTCAGCTGCGCGCCGATCCGCCGGTGGTCGGACAGGTGCATGTCCACGGCCTGGTGCTCACGCAGCCAGTCCGCGGCCTGGAAGCCGCTGACGCCGAGTCCCTGGAGGTCGATGACCACGGGCAGCGGATCGAAGTCGTCGGCGAGGCCCGGGCCGCAGAAGTCCTCCCGGCCCTCGACGTGCATCCCGTCGATCTCCTCGATCGCGGCCCGCACCTCCTTCGCGAGGCCGAGGGCCGCGCCGAGCAACTCCTCGCCGCGCAGCGCCATCTGCCGACGCCAGCCGTCGAGCCCGGCGTACAGCAGGACCGAGGGACTGGTCGTGCCCAGCAGATCCGCGCGCATATTCAGCAGTTCCGGTGTGACGAGCTCGCCCCGAAGGTGGAAGACGGAACCCTGTTCCAGCCCGCTGCCCATCTTGTGGATGCTGGTCACACAGATGTCGGCGCCCGCGTCCATCGCCCAGGACGGCAGATCCGGATGGAAGGGCAGATGCGCGCCCCAGGCCTCGTCCACGACGAGGGGCACCGACCGGCGATGACAGACGTCGGCGATCGCCCGCAGGTCGGCGCAGGCGCCGTACGGGGTCGGGCTGGTGACCAAGGCGCCCTTCGCGTCGGGATGGATCTCGAAGGCCTTCTCGAACTGCTCGGCGGACGGCGGATGCGCCAGGTGCCGGTCGGCGTCCCAGCGCGGCTCGACCCATACCGGCTCGATCCCGGACAGGATCAGGCCGGACACCACCGACTTGTGCGCGTCCCGCCCGATCAGCAGTTTCTCGTGCGGTCCCGCCACGGACAGCATGGCGGCCTTGACGGACAGGGAACTTCCGCACGTCGAGAAGAACGTGTGCTCGGCATGGACGGCGTCCGCCATCAGCTCCTCGGCGCGTTCCAGAACCCGCCCCCGGGTGAGCCGGTCGTCGAGTCCGCCGGACGCCAGCACGTCCCCGAGGAAGACCGCGTCCCCCAGCACCGCCCGCACCTCGGGATCGGCGCCGCGCGCCTGTTTGTGTCCCGGCGGGGTGAATGCCAACCGTCCCTGACGGTGGTAGTCGACGAGGGCTTCCAGAACGGGTGCTCGCGTGTGGTCCGCTGACATGCGGTGCGGGTGCCCGGGACGGCCGACACCAATCCGGGCCGCCGACACGGATCCCGAGGTCAGTGCGGCTCCCCGGGCCGGCCGGGCGTCAGGATCTCGTCCAGCACCCTCAGCACGGCTTCGTAGGCGAGACCCCGCACCCGGGCGTCCTGCGCGTTGTCCGGACCTGGGCCGGTGACGGGGCCCGTGCCTGTGTCGTCCGCGTCGGTCCGGGCAGCGTCGGCGCTCCGCGCCCGCCAGGTCAGTAGCTCCTCCTGGGCGCAGGCCCTCGCTCGTTGGATGCGCCGCAGCAGTTCGCCGGAGTCCACCACATCGGTCATCTGATTCGCGTACCCCGGTACGGCGGGACGATTGCTCCCTGGCCGGGAGGTTTGGCCGCGGCAGGGACGGCCAGCCGAAAAGAAGACGACCGCACCGTCCGGCGGACGAGCGCGGGTACGGAAGGGGCGTCGCGGCCACCGCGGCCCGGTCGGCGCGGACGGACGATCCCGCCGGGTGTCCGGACGGACGATCCCGCCGGGTGTCCCGGTGGACGATCCCGCAGGTGTCCGGGTGTCCGGGTGTTTGGGCGGACGATCCCGCCGCGGTGTCCGGACGGACGATCCCGCTGGGCATCCGTGCGGACCCGGAGCGGCGCCCCTCGCAGGCCGATCCAGGGTCGGTGGCCCGTGGGCGGGACGCCGCTTCGACGGGCCTGCCGCCGTTCGGGCCGGGCCGGTTTCTACCGGAGACCGGTCGAGAACAGCCACCGGCGGGGAACAGCCACCAGTCGCGAACAGTCAGGGGAGTGAAGGGATGCCGACGAACGACTCGACCGACCGTATGGACGCGCCGGACGGCCCGTTCGGGTGCACGGTACAGGAACGGTGCCGACCGGCCGACGTCCGCAGCGCGGTACGCCGGGCGGTGACCAGGTGTTGCGGGGCCACCGGCTGTCCGTACGACGAGGACGGCCTCTCGGACGCTCTGCTCGTCGCCTCGGAACTGACGTCCAACGCCATCCTGCACGGCGGCGGCGTCACCGGATTCGACGTCGACGTGGACGGGCGGGCCGTGCTCGTCTCCGTCAGCGACCGCAGCGACCGGTTCCCGGCCACCGCGGATCCGCTCGACGACGAGGGGCGGCGGCGCGTCGGTGGTCGCGGCTGGCCGATCGTCCGCCGGCTGGCCCGCGACATCAGGGTGTCCGACCTGCCCTCCGGCGGGAAGCGCATCACCGCCGTCGTTCCCGTGTTCTGACCCTGCCGTCGGCCGGGCCGAGGCGCTGACGGCAGGGTCCCTCGAACGCTTTCCCGCAGGCGGAGTTTGTTCCTCCAGGGGTAGGGCAGACGGAGGTTTCGTGCTTCGGACCGGAGGCGCGCCGACGGAAGCGGTATGGCCGCTCCGAGGCGCCGCACGCGCCCCGGGTGGCAGGAGCCCTCCGTCGTCAGTCCCTGAAAACACCGTTCAGGAGCGATACCGCATGCCTGCAGACATGTCGACAAGCCGTCCCGCCGCATCCGCCCCCACCACCGCGCAGTTGCGGCGCACACACGACGACGCGCCCGACACCGCCAGCCGGTTCGCCCGGCTGGTCACCCTGGAAGAGGGCCCCGAGCGGGACGCCGTACGCGACGAACTGGTCACCGCCTGGCTGCCCATGGCCCACCGCATCGCCGGCCGCTTCCGCGACCGCGGCGAGGCGATCGAGGACCTGCGCCAGGTCGCGGCCCTCGGGCTGGTGAAGGCCGTCGACCGTTTCGACCCCGAGCGCGGGGCCTTCGAGAGTTATGCCGTGCCCACCATCACCGGGGAGATCAAGCGGCACTTCCGGGACCGGATGTGGGCGCTGCGCGTGCCGCGCCGCGTCCAGGAACTGCGCAACAAGGTGCGCATCGCCCGCCGGGAGCTCACCCAGAACCCCGGGGCGAACGAGCCTTCCGTCACCGACATCGCCACCCACAGCGGGCTCACCGAGGAAGAGGTGAACGCCGGCCTGGAGGCGCTGGAGAGCTTCAGCACCCTCTCGCTGGACGCCGAGACCGCGGCCGGCGACGACGGGTACACCCTCGCCGACACCCTCGGCGACTCCGACTCCTCCTTCGACGTCGTGGTCGACCGGGAGTCCGCCAAGGAGGGGCTGCGCCGCCTGCCGGAACGCGAGCGCGCCATTCTCTACATGCGTTTCTTCGAGGACATGACCCAGAGCAGGATCGCCGATCAGCTGGGGATCTCCCAGATGCACGTCTCCCGGCTCATCAGCCGCAGCTGCGAGCGGGTGCGCCAGGAGGCGCTGCGCTGACGGCAAGGACATCCACGCGTTCCGAACGGAGGAGAAGCAGACCGATGCTGATGCCCCACCCCGCTGTTCTGCGCACACTCGTCGACGAGTACACGGCGCTCATGGAGAACGGATCCGCCGAGAACCAGGCACAGGCGCGCGACCTCGCCTACACGCTGTGCGTCTCCACCGGCACGCGCGACGTGCGCCACGCCCTGGAGACGGCACGGCAATGGCTCGAGGCGGCGGCGGTCACCGACGCCGCGCCGGATCCGTCGAGCGGCAAGAACGAGCCCCACGCATACGCCTGAACGACGGGGCGGGGTGGGCACGCCGGGGTCCGGCGTGCCCACCCCGTTGCTTCGCGGGGCCCGAGCCCGGTGCGGCGGCACGCCGGGGTGTGTCCGGCCTGAGCCGGGGCATCCGGACTCGGCAGGAATCGGGGAGTCTCAGGGGAGGACCGCATGAACACGAGTGCTCTGGCCCGCAACGGCCGGGTCGAGGCGAAACGGGCGGCGCGTGGCTCGATGACCAAGGGGGCGGCCAAGGCCGGGCTCGCCGCACGTGGCGTGATCTATCTGCTGGTCGGGTTGCTGGCTCTGCAGATCGCCTCCGGCGACGGCGGTAAGGAGGCCGACCGCCAGGGGGCGCTGGCCGAGATATCGGAGAAGCCCTTCGGCGCCGTGCTGCTGTGGGCGCTGGGCATCGGTCTGGTCGGCATGGCGCTGTGGCGGCTGTCCGAGGCCGTGTTCGGCGCCGCCGGCGCCGACGGGCGCAGTGCCAAGAAGCGGTTGCAATCGCTCGCCCGGTGCGCCTTCTACTCCTTCGTCGCCTACTCCGTGCTGGCCTTCGCGGCGGGATCGGGCAGCGGCGGCGGGTCCAGCGACGAGCAGTCCCGGGACGTCACCGCCCGGGTGCTCGACCTTCCCGGCGGGCGGTGGATCGTGGGCGTGGCCGGTGTGGGGATCGCCGTCGCGGGCGTCTGGATGGGCGCCCGGGCCGTCATGCGGTCCTACCGCAAGCACCTGCGGCTCGGGGAGATGTCCGCGCGTGTGCGGCGCCTGGTGGACATCACCGGGGTGGGCGGCGGTGCGGCCCGCGGCCTGGTGTTCGCCGCCGCGGGAGCCTTCGCCGTACGGGCCGCCGTCGACTACGAGCCGAACAGGGCCAAGGGGCTGGACGACACGCTGCGCTCGTTCGCCGGCACGCCCGCGGGTCCGGGCCTGCTGGCCTGCGTGGCCGCCGGGCTCGTGCTCTTCGGGTTGTTCTCGTTCGCCATGGCCCGCTGGCGGAAGGTCTGACGTCGGGCTGCGGGGGAACACGGACCAGATGAACGAACCAGAGTTTTCGCGCGACGGACGCCCCGTGGACATGTACCTCGACCTTTTGCGCGTCCGCATGGACAACGAGGACTACCAGCTTCTGCTGAAGGTCGTCGCACCCGCGCTGCGCGCCCTCGACGAACAGCCACCGGAGAGTCTCGACTTCGCCCTCGACCCGGAGGACACCCAGCACCTGCCCCAGGAGATCCGTGACGAGGCCGCCCTGGTGATCGCCACCGCGGTCACCGGCCGGCTGGACAACCAGCTGGTGGAGATACAGGTCGACGGGACCGGCCCGGTCCGGGTGGTCACCGACGCGGCCACCGCGTCGGACCCCACCCGCCTCGCCGAGATCGCCGGCTGCATCCGGCAGCGCCAGCAGGACACCGAGGAGCTGCGGGGCATCGCGGCGGCGAGCGGCATGCCCACGGACTTCTGAGCGTGAGCGGGCATCCTCATTTCGGCGGCGCCACCGGCGCCCCGAGCGGCCGGGCCAGACCGACCACCGCCTCGTCCAGGCGCTGAAGGTGCCGCAGCACCCGGTCGGTCACCCGGCCGTAGCGCGGCGTCCCCGGTCCGCCGGGCGTCAGCAGCGAGGCGATGCTCGGCCCGGCCAGCACCTCGGCGGTGCTCCGTTCGTCCGCCACGCGCGCGGCGATCGCCTCGATGTTGTGCCGGATGCGCTGCCCGGCCCGGCGCAGTTGCGGGTCCGCCGCGATCGACCGCGTCGGCAGCAGCTCGGCCGTGGCCGCCAGGGCCCGCGCGTGGTAGGCACAGGTCTCGAGCAGCGCGACGACATACCGGGCCGTGTCCCGCCGGGTCCGCAGCGGCGTCACGGGATGCGTCAGGGGCTGCGTCGCGGCCCGTAGATCGGCCAGTGCCTGGTCCAGGTCACGGGCCCGGTCCAGCAGATCGGCGGGTGGACCGCCGCTCAGCTGCTCCACGGCGGCCTCGGTGACATCCGTCAGCCGGTCCAGCACGGTCGTCAGCAGCTCGTTCGTGCGCCGGTCCGTGTGCACCGGAAGCACCAGCGCCGCCGCGACGATTCCGCAGGCCGCCCCCAGCGCCGTCTCCTCCACCCGCAGCACCAGCACCGACAGGCTGTAGGTGTGCAGCAGCGTGTACAGCACACCCAGCGCGGCCGTGACGAAGAACGACATCAGCGTGTAGGACAGCGGCGCCGAGTAGAACATCGCGAACACACACAGCAGCACCACGGCGAACGCCGTCCACGTATGGTGTCCTACCAGCCCCGCCAGCACGATGCCCGCGACCACACCGAGCACGGTGCCCAGCAGCCGCCGGTAGCCCTTGACCAGGATCTCCCCGGTGGAGGCGGTGTTGATGAAGACGATCCAGCAGGTCAGCACCGCCCAGTACCAGCGGTGCGAGGACAGGAGCTCGCCGCCCGCGATGGCCAGCGACGACCCGACGGCGACCTGTACGGCGGCCCGGGTGGTCGGCCGCCGCAGCCCCGTCTCCTTCCCGGGCGTCTCCTCGTCCTCCTCGCCCCCGCCGATCGCGGCGTCCTCCGCGTCCAGTTCCTCGCGCGAGCGAGCGGTCTCGGGGCTGTCGTCGGAGTCGTCCTGCGGCCCGTCGAGCGCGATCCGCAGCCCCATTACCGCGCGCGCCGCCTCACCGACGCCCCGGAAGACGTCCCTGACGGCAGGAGACGCCCGCGGCAGGTTCTCCTCCTCCCGGTATCCGAGCAGCCGGTTGCGTACGTGCGCCGTGGCCGAGCCCTCGGCCACGGGGAGCCGGACCAGCATCCGCAGCGCCCGCAGATCCCGGCGCAGCGTGTCCAGGGCCTCGTCCCGTACGGGGAGGTGACCGCCCTCCGGCAGCGGCGCGCCCGGCAGATGCAGGGTGAGGGTGTCGGCCCGCTCCGCGCTGCGGGCCGTCAGCAGGAGCAGCCCGAGCCGCTCGGCGGCGATCTCGGCGTCGGCGATCCGGCGCTGCACCAGCCGGGCCGTGGCCTCGTCCCGGGTGCCCTCCTCCAGCCGGCCCTGGATCATCATGGCCGTCTCGTGCAGCCGGGCGGTGCCCTCGCGCACCTGGGCCAGTGTCTTCTCGACCTCGTCCGGACCGGCGTCGAGCAGGTCGAGCTGAGTGTCGATCAGCTGTGCGAGCCTGGCACGGAAGGCCTCGCGCAGCCGCTGGAGGATCCCGGTCGGCGTCTGCGGCACCAGCGCGAAGCGCGCCACCGCGCTGCACGCGAAGGCAGCGGCGAGCGAACCGTAGAACCCGGGCAGGGTCGATCCCGTCACCCCGACGAACAGGGACAGGAAGTAGACCTGGAATCCGATCAGTCCGAGCGCCGTGCCCCGGTCGCCGAACCGGCGGCCGTAGACGGCGCAGAAGATCAGGGCGACGAAGAAGACGTCACCGGCCAGCACCCGGGAGCTGAGCAGCGCCGCCAGTGACATCGAGGCGAGCGCCACCGGCAGGCCCAGCGCCAGCGTGACGGCCTGCCGGTCGCGCTGCTTCTCCCGGATCGCGAACGTGGCGACCATCGCGGCGATGGCTCCCGCCACCAGATGCGAGACGTCCGCGCCCAGGAGGGAGAGCACGGCCAGCGTCAGGGCGATCGCACCGACCGTCCGCAGCCCGGCCGCAAGGCGCAACAGCCCGGGGTCGGACGCCGCGATCCGATCCCGCCACCGCGCACCGAGGGACCGTGCCGCCGTCCTCACGCCGCCGTACTCTCCCCTGCCGTCCGGACTCAGGCGGTCTCCGACCCGGGCCCTTCGATCTGCGCCCGCACCTGCTCGGGCGTCAGATAGCTGTCCGTGTACTCGAAGTCCTTCAGCTTCGCCGCCCGGCGCGCCTGGAAGCCGGTGCGCACGAAGTCGTCGCCCGCGACGGCGTTGAGCGTCCAGTTCGTCAGGACCCTGGCCTTGGCCACCCCCGTGCGCAACGCCGACCAGTGGTAGCCGCGGGCCACGGCCTGCGCGGGCAGCCCGCGCAGCTCGATGCCGAGCGGCTTGGAGACGGCGTCGGTGCCGCCGAGGTCGACGACCAGACCGAGGTCCTTGTGCACGTACGGCCGCATCGCCCGGCCCCGCAGGGTCGCGATGACGTTGTCGGCGACGACCTTGCCCTGCCGCATCGCGTGCTGCGCGGTCGGCGGGCAGATCGCGCCCTCCTCGCCCTTGGCCTCGTCGGGTACGGCGGCGGCGTCCCCGAGCGCGAACACCCCGTCGTTCCCGGGCAGTTTCATCTCCGCGTCGACGGCGAGCCGTCCGCGGACCGTCTCCGCGCCGAGCGTCGCGATCAGCGGGCTCGCCACGACTCCCGCCGTCCAGATCAGGGTCCGGGTCGGGATCACCCGCCCGTCGGTGAAGGTGACCTCCTCGGGGCCCGCCTTGGCGATGGACACCCCCAGCGAGATGTCGATGCCGCGCTTGCGCAGCACCTCCTGGGCGCTGCGGCCGAGCTTGTCGCCGAGCTCCGGCATCAGCTTCGGCGCGATGTCGATCAGATGCCACTTGATCAGACTCGGGTCCAGGTTCGGATAGCGCTTGACCGCGTTGTGGGTGAGCAACTGGAGACAGGCGGCGGTCTCGGTGCCGGCGTAGCCGCCGCCGACGACCACGAACTGGAGCCGCGAGACGCGCTCGGCGGGGTCGCGGCTGGCGTCGGCGAGGTCGAGCTGGCTGATGACGTGGTCGCGGATGTACGCGGCCTCGGCGAGGGTCTTCATCCCGAAGGCGTGCTCGGTCAGCCCCGGGATGTCGAAGGTGCGGGTCACGCTGCCGGGAGCCAGCACGATGTAGTCGTAGGGCTCGTTGACGATCTCGTCGGTGATGGTCCGGATGACGCAGACCTTCGACTTCAGGTCCACGCCGATGGCGCCGCCCGGGATGATCCGGGTGCGGTACTTCTTGCTGCGGCGCAGCGATACGGCGATCGACTGGGGCGTCAGCACCCCTGAGGCGACCTGTGGCAGCAGCGGCAGATAGAGCTGGTAGGCGAACGGCGTCACCAGGGTGACCTCGGCCTCCGCGGCGGAGAGTTCGCGTTCCAGACGCCGAACGCACCCCACTCCCGCGAAGCCCGCGCCCACCACCAGGATCCTGGGTCGTGTCACGATGTCCATCCCTTTCTGCGGCTCCAGGCGGTCTGCCCCGACGTCATGCGCGTGCCCCGCCCGCGGGCCCCTCGCACCTCATCGATCCCACCGCGCCCGGACTGGTTCCGCCAGCCGGGCGAGGCATGCAGACGAACGTTTCTCCTGAGGTCACCGTCGTACCCCCCGAAGGGCCTGTGTACGCCCGTCACCTTCGGGTAGGCCGACGTACATGACAATCGCGGAGGCCGGAGGATAGTGGCGGTGGGGTGCGCGGACGGCTCCGGCGACAGCCGGGGGGAGAGTCGTCGGACACAGGCCCGGCAGGTCGCCGAGGCGGTGGAGAGCCTGGTGGCCTGCTGGCTCATGGCGGCCGAGGAGAGCAGACCCCGGCTGCCCGCCCGGCAGTTGCACGCCCTTCGGACGGTCCGGCTCCGTCCGGAGCTCAATCTGACGGCCCTGGCCGAGCACCTGGGCGTCGGACTGCCCACCGCGAGCCGCCTCTGCGACCGCCTCGAGGCCGCGGGGCTGCTCGAGCGGACCGTGCAGCCCCGCAACCGGCGCGAGGTGCAGCTCGTGGTGACCGCCTACGGACAACGCCTCCTCACCGACGTCGCCGAGCGCCGCGTGCGGCGCCTCGCGACGGTGTTCGAGGCCATGACCCCGGCCCAGCGCACCGCCCTGCAACACGGGCTCTTCGGCTTCCACCAGGCGCACACGTCGAGCCGGGGACCCGAGGAGACGGAACGCTGACGGCCCTCAGGACCCGGCCCGCAGATGGCCGCCGATGTGCCGGTCGACGCGGCTGTCGATGTGGCACAGCAGCAGACAGACGTCGTCGTCGCGCTCCGAGTCGCTCAGCATCGGCTCCAGGATGCGCTCCGCCGAGCCGTCCAGGTCCGCGTCCAGCTCCTCGGCACGGAACGCGCCGAGCGCCGCCGCCAGCCGGTCGATGCCCGGGTCTATGCCCTGGGCCCGCCGCTCGACCAGCCCGTCCGTGTAGAGCGCCAGCGTCGACCCCGGCTCCAGCGGCACCGTGTGGTCGGAGATCTCCTGGTGCAGCGGGATGCCGAGCATCGCCCCCGGCTTGGCGTCGAGGGTGCGCACCCGCCCGTCGGGGCCGCGCAGCACCGGCGGCGGATGACCCGCGGCCGCCCAGGTCAGCACGGGCTCACCGGGCTGGAAGCGGGCGATCACGGCGGTCGCGTACAGGTCGGGCTGGAGATGGTGCAGGAACGTGTGCAGCCGGGTCAGCAGCACGCCCGGGCTGCCGCCGTCGACGGCGTACGCGCGCAGCGCGGTGCGCAGCTGGCTCATCATCACGGCCGCGTGCAACCCGTGCCCCGTCACGTCGCCGATGACGGTGATCAGACTGCCGTCGGGCTGCCGGAACGCGTCGTACCAGTCGCCGCCGATGTTCAGCCCGTACGTCGCCGGCAGATAGCGGGCGGCCAGACGCAGGCCGGGGGTGGCCGGCAGGTCGGTCAACAGGGCCCGCTGGAGGGTCTCGGCGATGTCCCGGTTGTGCTCGAAGCGGCGGGCGTTGTCGAGTGCCCCGCCGGCCCGCCGGGTGAGCTCCACGAGCATGACGGCGTCGTCGGGGTTCCAGCGCTCGCCCGGCGGGGTCAGCGTCAGGACGCCGAGGGGCGCGCGGCGCGTCGGCAGCGGCACGCACAGCAGGGGCCGGCCGGGATGCAGTGCCGACGGCGGCTGGTCCTCCACGCCGGGCAGGCCGCCGGGGTGCGCGGCCGCGTACTGCGGGCGTCCGGTACGGGCCGCGATCACGGCGGCCGCCGGACGCGGAACGGACGGCGCCGCCCGCTCGTCCTCCGCGTCGAAGAGCCAGACGTCGACCGTGCGGGCGTACTCGGGCACCAGCAGCCCGGGCAGCCGGCGCACGATCTCCTCGTGGTTCAGCGAGGCCGTCAGCGCCGCGCTGGCGTCGGCCAGGAACGTCAGCCTGCGCCGCGCGTCCTCCGCCTCCCGGCGCGCCTCGCGCTCCGCCGCGAAGGCCTCGCGCTGCGCCCGTCCGGCGGCGTCCAGCTCCGCGTGCAGTGCCAGTACACCCTGGTTGGTCTGGTGCAGCTCGTCCCGGTGGAAGGCGACCAGTTCCTCCTGCTCGGCCAGTCGCTCCAGCACCAGGGCGGTGTCCTCGTCGGCGCCGAGCAGGGCCTCCGAGAGGGCCGCGGCGTCCGCCGCCACGGCGTCGCCGACGGCTGCCGGGGCCGGCTCCGGGCAGGGCGCCGTGACGACCCACGGTGCTTCGCCGTCGGCGGGGGAGGCAGCGACCTCCACCCGCAGCGAACCCCGGGCCGCCGTCACGGTGAACTGCCAGGCGCCGCTCTTGGTCAGACACCGGCGCAGCCGCGCGCTGAGGGCGGCCGACAGCCGGGTGCGTTCGAGCGGCGGCACGCCGTACGCGGCGGCGATCCGCGCGGTGGTGATGCGCGCGCGAGCCGCGTCGGTGAAGGTGCTGATCGGCCAGGTGTGCTTCATCGGCGGTCCGGCGGGCTCGGGGACAGGACGGCCACGGCGGTGTCGTCGCGCACCGGCCGGGCGGAACTGCCGGCGTCGCGGATCGTCACTGCTGCCGCGACGGCGGGGTCGGCGGAGAGCATCCAGGGGCCGGCCGGCGGCGCCCAGCGGCTGGGCAGCCCGTCGCTGTGCAGGACGAGCACGCGGTCCGCGGCCCAGGCCACCTCGGTCTCGGGCAGCGTGGTGGGCCGATGGGTGCCCACTATGCCGGGCCGGGACAGCAGATGGCGCCAGGAGTCGCCCTGGCGCAGCCGCGCCCCGATGTTGCCGATGCCGGCGAACCGCAGCCGCCCGGCGGCTACGTCGAGCTGGGCCACCGCGACCGCGGCGCCCCTCGTGCCGCGCAGCGCCTCGTCGAGGCGGCGCAGCAGTTCGGCCGGGGCGAGGTGGGCCGAGCGATGTACCTCGCGCACCGCGGCGGTCGAGGCACGGGCGGCCTCGGGCCCGTGGCCCAGCCCGTCGGCCAGCATCAGGGTCAGCCGGTCACCGTCGCGGACGCAGGTCCAGGCGTCCCCGGAGTGCTCGGCGCCCCTGTAAGGGACGTTGACGCCACCGACCCGCACGGTGAAGGGGCCGGGCTCGCAGAAGGCTGCGCCCGGCGCCGAGGCCCCGGCCGGCCCGGGGCGCGGATCACGACGGGCGTGGGTTCTGGCCGTGCCGCCGATCCGGGCCAGCGCGACCGTCCCGCGGCCGAGGACGCTGTGCAGGTCGAAGTCGTCGGCCACCCGCCGACAGGTGCCCAGGCCGGCGCCGAGCGAGCCCGCCGTGGAGAACCCGTCGCCCAGGGCGGCGGGTACGTCGGACATACCGGGGCCGTGGTCGATGGCGGCGATCTGCACGACGAGTCCGCCCGCCCGTGCGCTCGACGGGACGACCGTCTCCACGAGGAGCTGTCCGCCGCGCGCGTGCTTGAGCAGGTTCGTCGCCAGCTCGGTCGCCACGAGGGCGGCGTCGGCGGTGCGTGGGCGGCCCAGGCCGGCCAGCGCCGCCGCGTCCTCCGCGGCCACCCGCGCGTCGCGCACCCGTGTCGAGTCGTGCACCGGAACGTCCCAGACACGCGTCATCAGTGCTCCTCGCGCTGCCGTGGTGGACGGGTCGCCCAGGAGGTCACCGTCACCGTGGTGCCGTCGCCGGGCGTGCTGTCGAGGGCGAACTCGTGCACCAGGCGACGCGCACCGCCCAGGCCCATGCCCAGCCCGTCGCCCGAGGTGTAGCCGTCGCTCAGGGCCCGCTCCAGGTCGGCGATGCCCGGTCCCCGGTCCGTGAACGTCAGCCGCAGCCCCTGCGCCCCGCGCCCGTCGGTCACGCGGCCCGCGGCCATCTCGCCACCACCGCCGTACACCAGCGTGTTGCGGGCCAGTTCGCTGGCCGCCGTGACCAGCTTGGTCTGTTCCACCAGGCCGAAGCCGAGCGCGGCGGCCGCCTGGCGCACGTGCTGCCGTAGCCACACCAGGTCCAAGTCCGAGCGGATCGGCAGGCGGGCCTCGACGCCCGCGGCCGTCCCGCTCACCGGGGCTCCCGGCGAGGGCCGCCCGGAGCCCCGGCGAGCAGCTCGAGGGCCGCCTCGGTGCTGAGCGCGGTCCGCAGTCCCGGCAGCGACAGTCCCAGTTCCACCAGCGTGATCGCCACCGCGGGGCGCATGCCGGCCACCACCGTCTGCGCGGCCAGCAGCCGCGCGCTCGCCGCGATCTCGGCCAGCACACGCCCCAGGAAGGAGTCGACGATCTCCACCCCCGAGATGTCGATGACCACGCCGGTCACCCGGCTGCGGACGATCTGCTCGGCGATGTCCTGCTGGAGCTGCTCCGCCGTACCGTCGTGCAGGTCGCCCTGGAGGGTGATCAGCAGGACGTCCCCGAGCCGGAGCACCGGTACGGGGGCCTGGCCCGCGAGGGAGAGGTCGTGGTTCACCGAGGACCCGCACCACCGGGCGTCGCGGGCACGATGTCGGCACCCAGCCGGTGCAGGGCGTACCCCAGGGCGTCGGCGAGACTCGATCTGGTGACCACGTTGCCCAGGTCCAGGCCGAGGTGCACGATGGTCTGCGCGATGGCGGGCCGGATGCCCGACACGACGCACTCCGCGCCCATCAGCCGGACGGCCGCGACGGTCTTCATCAGGTGCTGTGCCACCAGCGAGTCGACCATCGGCACACCGGTGATGTCGAGAATCGCGAAGCGCGCCTGCTGGTCGACGACCGACTCCAGCAGCGTCTCCATCACGACCTGGCTGCGGGCACTGTCGAGCGTCCCGATGAGCGGCACGGCGACGATGCCGTCCCACAGCCGGATGACCGGTGTCGCGGCCTCCAGCAGCTCCAACTGCTGCCGTTCGATGAGGGCCTGACCCTCGCTCAGCGAGGTCTCCAGGAACACCAGCCGCAGGGTGCCCATGAGCACGGTCAGGAGGATCGTGCACTCCCTGACGTGCTCGGGCGACGCCTCGGGCAGGTCGGCGACGAGCAGGTTCACGGCGGGCGTGCGCAGGCCGTCCACCTCGGTGGACACCTGGCCGGAGGTGAGCCCGAAGCGGGCGCGGGAGGCCACCATCCCGGCGAGCTGCTCGCGGACCGCGGTGAATCCGGCCGCGTCCGTGTCGGCCACCCGGCCGGTGTCGGCCACCTGGGCCAGCGCGTCGACGACGACCCGGCCCGCCTCCACCGCCTCGTCCCGAGAGACGGTGAACACCGTGCGGAACAGGGGTTCGTCGGCCCAGCGCTGGGCGATCTGTTCACGGCGGCGGTGCAGGAACCTCCCCACGTCGCCCGCCGGCGTTGTGTGGTCTGCGGCCGTTGCGTGCTCCGGCAACTGCTTCACTCCTGGTTCCTGTCGTCTTGTGTGTCGTCACCAAGGGCCCACCGGTGGCGATCGGTGGGGGCCGGGCCGTCCGTCCCGGCCGGCTCCGTCGACCCGGGCCGGTCCCCGGACCGGGTGGGCCGTTTCCCGAACCAGTCGAGACAGACGACGAGCGCGTCGTCGTCGGGGTCGGGCCGTCCCCGGTGCCCGGTCAGCTCGCGCAGCACCGCGGCCGGGACGTCCGCCGCCGGCAGCAGGGAGGCGTTGCCGACCGCCCGCGCCAGGGCGTGCTCGCCGTACGTCTCGCCACCCGGCGAGGCGACCCCGTGGACTCCGTCGCTGACGAACAGCAGCCGGTCGCCGGGCAGCAGGGTGAGCTCCTGGGCGACGTAGTCGGTCTCCTCGAACATGCCCAGCGGCAGCTGCGCGTCGAGGTCCACGAGGGACAGGGCCCGCTCGCGCAGCAACAGCAGCCGCGGTGAGCCCGCGTCGACGATCCGCATCCGCCCCGTCGACAGCTCGATGTCCACCAGCAGGACCGACAGATGCGCCTCGCCCCGGTAGTGGGCGTGGATGGCCTGGTCGGCCAGGGCCGCCTGGTCCTCGACCGGGACGCCGGCGCGGCGCGCGTTGCGCAGCGCGCTGATGCCGAGGCTGGTCAGCAGGGAGGCCTCGATGCCCTCACCCATCCCGTTGGTGACGTAGACCATCAGATGGTCGGCGGACGCCGCCCAGTCGAAGTTGTCTCCGAAGACGGCGTAGGCGGGCTCCAGCTGGGCACCCAGCGCGTACTCCTCCCGGGCGCAGGAGCGGGCCGGGAGCAACTGCCACTGGATCTCCGCCGCCAGCGTCAACCGGTCCTTGCGGCGGGCCTGTACGTACAGGTCGGTGTCGCGTTGGGCGACGACCACCTCGTGCCCCAGGAGCTCCGCCAGTTCGGCGAGTTCGGCGAGGGGCCCCGGGCTCCGCGCGGGCAGCGTCAGGGACAGCACGCCCAGCCGGTCGCCGCGCACGGTCACCGGCAGATGCGCCCGCACCCGTCCGGCGGCCGGCTCCTCGACGTACGGCTGCTGCGACCCGAAGGCCCGCCCGGGCGCGCTGCCCTGGGCGGGCACCGGCTCCGAGCCGCTCGGTGCGGGCGGCACGGGCAGCAGGACCGTCAGCCCGTAGTCGGCCAGCAGGAACTCCACCGCCTCCGCCGCGTAGTGGGTGCGCAGCACCCGGCGCAGGGCGTCGGGCAGCTGATGCGGTGCCGCGGAGCGCAGGGCGCGCCCGACGGCGACGAGTCTGTCCACGCGGTCGGTCACCTCGTTTCCCGGGACGCCGTGGCGCCGAGCCCGTGTCCCCGGAGACGGCTGTGGGCTGACAGCCGTCGGGAAGCCTGCGAGAGTGTGGGCGTGATGTCCTCCACCTCGCGTCCGCAGCCCCTCCAGGTGGCGCGTGTGACCTCAGAGGCGGCGGAGTTGCTGGAAGTCCTCTGGGGCCGTGCCTCGACGGCACCGGTCTCCGCCTCCCAGTTGCGCGTGCTGTTCATCCTCGAGCACCACGAGGGCATCAACCTGCGCACGCTCGCCGCCTTCCTGGGGTCCTCACCGCCGTCCACCAGCCGGCTGTGCGACCGGCTCCAGGCCGTCGGCTTCATCGAGCGCAGGGTCGCCGCCGAAAGCCGCCGGGAGCTCGAGCTGTTCCTGAGCCGCCGCGGGAGTGTCTTCCTCGCCGACCTCAGATCACGCCGCGAGGCCGCGCTGGAAGGGGTGCTGGAGCTGATGTCCGCCGCGCAGCGCACCGCGCTGCTGCGCGGGCTGGAGGCGTTCTGCTCGGCTGCGGCGGAGCAGATCCACGACGCGGACGCGACGGACGCCCGTACCGCCTGACGGTGTCCCCGGGTGATCGGGTTCGCCCACAGGCACATCCGCGTTCCCTCCCGCATGACTGTCCCGCTCACTCTGTTGCCTTACGTACACAGTTGTCAAATGACAAGTATTGGACGGCAGTCAGCCCTTTTCGCGCGTCCCCCGGACCCGGCCGACGATGGTTCGTCAGCCCTGCGGGCCCTCCGCCGGCTCCTGCCGGTCGATGAGCTCCAGAGCCTCGTCGACCTTCTCCGATATGGGCACGGTGAGGCTGACTCCGGTGAGCTCCAGGACCCGGCGCACGGCCGGCGTCGGATCGATCACGTGCACACTGCCCGGCAGAGCCCGGACCTCCTGGTAGACCCGCAGGATGATGTTCATGCCGGACGAGTCCATGAACGGCACCCCGGAAAGATCGATGAGGAAGTGCCGTCGGCCGTGGTGCAGTTGATTGGCCAGATGGGCCTGCAGGTCGGTCGCCGTGTCGAGGTCGAGATGGCCTTCGACCGTGACCAGGGCGACGTCCTCGCGAGGCAGGGTCACCTCGACGGACAGGGGGTTCTGGGCGATGGACACACGTACCTCCGAAAGCTGACGGTCGGGAGCGTCTACCCCGGCGGGCGACTTCGATGCGCGGTGACGGCGGACGAGGACGCGTGGGAGGCCTCGCGATTCGGTCTTCATGTTCCGAGCCCTGCCCTTTCCCTTTCCACCGTCCGCGGATCGCCGGCCCGGTGTCGCGCACAGGCGGATACCCCCGATCCCGGCCCCCATGCACGGCAGACCCACGCAGGGCGGACCGGCGACACCGGGGTCTTTCGTTCGGATCAGGGCGGCGAGGCGCGGCGCCAGGGCTCGCGAGCCCGGCCCCAGCCGGCCGCGTCGCCAACCTGTCCGGACCACACACCCAGGTCGGGTCCGCAAAGTCCCGCCTGACTCGCGACGCCCGGCACGCGCGCTCGCCGCGTTGTCGGGATCGCCCACGTACACCCGGTACGAGGGCGGCCGTCCGCCTTGAGACCGCACGCACCGGACGCCGCGAGCCCTGCCCTCCGGGCAGCCGGCGCTACTTCGCGGACACGGCCTAGTGCACGCGGATGCCCACGATGCAGGTGTCGTCGTCCGTGTCGGACCTGCTGTAGGTGAGCAGGCGGTCCAGCTGCCGGTCCAGCGTCGGCGGCACCGTGCGCGCCTGCACCAGCAACTGGGTCAGCGACTCCTCCACCGACCGGTCGCGCCGCTCGATCAGTCCGTCGGTGTACATCAGCAGGGTGTCCTCGGCGGCCAGCTGGACCTCCGCCTCCTCGTACACCGTCTCCGGTACGGCGCCCAGCAGCATCCCCCTCAGCAGGGGCAGCGGCGCCGCCTGGGCGTCCCGCACCAGCACCGGCGGCAGATGGCCCGCCCTGGCCCAGCGCAGGGTGTGCCGGGCGGGGTCGTACAGGCCGCACACCGCCGTGGCCGTGATGGAGCCCGTCAGATGGTGGGCGACGATGTTGAGCCAGGACAGCAGCTGGCCGGGCCCCGCGCCGGTCACGGCCAGGCCGCGCAGCGCGTTGCGCAGCACCACCATGCTGGTCGCCGCCTCGATGCCGTGCCCGGCCACGTCGCCCACACACAGCATCACCAGTCCGGAAGGCAGCACGACGGCGTCGTACCAGTCGCCTCCCACCAGGTGCTCCTCCTCGGCCGGCCGGTAGCGGACCGCCACCTGGAGGCCGGGGGCCTCCAGGGGCGCCCTGGTCGGCGGCATGATGGCGTGCTGGAGCTGAAGTGCCAGCCGGCTGCGCTCGCTGGCGTGCTGCTCGCTCTGCGCCAGCTGGTCGCGGGTGGCGGCGAGTGCCACCTCCGTCCAGTGCTGCGCGGAGATGTCCTGGTAGGCGCCGCGCACGGCGACCAGACGGTCGTCGGTGTCGAGCACCGGCTCGGCGACGATCCGCATGTGCCGGGTCACTCCGTCCGGCCGCTGCAGCCGGAAGGCGGCGGAGGCCGGACGGCGGCGGTGCAGCAGCGTGCGCAGCAGGCGACCGACGACGACCGCGTCGTCGGGATGGGTGTGCGCCGCCAGTTCCTCCAGCGGAACCGGAGGGCTGGACTCGGAGCGCCCGTACAGGGTGAACAGCTGGCCGTTCCAGGTCGTCTCGCCGGTGAGCAGGTCCTCCTCGAAGCCGCCGATACGGCCGAGGCGCTGGGCGTGCTGCAACAGGCTCGCCAGCCGCGCCGCCTCGTCCTCGATCCGCCAGATCAGCAGCACACAGCTGCCGTGCCGGCTGATGCTGACGTCCGCGACCGCGGCCAGCGGCACCTCGCCGACCAGCGCCGTCAGACTCATACGGCGGGCGCGGAACGGCTCGCCGGTGGCGTGCACGCGCTCGATCCGCTGGAAGAGGTCACCGCCTCCCGCGGCCATCGGATAGGCCTCGAGCAGCAGGGCCCCGTTGATCACGGCGCGCGGCCGGCCCGCCGGGTCGAGGAACCGGCTGTTGACGTGCTGGATGCGGAAGTCCACCAGCTTGCCCGCCGTGTCGACGTGCGGCACCAGGACGAGGGCCGGGTCGTGCAGCCCGTCCGTCAGGTCCCTCAGCTCCGACACGTCCGGCAGCAGCAGGGGTTCCTGCCCGGGGCCCCGGCCGTGGGCGTACGCCTGGAGCGTGTGGGCGCACAGATCGGCCAGGGCCTCCACCTGGCGCACCACCGCCGGCGGCTGCTGAACCAGCGGGGCCGGCCAGGCGATTTCCAGGACCCCGTGCACGCGCCCGGCGTTTCCGGCGGGCACGGCCGCCCGGCCACCGTCCGGGTGCGTCTGACGGCCGATGGTGGGCAGCCCGATCCGGGACAGCGACCCGAACCACTGGGTCGTGCCCTCGGTGAGGCCGCTGCGTGCCACCGTGGCCACGTCCGGCGGGACGTACCGCCAGCGCTCGGCCTCCACCGGGGAGAACCCCGCGCTGCCGGCGAGCGTCAGCGAACCGTCGGGGCCCGCCGCCCAGATGGCCACGGCGACCGCGCCCAGCGGGCCCAGCGCGTGCTGGAGCAGGGAGTCGGCGACCGCCTGGGTGTCGTGCGCCGCCGCCAGCGCCCCGCTCTCGGCGGCCCGCAGCCGCACGGCCGCCGACTGCTCCTCGGCATCGTCCGCCGTCGTGACGGCCGCCAGGAAGGCCGCCGTCACCTCGGAGACCCGGTCCTTGGCCGCCTGGTTGATGACGTCCACCGCGAACTCCAGCGGACTCAGGCCGGCCTGTTCGGCCAGCACGGAGAGCTGCTGTGCCGCCTCGGTCGGCCCACAGCCGAGGCGCTCCACCAGGATGCCCTTGGCGAGCTCGACCAGGGCGCGCCCGTCCGCCTCCGCCTGGGCCGTCATGACCTCCCGGCGCAGCCGGTCCACGGTGGCGGCCAGCCGCCCCACCGGCGAGGCCGCGGCGACGCCCTCCGGTTCCCGGGCGTTCACGCCCTCCTTGGGCGCGGGCCGCTCCCCGGCCGACGGGACCGGGCCCACCTCCACCGTCTTGGTGGTCGGCGCCGCGGCGGACGCGGCCGCCGGAGGCAGGGTCCGGTCGTCGCCGGGTTCCTTCGGCTGGGTGGGAATGGTCATGGTGTGCGGACTCCTCGTCGGGGGACGCCTGGGGGCTGCGGCGGGGCGGACGTCCTCAGACGGTCAGCCAGCGTCGGACGCAGGACATGAGGTCATGGGTGTCGACGGGCTTGGTGACGTAGTCGCTCGCGCCCGAGGCGAGGCTCTTCTCCCGGTCCCCGGGCATCGCCTTCGCGGTCACGGCGACGATGGGCAGGTCGGCGTACTCGGACATGCGGCGGATCTCGGCCGTGGCCGTGTACCCGTCCATCTCGGGCATCATCACGTCCATCAGGACCATCGCGATCTCCGGGTTGTTCCGCAGCGTCTCGATCCCCTCGCGGCCGTTCTCCGCGTGCAGGACCCGGATGCCGTGCAGTTCCAGGATCCCGCTGAGCGCGAACAGGTTGCGCGCGTCGTCGTCGACGACCAGGACCGTTCGGCCCACGACGGCGTCGTCCGCCGGGTGGGGAGCCACGGGGTGGGCGTGCTGGGGATCGTCCGCCCGGACCAGCGCGAGGACGTCCCCCGGCTGCTCGGCGGAGAGATGCAGGGTGATGCGCTCCCGCAGCTCGTCCAGGCTGGACAGGAACTCCATCGGCTTGCCCGCCGCCCGGGACTGGAGGCTCTCCTCCTGGGCGAGGTCCGCGCGGTGTCCGCTGTGCACGAGCACCGGCACGCCCGTCAGCACGGAGTCGTCGTGCAGGGCCTCCAGGAACCGGGAAGCCTCCGCGTCGGGCATGCCGAGCTCCAGGACGACGCAGTGGCAGGGCTCCGCGGCCAGCGCGCCCGCCGCCTCGTGCGCCCCGACGGCGGTGACGATGTCGACCGGCGCCGCCGTGCCGTCCTCCCGGCCGCGCGCCATGTCCGCCACGACGCTCTCGGCGACCAGGGTCAGCAGACCGCGCGGCCGTTCCTCCACCACCAGCAGCCGGCGCGGGCGCCGCCCGGCCGTGCCGCCGACGGTCACGGGCACCCCGGGGGAGCCGACGGGGAGCGCCGTGGGCGTGCCGCCGAGGACTCGCTCCACCGGGCGGCCGCCGTCGGCGACCTCCTGGAAGTCCCGCCGCGCGACCGGCAGGTAGAGGGTGAACGTGCTGCCGCGTCCCGGTGTGCTGTCCACGGTGACCGCGCCGCCGAGCAGATGCGCGATCTCACGGGTGATGGACAGTCCGAGGCCGGTGCCGCCGTACTTGCGGCTGGTGGTGCCGTCCGCCTGCTGGAAGGCGCCGAAGATGGTCTCCAGCTGCTGCTCCGGAATGCCGATGCCGGTGTCCTTCACCCGGAACGCCACCACGGTGCCGCCGCGGACCACTCCGCTGGGCACCTCCTCGTCGGAGGCCGACTCGATGCGCAGCTCGACACTGCCCTGCTCGGTGAACTTCACCGCGTTGGACAGCAGGTTGCGCAGCACCTGACGCAGCCGGGAGTCGTCGGTCAGCAGGTCGGCGGGGGCTCCGGCGGCCGTGTCGATCGTGAACTCGAGGCTCTTCTGCGACGTCATCGGCCGGAACGTGGCCTCGACGTACTCGATGAGCTGTCGCAGCGAGACCCGCTCCGGCGAGACGTCCATCTTGCCGGCCTCGACCTTCGACAGGTCCAGGATGTCGTTGATCAGCTGGAGCAGGTCCGATCCGGCCGAGTGGATGATGCCCGCGTACTCGACCTGCTTCGGCGTGAGGTTGCGCGAGGGGTTCTGGGCCAGCAACTGGGCCAGGATCAGCAGGCTGTTGAGCGGGGTGCGCAGCTCATGGCTCATGTTCGCCAGGAACTCCGACTTGTACTTCGACGCCAGGGACAGCTGCTGCGCCCGGGCCTCCAGTTCCTGCCGGGCCTGCTCGATCTGGAGGTTCTTCGCCTCGATGTCGCGGTTCTGCGCCACCAGCAGGGAGGCCTTCTCCTCCAGTTCGGCGTTGGAGTGCTGGAGTTCCTCCTGCTGGGACTGCAACTCGGCGGACCGGGCCTGGAGTTCGGCGGTCAGCCGCTGGGACTCGTCGAGCAGCTCGTCCGTGCGGGCGTTCGCCACGATGGTGTTGACGTTGACGCCGATCGTCACCCTCAGCTGTTCCAGGAAGTCCCGGTGGATCTGGGTGAACGCGCTGACGGACGCCAGCTCGATGACGCCGAGCACCTGCCCCTCGAAGACGATGGGCAGCAGCACCAGGGCGCTGGGCTCCACCTGCCCGAGGCCCGAGGAGATGGTGACGTATCCGGCCGGCAGCTCGTCGACGATGATCGTGCGGCGGCTGCGCGCGGCCTGGCCGACCAGGGAGCGGCCGAACGGGATGCGGGTGGGACGGTCGTCGTCGGCGGGGTAGCCGTAGGCGCCCACGAGCCGGAGCTCCGGTCCCTCCGGGCCGTCCTCGGCGAGGTGGAAGGCGCCGAACTGGGCCGACACCAGCGGTACCAGCTCGTCCATGATCAGCTCGGCGACCACGGGCAGGTCGCGGTGGCCCTGCATGAGGCCGGAGATGCGCGCCAGGTTGGTCTTGAGCCAGTCCTGCTCCTGGTTGGCCCGGGTGGTCTCGCGCAGGGACTCCACCATCGAGTTGATGTTGTCCTTGAGGTCGGCGACCTCGCCGGAGGCCACGACGGTGATCGACCGGGTGAGGTCGCCCTCCGCGACGGCGCTCGTGACCTCCGCGATCGCGCGGACCTGCCGGGTCAGGTTCCCGGCGAGCTCGTTGACGTTCTCGGTGAGGCGCTTCCAGGTGCCCGAGACGCCCTCCACCTCGGCCTGGCCGCCGAGGCGTCCCTCGGTGCCGACCTCACGGGCGACGCGGGTGACCTCGTCGGCGAAGGCGGAGAGCTGGTCGACCATGGTGTTGATGGTCGTCTTCAGCTCGAGGATCTCGCCGCGGGCGTCCACGTCGATCTTCTTCGACAGGTCGCCCTTGGCCACCGCGGTGGTGACCAGCGCGATGTTGCGGACCTGGCCCGTGAGGTTGTTCGCCATCGAGTTGACGTTGTCGGTGAGGTCCTTCCAGGTCCCGGCCACGTTCGGCACCTGGGCCTGGCCGCCGAGGCGTCCCTCGGTGCCGACCTCGCGGGCGACGCGGGTGACCTCGTCGGCGAACGCGGACAGCGTGTCCACCATCGTGTTGATGACGTCCGCCAGCGCGGCGACCTCGCCCTTGGCCTCGACGGTGATCTTCTGCGACAGATCGCCGCGGGCCACGGCGGTGGCGACCTGGGCGATGGAACGCACCTGGCCCGTCAGGTTCGACGCCATGACGTTGACGTTGTCGGTGAGGTCCTTCCAGGTGCCCGACACCCCGCGGACCGTGGCCTGCCCGCCCAGATTGCCCGCCGTGCCGACCTCGCGGGCGACGCGGGTGACCTCGTCGGCGAAGGCGGAGAGCTGGTCGACCATGGTGTTGATGGTGTTCTTCAGCTCGAGGATCTCGCCGCGGGCGTCGACGGTGATCTTCTGGGAGAGGTCGCCCTTGGCGACCGCGGTCGCCACCTGGGCGACGTTGCGGACCTGGTTGGTGAGGTTCCCGGCCATGAAGTTGACCGAATCGGTGAGGTCGCGCCACACACCGGCCACCCCGGGGACCTGGGCCTGGCCGCCGAGGCGTCCCTCGGTGCCGACCTCGCGGGCGACGCGGGTCACCTCGTCGGCGAAGGCGGACAGCTGGTCGACCATCGTGTTGACGGTCTCCTTCAGCTGAAGGATCTCGCCCCGGGCCGGCACGTCGATCTTCTGCGACAGGTCACCCTTGGCGACCGCGGTCGCCACCTGGGCGATGTCCCGCACCTGGGTCGTCAGGTTGCCCGCCATGGCGTTGACGGAGTCCGTCAGGTCGGCCCAGGTCCCCGAGACCCCGGGCACCTCCGCCTGGCCGCCCAGAGTGCCCTCGGTGCCCACCTCCCGGGCCACCCGGGTGACCTCGGAGGTGAAGACGGACAGCTGGTCGACCATGCCGTTGAAGACAGTGGCGATATCACCCAGCAGACCGTCGCCGTCGGTGGGCAGCCGGGTACCGAAGTCCCCGTCCCGTACGGCCGTCAGGCCGGCCAGGAGCTGCCTGAGCTCGTGGTCACCGGGAACCGAGTCCAAGGACTCGGTCGCGTTGCTGGTCATGCGAACCTCGTTCCGCTCCCCAGGAGCCCCCGGGCGGGGACTCGGAACCGGGCCGCCCACGCTGGACGGCACCGCATGTCGTGCGTGCATTTCCGCAGTTCACGGATGTGCGCGATGAGAGAAATCCGCCGCAGGCTAACCCACGGAAGGGCGGCGTAACAAAGCATCACGTCACTTTGCGCGCACAGGAAATACAGGGGGCGGACACCATGCATACACGAACGGAAGCGGGGTACCAGAACGGGTTTTGCCCGGAACGGCGCGGTCGCCGTCCCGGGCAGTTCATGACCGGATCCTGTGGGTCAGGCGACCTCGGATCCCAGCAGACCGGTCCGAAGACGCTGCACCATGCGGCTGATCAGACGGGACACATGCATCTGCGAGATGCCGAGCTCCTTGCCGATCTCCGCCTGCGTCCGCTCCTCCACGAAGCGCATATGGATGATCAGCTTCTCCCGCTCGTCGAGTTCGGCGATGAGCGGTGCCAGCGAGTTGAAGTCCTCGACCAGCTCGAGCGCCGGCTCCTCGGCGCCGATGAAGTCCGCCAGCACGGACTCGCCGTCCGCGCCGCCGTCGGAGGTCAGGGCCGCGTCGAGGGAGGCGGACGTGTAGCAGTTGGACGCCTTGCGCGCCTCGATGACCTCCTCCTCCGACAGTGACATCAGCTGTGACAGCTCGCGGGTGGTGGGCATACGGCCCAGCCGCGTCTGGAGCTCCTCCGTGGCCTTGGCCAGTTCGACCCGGGCCTCCTGGAGCCTGCGCGGAACGTGCACCGCCCAGCTCGTGTCCCGGAAGAAGCGCTTGATCTCGCCGACGATGTACGGCACGGCGAACGAGGTGAACTCGACCTCGCGGGTCAGCTCGAAACGGTCGATGGCCTTGATCAGACCGATCGTGCCGACCTGGACGATGTCCTCCATGGAGTCGCCCCGGCCGCGGAAGCGGGAGGCGGCGTACCGCACCAGAGAAAGGTTCATCTCGATCAGGGTGTTGCGCACGTACTGGTACTCGTGCGTGCCCTCCTCCACGACGGCGAGCCGGTCGAAGAAGCGGCGCGAGAGCTCCCGCGCGTCCTTCGGGCTCACCTGGGTGGGCATCTCGATGAACGGAACCCCTCCCCGCGGGTCCTCGATGCCCGCCCGTACTGCCGTGGCCGTGGCCGTCGGTGCCTGTGCCGTCACGGCATCCATGCCGTTCACTCCGTTCGTCGAGCCGGTCGCTGACGGAGTGCGCCTGCCCAGACTTCCGCGTCTCATGCGGGGCGATCCGCACGGGCTTTCCGCCCGGTGACATCTACCCACTCCTTTCGGTCGGGAACGGACAGACGCGCCCCGAATGCGGTCGCCACGGGAGGGTAATTGCAGCTGTGGAGCGCGAGAAGGGAGCAGTGTGACCATCGACGGAATCTGGTCGTACACGCCGGACAGCGGGTACGCCGAAGGGCACGATCTGACCGGCTACGCCGTCGTGACGGCGGACGGCACCCTCGGACACGTGGAGCGCGAGGCCGACCCCCACGGCATGCGGCACCTGGTCGTCGACACGGGCGTGTGGCTGTTCGGCAGGAGCGCCGTCGTCCCGGCGGGCGTCGTGACGGCTGTCGATCACCCGGGCCGCACGGTGTCCCTGATCTGCACCGGGGACCAGGTCAAGGACGCGCCCCGCTTCCGCACCGACAGCGAGACGACGGACCCGGCGTACCTCACCGCCGTCGGCGACCACTACCGTCGGCTGACCCGAAGGGGGACGGCATCGGCGTGACGGAGGAGGAACTCGCGCCCGCCCGGCCGGCGTCCGGGCCGGCATCGCCTGCGACACCGGCGCCTGCGACACCGGTGAGGACCGCCTCGGCGGCCCGGGCCCACGCCCGCGCGGTGGTGGACGCCCGGTGGAACCGGGCCGGCCGGCCGGCGCGGGAGGAGGACGTCGTCGACCTGCTGCTGGTCGTCTCGGAGCTGGTGACCAACGCGCTGCGGCACGGCGGCGGACTCGCGGGGTTCGAGACGACGCCGGTGCGTGACGGTGTCCGGGTGGCCGTGCGGGACCACAGCGATGAGGCGCCCGCCCCCTTGTGCGGAGCGCACTCCCCGCCGGCCGGACACCGCGTGGGCGGTTACGGCTGGCCGCTGGTCGTCCGGCTGGCGCGGGAGATCGTCATCGACAAGCGGCCCACGGCCGGGAACGCGTGCGGCAAGACGATCAACGTGTTCCTGCCGATCCGGACCGCCGGCCGACCGGCCTGACAGGACCGCCGGCGTCAGCGGATCGCCGGGTCCGCCCGGGGCGAGGTGTCTCCGTCAACGCCGGTACTTTCACCAGGGCAGGAAGACGTGTACGTCCTTGCCCTCGCCCTGCACGACCTCGTTCGGCACCACGCTGACCTGACTGCACAGGGTGTGCACCAGATACCAGCCGATGCCACCGCCCCCGCTGTCGGGGTGGAACGGCCGGGGAGTCGGCGGAGTGCTGTTGGTGTCGTGCAGCGTGACGTGCACGCCGTCGAAGGTGGGGCGCAGGTGCAGTTCGAAGGGGCCCGGCGCGTACTGGACCGCGTTGGCGGCGAGCTCCGTCACGATCAGCACGATGTCGTGCCAGCACTCGGGCGCCGTGGGCGGCACCGCACGGGCCAGTTCGTGGAGGAACTCCTCCGTGGTCAGTCGCGCGCCCGTCACGTCCTGTGGTTCACCCGCGAAGCGGGCCATGCGGCTGGGAATCGCCCAGGAGGACAGTGCGTCGTTACCACGTGGCTCGGTTCCCATGTCGTCAGTGCGGTCCCTCGGCGTCCGGGACCGTCATCCTTTCTCGTACGGCTCTCTGGCGTCGCCCCTTCAGGGTTCCCGAGCCGTCCCAGGCTACGCGTCCGGCCTCCGTCGGCATATGGCCGCGGGGCAACGCGATCGCCGCCCGCCCGACGCGCGGCGTCTCCGGCCCGGACGCCCACGACTCAGCGGAACACGTCGTCGGCGTCGTCCCAGCCGAGCACCTCCTCCGGTGCGCTCTGCCGGGGCAGACGCGCCCGCGCCTGGTACATCGCCTCGATCTCCGCCGCGTAGTGCGCCACGATCGAGTCGCGGCGCAGCTTCATCGAGGGCGTCAGCAGGCCGTTGTTCTGGTCGAACGGCTGCGGCAGGATGCGGAAGGCGCGGATCGACTCCGAGCGCGACACCGCGCTGTTGGCGGCGGCCACCGCCCGTCCGATCTCCTCGCGCAGGGCGTTCTCCTCGCGGGCCTCCCGGCTGTCGGTGTCGCCGTGCAGCAGCAGGTTCCCGCGCCAGTGCGCCAGGAAGTCGGGGTCCAGGGTGATCAGCGCGCCCACGCAGGGCCGGTTGTCGCCCACGACCACGGCCTGATGGACGAGCGGATGCATCCGCAACCGCTGCTCCAGGGAGGCCGGTGCCACACTTTTGCCGCTGCTGGTGATGATCACGTCCTTCTTGCGGCCGGTGATGGTGAGGTAGCCGTCGGAGTCCAGGAACCCGAGGTCACCCGTGGCCAGCCAGCCACCCCACAGCGCGGCCCGCGTCGCGGCTTCGTCGTTGACATAGCCCTGGAACACCGACGGGCCGCGCACCAGGATCTCCCCGTCGCCTGCCACCCGGATGTCCATGCCGGGCAGGGCCTGTCCGACGGTGCCCGACTTCTCCCGGCCGAGCGGCTGCATCGTGATCCCGCCGCTGGTCTCGGTCAGGCCGTACCCGTCGTGCACGTAGATGCCGATGCCCTCGTAGAACAGGGACAGGTCGCGGTGGAGCGGGGAGCCGCCCGAGGTGGCGCGGTGGACACGGCCGCCCAGCGCCGCCCGGAGGCGGCGGTACACCGTCCGTTCGAACAGGGCGTGCTGGAGCCGCAGGTCGAAGCCGGGCCCGGAGCCGCGGCCCAGCCGTTGCCGCTCGACGGCGGCCGCGAAGTCCCGGGCCGTCTCCGCCGCCCGCTCGAACAGCGCGCCGCGACCCGCTTCCTGGGCCGCCCGCAGGAAGTTCTTGTAGATCTTCTCGAACACCGACGGCACCGCGTGCAGATACGTCGGACGGAAGGTGCGCAGCGACTCCGCGAGCGCCTCCGCGCTGAGATCGGGTTCGTGGGCCATCAGGATGCCGCCGCGCAGACACAGCCCCTGGATCATCAGCCCGTACACGTGGGAGAACGGCAGGAAGGCGAGGACGCTCGCCGGGCGGCCGGCCGGCGCGGCCGTGTGTCCCCAGCCGGCCAGGAGCGTGTCGCAGGGGCTGGCCAGGCTGCGGTGGCTCAGCGCGCAGCCCAGGGGCCGGCCGGACGTTCCGGAGGTGTAGGCGATCACCGCGGTGGAGTCCGGCAGCACGATCCGGCGCAGCGAGTCCACCGTGGTGATCGGCACCAACTCGCCGCGCTGCGCCAGCTGTCCGAACGCCCCGGCGTCCAGCTGCCAGACGTGCCGCAGCGAGGGCAGGGCCGCGCACACCGAGCCGACGGTCATGACGCTCTGTTCGTCCTCGACGAGGACGCCCACACAGTTCGCGTCCCGCAGGATCCATTCGACCTGTTCGCGCGAGGACGTCGGATAGACCGGGACGACCTCGGCCCCTATGGACCACAGCGCGTGGCAGACCACCGTCCACTCGTACCGGGTCCGTGCCATGATCGCGACGCGGTGGCCGGGCGAGATCCCGCACGCCACGAACCCCTTCGCCAGGTCGACCACCTCGTCCCGCAGCTCGACGGCCGTCACCTCCTCCCAGTCGGCGGAAGCGGCTTCCGGACGGCGGGCGAGCACGGGGAGGGTGGGAGTGCGGGCGGCTGTCTCGAAGACGGTGTCGGCGAGCCCTCCGGTCAGGGGAGTGGTGGCCGGGGGAGCGAGGGCGAAGTCGCGCATGCGCTGCTCCTGAGGGGTACGGGCTGTGACTCCGCCGACGGGGACTGTTATCGACGGTGGTCGAATCTAGCCCAGGTGGGACCGGTTGTGGCCTGGAACGAATAAGTAATCCGCGTTGATGATCTGTGCCTGCCGACCGTCGGCACTCCCGGCCGGTCCACCGCTGATGAAGTCGGCGGTCCGGGGGACTCGGAGAGCATGAGCCACAACAATCCCGACCCCGAACCCGAACGCACCACCGGACTGGAACCGGGCGGCGGCGTCCCCCCGGGCGAGACCCCGCCCGCGGAGAGCAGCATGCCGGGCGCCGGCCCCCGGGAGACGCACAACCCGCCCAAGGGCTGGGCCAAGGGCCCGCTCACCCTGATCATCGTCCTCGTCGTGCTGTGCGCCGCCTTCTTCCTGGCGTACGCGATCGTTCTGATGCTCTGAGCGCGGGCGCGGCGGCGCGGGAGGCGGCCTCAGGCCTGGGTGTGTTTCACACAGGCGGTGACCACCTCGCGCAGACTGCCTGTGCGCTTCCACACCTCGCGCTGGATCTCGGTGCCGTTGCCGTGCCGCAGCAGGCCGGCGCAGGACGCGCGGGCCCGCTCCAGGTCGCCGCTGTCCGCCAGTGCGTCCTCCACGTGCTCCAGCAGGGCCCCGACGACCGTCTCGGCGGGCGCGGGCCGCATGGTCGCGGGGTGCAGCAGGTTCCCGTTGAGCCCTGAGCGGGCGGCCCGCCAGCCGGCCAGCCGGAGCAGACTCACGCTGTGGTCCACCGGTTCCCGGCCGGCCTGCCGGTCACGGGCGGCCGTCTCGACCAGTCCCCGCACCAGCGTGGCGATCAGCACGGCGGTGTCCGCGTGCAGACAGACGTCCGCGACCCGCACCTCCACGGTCGGATAGTGCGCCGACAGCCGGGCGTCGAAGTAGACCATGCCCTCGTCCAGGATCGTGCCCGTGGACACCATGTCCGCCACCCGCCGGTGGTACCGCTCCGCCGAACCGAACAGTTCGGTCGGACCGGCCGACGGCCAGCGCTGCCAGACCCGGCTGCGATAGCTGCTGTAGTCCGTCTCCCGGCCCTGCCAGAACGGCGAGTTGCCACTCAGCGCCGTCAGTACCGACAGCCAGGGCCGGATCCGGTCGACGACCGCGACGCCTTCGTCGTCCGAGTCCACGGACACATGCACATGGCAACCGCACACCAGCTGTTCACGCGTCGCGATGCCGTACTGCTCGGCCATCCACTGGTAGCGCCTGTTCGTGCCGACGGACGGGCGCACCGGCAGCGGAGACGTGGCGAGCGCGGCCACCGCGCACCCGGTCTCGCGCGCGTGCCGCGCCGCCTCACCCCGTATCCGCACGATCTCCGCCGCGAGCTCACCCATGCCCGACTGAGGGTGGGTGTTGAACTCGAGCATCTGGTTGTGCAGTTCCTTCTCGAAGACGTCGTCGTCGGCCCCGCGCCGTGAGGCGCGGGCGAGGACGGCGGCGGACAGGGCCTGGGGCTCCCCGGTCTCGGGGTCGACCAGGAGGAGTTCCTCCTCCACTCCGACGGTGCGCACGGGCTGCGACCTTTCTCTGGCGGGTGGGTACGCACCCGAATGCCCCGTCCGGTGTTGTTCACACGGACGACGGCGTCAGCCACACCGTGGCCAGGGGCGGCAGCGTGAGGCAGATCCCCCCGTCCCGCCATGCGACGGGAGCGGGATGGACGACACCGCTGCCGCCGTACCGCTCGGCGTCGGTGTTGAGCAGCTCGCGCCAGGCCGGCACGTCGTCGGGCACGGCGAGCCGGTGGTCGTGGCGTACGACGGGGGAGAAGTTGCTGACGGCGAGCAGCGGAGCGCCGTGGGCGTCATGGCGGAGGAACGCGAAGACGTTGTCCTCCGCGGCGTCGCCGACCACCCACCGGAACCCGGCCGGATCGGTGTCACGCTCCCAGAGGGCCGGGGTCGCCCGGTAGACCGTGTTGAGATCACGCACCAGGTCCCGCACTCCCCGGTGATCGCCCGCCGACGCGTACCCCGGGTCCAGCAGCCACCACTCGGGACCCTCCGCCTCGGACCACTCCGCGCCCTGGGCGAACTCCTGCCCCATGAAGAGGAGCTGCTTGCCGGGGTGGGCCCACATGAACCCCAGGTACGCGCGGTGGTTGGCACGCCGCTGCCACCAGTCGCCCGGCATCTTGGAGACCAGCGCCTGCTTGCCGTGGACGACCTCGTCGTGGGAGATGGGCAGCACGTAGTTCTCGCTGTAGGCGTAGACCATCGAGAAGGTCATCTCGTTGTGGTGGTACTTGCGGTGCACCGGCTCCTTGGCGATGTACTCCAGTGAGTCGTGCATCCAGCCCATGTTCCACTTCAGCCCGAACCCCAGGCCGCCGCTGTCGGTGGGCCGGGTCACCCCTTCCCACGCGGTGGACTCCTCCGCGATCGTCACGACGCCCGGGTTGCGGCGGTACACCGTGGCGTTCATCTCCTGGAGGAACGCCATCGCGTCCAGGTCCTCCCGGCCGCCGAACACGTTGGGGGACCACTGCCCGGAGTCGCGGGAGTAGTCGAGGTAGAGCATCGAGGCGACGGCGTCCACCCGCAGCCCGTCGACGTGGAACTCCTCGCACCAGTAGGTGGCGTTCGCCACCAGGAAGTTGCGCACCTCGACCCGGCCGAAGTCGAACTCGTACGTCCCCCAGTCCGGATGCTCGGCACGCCGCGAGTCACCGGGCTCGTAGAGCGGGTCCCCGTCGAAGCGGCCCAACGCCCAGTCGTCCTTGGGGAAATGCGCCGGCACCCAGTCCACGATCACGCCGATCCCGGCCCGGTGCAGGGCGTCCACCAGGAACTTGAGATCGTCGGGCGTGCCCAGGCGCGATGCCGGCGCGTAGAACCCGGTGACCTGGTAGCCCCAGGAACCCGAGAACGGATGCTGGGCCACCGGCATGAACTCCACATGCGTGAAGCCGAGATCGCTGACGTACCGCGGCAGCTCATCGGCCAACTGACGGTACGTCAGTCCGGGTCGCCAGGACGGGAGATGGACCTCGTACACGGAGAACGGCGCCACATGCACGGGCATGTCGCCCCGGTGCGCCATCCACTCCTCGTCCGCCCACTCGTAGCGCGAGGCGTGGACGATCGACGCGGTGTCCGGCGGCACCTCCGCGCGCCGGGCCATCGGGTCGGCCTTGAGGAAGCGGTGACCGTGACGGGAGGTGATCTCGAACTTGTACCGGGCGCCCTCGCCGATCCCGGGCAGGAACAGTTCCCACACCCCGGACGACCCGAGGGAACGCATCGGGAAGGCGGTCCCGTCCCAGAAACAGAAGTCCCCGGCGACGCGCACCCCCTGGGCGTTCGGCGCCCACACCGTGAACCGGGTGCCGGTCACACCCTGGTGGGCCATCGGCTCCGCGCCGAGCGCCTTCCACAGCTCCTCGTGCCGTCCCTCACGGATGAGATGCAGATCCAGGTCGCCCAGGGCCGGCAGGAAGCGGTAGGGGTCGTCCGCCTTGTGCTCGGTGCCCTCGTACGACACCAGCAGCGTGTACGCGGGCACCGCGTCGAGCGGCAGGACGACGGAGAAGAGGCCTTCGCCCTCCGAGACCAGCGGGGTGGGATCTCCGTCGATCACGACGCTCACGGCGTCCGCGAAGGGCCGCAGCGCGCGGAAGACGATCCCGCCCGGCACCGGGTGCGCGCCCAGCAGGGCATGCGGATCGTGGTGGGCGCCCGCGAGCAGGCGCCCACGGTCGGCCGGGTCGAGCGCGGGCGCCGTGCGAGGGCGGGGGCCGGCCGACTCGGGCGGAGAGGTGTCACGCAGGGCCACAGGGGTCAGCCTCCTCGGACGGCGAGTCGTTCGATCGCCGCCATGGGTACGGGCAGCCAGTCGGGGCGGTTACGGGCCTCGTACAGCACTTCGTACACGGCCCGGTCCGTCTCGTAGGCACGGAGCAGGGCATGCTTCTTGCGGGGGTCCCAGCCCGCGCGGGCGGCGTAGCCCGCGCAGTAGGCCTCACGGCAGCGACGCGCCCACTCCGGCCGCCACGGGCGGCGCTGGCGGGCGGCGTAGTCGAACGAGCGCAGCATCCCGGCGATGTCCCGGACCGGGGAGTGGGCGCTGCGCCGCTCGGCCAGGGGACGGGACGGTTCGCCCTCGAAGTCGATGACGAACCAGTCGCGTCCGGCGCGCAGGACCTGCCCGAGGTGCAGGTCCCCGTGGATGCGCTGGGCGGGCGGGCCGGCGTCGCACACGGAGAGCGCGCCGAAAGCGGTGGTGAGACCGGGTACGAACGGGCGCAGCGCCGGCACATGGTGAGCGGCCGCCTCCAGCCGCTCGGTCATGGCCGCCGCCGTCCGCCCGTCCTCGGCGTCCGGACCGGCCGGCAGTGCCGCGGCCAGCGCGAGGTGGACGTCGGCCGTGGCCCGCCCCAGTTCCTCGGCCTCCGCCGTGAAGTCCTCGCCGAGGGCGAGGGCCCGCAGCGCCAGTGTCCAGCCGTCCGAGGCGTCGGGCAGGAACGGCTGGAGCACGCCGAGTGTCGCCTCCTGCGGATGTGTCGTGCGGAACCAGGCCACGGGTGCGGGCACCCGCCCGCACCCCTGCCCGGCCAGCGCGACCGGCACCTCCAGATCGGGGTTCACCCCTGGCTGGATACGCCGGAAGATTTTCAGGATGAACGCGTCCCCGTACACCAGCGAGGTGTTGGACTGCTCGGCCTCGAGCAGCCGCGGCGCGAGCCCGGGGGGCAGCGACACGGTCGGATCGGACTCGAAGCACAGCGGGCCCAGCGTGCCGGGGTGCCGCATCCGCTCCAGGAGCAGATGTGCCGACCGGGGGTCCTGAAGGGCGTCGTGGACCGTCAGACCGGCCATCGGTCCTTCCTCCACCCTGCCGATCAGCGCCCGTCCCAGACGAGGGGACAGGTGTTCCTGCACGCCGAGGAGCAACTGGTAGCAGTCCCCGGCCGGTGGAGTGCCCCCGGGTGTCGGGACGCCCGACTGATCGGCGTGCACGAGCAGATGAAGGCAGCCCGGGTACAGCTCGGTCATCGACAGCATGCGCAGGTCGGTGAGGGGCCGGTCCTTGCCGGCGAACCAGCGCTGGCGCGGCAGCCACTCGCACAGGAGCGCGGCGAGCGGCCCGCCGGAGCGTACGCCGCTCGCGCTGCCCGGTCGCAGGGGTGCGGTCTTCGTCACGGTGACCCATCCTTTCCCCGGCGCTCGCTCACAGGCGGCGGCCGATCCGGGACGCGGCTCTGGTGAGCCGGAACCAATAGAAGCCGTGGCCCGCGAGGGTGAGCAGATAGGGCAGTTCGCCGATCGCCGGGAAGCGGACCCCGCCGAACAGCTCGACGGGGTGGCGGCCGTCGAACCGGCTGAGGTCGAGTTCGGTGGGCTGCGCGAACCGCGAGAAGTTGTGCACGCACAGCACCAGGTCGTCCCCTCCGTCGGCTGTGAGGGGGGCTTCGCGCAGGAAGGCGAGGACGGCCGGGTTGGAGGACTGGAGCTCGGTGTAGGTGCCGAGGCCGAAGGCGGGGTTCTGCTTGCGGATCTCGATCATCCGGCGGGTCCAGTGCAGCAGCGACGAGGGCGACGACATCGACGCCTCGACGTTGGTGACCTGGTACCCGTAGACGGGGTCCATGATCACGGGGAGCGACAGCCGGCCCGGGTCGCAGGACGAGAAGCCCGCGTTGCGATCGGGTGTCCACTGCATGGGGGTGCGGACGGCGTCGCGGTCGCCGAGCCAGATGTTGTCGCCCATGCCGATCTCGTCGCCGTAGTAGAGGATCGGCGAGCCGGGGAGGGAGAGCAGCAGGGCGGTGAAGAGCTCGATCTGGTTGCGGTCGTTGTCCAGGAGGGTTGCGAGGCGGCGGCGGATGCCGATGTTGGCGCGCATACGCGGGTCTTTCGCGTATTCCGCGTACATGTAGTCGCGTTCCTCGTCGGTGACCATTTCGAGGGTGAGCTCGTCGTGGTTGCGCAGGAAGATTCCCCATTGGCAGCGGGAGGGGATCGCGGGGGTCTTGGCGAGGATCTCGGAGACGGGATAGCGGGATTCCCGGCGGACGGCCATGAAGATGCGGGGCATGACGGGGAAGTGGAACGCCATGTGGCATTCGTCGCCGCCGGAGGCGTAGTCGCCGAAGTAGTCGACGACGTCCTCGGGCCACTGGTTGGCCTCGGCCAGGATCACCGTGTCCGGGTAATGCGCGTCGACGTCCCGCCGCACCCGCCTGAGGAACTCGTGCGTGGCAGGCAGGTTCTCGCAGTTGGTGCCCTCGGCCGCGTAGAGATAGGGCACGGCGTCGAGGCGGAAGCCGTCGATCCCGAGGTCCAGCCAGAACCGGAGTGCGGCCAGGATCTCCTCCTGCACGGCCGGGTTCTCGTAGTTGAGGTCCGGCTGGTGGGAGAAGAAGCGGTGGAAGAAGTACTGCTTGCGGACGGGGTCGAAGGTCCAGTTGGAGACTTCGGTGTCGACGAAGATGATGCGGGCGTCGGCGTACTGTTTGTCGTCGTCGGCCCACATGTAGTAGTCGCCGTAGGGTCCGTCGGGGTCTTTTCTCGATTCCTGGAACCACGGGTGCTGGTCGCTGGTGTGGTTCATCACGAAGTCGATGATGACGCGCATGCCGCGTTGGTGGGCGGCGTCGACGAATTCCACGAAGTCGGCGAGGTCGCCGAATTCCGGGAGGACGGCGGTGTAGTCGGACACGTCGTATCCGCCGTCGCGCAGGGGTGATTTGAAGAAGGGCGGCAGCCAGAGGCAGTCGACTCCGAGCCATTGCAGGTAGTCGAGTTTGGCGGTGATGCCCTTGAGGTCGCCGACGCCGTCGCCGTTGCTGTCCTGGAAGGAGCGGACGAGGACCTCGTAGAACACGGCGCGTTTGAACCACTCGGGGTCGCGGTCCTTGGCGGGAGTGTCCTCGAAGGTGTCCGGGACAGGGGAGTTGACGGTCATGGCGGGCTGGGGCCTCCGATCGACGGTGTGGGTCACCGGACGAGGAACACGTGGGCGGGTGTCCGGCCGGGCTCCAGGCGCACGTAGTTCGTCCTGCCCCAGGCGTACCTCTCGCCGGTCAGTTCGTCGTGCACGGACAGGGTCTCGCCGTCGTCCAGGCCGAGTTGCGGCATGTCCAACGACACCGTCGCCTCGTGGGTGCGGTGGGGGTCGAGGTTGACGACCACCAGAACCGTGTTCGAACCCGAGCGCTTGCTGTACGCGATGACGGAAGGGTTGTCCGTGCCGTGGAAACGGAGGTTGCGCAGCCAGTGCAGGGCCGGGTTCGCCCGCCGGATCTCGTTCAGCTTGGTGAGGAGGGGGGCGAGGCTGCGCCCCTCCCGTTCGGCGGCCTCCCAGTCACGGGGCCTGAGCTGGTACTTCTCCGAGTCGAGGTACTCCTCGCCGCCCTCCTTGAGCGCCGCGTTCTCGCAGAGTTCGTAGCCGCTGTAGACGCCCCAGGTGGGGGAGAGGGTCGCGGCGAGGACGGCGCGGATCTCGAAGGCGGGGCGGCCGCCGTGCTGCAGGAAGCCGGGCAGGATGTCGGGGGTGTTGGCGAAGAGGTTGGGCCGCATGTAGGAGGCGGCGTCCCCCGAGAGTTCGGTGAGGTAGTCGGTGAGCTCTTCCTTGGTGTTGCGCCAGGTGAAGTAGGTGTAGGACTGCTGGAAGCCGATCTGGCCGAGCGTGTGCATCATCGCGGGCCGGGTGAATGCCTCGGCGAGGAAGATCACGTCGGGGTCGGTGCGGTTGATCTCCGCGATGACCCGCTCCCAGAAGACGACCGGCTTGGTGTGCGGGTTGTCGACCCGGAAGATCCGCACCCCGTACGACATCCAGTGCCGCAGCACCCGCACCGTCTCCGCGACCAGACCCTTCAGGTCGGCGTCGAAGGCGATCGGATAGATGTCCTGGTACTTCTTCGGCGGGTTCTCGGCGTAGGCGATGGTGCCGTCGGGCCGGTGGTGGAACCACGCGGGGTGCTTGTGCACCCAGGGGTGGTCGGGGGAGCACTGGAGGGCGAGGTCGAGGGCGATCTCCAGGCCGAGTTCACCGGCCCGCTGCACGAACCGGGCGAAGTCCTCGATGGTCCCCAGGTCGGGGTGGACGGCGTCGTGGCCGCCTTCCGGCGAGCCGATCGCCCAGGGCACGCCGACGTCGTCGGGGCCGGGGTCGAGGGTGTTGTTGCGGCCCTTGCGGAAGGTCGTGCCGATGGGGTGGATCGGAGGGAGGTAGACGACGTCGAAGCCCATCCGGGCGATGGCGGGGAGTCTGCGCGCGGCGGTGCGGAACGTGCCGTGCGGGCGTTCGGCGGTGCCCTCGGAGCGGGGGAAGAACTCGTACCAGGCGCCGTACAGGGCACGTTCGCGCTCGACGAGCAGCGGCAGCGGTTCGGAGGCGGTGACCAGGTCCCGCAGCGGATACCGGCCGAGGACGGCGTCGACCTCCGGGGTCAGGGCCGCCGCGTAGCGCTCGGCCACCGGAGCCGAGTCGTCGAGCAGCTTCTTCGCCGCGTCCCGCAGCAGGGTGCGCTCCGGTCCGCGCGGGGCGCGGGCGGCGGCCCGCTGGTACAGCTGACCGCCTTCCTCCAGGACCAGGCCCGTGTCGATCCCCGCCGGGATCTTGACCTCGGCGTGGCGGCGCCAGGTGGCGACCGGGTCGCTCCAGGCCTCCACGGTGTAGGTCCAGCGGCCCATGGCGTCCAGGGTCACATCGGCTCCCCAGCGGTCGCTGCCGGGGGCGAGCTCGTGCATCGGTGTCCAGGGCCCACGACCGCCGTCCGGGTCCTTGAGGACCACGTTGGCGCCGATGGCGTCATGGCCCTCCCGGAACACCGTCGCGGAGATCCGCACCGTCTCCCCGGTCACGGCTTTCGCCGGGCGCCTGCCGCACTCGACGCGCGGTTCGACGTCTCGCACCGGGATTCGGCCGATCGCCCTGGTGGACTTCACCTTTGCACCTCCGTCAACTGAAAATGGCTTCGCTCGCCCGGTGTTGGGCGATCGGACCGCACCGAGGCGGAGTGCTACGTCTCCGCCGGCAGGCGGGGGAGGGACCGCGTCACGGAGAGCCGTGCGACGCCGCTCCTCAGGTTCGGTGCGCTGCGCTCCCGGTGGCGGGCGCCCGTGCCGGCCCGCAGATACTGCTCCGCGGCGTCCGCGGCCTCCCGGGCGCAGCGCTTGCCCATCAGCACGCACAACGTGTAGCCGCAGTCCTCGAAAGCGGCGCGCGCCGTGCGGTCGTCGGGACGCGCCAGCATGTCCCGCTCCCAGGCCCGGTAACTGCGCAGGGTTCTGGCGACTTCGGTCTTCGCTGGTTGCAGCATCGCGCTGGTCACCTTCCGGGAGTTCAAGAGGTACGTCGCTCGTGGCGAGCGGGTCGGCCCTACCCACAGAGGCGCGAAAAGCGTCCAACCTCCCGAGGCCTTCACTTATGGTGCACGGCGCATCACCCAACGTCCTGTTGGATCTTGGTTGTGGTGCGCTCGTGTTGCACGAATGGCGTAGCGGCCGCACTGTGGTTGTGACTCTGAAGCGATCAACGCTCACGCTTCGTAGTGGAAACTCTGGCCCGTCGGGCCGAGCAGGAGCGTAAGCCTCGCCGGTGAGGAGCGAACGACGATGAAGACAGCAGTCCCCTGCTACTACCACCTCGATGTGGACGTCAGTCCGGAACGGGTCGGACAGGTCAGGCGCATCCTGACCGCTCACCTCCAGTACTGGGACCTCGAGACGCACGTCGAGACCGTCTGCCGCGGCACCGAGATGCTGCTGACGGCCATCGACGAACACGCCACGGACAAGCACACCTCGATCGAGATGTGGTGGAACGGGCAGCACCTGATCACGGCCATCGGCGGCGCCGACCGTGAACTGCGTCCCGATCAGGACCTGCGAGCCTGTCTGGAGCGCATCGCCGCGATGAGCGACGGCTGGGGCTGCTGCGCGACCGACACCGGAAGCAAGGTCATCTGGTTCTCCCAGCGGGCCCGCTCCGGTGAACGCGTCCCGCTGGTGCCGACCACGCCCGCGCCGGACCTGCGTGAGGTGCTCCAAGTGCCCCGCGAACTGCCGGTGGCGGCCCTGGCCGCCCCGGTGGACGAGACGCGCGGGGTTCTGGAGGACGCCCGGTGACCTCACGGCCGAACCGGAAGGGCCGGAAGGACCCGATGGACCGGAGTACCGGGGTGCCCGCCTGGAGCGGGCACCCCTTCCCGTTGGGTGCCGACTTCGACGGACAGGGCACCAACTTCGCACTGTTCAGCGAGGTCGCCGAACGCGTCGTCCTCGTCCTCGTCGACGAGGACGGATCGGCCCGCGACGTCCCGCTGACGGAGGTCGACGGCTTCGTGTGGCATGCCTGTCTGCCCGGGATCGGCCCCGGGCAGCGCTACGGGTTCCGGGTGCACGGGCCGTGGGACCCGTCCTCCGGCCACCGGTGCAATCCGGCGAAGCTGCTCCTCGACCCCTACGCGCGCGCCGTCGACGGTCAGATCGACAACCACGCCTCCCTCTTCGAGCGGTCCGGCGACCGGCCCGACCCGGCGGACAGCGCCGGGCACACCCTGCTCGGTGTGGTCACCGATCCCGCCTTCGACTGGGGTGACGACGAGCCGCGTCGGCGTCCCTACGCCGACACGGTGATCTACGAGGCCCATGTACGAGGCCTGACCCGTACCCATCCCGACGTGCCGCCCGCGCTGCGGGGCACCTACGCCGGCCTGGCGCACCCCGCGGTGACCGAGCACCTCACCTCGCTGGGCGTGACGGCGATCGAGCTGATGCCCGTGCACCAGTACGTGCAGGACGGCGTGCTGACGGACCGGGGCCTGTCCAACTACTGGGGCTACAACACCATCGGCTTCTTCGCCCCGCACAACGCCTACGCCGCCCAGGGCACCCGCGGCGAGCAGGTCACCGAGTTCAAGTCCATGGTGAAGGCACTGCACGAGGCCGGGCTGGAAGTGATCCTCGACGTCGTCTACAACCACACCGCCGAGGGCAACGAGAAGGGTCCCACCCTCTCCTTCCGAGGCATCGACAACGCCTCCTACTACCGGCTCGTGGACGGCGACTGGTCGCACTACTACGACACCACCGGTACCGGCAACAGCCTGCTCATGCGGCACCCGCACGTCCTTCAGCTGATCATGGACTCGCTGCGGTACTGGGTGACCGAGATGCATGTCGACGGCTTCCGCTTCGACCTCGCGGCCACGCTCGCCCGCCAGTTCCACGAAGTGGACCGGCTGTCCGCGTTCTTCGACCTCATCCAGCAGGACCCCGTGATCAGCCGCGTCAAGCTGATCGCCGAGCCGTGGGACGTAGGCGAGGGCGGCTACCAGGTGGGCAACTTCCCGCCGCTGTGGTCGGAGTGGAACGGCCCCTACCGTGACGCCGTACGCGACTTCTGGCGGTCGGAGCCCGGCGCGCTGGGCGAGTTCGCCTCCCGGCTGACCGGTTCCTCGGACCTGTACGCCCGCAGCAGGCGCCGCCCCCGCGCCGGCGTCAACTTCGTCACCGCCCACGACGGGTTCACCCTGCGTGACCTCGTCTCGTACAACGACAAGCACAACGAGGCCAACGGCGAGGGCAACCGGGACGGCGAGAGCGCCAACCGCTCCTGGAACTGCGGGACCGAGGGTCCCACCGAGCGCTCGGCGGTACTCGAACTACGGGCCCGGCAGCAACGCAATCTGCTCGCCACGCTGCTCCTGTCGCAGGGCATCCCGATGCTCAGCCACGGCGACGAACTCGGCCGCACCCAGGGCGGCAACAACAACGCCTACTGCCAGGACAGCGAAGTCTCGTGGGTCGACTGGCGGTTGACCGACGAGCAGCAGAGCCTCAAGGACTTCTGCCGCCGCCTGGTCGCCCTGCGCGCCACCCATCCCGTGCTGCGCCGGCGCCGCTTCTTCCGGGGCGAGACCGTCCGGCACGCCGGGCAGCCGCTGCCCGATCTGGTCTGGCTGCGGCCGGACGCGGGCGAGATGACGGACCGCGACTGGCAACGCGACGACGCCCACAGCGTCGGTGTCTTCCTCAACGGCGACGCCATCGCCGAGCCCGACCCGCGCGGCCGGCCCGTCGTGGACGACTCGTTCCTGCTGCTGTTCAACAGCTACTGGGAACCAGTCGCCTTCCGGCTGCCGGGCGCCGCGTACGGCGAGCGCTGGACGGTGTGCGCCGACACCGCGCAGCCCGGCGGCGGTCCGGACGAGACGGAGTACAAGGCGGGCGCGGAAGTGACACTCGAGGCCCGCAGCCTGATCGTCCTGGCGCGGCCCCCGCGCCGTTCGAAGTGAGACCGGACGACCCGGACGAGTTCAGCGCTGCCGCCGCGAGGTCACGGTGAACTGGGCGCCGTCCGGGTCGCGCAGCACGGCCTCGTGGGCGGTGTCGACCAGCACGCTGCCGCCGTGTTTCTCGGCCGCCCTGGCGCAGGCCGTCACGTCCGCGACGGCGAAGTGGACCTGCCAGTGCGGACGGATGGTGGGGTCGGGCGCCGCCTCCAGCGCGCCCGACTCGATCCGGGCCACCACGTCGCCCCGGCTGCGCAGCACCACCTCGCCGCGCTCGTAGTGGACCTCGACGCAGCCGGGCCGGTCCGTGGCCCAGTCGAGGATCTCGCCGTAGAAGATGGCCGAGTCGAAGGCATCGCGGGTGTGGAGCCTGATGAAGGCGGGCGCCGCCTGCCGCCAGGTCTCCCAGTTGCCGATCAGCTCCCCCTCCCAGATTCCGAAGGTCGCGCCGTCCCGGTCGGCCAGCAGCGCCGCCCGGCCGGGCGGGAGCGAAATGGGGCCGACGGCCACGGTCCCGCCGCGCTCCCGGGCCCGGGACGCGGCCTCGTCCGCGCTCGGTACCGCGAAGTACGGCGTCCAGGCGACCGCCATCTGCCACATCGTGGCGACGGCGGCCACCCCGGCGACCGGGACGCTGCCGACCAGCGCCGTACGGAAGTGGTCGCCGAGCACGCCCCGGCGCCACTCCCAGCCCAGCACGGCCCGGTAGAAGTCCTGCGTGGCGTCCAGGTCGCGACTGGTCAGACTCACCCAGCAGGGCGCACCGAACACGGAGTCCGTGGAGACGGATCCGCGTGCACCGGGGGCGGATGTCGGGCGATGGTTCATGGCACTCGCGTTCCTGGTCTCGGCCGGCGGGGGCTACCACCAGTGTCCGGCCGGAACCGTCGCGGGCGCCTGCCGAGTCCCCCGGTGGCACGATGGAGCGGTGAGCCGAGTACCGCATGGATCGAGGGATGAAACGGCGCGGATCATCGCGCTCCAGGGCGAGGTCGACCAGTTGAAGGAGGCGGTCGCCTCCCATGCCGTGGTGGACCAGGCGATCGGAGTGGTGGTCGCCCTGGGGCGGATGACGCCCGACCAGGGCTGGCTCGTGCTGAAGGAGGTCTCGCAGCACACCAACATCAAGCTGCGCTACGTCGCCGAACTGATCCTCGTCTGGGGGCGCGTGGGGGAGATGCCGGAAGAGATCCGCGCGCAGCTGGAGGACCTCCTGGACCGGTACGGTCCCACCCAGATCCCCGGCGCGCCCCCGTTGGGGTGAAGGTCACCCCGCGTCGGCGGCTATCTCCTCGCGCAACCGCGCGAAGCAGCCGCTGAGCAGACGTGAGACATGCATCTGCGAGATGCCCAGTTCCTCCGCTATCCGGCTCTGCGTCATGCCCACGAAGAACCGCAGGTACAGGATCCTCCGTTCGCGCTCCGGCAGGGCCCGGAGACAGGGAGCCACGGCCACCCGGTCGACGACGGTGTCGTATCCCGGGTCGGGGTCGCCGAGGGCGTCCTCCAGGGCGTAGCCGTCGGTGCCGGGCAGTTCGGCCTCCAGCGACAGGGCGGAGAAGCACTCCAGTGCCTCCGACCCGGTGCGCACCTCGTCCTCGGTGAGCTCCGCGCAGGCGGCGATCTCGGCCACGGTCGGCGGCCGGCCCGGAGTCGTCTGCGACAGCTCCTTCACGGCGTTGCGGACCCGGTTGCGCAGGTCCTGCACCCGGCGCGGCACGTGCAGCGTCCACATGTGGTCGCGGAAGTGCCGCTTGATCTCACCGGTGATCGTCGGTACCGCGTACGCCTCGAAGGCGCGGCCGCGCTCCGGGTCGTAGTGGTCGACGGCCTTGACGAGTCCCAGGGCGGCGACCTGGTACAGGTCCTCGAGGTTCTCGCCTCGCCCCCGGAAACGGACGGCGATCCGCTCGGCCATGGGCAGCCAGAGGCGGACGAGCTCGTCCTTGAGCACCTGGCGCTCCGGTCCGTCGGGCAGCCCGACGAGCCGCGCGAAGGATTCGCCCGTGTCCGGGGCGTCGTCGTGGGGATGCTGTTTCGTTCTCACAGTGCTGCGCATCACGCGCGCCTCCCTCGGGAGGGTGCCGATGGATGGTCGGGCGCCGTGGGAGTCGCGCGCTGAGGCTGACGGGAGAACACCCGGGATCGGCCGTCGGCGGGATCCCACGGACGTGCCTCCTGTCCGAAGCACTTTTGTTCCGATTCCCGTCGTCAGTCACCTTGAAACAGTTTATACGGATTTGTCCCGCTGGCTCGTGCCGCTCTTGACGCCCCTTCGAGGGATTTACCTCTGACGCAGAGGTAAATTCGCCGCGTGGACCAGGAGACATTCCCGGAAGAACTGGCCGACGCGCTCGTCGGTGTCCAGCGGCTGCTCAGACGGCGGCTGCGGGCCGGTCTGACCGTGCCCCGGCTGCGCGGCGCCGAGGTCGAGCTGCTGCGCCTCATCGAGGCGCGGCCCGGCATCGGCGTCTCGGACGCGGCCAGGGAGCTGTATCTGGCGGGCAACTCCGTCTCGACCCTGGTCAACCAGCTGGTCAAGGACGGTTACCTGATCCGCGAGACCGATCCGGCCGACCGGCGCGCCGCCCGGCTGCTGCTCACCGAGGCGGCCGAGGCCCGGCTGCGGGCCTGGCAGGAGCGGCGCGCCGCGCTCGTCGGCCGGCAGGTCGCCCGTCTCGACGCCGCCGACCGGGAGGCTCTGCGCGCGGCGCTTCCCGCCCTGCGCGCGCTCGCCGTCACGCTGCACGAGGAGGCCGGGGAGCCATGACGAACGACAGCGCCGCGGACGCCGTCGCCTGCGCACAGCTCGCCTACGCCTTCGGTGACACCAAGGCGGTCGACGGGCTCGATCTGACCGTTCGGGAGGGCGAGGTCTTCGGCCTGCTCGGGCCCAACGGAGCCGGCAAGGCCACCGCCATCCGGTGCATCACCACCCTGCTGCCGGTCTCGCACAGGCCCTGGTCAGCGCGCCACGGCTGCTGATTCTCGACGAACCGACGATCGGTCTCGACCCGATCGCCCGAACGGGTGTCTGGGAGCACATCACCGCCGTACGCGAGGCCACCGGCATGACCGTGCTGGTGACCACGCACTACATGGACGAGGCCGACCAGTACTGCGACCGGGTCGGCCTGATGCACCGCGGCCGGATCCGCGCCCTCGGCACCCCCGTCGAGCTCCGGCAGGGTCTCGGTGAACGCCGACGGGCCGAGGGAGCGCCCGCCACGGCCCCGCTGCCGACCCTGGAGGACGTCTTCCGGGACGTCGCCGGCATCGTCCTGAGCCGCGACCGCCTCATGGGCTTCGGCCAGGCGATCACGATGCCGCTCTTCTTCGGCTCCAACGCCCTCTACCCGGTCGACATCATGCCGGGCTGGCTCCAGGCCGTCAGCAAGGTGAACCCGCTCAGCTACGAGGTGGACGCGCTGCGGGGGCTGCTCCTCGGCACCGCCGCGCACTTCGCCCTCGATTTCGGGGTGCTGTTCGTGGCCGCCGCGCTCGGCATCACCGCGGCCTCGGCGCTCCTGGGCCGGCTGGCCCGCTGATCTTGCCCGGGAACGTGATGTGCGGCACGCCTCCGGCAAGCCCTTTCGCGGCCCGCGGGCGGATTCTCCCTGCGCACGGCTTGATCAGCGATCAAAAGGGATGAATTCCCTGGCCACAGCGCATTCTGCTCATTTGACAGTGCGATCGGCGCACGGATAGGAAGCAGCCGGTAGAAGTCGAGAGGTGGACTGTGTACGAGCCGAACGTGGTCGGGGACTGGCACGAGTACGACGAGTATGCCGGTCTGCGCGTCCTCGTCCACCGTCTGGAGCAGAGCGAGCCGCCCAGAGGACGCGACGACGCAGCCGAGGGGCTGACGTACTTCTGTCTGCGCGTGACCGTCGAGAACCGGGGTGCCAAGCACTCCACGATCCACCTCGAGGACGGCCAGATCGACGTGCGGCTGGGCCCCGAGGGCGAGAGCGCGTTCATCGACTGGCGCAACTCGCAGTTCATCGAGGGCTTCGACGTCTACCCGCTGCGACGGGCCACCGCCGTCCTGTACGCGGCGGGACCCGAGGCGTCGCTCGGCCAGGTGGACGTCCAGATCCAGCTGCGGGTCGACGACGACTGGGCCGACCGCCGGCTGTGGACGGGCGGCATCGGGCTGGCCGAGGGATCCGGCGGCGCCCCGGCCGGCGCCGCACGCGACAGCCTGGCCCGCCAGGTGAGCAACTTCCTGCGCGACCAGGCCGAAGAGGGCAGCGCCTGACGGGTGCCGCGCCCCTCGGGGTGCGGCAGGCGGTCAGTGCGGGATGCCGTCGATGATCTCGCGCGCGCCCTGCCGCAGCAGCGCCACCGCCACCGACGTGCCGAGCGTCGCCGGGTCGAGCCGGCCCGCCCACTCGTGGGCGTTCAGCCTGGTCTTGCCGTCCGGGGTGAACACACAGGCACGCAGGGACAGTTCGCCGCCGCGGTCGACGTGCGCGAAGCCGGCGATCGGGCTGTTGCAGTGGCCCTGGAGTACGTGCAGGAACATGCGTTCCGCCGTGGCCTCCCGGTGGGTGGCCGGATCGCCCAGCCCGCTGACGGCGTCGATGACGTCGGTGTCGCCCTCGCGGCACTGGAGGGCGAGGACGCCCGCGCCGATCGGCGGCATCATCGTCTCCGGCGACAGCACCTCGCTGATGACGTCCCGCCGGTCGATGCGCTCCAGGCCGGACACGGCGAGCAGCAGCGCGTCCGCCTCACCCGCCGCCAGCTTCTCCAGCCGCCGGTTGGCGTTGCCGCGGAACGGCACGCACTCCAGGTGGGGATGGGTGGCGGCGAGCTGGGCGACCCGGCGCACGGAGGAGGTGCCGATGCGCGTCCCCGCAGGCAACTCGTCCAGGGTGCGGCCGCCCGGGTGCACGAGGGCGTCCCGGATGTCGTCCCGCTTCAGGAACGCGGCGAACACCGTGCCCGCGGGCAGCGGCCGGTCCGCCGGTACGTCCTTGACGCAGTGCACCGCGAGATCCGCGGCGCCGGCCAGCAGCGCGGCGTCGACCTCCTTGGTGAAGGCGCCCTTGCCCTCGACCTGGGACAGGTCCCCCATCCACTTGTCGCCGGTCGTCCTCACCGGCACGACCTCGGTGCGCACACCGGGGTGCAGGGCGGTCAACTCCGAGCGCACGCGCTCCACTTGGGCCAGTGCCATGGGCGAGTCGCGGGAGACGATACGGATCAGTTCCGGAACGGACATGCGGGACACGATAGACCCTCGCGGGGCGTGCGCCGTGCCGCTCCGCGGTTTCGGCCACGGTCGGACAGCCCGCCCGCGGCGGGTCACCGGGGCCCGCTGACGAGCGGCGGGCGCTCATCCGACGGCCGTCAGGGGGCCGCCTTGAAGGTGAAGCGCCTCTTGTCGGAGCCGAGGGCGCCGAGCCGGGCGTAGAACCGGATCGCCCCCTCGTTCCAGGCGGGGGTCTGCCACTGCACCTCGCTCAGGCCCAGATCCCGGGCCTGGGCCGCCACGGCGTCCATCAGCAGGACGCCCAGACCCAGACCGCGGTGGCCGGGGACGAGGAACAGGCAGTCCATGTGCAGGTATTCGCGGCACTCCCAGGTGGAGAGCTCGGGCGAGCAGGTCGCGTAGCCGACGACCTCGCCGTCGGGCAGTTCGGCGACCAGGCAGTACAGCCGGCGCACCGGGGCGTCGAAGAGGAGCGTGGCCAGCCGCTTCGCGAGGTCGGGCACGGGCGGGGCGGCGCGCTCGTACTCCGCGTGCTGCGCGGCGAGTTCGGCGACACGCGGCAGATCGGACCGCTCGGCGTGCCGGACGCGTGCGACGGCGGTCACCGGACGTCCCCCTCGACCGTGTCCGCGCCCCACGCGGCCAGCCGTTCCACGAGGGGGCCGGTGCCGTCGAGGACGTGCCGTGCGAAGGCGTCGCGTTCATGGGCCAGGACGGCCGCCTCCCACACGCAGGGCGCCAGCCCCACCCGCCCCGGACGCAGGTCCTTCGGCCGGCCCACCGGACCCGTGAACACCGCCAGGTCCGACATATGGCCCTCGATCCAGGTGTGCACCAGGAGGTAGTCCCCGTCGCCGCCCGCGTGCACCAGTACGACGGCCAGGCCGAGCGAGCCCCGCAGCGCCCCGAGTTCCAGGTGGCCGGCGGCGACCCGCAGCGCCTCCCGGGCGGCCGGCTCCGTCACCGTCCGCCCCGGCGCCTCGAGCGCGTACGCCTTGACGAGGTGCCCCGCGGCCTCCCGGGTGCCCAACGGCCGGGCGGCGCGGGCGTGATGCGCCTCGGCGAGGGCGAGCAGCTCCTTCGCCGACACGGCCGGCGGCAGTTCGTCGAGAAGATCCATCCGGACATCATGGGGCGTGTGTGCGCCGCCGTCCACGGTCGGGGAGCGCGCACCCCGGCGGTGGACGGCGGCCGCGGCTCACGCGGCGGGATCGAAGGCGATCCCGGACGGCTTCGCCGACGACAGGTGGTTGGTGAAGTTGGCGTCCTTCAGGCCGAAGTTGGCGCTGCCGAAGTCGTACGCGCTCAGCTTGTCGCGCAGGCCCGTCGGATAGCCGTTCCAGCCGACCAGCGGCGGGTACTGCCAGGTGCCCTTGTGGTTCTCCGGCGGCTCGTCGCCCGAGTTCGCCAGCCGGAAGCAGTGCGTGCGGATGCCGTCCTTGTGGTAGACGATCTTCGCGTGCGAGCCGTCGAACCGGACGCCGGAGGCCGCGGTCACGGTGAACGAGCCGTGGTTGGACGTCGAGACGTACTGGACCTGGCCGTTCTGCACCCAGATCACGACGTGCTCCCAGTCGTGCCGGTGCCCGCCGATGCTGCTGCCCGCCACCGCCTGGTCCTTCTCGAAGTACAGGCCGTACATGTACGCACACCAGCCGTTGTTGCACTTGTAGCGCGAGTAGCTGTTGGTGTTGTCCAGGTCGGAGGCGTCCCGGCAGCTGCCGTTGAGGGCGCCGGTGGGGTTCAGTCCGCCGTTTATCGTGCCGTCGGGGCCGATGGCGGGAGTGGAGTAGCAGCCGTCCGTGTCGTAGTCGAACGCGGGCTGATACGTCAGCTCGGCGGCTTCGGCATTGGACGGCAGGGCCGTCGGCGGGGCGGCGAAGGCCGCCGACGGGAAGGCGAGGACGAGTGCGGCGGCACCGGCGAACCCGGTGAGCCACCTCCTGCGGTGGGCCTTGAACTTCGGTGACGACACTGCGTCCTCCTCGGGGACCGGGCGCAGCCGAACGGCTGTGTGGGGAGAGGGAGTTGAAAAGCAGCTCAGCTTCCCCGGTTTTCCCTTCCGCGCCAAGAGGTCGCAGGCGTATCCGTGGTGAAGCACAGCCCAATACTTGGCTGCTGAGGTGAGGTCAGGCGGAAATGTCCGGGAGGTCCGCCGCCGACTCCTCGGGCGTCAGGTCCGGCCGCAGCCGGAGCCAGGACGGCTGGCGCAGCAGCCCCGCCCGGGTCCGTGTGCTGTAGCGGACCTCGCCGACCAGCCGGGGCACGACCCACCGCGCGTCGCCCGGCACCTGCGGCACGGCGTCGAAGGGGCACTCGTCGGTCGCGGCCGCCCGCAGGAGGGTCGCCAGTTCGACCCGCTCGGCCTCGCTCCAGCCGGTGCCCACACCGCCGACGTACCGCAGACCCGTCGCCGCCCGCTGCCCCACGAGGACGGCGCCGGGCAGCCCGGTCAGCCGCCCCTTGCCGGGCAGCCAGCCGCCGACCAGGACGTCCGCGACGCGCATGTTCCGGATCTTGATCCAGGCGCGGGAGCGCACCCCCGGTTCGTACACCGCGTCCAGCCGCTTGCAGACCAGCCCCTCCAGGCCGTGGGCGCGGGTCGCCTCCAGGGCTTCCCTTCCGTGTCCGACCACGGCGCCCGGCGTCGACCAGAACGGCCCGTCCAGCGCCAGCGTCTCGAGCCTGGCCCTGCGCCGCGTGTAGGACAGCGGGAGAAGGGAGCGCCCGCCGAGATGCATCACGTCGAACAGCACGAGGTGGACGGGTGCCGTCGCGGCAAGCCGTGCGGCCCTGGCCGGCGCCTGGACGAGGCCCATCCGGGACTGGAGCAGCTGGAAGTCGGCCCGGCCCTCGCTGTCCAGGGCGAGGATCTCGCCGTCCAGCACGGCCGACGTGGTGCCGAGCGCGCCGCCCAGCGACCGCAGCTCGGGATAGGCGCCGGTGATGTCCTCGCCCGAACGGGCGCGCAGGGTGATGCTCCCGTTCCCGGCGAGATAGACCACGGCCCGCTGCCCGTCCTGCTTGGTCTCGTAGGCCCAGCGAGCGTCCTGGGCGGCGGGCGGCAGCCGTCCCGGGGTGGCGAGCATGGGGGAGATGAGAGGGAGGGTCACGGGTGAGTTGTGGACGCGGCCGGACCGCCGCACGCGGAACGCGCCGCGGTTTCCCCTGAACGGAGCTGTGCCGGTCTCTGCCTCGGTGCTCGTCCGGCAGGGGGACGGGCACCCGGACCGGACCCGACCGGTAGGCCATGACGACCAGCTGCGCACGGCCCCGGGCGCCGAGTTCCGTCCTGGCGCGGTGGACGTGGGCGCCGGACCGTCAGCGGGCTGACGGTCGGCTTGTCGGCGATCTCCTCGTTGGAGCTTCCCTCGGCGACCCGGGCCGTCACCTCGCCCTCGCGGGCGGTGAGCCCGGCCAGGACGTCGGGGGAGCCGAGGCGGGCGCCCTCCGCGGGGGAGGCGAGGAAACGGACGGTCAGGGAGCGGACGCCGAGCGGGGAAAGAGCGATTCGCGGGCGGCGACGGTAAGGATCCCGTCGAGGAGGGCGTCGGCGGTGACGTCCGGCCGCGCAGAGCAGGACGGCCGTCATGGAGTCGACGGTGCGGGTGCGGTCGGCGCCTGCCGCCCGGGGACCGTCGTCGCACTCGGCGGCTGCGCGGCCGAGCCGGCGCTCACCACACGCACGGCAGCTCCACCTCGATCACCGTCGGACCGCCCACCGGGCTGGTCACCCGCACCGTCCCGTCGAGGGCGGCCACGCGGCGCCGCATGCCCAGCAGCCCCGATCCGGCGCTCTCGTCGACGCCGCCGCACCCCTCGTCGCGCACCCGCAGGCTCAGCCCGGTCCGGGAGCGGGCCAGCTCGACCTCGGCCCGGTAGGACCCGCTGTACTTGGCGGCGTTGGTCAACGCCTCGGCTATCACGAAGTACGCGGCCGCCTCCACCGCGGCCGGCGCCCGGGGGCCGGCCGGGAACCGGTCCGTCCGCACGGTCACCCGCAGCTCCGCAGCACTTTGGGCTTCGCTCTCGGCTCCGGTCGACCGGAGGGATCCGTACCTGGCCGCGAGTGCCCGTACGGCTCCCACGAGTCCCCGGTCGGTGAGGATCGGCGGATGGATGGCCCGGACCACGTGCCGCAGCTCCGTGAGCGCCTCCTCGGCCTGCGCCTGGGCGTCGGTGAGCAGCTTGCGCGCCGTCTCAGGGTCGGCCCCGTACGCCCTCTGGGCCAGTCCGATCCTCATCGACAGCGCGACCAGCCGCGCCTGGGTGCCGTCGTGCAGCTCCCGTTCGATGCGGCGCAGTTCGGCGCCGTGCGCGGCGACCGCGTCCGCCCTGGTCGCGGTGAGCTGCTCGACCCGACGGGCGAGCAGCGCCTTGGGAGAGGGCCGCAGCAGGGCCGCCGACCAGCTCGCCTCGAGGTCGGCGAGGCGGACGATCAGCGGCAGGACCACCGCCTCCCGGCGCAGCAGTCCCCGCCACACACCGTCGACGACGAGGCCCGACGGCCACAGCGGCAGCACGAGCACCGTCAGCCAGCCGTAGGCGTAGTAGGCCGCCAGCCAGCGCACGTCGGTGAGCGTCCCGGGATCCCGGACGGCCGTCCGCAGCCGCTCCCGCAGCGGGCCGGTGATCGGCTGGTACGCCTCCGGGATCTCCCGGCCGGTCCAGGACGCCGTCAGCCGCCGCTTGGCCCCGGCGATCCGGCGGATCAGCAGCACGGTCTCGGGAAGCAGCCAGATCCCGGCCACCGCGACCGCCCCCGTGGCGGCGATCAGCAGGACGGTGATGAAGAGGTACGCCCCGAAGGCCATGGCGGCGGCCAGGAAGAGGTGAACCGTGGCCCGCGCCGCCTGCCGCAGGGTCGCGCGCATGGAGTGCCGTTCCTCTCGAAGAGCAGCGAAGGGGGGACGGTGGGAAGGGTGGGAACCGGTGGGGAGAACGGCGTGGGCCACCGGCCGGCCGACACCTTCCCGGTCGGCGGACCGGCGCGCGGAGACCGCGCGCTGAGACCCGCGCGGACCCGCGCGCCGAGGACGAACCCGGTCGTAGAACTTGACCGGCCGTCCAGCGTGACCGGCCGTCCAGCGTGACCGGCCGTCCCGCGTGGCTAGTCGTCCAGCGTGACGACGACCTTCTCCGCCGCGCCCGGAGTCAGGGCCAGTTCGAAGGCGCGGCCGGCCTCGGAGAACGGGACGCGGTGGCTGATCAGCTTGGCGAACCGCTCCTGGTGCTCGACCAGTTCCGGGGTCACCTCGAAGATCTCGGTCGGGTAGCCCTGGGAGGCGACGAGGGTGAGCTCGCTGCGGAGCATGCCGCCGAGGTCGATCTCGCCCTTCTTCTGCACGGCCACCATGACCAGCTTCGCACCCCATTTCGCCGACAGGACCACGGTGTTGAAGACGGCCGGAGCGCCGGCCGCGTCGATGAAGACGTCGGTGCCCGGCCGAGGCTGGCCGAGGGCGTTGGCGCTCTGGCCGTGCAGTTCGGTCAGCCGCGCGGACACGTCCTCCTCGGCCGAGTTCACGACGGCGTCCGCCCCCACGGCCAGTGCCTTCTCCAGCCGTGAGGGGATCACGTCCGCGACCACCACGTGCTCCACACCGCGCAGCTTCAGCCAGATCGCCGCGCCCAGGCCGATCGGCCCGGCGCCGAACACGACGACCTTGTCGCCCGGCTTCGCCTCGGAGCGGTTGACGGCATGTCGGGACACGGCCATCGGCTCGTTGAGCGAGGCCACGTCGAAGGGGACGGTGTCGGGGAAGACGGCGACGCTCTTTCCGACCTCGGCGTTCTCGATCAGCAGGTACTCGCTCATCCCGCCGAACTTCCCGCCGCAGCCGATGATGCCGGTGGGCGCGTCCTGCGGATTGACGACCACGCGGTCGCCCGCCTTGAGACCGTCCACATCGGCGCCGACCTCCACGACCTCGCCGGCCGGCTCGTGGCCGAGCGCCACGGGAATCATCTCGCCGCCCAGGTGGGCACGGGCGGGCATGCCGCCCATGTGCAGGAAGGTGACGTCGGTGCCGCAGATGCCGCAGGCGCGGATCCGTACGAGCGCGTCCTTCGGGCCGGGCACCGGTCGTTCGACGTCCACGACGTCGATCTTGCCGGCCCCGCCGGTCCGGACGGACTTCATCGTGCTCATGAGGGAGCCTTTCTCGCTGTTCGAATTCGGTTGCCCGGGAGAGGTGCCACCGGGCTCGTGGAAGTCCTGACGCAGTCCGGGGGAGCGTGATCCTCCCGGGGAGTGGATGTCGGGAGGCCGTGCTGCGCTCGGCGGGGGAGAAGCGGCCGGGGCGGCGGCGCGTGCGTGGAGAGGTGAGCGTCCCGGGGCCCGGCGCCGGCCGGGGGTGTGCCGGCTGCCGGGCCCGGGGACCGCGCCGGTCCCCGTCCCCACGGGTTCGGCGGCCGGGAAGGCGCCTCCGCTCAGGCGGCTCCCGGATTGCTTGAGTTAGGCAAACACATGTGGATTACTTGAGTCAAGCAAACGATGTAATTACTTGAGTTAGGCAAGTAGAGGGCCAGGGTGGGTTCATTCGCGTGCCCCTCGCCGCCGGAGGCACCTCCCTCGCTGCCGGAGGCGCCTCCCCTCGCCGTCGGAGGCGCCGCCCGCCTTCCCGGTAGCGGTCGGGGCGGAGCGGCCCCTCACCTGGGCCGCCCACCTGGGGGGCGTGCCCGGCAGGGCGATCGGCCGACCGGCGCGGTGGGAGTGGCGTGCGACCAGCCATGGCGCACCGCCCGGGTATGGGCGTCCGCGTACCATCCGCGTGACGCGGCAGAGGTGTACGCGCGTCACCTGTCCGCGGGAGCCGCGGTACACGCGGGCAGTAACTTACTTGAGTTACGCAACAAGATGGTAAAGTGGGTCCCATGTCCACCGAACCGTCCCCGCTGCCCTCCGCCGCGACTCCGGAAGTGATCGAGATCGAGCGCGCGCTCACCCGCATCACGTATCTGAGCACTCGCGCCCGCCAGCACGACCGCTTGATGGCACTGGCCGGCGTGCCGCTGGACCGCGCCGCCGTGGCCCTGCTGCGACAGGTCGCCGACTCCGAGCCGCTGCGGCCCGGGGAGCTGGCACAGCGGCTGGGCGTCGAGGCCTCCCATGTGACCCGCACGGTGCAGCAGCTCCAGAAGTCCGGGTACGTCACCCGGGTCCCCGACCCCGACGACGGCCGGGCCCAGCGGATCCAGCTCACCGAGGCCGGTCGCGCGGCCATCGACCGGGTCCGCGACGCGGGCGCCCGCGGAATGCAGCTGGCCCTGGCCGACTGGTCCCCGCAGGAGCTGGGCCAGCTCGCCTCGCTGTTCCACCGCATGGTCGACGACTTCCTCTCGCACTCCATCGAGGAGGAGACAGAACAGTCCGCCCCGGCCCCCCGCGCCTGACCCTCAGGCGCGCGAGCCGGCCGCTGTCCCGGCCGGCGCCGTGGTCGCGGCGCCCGGCTCGCGCAGTCCGCGCAGCAGGAGCCAGGCCGCGATGGGGGTACCAGCAGGCGAGCAGACCCGTCCGCAGGGAGGTGGCGTCCGCGAGCGCGCCCAGGGCAGGAGCGGCGGCGCCCCCGACGCTGACCGTCAACCCCAGCGTGACGCCGCTCGCGGTGCCCATGTCCAGACGGACGGTCGTTCCCGCAGGCTGTGTCCGGCCCGCGGCAACCCCGGCACGTCATGGGCGAGTTGGGGAGCCCGGCCCCGGGACCTGCCTCGCGACCCCGCCTCCGGACCCCCGTCTACCCTCCAGTAATGTCGGCCGCCAGGTCATCAGAGGAGGAACCGTGCCCCGGTCCGAACGTTCACCCCTGCTGCTGGCGGGCCTGCTGGCCGGCATGGGCGCAGCCCACTTCGCCGTCCCGCGCCCGTTCGACGCGATCGTCCCGCGCGCTCTGCCGGGTTCGCCCAGGGCCTGGACGCACGCCAGCGGCGTCGCCGAGCTGGTGCTGGCGGCGGGAGTGGCCCTGCCCCGTACCCGCAAGGTGGCGGCACTGGCCTCGGCCGCGCTCTTCGTCGGCGTCTTCCCCGCCAACGTCAAGATGGCGTGGGACTGGCGTCACCGCCCCGCTCCGCTCAAGGCCGCCGCCGTGGCCCGGCTGCCCTTCCAGGTGCCCCTGGTGATGTGGGCACGCAGTGTCGCCGCCGGTGCGGGCGCCGCGAGCGGCACGGAGGGACGGTCGTGACCAAGGCCCCGGAGACCGGCGATCTCGTCGAGGACTTCTCGCTGCCGGACGAGACCGGCACGGTGCGCAGCCTGACGGACCTGCTCGCCGACGGGCCGGTGGTCCTCTTCTTCTACCCCGCCGCCCTGACCACGGGCTGCACCGCCGAGGCCTGCCACTTCCGGGACCTGGCGGCCGAGTTCGCCGCGGTGGGCGCCCGGCCCGTAGGCATCAGCGGGGACTCCGTCGACCGCCAGCAGGAGTTCGCGGGCCGGCACTCACTCGGCATGCCGCTGCTCTCGGACGCCGACGGAGCGGTACGGGAACGGTTCGGGGTCAAGCGCGGCTTCTCCCTGGCCCCGACCAAGCGGGTCACCTTCGTCATCGGGAAGGACCGCACCGTCCTGGAGGTCGTACGCAGCGAACTGCGGATGAACACCCACGCCGACCGCGCCCTCGACGCGCTGCGCGCCCACCGCGGCTGAGCGCCGGAGCGGGACGGCCGGGCGGGCCGGGCAGGCCGGACAGGCCGGGGAGCCCCGGTCGGCCCGTCGCGGTTGATGGGTCGGGGCAAAGGGACCATTCTGGACGACATGGAGCATGTCGTCGCTGCGGCGGTCACCGATGCTCACGGCATCGTGACGGGCTGGAGCGAGGGTGCCCGTCTGCTGACGGGCCATGCGGCCGAGGAGGCCGTTGGCCGGGCCGCGTCCGACCTGCTCGCCGAGGGGCTCCCGCGGCTTCCGGCGCGCGCGTGGACCCGGCCCGTCGTCGTACGCCACCGCGACGGCGGGGACGTCACCCTGACCGTCACCGCCTGCCCGGTGCTCGGCCTCGACGGGGAGCCCGCCGGCTGGACCCTCACCGCCGAACAGCCCTCTGCCCTGGAAACGACCCTCGCGGGGCGGGCCTTCCAGCAGGCGTCCATGTCGATGTCCGTCTTCGACCCCCACCAGCACTATCTGCGTCTCAACGAGGTCGCCTGCAAGGTCATGGGCGTCTCCGAGGACGCCCTGCTCGGCCGCCACTTCCCGGACACCGTCCAGGAGGCCGAGCACAGCCGTGGCTTCAACTGGCACCTCCGCCATGTCACCGAGACCGGCCGCCCGATCCGCTACGAGAGCTGGACCGGCGCCCCCTCCCTCAACCGGGAGCACGCGTGGACCACCGAGATGTGGCCCGTGCGGGAGTCGTCGGGCGAGGTCGTCGGGGTCGCCCTGGCCGCCTTCGACAGCACCGAGCAGTACCTGGCCCGCCAGCGGCTGGCCCTGCTGAACCAGGCCGCGGCCTCGATCGGCACCACCCTCGACATGGTGCGGACCACCGAGGAGGTGATCGAGCTCCTCGTGCCCCGGTTCGCCGACTTCGCCAGCGTCGACCTGCTGGACTGGGTCCTCGGCGCCGACGAGCCGCCGCCCGTCCCGGACGGCGAGGTCGTGCTGCGCCGGGTCGCCCACGGCTCCTCCCACGAGGGCACCCCCGAGGCGGCGGTCCGCCTCGGCGAGACCGACGCCCATCCGCCCTTCAGCCCGCCCGCGCGCGCCCTGCGGGAGGGGCGCGCCATCCGCCTCCAGGCGGGTGAGCCCGATTTCATGCGATGGCTGGCCGAACGCAACGCGCGCGGCCCCGAGGGCCGCCGTCACCGGACCGGCGTCCACTCGGTGATCGCGGTGCCTCTGCGGGCCCGTGGCACCACCCTCGGCGTCCTGGTCGGCGTCCGTATCGCCCATGTCGACGACTACGAGGCCGACGACGCCGTCTTCGCCGAGGAACTCGCCAGCCGGGCCGCCGTCTGCATCGACAACGCCCGCCGCTTCGCCCGCGAACGCACCACCGCCCTGACCCTCCAGCACAGCCTGCTGCCCCGGGGCCTGCCAGGTCAGGCGGCCGTCGAGGTCGCCCACCGCTATCTGCCCAGCGGCTCCACGGCCGGTATCGGCGGTGACTGGTTCGACGTCATCCCGCTCTCCGGCAGCCGGGTCGCCCTCGTCGTCGGTGACGTGGTCGGACACGGCATCCCGTCCACGGCGACCATGGGCCGGCTCTGCATGGCCGTGCGCACCCTCGCCGACGTGGACCTGCCGCCCGACGAGCTCCTCACCCACCTCGACGACCTCGTCACCCATCTGGCGGCCTACGACGACGCCGGCGAGGACGTCGCGGAGCTCGGCGCCACCTGTCTCTACGCCGTCTACGACCCGGTCAGCCGCTGCCTCACCCTCGCCGCCGCAGGACACCCGCCGCCCGCCCTCGTCCTGCCCGACGGCACCGCCCAGCTGGTCCGCATGACCCCCGGACCCCCGCTCGGGGTCGGCGGACTGCCCTTCGAGGCGGTCGAACTTCAGGTGCCCGAGGGCGCGGTCGTCGCCCTCTACACGGACGGCCTGATCGAGGACCGCGACCGCGACGTCGACCGCGCCACCGGTGAGCTGTGCAGCGCCCTGACCGCGCCTGCCGCCACGCTCGACGCCCTCTGCGACAGCGTGCTCAAGGCGGTGCTGCCGGAAGAGCCCAGCGACGACGTCGCCCTCCTGCTCGCCCGCACCCGCGCCCTCGGCGCGGACCGGGTCGCCACCTGGAACGTCGAGCCGGACCCCGCCCTCGTCGCCGTCACCCGCCAGGCGGCGACCGAGCAGCTGGCCGCGTGGGGCCTGGAGGAGGCCGCCTTCGTCACCGAACTCGTCGTCAGCGAACTCGTCACCAACGCCATCCGCTACGGCGCACCGCCCATCCAGCTGCGCCTGATCCGCGACCGCAACCTCATCTGCGAGGTGTCCGACGGCAGTTCCACCTCCCCCCACCTGCGCCGCGCCCACGCCTTCGACGAGGGCGGACGCGGCCTGCTGCTCGTCGCGCAGCTCACCCAGCGCTGGGGCAGCCGGCAGACGGACCGGGGCAAGACGATCTGGGCGGAGCAGACGCTGGAACCCGAGTGAGCACGCGAACGGACGACCCACCCGGGTCCGGCGCGCGAACGGACGACCCGGGTCCGGCGCGTCCTCGGAGAACGGCGCGCCGTGCGGCAGCACGCCGAGGACGACCGGCCTGTGTCCCGGGTCGCGACCGGCGTGCACGTTGCCGTACCGGCCCGCTCCCGGATGGCGCTGCCCCGGGGGCAGACGTCGTCGGAGGCACATGCCGAGGCGAGGCGACCGAAGGCGCGCCCCGTGCCGCCGCGTCGTGCCCAGCCGCGTCAGCGGACCCACCCGGCACTCCGCCCACGACGGCAGGCAGGCACCGGCGCGCCGGACCCCCTGGACCTGTTCAGAACTCCTCGTGCACCTCGGGGTCGCCGCCCAGCCGCCGGTGCGGCCGCTCCGCGATCGCCGCCAGCTGCGCCGGTCCGAGTTCGAAGCCGAAGACGTCCAGGTTGGCGCGCTGCCGCTCCGGGCTGGAGGACTTGGGGATGGGAACCGCGCCGAGCTGAAGGTGCCAGCGCAGGACGACCTGACCGGGCGTCACGCCCAGCGACTCGGCGACGGAGACGACGGCCGGGTCGTCCAGGAGCGCCGAACCGCGGCCCAGCGGGCTCCAGCTCTCCGTACGGATGCCCTTGGCCTCGTGGAAGGCGCGCAACTCGTCCTGCGGGAAGAGCGGGTGCAGCTCGATCTGGTTGACGGACGGCAGCACACCGGTCTCCTTCTCCAGCCGCTCGATGTGACCGGCGGTGAAGTTGGAGACGCCGATCGACCGGACCAGGCCGTCCTCGCGCAGCTTGATCATGGCCCGCCAGGAGTCGACGAACCTGTCGACCCGGGGGAGCGGCCAGTGGATCAGGTACAGGTCCACGTATGCGAGGCCGAGCCGCAGCCGGGACTCCTCGAACGAGGCGAGGGTCTCCTCGTAGCCGTGGTGGCGGCCGGGCAGTTTCGTGGTCACCACGAGCTCCTCGCGGGGCACCCCGCCCCGGGCCACGCCCCGCCCGACCCCGCTCTCGTTGCGGTAGTTCGTCGCCGTGTCGACGAGCCGGTAGCCCAGGCCGAGCGCCTCGGCCACGGCCCGCTCCGCCTCCGCGTCGTCCATCGGCCAGGTGCCGAGACCCACGGCCGGGAGCCTCGTACCGTCGTTGAGCGTGTGCTCCGGGATGTTGCTCACCAGGGGGACCTTTCCTCGACTGTGTCGTCCCCCCAGCCTCACCGATCAGGCGGCGCTCGATCAACCGGACGCCCCGGCCCGGCGCGTCCGTCGCCGGCGCGGCCGTACGACGCCCTGTCGCCAGGCCGCCGATTCACTGTCACGATCTTCGAGGAGCCGTGACGGACGACGAGTGAAGACGAGCGGAGCACGCATGACGACGGACAGCCGGGCGACCCCTTTCGACGACCCGACGGCCGAGAAGGCCGCGCGGGAAGCCGGAGTGCAGGTGAAACCGGTCGCCGGACACACAGGCGCCGAGATCGAGGGCGTCGACCTGGCCGCCGGACTCGACGACGCCCAGGTCGCCGTGGTCCGGGCGGCGGTGCTGCGCTGGAAGGTGGTGTTCTTCCGCGGGCAGCGTCTCGACCACGCGGGGCACGTGGCGTTCGCGCGCCGGTTCGGCGAACCCGTCGTCCTGCGCAAGCGGGGCAGCGCCTCGCCGCCGGAGTTCCCGGAGATCGAGACGACCGCCGACCGCCTCGAACTGGGCGGGAGGTTCGGCATGGAGCACGAGGAGTGGCTCCGGCGGCGCCGGCACACCCTCCTGCGCGGCTGGCACTGCGATCACGGCGCCCGCATCGACCCGCCGGCCGCGACGATCCTGCGCGCCGAGACCGTACCGCCCTACGGCGGCGACACGACGTGGTCCAACCTGGCGGCCGCCTACGCCGGACTCTCCGCGCCCGTGCGGGAGTTCCTCGCCGGGCTGCGCGCCGAGCACCGGCTGGGCGTCGGATACCAGCCCCGGCCCGGCGACGACGCGTACGTGCGCCACCTCCTCGATCACCAGGTGGCCTCGGTACACCCCCTGGTACGCGTCCACCCCGAGACGGGGGAACGCGTGCTGTACGTCAACGGCTACTACCTCGAGCAGATCACCGACCTGTCCCGCGCGGAGAGCCGGGCGATCCTGGACATGCTTCTGGAGGAGGCGACCCGCCCCGAGTACACGGTCCGCTTCCGCTGGGAACCGGGCAGCGTGGCCTTCTGGGACAACCGCGCCACCATTCATCTCGCCCCCGGTGACAACACGCACCTGGGCTTCCCGCGCACCATGCACAGGGTGATGCTCACGGGCGAGGTCCCCGTCGGGGTGGACGGCGAGCCGTCCGAGGCGGTGACGGGAACCGAGCCGGGCCGCTGGTAGGGGCCCTCAGACTCCGGCGCCGGGCTGCCACCCCAGCGCCGGACCGAGCTTCGTCGCCGTGTCGGTCAGGATCTGTACATAGTCCTCGTGCTCGAAGGTGAACGGCAGGGCGAAGGCGACCTCGTCGATCTCGCGGAACGCGGCGTGCGCGTGCAGGCGTTCGGCGATCTCGTCCGAGGTGCCGACCAGGTCCGGAGCGAAGAGCAGGCGGGCCGGGCCCTGCGGCGAGGTCGTACGGGGGAGGCGCTTGGCCGCGAACGCCTCGTACTTCGCGCGCTGTTCGGGTGAGGCGGAATCGGTGGGGATGACCACGAGCCCCTGGGAGACACGCGCCGAGTCGCCGTCGGGGTGGGCGGCCCGGAAGGCGTGGACGTGGGAGAGCTGGATCTCTGCGAAGTCCCTCGCGTCGTCCGGACCTTCCGCCTTGACGACACTGCTGGTGAGGAAGTTCATGCCGTGCTCCCCGGCCCACCGCGCCGAACTCAGGCTGCCGCCGCCGTACCACAGGCGGCGGCCCAGACCGGGGGAGTGCGGCTGCACCCGGTCGGAGAACACTTCGAACCCCTCGACCCCGCTGAAGTCGGTGGCCGACTTGCCGCGCACGAGGTCCAGCAGGCGTCGCACCCTCTCGTAGCCGAAGTCCTCGGCGTCCGACGTGTCCGGGTACAGGGCTTCTTTGACCTGCTCATAGTGCATCGGCGGGCCGACGCTCACCCCCGGGTTGAGCCGGCCCCCGGAGAGGATGTCGACGGTGGCCAGGTCCTCCGCGAGGCGCAGCGGGTTCTCCCAGCCCAGCGGGATGACCGCGGTGCCGAGCTCGATGCGGCGGGTGCGCTGGGAGGCGGCCGCCAGGACGGCGACGGGGGAGGAGATGCCGTACTGGAGGTGCCGGTGGCGCACCCACGCGCTGTCGAAGCCGAGCCGCTCACCCAGCTCGATGATCCCCAGCGTGGTCTCGTGCCCCCGGCCCGGGTCGTCCGCGTCGAACAGGCCGATGGTGAGGAAGCCCAGCCTGCGCAGCGGGCGAGAGGTCGGCGACACGGGTTCCTCCATCGTTCGACGGCGTCCACGGCCGTACAGCGGTTCTCCGGCGATTGTCGCAGGCGGCCTCAGGCCAGCGGGATCGTGACTTCGTCCTCGACCGGTGGGTTCAGTTCCTGGGCGCGGTTTCCGGTGGCCGCGAAGCAGCGCAGCCGGACCGACTCCGGTGTGACGTCCAGCCGCAGAAAGCACTTGAAGAACGGCGGGCTGTACGTCACCGAGCTGGGCGAGAAGAGCTGGGTGTAGATCTTGCGCACCGGCAGCCGGAACCGTCTGCGGCGCTCCGGGCGGCTCCCCGTGCCCAGCAGACCGGCCAGCAGACGGATCCGCCGCGTCACCCTGACCTCCGGACCCGGTGTGCGCGTCGGCGGGATGCCCAGCCGTTCGGCGACGACCGCCTGGGCCTCGGTCTCGGTGAGGGCGAAGAAGCGGCGCAGTCGCAGCCGGCGCCCGTAGAGCCGGCTGTAGAAGGCGAGGGAGTCACCGCGCAGTGGATAGCAGCGGAAGTCCCCTTCGGTGACGCCGGCGACGGAGACCCGGGGAATCGTGTGCGTGGCGTGCATGAACGCGCCCCCGCCGCCCGAGACCACGTACTGGAGCGTCCGCCCGTCCGCCAGACGTACCGGATAGCGCTGGTAGTTGTGGATGTCACCGCCTATCGCGGCCACGTAGTGGTGCTCGGGCGCGCCGACGATGTCGTCGACGGTGCCGCCCCCTTCGATGGGGCACGGGTGGTGTTCGCCGTCGACGTAGAGCGGGGAGCCGGTGATGAGGATCTTCGGGCGCGGCCCCCCGGACACCTCGCGCAGCCACGCGCCCTGTTCTGCGTCGAGCGTGCCCAGCAGCCCGGTGTCGATGCCTATGATCCGCACGGGGCCGGTGTCGATCGCCCAGTACGGCCCCGGCTGCGCGGCCTGTTGGCCCGCTGCGGACCTGAACGCCCGTGCCTCGGACAGCCGTTGACCGTCGTTCGCACGTGGCCGGTGCCACAGCAGGGAACGCAGCCTGGCGCGGCTGAGCAGGCGCGGCGCGGACTCGGCGGGCAGGGGCGGGGCGTCGCCGCAGAAGACCCGCATGAACGCGCCCAGGTCCTCGTACCAGTCGTGGTTGCCCGGTATCGCGTATATGGGGGCCGGGTAGTCGCGGTACGGGCGGAAGAACTTGGTGCCGTAGTCGTCGGCGCTGCCGACCGGATAGATGACGTCACTGGCGAGAACGGCGAACGACGTGCCCTGACTCGCCCTCAGAAACCCCGGCACGACGGCGTACTGGGGATCGTCGCCCTCACCCGTGTCGCCGATCACCATGAAGGAGAAGGTGTCCGGGTCGGTGCGCCGGATCACCTTGTCGGCCGGCGCGCCGGCCGCCGTCCGCTGCGCCACCAGACGGGCCCGGGTGCGGCCCGTCGGGTCCCCGAACCACGACGCCAGCACGCCGTTGCGGGCGGCCCACAGCATCCTGGGATCGAGCCACGAGATCTTCTCGGTCCTGTCCGGCATGAGCTGCTGGTAGGCGCCCCGGTCGGCGCCGACCCAGCCGGCGCCTTCGGCGGTATCGCGTGAGGAGTCAGACACCGGTGCACCGTAGCAATGATCCACAGCGCGGCAGGGGAGCCCCCGGGACGACTTCATGCACCGGCAACTCATGCCCTTGACACTTTCCGGTGCCGACCACGTAGGTTGAGGCGATCCGGAACCACGGGCGGAGGCCCCCATGCGCGCACCTGGCACGGCACCGCACGGTGCCGCCACGGGCACGCGGCTGATCACCCGAAGGCACGTCGACTACTGCCGCACCGCCTCCGCCGTCTGTCCTTCCGCACGCCGCTGACCCCCGCCGGCCCCTCGGGCCGGTCGACTCGTCGTGCCCCGGAAGGAACTCCCATTGTCCGGTCCCGCCCTGCGGCTCGCCGTCGAAATCGACGGTGACGGCGCCCACCCCGCGGCCTGGCGCCGCGCCGCCCACTCGCCCCAACACCTGCTTACCCCCCGCCGGGTGGCCCACGTCGCCGCCGCGGCGGAGAACTCCGGGTTCACCCTGATCACCCTGGAGGACGGTGTGCTGCCGCCCGGTGGCACACCCGACGCCGTCGGCCGCATCGGGGCGGTGGAGCGGGCCGCGTTCCTGGCCGCGTCGACCAGCGTCATCGGCATCGCGCCCGTGGTGCCGGTCACGTACGCCGAACCCTTCCACGTCTCCAGCCAGTTGGCGTCCCTCGACCACATCTCCGTCGGACGCGGCGGATGGGTGGTGAGTGAGGAGGAACGCCCCGAGGCGGCCCGGGTCTGGGGCCGTCCCCTCGTCGACGGCGAGTCCGCCAGGGTCCGCGAGTCCCGCGACGGAGTCGAAGTCGCCCGTGCTCTCTGGGACTCCTGGGAGGACGACGCGGTCATCCGCTCCGTCGCCACCAGCCGCTACCTCGACCGAGACCGGCTGCACTACGTCGACTTCACCGGCGACGCCTATGCCGTGAAGGGCCCGGCCATCGTGCCGCGCCCGCCCCAGGGACAGCTCGTCGTCCTCGGCCGGCCCGACCGCGTCCCCGCCGCGCACCTCGACGTCGCCCTCGTCGGGGGCCGTGACCTCACCGCGGTCGGCGCGGCGGCCGCCGGGGCCGGAACGCCCCGCACCTTCGCGGAGATCGAGATCGCCCTCGACACGGCCCACGCCACCGGCGAGGAACGCGTCGCCGACCTCGAACAGCACGCGCCCTGGACCGACCGGGGACGGCTGCGTCACATCGGCTCGGCCTCCGGACTCGCCGTCCTGCTCGGGCGGTTGAGGGGAGTCGTGGACGGCGTACGTCTGCACCCGCTCGTACTGGACGAGGATCTGCCGGAGCTGTCCCGGCTCGTGCTGCCCCACCTCTTCGAGCGGCGCCTCGCCGTGCGCCCGCTGCCCGGGGCGTCCCTGCGCGACCACCTGGGCCTGGAGCGCCCCGCCAACCGCTACGCCCACGGCCCGGACCTCGAGGTCCTTCAGGAGACCCGATGACCCGCACCGACCCCCTCGACGTCCCCCGGCCCGACGCACAGCTGCACTTCGGTGTCTTCTTCCAGGGCGTCAACCACTGGACCATCTGGTCCGACCCGGCCAGCGGCTCCCAGATCGACCCCGCGAACTTCCGCCGGGTCGCCCGAACCGCCGAACGGGGCCTGTTCGACGCGTTCTTCCTCGGCGAGGGGCTGCGGCTGCGCGAGGTCGACGGACTGATCCACGAACTCGACGTCGCCGGACGGCCCGACGCCATCACCCAGCTCGCCGCGCTGGCCGCCGTCACCGACCGGATCGGCCTGGTCAGCACCTCCAACACCACCTTCAACGAGCCCGCCGACCTCGCCCGCCGGCTCTCCGGCCTCGACCTGCTCTCGGAGGGCCGGGCCGGCTGGAACGTCGTGACCACCGACAACGCCTGGACAGGAGCCAACTTCCGGCGCGGCGGCTACCTCGACCACGCCGACCGCTACCGGCGCGCCGAGGAGTTCCTCACCGTGGCCCGCGCCCTCTGGGACGGCTGGGCGGACGGGGCCGTTTCCGGCGCCACGGGCGCCCCCGCCTGGGCGGCGCCGGGAGCGGTGCGCCGGGTCCGGCACCGGGGAGCGCAGTTCGACGTCGACCTCGCGCCCACCCTGCCCCGCAGCGGCCAGGGTCACCCGGTGATCTTCCAGGCCGGCGACTCCGGCGAGGGCCGCGACTTCGCCGCCCGCAACGCCGACGTCGTCTTCTCCGCGCACGGCAACGACTTCGACGACGCGCTCGCGTTCGCCGAGGACCTCAGGCGGCGACTGCTCGCCGTCGGCCGGCCCGAGGACGACCTGCGCATCCTGCCCGGCACGGAGATCATCATCGGGGCGACGGAGGCGGAGGCGCTGGAGAAGAAGCGCTGGATCCGTCTCCAGCAGGTCACACCGGCGACGGCGTTGGGCGTCGCCGGTCTGCTGTGGGGCCTCGACCTCGCGGGCCGGGACGCCGACGGCCCGCTGCCCAAGGAGGACCCGGTCGTCGCCGAGAACGACGGTTCCTTCGGCGCCCGGCGCGTCGCCGACCCGCGCGAGGTGGTCGCCGAGTGGCGCGAGAAGGCGGAGGCGCACGGCTGGTCGCTGCGCGAGACCGTGATCGCCCTGGGACCGCAGCGGGGGCACGTCGGCACCCCGGCGGCGCTGGCCGACAGGTTCGCCCGCTGGGTGCGGCACGGCGCCGTCGACGGCTTCAACGTGACGCCGTACCTCATTCCGGACGGCCTCGACGACATCGTCGACCTGCTGGTCCCGGAACTGCAGGAACGCGGTGTCTATCCCACCGAGTACACGGGCACGACGCTCCGTGAGCACCTCGGCCTGCGTGAGCCCCTCACCCACCGCTCCGCGAGCGACCGGCGGCAGGCGGGCTGACCCCCTCCGTTGCCGTACCGGCCCGCCCCGTCCGGGCGGGCCGGTTCCGGTCGCCCTCGCCGAGCACCAGCAGCGGATCGAACATCACCACGACGCCCGCCATCAACAGGAGGATCACCGGTCCGATCAGCATCGGCAGCAGCAACCAGGTGGGGCTGTCGCCGGCCACGACGACGTGGTGCCGTGCACATGGACGCTGACCGCGGCCATCGCCGTGTCGTGCATGCCGGACACGGCGACGCCCATCACCAGGCCGGCGCCCAGGCTCGTCAGGAAGCCGCGGATCGTGACGGCCGCCCACAGCGCGGCGGTCGCGGCGACCGTGGCGATCAGCACAGAGAGCGCCACCGATTCGGAAGCCGGGTATCAATTCCTCGTGGCGGGCGTCACCGTGGGTCAGGACGCCTTCCGGAGGGCCGGGCCCACGACGTGGCCGCGTGCCCGATGGTCGGGCGCGTTCTTCCGGGGGACGATGCCCCGATCCGGAGCATCGCCAGGTCGTTCTCGCCGGTGACGGTGCACAGCACCGTGCCCTCGGTCAGCTCCTGAACCTGGGCGGCCGCGCCGACGCCTGGCGCGTCGAGCCCGCCGGGACGCCCGTCCCGCCCGCCGTCGCGGGGCCCGCCCGGCGGATCTGGAAGCGGTCACGCCACGGAGGCGTCCTTCCCCCAGACGAAGACCTCGGTGCCCGGCTGGCGTTCGGAGAACAGATCCGACCCGGAGGCCTGCCGCAGCAGCCGACGCAGGTCGGCCTCGAAGTCGTCGCGGCGCGGCCCGAACAGGTGCGGAGCCGAGAACGACATCGAGAACACCCCGGCGACGACGTCGTCGGCGGAGCGTTCGAGCGGCTGCCCGCCGGGGACGACAAGGCGCCGCGGACCGGAGAACCCGGCCCGGGCCAGGATCGCGGCCTCACCGCCGGGTGTTCCTTGCGGCAGCACGCCCCGGCCGGCCCGTCGGACCGGCCCGAGGTAGTGCCGGATCAGTTCCCCGATGGCCGCGGCGGGCACCGCCGGATACGGAAGCCCGTCGACGGTCCGGGTGCCGCTCTTGAGGTCCGAGACGTGCACCAGCGCGCCGCCCGGCCGGAGCATCTCCATGGTGGTCGCCGCGACCAGCTCGCGGTCCATCCAGTGGAACGACTGCCCGAAGGTCGCGACGGCGAATCCGCCCAGACCCGCGGGCAGTTCCTCGGCCCGTGCCCGTACCCACCTGGCCTTCCGCGCGACTCCTCTTCTCTCGGCCTCACGCCCGGCTTCGGCGATCATCCCCCGGTCCGGGTCCACCCCGACGACCTCACAGAACAGGTGGGCCAGCTCCAGGGCGAGGATGCCCGGTCCGCATCCCACGTCGACGAGGCGCCCTCGCCCGTCCGGACGCAGCACCTCGGCGAGCACGTCCGCCAGCCCCGGGGCGTAGGGGAGCCTCCCGCGCCGGTAGTGGGTGGCAGTCCCCGCGAACAGCATGTCGTCCCACTCCCGCCCGGCCACCATGTCCGCCCACCGCCTTCACCGAGATCCACAGCCCTTCCGGCTGCCGGTCGATGATTCCACGACCCGGCGGACGACCGGATCCCGCCGGTCGCGCGCCGCCGGCCCGCAGGCGGGCGCCACGCGGCGTTTCCCGGCCGCTCCGCGGCGGGACAGCGAACGCACAGCTCACGCACAGCCGGGCCGGGGGTGGGGGTCCCGACCCCGGTCCGCACCGAGGGATAACCCTTGAAGCATTCGGCTTTGGCTGACATGCCACTGTCAAGCCTGCCATTCTCCCACCCAACTACCGCGCACCAGCGGCACGTTGTCGTCCCATGCTCACGGCCCCGCACCACTCAGCTCGTCCCGGACAGCACACCCGTCTGCCCGGTCTGTCACCGGCCGTTCCCCACGGCCGCCGCAGTAGGAGAACGAGTGAGACCCAACCCCCGCAAGCGGACCACGGTCGGAGCAGCCCTGCTCTCCACCGCCGCCCTGCTGGCCCTCGGCGTCCAGACGGTCCCGGCGACCGCGCTGCCCGCAGCCCCCCACCCCAGCCCCCTGCGCACCGGCGGTCAGCCCGCCGATCTCACGGCCGCCCAGCGCACGACCCTGATCAGGAGCGCCGAGGCGAAGACGACGGACACGGCCGACTCCCTCGGCCTCGGCGCCCAGGAGAAACTGGTCGTCAAGGACGTCGTGAAGGACAACGACGGCACCCTGCACACGCGTTACGAGCGCACCTACGCAGGTCTGCCCGTCCTCGGCGGCGACCTCGTCGTGCACACGCCTCCGGCCTCACTGGCGGCCGGCACGGTGAGCACGACCTTCAACAACAACCGCCGTACGGTCTCGGTCGGGTCGACCAAGGCGAAGTACAGCAAGGCTGCCGCCGAGACCAAGGCCCTGACGGCCGCCAAGGCGCTCGACGCCAAGGACCCCGCCGCCAAGAGCGCGCGCAAGGTGATCTGGGCCGGCGAGGGCACGCCCAAGCTCGCCTGGGAGACCGTGGTGAGCGGCCTCCAGGACGACGGCACGCCGAGCAAGCTGCACGTCATCACCGACGCGGCCACCGGCGCGAAGCTCTCGCAGTTCGAAGGCATCGAGACCGGCACCGGCAACAGCCAGTACAGCGGAACCGTCTCCATCGGCACCACGCTGTCCGGCTCGACGTACCAGCTGAACGACACCACGCGCGGCACGCACAAGACGTACAGCCTCAACAACGGAACGTCCGGCACCGGCACCCTGATGACGGACGCCGACGACACGTGGGGCACCGGCTCCGGCTCCAACACGCAGACCGCCGGCGTCGACGCCCACTACGGCGCCCAGGTGACGTGGGACTTCTACAAGAACACCTTCGGGCGCAGCGGCATCAAGAACGACGGCGTCGCCGCCTACTCCCGCGTCCACTACAGCACGGCGTACGTCAACGCCTTCTGGGACGACGACTGCTTCTGCATGACCTACGGCGACGGCACGAGCAGCACCCATGCCCTCACCTCGCTCGACGTGGCCGGCCACGAGATGAGCCACGGCGTCACCTCCAACACCGCGGGCCTGAACTACACGGGTGAGTCGGGCGGCCTGAACGAGGCGACCTCCGACATCTTCGGCACGGGTGTGGAGTTCTACGCCAGCAACTCCTCCGACGTGGGCGACTACCTCATCGGCGAGAAGATCGACATCAACGGTGACGGCACGCCGCTGCGGTACATGGACGAGCCCGACAAGGACGGCGGCTCCGCCGACAGCTGGTACTCCGGCGTCGGCAACCTCGACGTCCACTACTCCTCGGGCCCGGCGAACCACATGTTCTACCTGCTCTCCGAGGGCAGCGGCAGCAAGACCATCAACGGCGTCACCTACAACAGCCCGACCTCCGACGGCGTCGCCGTCGCGGGCATCGGCCGGGCCGCGGCCCTCCAGATCTGGTACAAGGCGCTGACGACGTACATGACGTCCAGCACCACGTACGCCCAGGCCCGCACCGCCGCGCTGAACGCCGCCTCGGCGCTCTACGGCAGCACCTCCGCCCAGTACGCCGGAGTCGGCAACGCCTTCGCCGGCATCAACGTCGGCAGCCACATCACGGTCCCGTCGACCGGCGTCACGGTGACGAACCCGGGAAGCCAGTCCGCCACGGTCGGCACCGCGGTGAGCCTCCAGGTCTCCGCGAGCAGCACCAACAGCGGTTCCCTGACCTACGCCGCGACCGGGCTGCCGGCCGGCCTGTCGATCAGCGGCTCGACCGGTCTGATCTCCGGTACGCCGACCACGGCCGGCTCCTCGAGCACCACCGTCACGGTGACCGACAACACCGGCGCGACCGGTACCGCGGCCTTCGGCTGGACGGTCAGCTCCTCCGGCGGCGGCGGCTCCTGCACCTCCACGCAGCTGCTGGGCAACGCGGGCTTCGAGTCGGGCAACACCACCTGGACGGCGTCCAGCGGTGTGATCACCAACTCCAGCAGCCAGGCGGCCCGCACCGGCTCCTACAAGGCCTGGCTCGACGGCTACGGGTCGACCCACACCGACACGCTGACGCAGTCGGTGACGGTCCCGAGCGGCTGCACCAACACCAAGTTCACCTTCTACCTGCACGTCGACACGGCCGAGACCAGCACCAGCACGCAGTACGACAAGCTGACGGTCACCGCCGGGTCCACCACCCTGGCCACCTACTCCAACCTCAACGCCGCGACCGGCTACGTCCAGAAGACCTTCAGCCTGGGGTCCTTCGCGGGCTCCACCGTGGCCCTGAAGTTCTCCGGCGTCGAGGACTCCTCGCTCCAGACCAGCTTCGTCGTGGACGACACCGCCGTGACGACCGGCTGAGCCGTTCCGCCCGTCCGATCCGCTCGATCCGATCCAGCTGACGACGTCCCGCACACGGGCTTCCTCCGTGTGCGGGACGTCGTCGCGTTCGCTCAGTTCAGCGGGTCGAGCGTCAGGTAGGCCTGGCGCGGCGAGCCGTCATGGACGAGGGACTCCTGCTGCCCGACGTCGTCGAAGGCGAAGGCGTACGCCTTGCCGTCCGCCATCTGCGCGTGGATCTTGCGGGCGTAGTGGTTGGTCACCGCGTCCTGGTAGAAGTTCGCCGTCGTCGTGTCGGGCTGGTTGGGGTTCACCAGGAGCGTGGAGCGGTTGAAGCCCGCGCACAGGGTGCGGGAGATCGGTCCGCGCACGGCGTCGTTCGGGGCGTCCAGCAGCCTGTGGCAGCCGAAGATGCTGGCCGCGTCCGGCTTCTGGAAGCTGGTCACGACCGCTCCGGAGGCGTTGGTGAAGTTCATGACCCCGCCGGAGACCCGGCCGTAGTACTTCGTGCCCGGCTGGTCGGCGAACGGGGATACGGTCAGCGTGGTCGTCGCGTACTTCTGCCAGACGCGATTGACGTAGTCGGCCATGACGTTCGCCGGGAGGGCGCCCGTCTCCACCCCGTACAGCGGGGCGAGAGCGCGCAGGACGGTGCCGTCGGACCGGGTCTGGACGAGGTTCGCCCAGCCGCCGGGCTGTCCGCGCAGCGCGTTGAAGAAGCCGTTGTAGCCGCCGGCCTTGAGGTGCCCGGTGCTGACGGTGGTTCCGTCGGCGCGCTGCACGCCGACCGCGTAGGGAGCGGAGAACATGTCGACCTGGGTGCTGTTCAGCCACAGCCCGGAGTCGTTCAGCGTGTACTCCGACCAGTTGAACAGGATGTTCCGGTTGGGGTCGCTCGGGTTCTGCACGGCCGGCTGGACCAGCCCGCCGGTGGTCAGTCGGAAGTCGAGTTTCTGCCCGTACGAGAAGTAGATCCGGCCCGAGAACTTGGGGATCCGGATGGTGGCGGACTGTCCGGCGGCCGGGCCCGCGATCGAGGCGTCGGGCGCCGGCGTGGGCGGGTTGCCGCCGCCGGGCCATGCGTGGAAGGTGCCGTTCGCGTCCGCCCAGCCCTGCTGGCCCGTTGTCAGAAGGGTGCCGAGGTTGTAGACGTAGAGGGCTTCGCCGCGCCCCGAGTTGTTGGCGATCTTCAGCGGGATGGTGTCGGGGACGGCCGCCTGGGCCGGTGGGCCGAGGGAGAGCAGGGCGCCGACCAGGGCGACGGCTCCGGCGAGTCCGAGTGCGCGTGTGCGTCCGCGTGTGCGTCCGCGTGTGAGCGTGATCTTCGAGAGCACTCTCCACCTCCGTGCGGGGTAGGCCTGTGGGGTTGGTCCGTACCATGTTGAGAGCGCTCTCAAAGTCGCATCGGGGTGTGCCCATGTCAACAATGTGAACAAAAAAGGACGCCCGCGGCACCAGCCGTGACACGGGCGTCCCTCAGGCGTCCTGAGCTCAGAAGGTGCGCTTCAGCAGGTCCAGCAGCGCGGCCCAGTGCCGCTCCGCGCCCTTCTCGTCGTACGCGGAGGTGTCGGCCTGCGTGTAACCGTGCTCGGATCCGGCGTAGACCTCGCAGGTGTGACGGACCCCCGCCGCGGTGAGGGCCTCCGCGAAGCGCTCGATCTGCTCGGGCGGCAGGCCCGGGTCGTTGTCGGCGTGGCCGAAGTACACCTCGGCCGTGATGTGCTCGGCGGCCAGATGAGGGCTGTCCGGCGCGTCGGTCACGAGACGGCTGCCGTGGAAACCGGCCACCGCCGCGACCCGGTCCGGATGGGCGCCCGCGGTCGGCAGGGTGAGCCGGGCGCCCATGCAGTATCCGGTCACCGCCACGGGGCCGTCCGCGACCAGCGCGCTCTGCTCCATCCACCGCAGGTACGCGTCGGCGTCCCGGACGATCAGCTCCGGGGTGAGCGCCAGCACGAGCGGGTACAGGGTCTCGAAGATCTCCGGGCGGGCGGCGGGGTCGATGAACTCCGGCAACTCCATCACGGGGGCCCGTCCGTGACGGTAGAACAAGTTGGGAACCAGCACCGTGTAGCCGGCCTCGGCGAGCCGGTCGGCCATCGCCCGCAGATGCGGACGGAGTCCGAAGGCGTCCTGGTAGAGCAGCACGCCCGGCCGGGGTGTCCCGTCACCGGGGTGCGCGAGATAGGCGTCGGCGACGCCGTCCTCGGTGGGGATGTCCACGGCTGTTCCCTGTACGGAGGTCATGGGGGTGCCTCTCTGCGCGGTGCACGACGGCGGGCGAGCGATCGACCGGCCCGGCGGGGCCGGGCGGCGACCATCGTTGCACGCACCATCGACCCGCCCTCCGGGACCCCCCGGCCCGTCACGTCCCGCTCCCGGAGGCCCTACTCGAACCGGGAGGTGTCACCCGCCCCGTGCCGCACGATCTCCGCCTCGCCCTCGGAGAAGTCGATGACCGTGGTCGGCTCGGTGCCGCAGTCCCCGGAGTCGAGCACGACGTCCACCACGTGGTCGAGCTGGTCCTTGATCTCCCAGCCCTGGGTCATCGGCTCGTCCTCGCCGGGCAGCAACAGGGTGCTGGACAGCAGCGGTTCACCGAGTTCGGCGAGCAGGGCCTGGGTGACGACGTGGTCCGGGATGCGCACGCCCACCGTCTTCTTCTTCGGGTGCTGGAGCATGCGCGGCACCTCCTTCGTCGCCGGGAGGATGAAGGTGTAGCTGCCCGGCGTCGACGCCTTGATCGCGCGGAACACGTCCTTGTCCACCCGTACGAACTGGCCGAGCTGAGCGAAGTCCTGGCACACGAGGGTGAAGTGGTGCCGGTCGTCCAGGTTGCGGATGGCCCGGATCCGGTCGATGCCGTCCTTGCTGCCCAGCCGGCAGCCCAGCGCGTAGCAGGAGTCCGTCGGGTACGCGATCAGGGCGTCCGCCCGGATGGCGGCCGCGACCTGGGAGATGGTGCGCGGCTGGGGGTTGTCGGGGTGCACGTCGTAGTACTTGGCCATTGGACGAGCTTATGCCGTGCCGTCGGGCGCGGGCTCCACAGGAGCGCCGCCCGCGCCGAGGAGGAAGTCCCAGCTGTCGGCCAGCAGCCCCAGTGCCGTATCGGGATCGGTCTCCCAGCCGTGGCGCATCCAGCGCCGGGCGAGCTGGTCGAGCTGGGTCAGCGCCAGGAAGCCGCGCAGGTGCCGGGAGGCCGGGTCGAATCGTCCGGCCCGCTCGAGACCCGCCTCGATGGCGGAGGCGACCTCCTCGAACCACCGGTCGACCAGCTCGCGCACCTCCGGGTCGACCGCCGCCGCCTCGTGCGCGGCCAGCACATAGGGGCGGATCCGCGGCCACCGGCGGGCGGCGTCGCGCAGCCAGGTCTCGAATCCGGCCCGCTCGCCCGCGCGTACGACGGTGACGAGATCCGGCGTCGCCGCCCCCGGCTCCGCCGCACTCCCGCGCTCCAGCAGCTCGTCGAGCTCCGCGACGAGAGCTTTCATGAGCGCCGCCCGCGACGGGAAATAGGCGTAGAACGTCACCCGCGTGGTGCCCGCGGCCTTCGCGATGTCGTCGACCGTCGTGCCCGCGTAGCCCCGCGCCTCGAACAGCTCCAACGCCGTCGACAGCAGCAGCCGACGGGTCATCTCCTTCTGGGCGGCACGCAGACCGGCCATGTCGGGACTGCCTCCCCGATCGACTCCGAAGGGGTCGCCGACCTGCGGGGCCGCGCCCGCCGTCGGACGCTCACATCGTACGTCACCAGCCGTTTTCGGCCAGGTGGGCGGGTGACGGCGCCTGACGGCAGGCAGTGCACCGTGCGGCCGCCGCCCGCGGCTCCGCCCGCGGCTCCGCCCGCGGCGCCCCGGTCCCGCGGGCGGACGTTCCGGCCGGCGTGAGGTAACGTCCCTGACCGATATGACTGGTTCGGCCCCCCGTGGGCCGCGAGGGACGAGGAGAGCGCCGACATGGCCGGCCGGGACGACGGGAACCCCCACACCGAGGCGGCGGACGGCGCCGGCTCGGCGTGGGCGCAGGAACTCCTCGGACAGCTGCGCCCCACCGGCGGCGACCTCCGCAGAGTCCTCGACTGGCTGGCGGACACCCTCGACGCGACCGTCTCCCTGCGCGACGACACCGGCGCCCCGCTCGCCGGACCCCTGACCCCGCTGGACGAGGACCTGGTCGCCGCCGTCACCGCCGGCCGGCTCGCCTCCGCCGCCTGGGAGGGCGAGGGCAGCTTCGTGCGCCTGCTCAGGGTCGAACTCCCGCGCCCCGCCAAGGCCGGCGCGCTCGCCGTGACCCGGACGAACGCTTTCGACCGGCGCGCCGCCGCCATCGTGACGCACACCGTCGGCGTCCTCGAACTCCTCCTGCGGGCGCAGGAGACCGCGGCGACCGGACACCGGCTGGCCCGCGCCACGGCCGACCTGCGGCTGGCCATCCTCCAGCTGCTCATGGTCGAGGACACCGTCGCCGCGCGCCGCGTCGCCGCGGGCCTGTGGCCGGGCCTGCTCGACACCGACACCGCCTGCGTCTACGTCGTCGAGAGCAGCCCCGAGGAACGCGACCGGCTCGCGGAGGCCTGTCTGGCGGCCACCCACGACGACGCCCTCGTCGTGCGCTGCCCCGCCATGGACGGCCACGTCATCGTCGTCGTCCCCGACGACGAGACTGGCCGTGAGCTGCGCGCCCTGTGCGACCGTCACCCCGGCGCCTTCCTCGGCGGCAGCGCCCGCCAGAGCCTCGCCCACACCGCCACCGCCTACGGACAGGCCGTCAGCGCCCTCGCCGTCGCCCGCTTCCGCCCCGACAAGGCGGCCGTCTACGCCGAACGCACCCACCCCGAACGCCTGATGGACCCCGAGATCCTGCACAGCTGGACGACCCGCCTGCTGCGCCCCCTCGACACCCTCCCGCACCACACCCGCGCCGAACTCCTCGCCACCACCCGGCTCGGCCTGGAGTTCACGGCCGTCAGCGCGGCGAAGGTGCTCGGCGTCAGCCGCAACACCGTCCGCGCCCGTATGGAACGCGTCGAGAACCTGCTGCGCACCGACTTCTCCGACCTCACCGTCCGGGCCGCCGTCCACCTCGCACTCAACACCCAGGTCGGCACCCCCGGCCACCTCACGGGCACCGCGGCGGACCCCGCCCGGCTCGGCGAGCTGCTCACCGGGCCCGCCCTGCGCGTCTGGGCACGGGAACTGCTGGCCCGCCTCGACTCCGACGGCCGGGACCTGCGCGGCACGCTGCGCGCCTGGATCAGCGCCGGCGGCAACGCCGAACGCGCCGCCCAGCTGCTCGGTGTGCACGCGCAGACCGTCCGCGAACACGTCCGCAGTGCCGAGCCGGTCCTCGAACGTCAGCTGCTGGCCTCCGGCAGCGACCTGTACGAGGTCGTCCTGGCCCATGTGGCGTCGGGCGACCTCGACCAGCCCGACCTGCACGGACCCGCCCACCGGGCGGAATCGGGCCATCCGGACTCACCTGTGCACAGGTGAGTCCTCCGGCGTCGTGAGCGGGCATCGGCACGATTCCCAAGCCGCTCGCCAGGCACGTAGTTTCGAGGAGCCGCGGGGGTTCGACCGGAACGGGGGACCGGTCGCACCCCCGGGTCTCAGCCCCGCAGCCGGACCGGGATCTCCTGCCAGCCGCTCGCGATGAACGACGGCACCTGACGCAGCTCCCCGGCCGCGGTGTCCAGCCGCAGCGCGGGGAACCGGTCGAACAGCGCCGGCAGCGCCGTCAGCGCCTCCATCCGGGCCAGGGGAGCCCCGATGCACCGGTGCACACCGATCCCGAACGCCAGATGATCGTCCGCCGCGCGCGCCGCGTCGAACACCTCCGCGGCCGCCCCGTAGTGCGCCGGGTCCACGTTCGCGGCCGCGTACGTCGTGATGATGGCGTCCCCGGCCGGGATCGTCACGTCACCCACCGTGACGTCGCCGACGGCGAACCGCAGCGGCAGGGTGGAGATCGGCGGGTGCAGCCGCAGCGTCTCGTCGACCACCGCGTCCCAGCCGATCTCGCCCCGACGGACGGCCGCCAGCTGCTCGGGCCGGCGCAGCAGCGCCACCGCCGCGTTCCCGATGAGGTTCACGGTCGTCTCGAAACCGGCGCCGATGACCAGCAGCAGGGTGTACAGCAGCTCCTCTCCGCTGAGCCGGTCACCCTCCTCGTCACGCACGCGGATCAGCTCGGTCGTCATGTCGTCACCGGGATGCTCGCTCTTGTACGCGATGAGCCCGCCCAGCACCGAGCCGATCTGCTCCTGCACGCGCGTGGCGTGCTCCGGGGACGGGTCGGTGGTGTCCATGATGTCCGCGACGAGCCGGACCTGCGCCTCCCGCATGTCCTCCGGCACGCCGAACAGCTCGCAGACGATCCGCATCGGCAGCGGGTGGGCGAACGTGGCCTTGAGGTCGACGGTGTCGCCGCCCTTCTCGAGCGCGTCCAGCAGCTCAGCGGTGATCGCCTCCACCTGGGTGCGCATCGCCTCCGTGCGCCGGTGGGTGAAGCTCGGCGCCACCAGTTTGCGCAGCCGGGCGTGGTCGGTGCCGTACGTCGACAGCATGTTGATCACGCCGACCCAGCCCAGGACCCAGCCCCAGGAGGGGTGCTCGCCGAGTTCCGGCCACTGCCGCCAGTGCCGCCGCGGGTCCTTGCTGACCTGAGGATCCAGGATCAGCGCCTTGAGGGTCTCGTACCCGGTGGGCGCCCAGGCCGGGATGCCGCCGGGCAGCTCCACCGGCACGATCGGGCCGAGGGCGCGCAGCCGGGCGCTCTCGGCGTGCAGATCGGCGCCGAACGGGTCGAGGACGATGCGGTCGGTCACGGTCACGAACGGACTCCTGAGGGTTCGGAAGCGGGGGAGCGGGGGCTGAAGCGGACGGGCAGCGCGGTCAGCGAGCGGTGGAAAGGGCCCGGCCGCCAGGTCAGCCGATCGCGGGACACGACGGGTTCGAGGTCGGGCAGCCACTGGGTGAGCCGTTCGATGGCCTCGGTGACGAGCAGCAGCGTGTGCTGCTTCGCCGGGCAGGCGTGCGCTCCCGCCCCCCACGACAGATGCGAGGCGTCGTTCGGGTGACGGCCGCCGGTGACCTCCCGCTCGGCGAGGATCCCGAGGGCCCCGTACGACACCACCACCGGCACCGCCGCGCGCAGCCACACCCCGTGGAAGGCCACGGGCCTGCGGACGTAGTAGATGCCGTAGTTCGCCAGCGGCGTCTCGTGGTGCAGCACCTCCACCACCGCGTCCATCACGGGCCGGGCGCCGTCGGTCAGGGTGGAGTAGTAGAGGGGGTTGCCCAGGATCCTCGACAACGTGTTGGACAGCAGGTTCGCGGTCGGCCCGTATCCGGCGCCGAGGGTGAGGAACACCTGCCAGGTGACCTCCTCCCGGGTCAGCCCGGCCGGATGGTCCAGCAGCCGGCTCGGCAGGTCGTCGCCCCGCCGTTCGGCCTTGGCGGCGATGAGATCCAGCACGTACTGCGCGTACTCCGCCTCGCCCACGGCCGCCTGGGCGCCGCCCTCCATCATCTTGCCCACGCCCGAGTGCAGCCGGTCGCCCTGGCTCTCCGGCAGGCCGAACAGGTCGTTGAACACCAGCGCCATCAGCGGCTCGGCGAACTCGCCGACCAGGTCGGCCTCCCCCCTCGGCCCGATCCGGCCCACCAGCAGCCGAACCGCCCGGTGCACCCGCCCCCGCAGGTCGTGCGGTTCCACCAGGTCGAAGACGTCGATGAGGGTGGCGCGGTAGCGGACGTGCGCGGCCCCGTCGGAGAACAGGGCGTTGGGCCGCCACCGCATCATGCCGAGCACCGGCGAGTCGGCGGGGACGGTCGCCTCCCACGCGCGCGGGTCGTGCGAGAACGTCTCCTCGTCGTGCAGCACATCCAGCGCGGCGCGCCGGTCGGTGATCACGTACGCCGGTACCCCGGGCGCCAACTCGCCCCACCCGACCGGTCCTTGGGCACGCAGCGCCTGGTAGTAGCGGTGCGGATCGGCTGCGAAGCCCTCGTCCCACAGCCGTACCGGCACGGAGCGCGTGAAGTCACGCCGGTCCGGGGGATGGATGGTCACCGGGCCTCCACGGCGTCGCGTCCGATCAGGTGGTCGACGAGCGCGAGCAGCGCGTCGACCGAGGAGTCGGGGTCCCGCGCGTCGCACGTCACCATCGGCGTCCCGGGCTCCAGATCCAGCGCCCGGCGCAGCCGCTCCTCACCGTAGTGGCGGGGCGCGTCGGGAAAGGCGTTGAAGGCCACCGCGTACGGCAGCCCGCTCTCCTCCACCAGGCCCAGCACGTCGAACGACGCGTCGAGGCGGCGGCTGTCGACGAGCACGAGCGCGCCCAGCGCCCCGTAGGCGATGTCGTCCCACAGCGCGCGGAAGCGCTCCTGTCCGGGTGTGCCGAACAGGTACAGCACGAGGTCCCCGGCCAGGCTGATCCGGCCGAAGTCGATGGCGACGGTCGTCGTCGACTTGTCCCGCACCCCGGCCAGGTCGTCCACCTCGGCGGACGCCTCGGAGAGATGCTCCTCGGTGTGCAGCGGCCGGATCTCGGACACCGAGTCGATCAGGGTCGTCTTGCCCACGCCGAACGGTCCCGCGATCAGGATCTTCACCAGGTCGCGGGCGGTGTCCGGCCGGTGGACGGCGCCGGACGCGCCGGCGCTAGGTGCGGTGTTTGAGGGCGCGGAGGCCATCGGCCACTCTCTTCAGCAGGTCGGGGTCGAACCGTTCGGCGGGCGGGATCGGCGCACGGGAGAGAACCAGGTCCCGGTCGACGAGGTCGGCCGCCAGCACCCGCACCGCGGAGACCGGCAGCCTGAGCAGCGCGGCCGCCTCCACCACCGCGAGCGAGCCGCCCTCCAGGGTGTCGAGCAGGGCGAGTTCGGCGGCGGGGAGGCCGACCGGCAGCGGCTCCTCGCTGCGGGCGAGCACCGACAGCCGCTCCAGCTGCGGCCGACTGGGCCGGGCCACCCCGCCGGTCGACAGATACGCGGGGACGAGGGGGCGGCCGGCCGGGCGACGGGTCATTGCGGCGCGGTGTCGTCGGCTCCTCGGGACGCGGCCGCCATGGCCTTCTCGCCCAGTCGCGCCACCTGGGAGTGCACCCGGTGCGCCAGCAGGTCCAGCCGTGTCTCGGCGTCGCCGTACGCGGCCACGCAGGTGCCGTGGTCGGTCGGCACGATCAGTACGTAGCCGAGGTCGGACTCGATGACGATCTGGCGTACGTCGGCCCGCTCCCGGTCGGCGAACGCGGCCGCCGCCGTCCGGCAGGCTCCCTGCACGGTGCTGGTGATGGCGGCCACCCGCTCGGCCGACGGCTGCGACAGGGCGTCGGTGTAGCCCGTCACGAGTCCGTCCCGGGTCAGCATGACGGCGGCCAGCACGTGCGGCACCTGCAGGATCGGTTCCAGCACCCATGCTGTGTCGCCCGTGTTGCGGCTGGTCATCTGGCCGCTCCCCCTTCGTCGTCGGTCTGGCCGGTTCGGTCGGCCGGTTCGGTGTGGTCGGTCCGGCCGGTGTACTCGGCCGGGTCGGTCCGGTCGGTCCGGCCATTGCGGTCGGCCGGGTCGGTCCGGTCGGCCGGGAGGTTCCCCTGGTCGCCGTATCCGGTGTTCGCGGTGGCGGCGCGGGCTGCCGCCGTGCCGGACTGGAGCGCGCCGAGGGCGGCCGCGGCCTCCTCCGGGCGGCGCGCCGGACGCCGGGCCGGACGCCCCGCGGGGCGCTCCGCTGGCGCGGGCGCGGGTGCGGCGGCCCGGCTGCGGCGGCGACGCTGCGGCAGGCCGTCGGTGTCCTGGGGCTCGTGGTGCCCCGGTGGTTCCTCGGCTGAGTCCGCCCGCGTCCCGTACGCGTGGGAGGGCGCGGGCCGGTCGGCCACGGTCGTGCGCGGCGCGCTCGCGGCCGGCGAAGGGTCGGCCACGGTCTTGCGTGTCGTGCGCGGCGCGCTCGCGGCCGGCGGCCGGTCGGCCGGGTCCAGGCGGCTGAGCAGATGGCTGTCGACCCGCAGCACCGCGCGCACCCCGCCGTACGGCGAGGTGGAGGAGACGTCGACGCTCAGGTCGAACTGCCTGGTGAGGCGGCCGATGGCGGCCAGTCCCATCCGCGGCGGGTCGCCCAGGTCGGTGAGCAGGATGAGGTCGTCGCCGGCTACCAGGCGCTGGGCACGGTCACGTTCGTCCCGTGTCATGCCGAGGCCCGCGTCGTCGATGGTGACGCACACGCCGTGGTGGACGTGCTCCAGGCTCACCACGACGTCGGTGTCCGGGGCGGAGTGCCTGAGCGCGTTGTCGAGCAGCTCGGCGACGATGATGGCCACCGGCTCGACCGCGTGCGAGACCAGCGCCGTACCGGCCTCGAGGTGGTTGTGGACCTGGACCCGGTGGTAGCCCGCGAGCCGGGCCTGGCCGCCGGTCACCGCGTCGACCAGGTGGGACTCCTCGCGCGCCAGCCCGACCCACGCCCCGCACACCACGGCGGTGACCTGCGCGCGGCGCAGCGACTGTTCGTTCTCGTGGTCCAGCCGGAACAGGGTCTGGGCCAACTCCGGTTCGTCGTAACGCTGCTGGAGCCCGCGCAGGGCGTCCTGGAGCCGGTACAGGGCCGCCTGGATCTCCCGGGTCGCGCCCCGCATCCCGGCCTGCGCGGCCGCGTCGACCCGGGTGCGCTGGTCGGCGACCTCGGACTGAAGCGCCAGCACCACGTTCTCCAGGGCGGTGCCCAGGGGGGTGCCGGCCGTCAGCGGCTGGAGCGGGCCCGGTTCGGGCAGGTGCGGGTGCGCCACCTGGCGGGCGGCGGCGGGCACGCGCCGGTCGGCCAGGTGCTCGACCTCCGCCGTGAACGCTCTCAGGGATCCGTCGAGTTGGGTGCGCAACGCGGCGATCTCGGCTCGCTGCCGGGTGTGTTGTCGGCGTAATCGCAGCAAGCCGCCGCCGAGGGCGAGCGCGGACAGTGTGCCGGCGGCCAGGCCGCCGGCCACCAGGTCCGGTAGTTCCATCATCGATTCGGTTCCAGGGAGGGTCGGGCGTCGTCTCGGTGCTCGGAGCGGGTGGGCCCGAGGGGTTCGGACCGGGCACTCGTTGCACAGTACACACCGTCATTGATCGATCCCGCACGGTTGAGCGAGACTTGTCTCCCGAAGTGCCCGGTATCTGTTCGCTTCTGCGTCGACTGTCTGAATTGCCGTGCACGGCAAGGGAGTCGGACTGCCGTGCCACCGCCTCCGACTCGTGTCCCCCGGGACCTGAAGGCCGCGGACGGCCGGTCCCGGTCCCGGTCCCGTTCCCGTTCCTACGATCCGGTGGGAGTGGGAGTGGGAGTGGGAGTGGGAGTGGGAGTGGGAGTGGGAGTGGGCCGGGCCTCCTCCGGACGGGGCCTGCGCTCACCCGGGCCGGTGAGCGCACGGCGGCCGCGCGTACCACCAGTGTGCCCCTCCCGTTTGCCCCGGCATGGACCGACCCTCGCCCGTACAGCCCCGCGACGACTGCCCGTCCGGCCTCCTCTACGCCGTCCGACGGACCGACGGCCCCCGGTGCCGCGCGCCGATCTACGCCCGGCTCGTCGCGGAGTGGCGCGCCCGCGGCCGGACCGTGCCGGCTCGCCCGGACGTGCGGGCGGCGCCCCCGGCCTCGACCCGCCGCACCGGCCGCGACGAGGACGGTACGTCCGGCCCGTGACGCGCTGAGGGCCGGGGCCGTACGTCCGGCCCGTGACGCGTCAACGGCCGCACATCGGGGTCAGTACCGCCAGGGTGCCGTTGGCCTGGCGCAGCGCCAGTTCCAGCGTGACGGGCGCGTGCAGCGCTCCGGTCCCGTCCGGCGGAACCAGCCACTCCAGGGACCGCGCGGCGCGGTAGGGCGGCGGCACGGCCACCCAGGAACCCCGGCCCGCGCGTCGCAGCCCCGCGCCGATCCACCGGCTGCCGGGATCGGGCGGGAGGAAGAAGCCGACCCGGTGCGCCGCGGTGTCCACGAGCGTGGGCCCCGGGAAGGGGCACGGCGCCTGCCACAGCAGGTCCAGCGTGAGCAGGCCCAGCCGGTCGGGCACGCTGAGCACGTCCCAGTAACGGCCCGCCTCCAAAAGGACGATCCCGTCACCCTGGTCCCACTCCCTTTTGCACAGCCGCGGGTCCGTCGCGGCGGCGGCGAGCCACTCCACGCCGCGCATCCACATCGCATCGCTCATGTCGGCTCCGTGTGACTCCCGTCCCGGTCGCAGGCCGACCGGGCATATGCATGCTGGTGGATATTTCTACATGGCGGAAGGGGTGGCGAACCCTGGCGTTTTAGTGTGTTTCGTTCGACCCCCGAGCCGGCGTTCGGATCCGGTCCGGTGCGCCTGCGCGCGTGGTGTGCCCCGCAGGGCGAGGGGTACCCGGCCCGCGAGGATCACCGAGAGCACGCTGGGAGGAGGCCCGCATGGCCACTGGCACCGAGACCGGCCACGTGACCGGCACACGGGACAAGGACTACAACCTGATCTGGTACGTGGAAGCGTGCCTGGAGAACGCGCTGCGCCTGGAGACCTACATCCAGGACGCCGAGAGGGTCAAGGACACCGAGGTCGCGGACCTGTTCCGCAAGGCGCAGGCCGACAGCCGCAAGGGCGCCGAACTCGGCAAGGCGCTGCTGCGCAGCCGGCTGGACGGCGGCTGACACCGCCCGCTCAGGGGCCCGGGCGACGTGGGACGGTCACTTCGCCCGGGCTTGCCGCATGTTCCGCCGGCGCTGCGGGGCCGCGCTGCCGGCCGGAGCCGAGTGGGTCGTTCTCCCGGTGCGGCTTGAGCAGGTCCACGCCGTAGTCGCCGCCGCTGGGAGTGCGGATGACGGTGTGGATGTGCTGCTGGGTCGGGGTCCCGCGGCGGCCCGCCCGTCCCGCCCCCACCGCTGCTGTCCTTGCGCGCTGCGCGGCCGTGAGCGACCGCAGCAGGGTGAGCCCGGCCGTCGTCTCCTACTCGAAGAGGGTGATCTTCTCGCCCTCGTAGGCGGCGGAGGTGGGCTCGGAGCCCATGAAGGTGCGCGTCATGACCACCTGGTCGCCGAGCACGAAGTAGTTGATGGCGACGTGGTGGCCCTCGTACTGGGAGCCCCGCGGCTGGGTGGTCGACGGGGTGCCCATGAAGGTGAAGAAGGAGGCGCCCTCGGTGAGGGTGTCCCGGTTGTTGCCGCTGTCGTCGCCGAGGAAGGCGCATGCGTCCCAGGCTTCAGGACGTACCTGAAGGAAACCTGAATCCGGTCATGCTGTTCCTGTCACGGCCGTCCGGTGCCGTCCGCGCCACCGGCAGCGGTGGATCGGCCTGACGCAGTTCCGCCAGCAACTCGTTCTGGCCGGCGAGGAGTTCGGTGAGGATACGGCGGGCGGCCCGCAGCAGCTCGGCCACGTCGCCGCCCGCGAGCGCGTAGCTGACCGTCGAGCCCTCCCGGATCGACACCACGATCCCGGAGCGGCGCAACACCGCCAGTTGCTGGGACAGGCTGGACGGTTCGATCTCGATCTCCGCGAGCAGGTCCCGTACGGCGACGGGGCCGCCCTGGAGCAGTTCGAGGACCCTGATGCGTACCGGGTGCCCGAGCATGCGGAAGAACTCGGCCTTGGCCTGGTAGAGGGGAACCTGCATGGTCGATCGCTCGCTCCCTGCCGCGTACGGTGCGTGCTGCGTCACGATCCTGGTGGTTGCGGGCTCCGCACACCCGTGTGATGCGCTGATCTGGATGTGTCGAGATGAAGAAATCTTCAATTCGAGGGTGTGCGAAGCCATGCGCCGTCCGGTCGCCTACACCTCGAGCTCGGCCTCGATCCGCTTGAGCTGGTGACGGGCCATGGCCAGATTGGACCGGCCGCGATCCAGGACGAGGTAGATGAACAGCCCGCTGCCGCCCCTTCCCTTGAGCAGCCGGATGAGGTGGTACTGGCTCGCGAGCGTGATCAGGATGTCCTCGATCTCGCCCTTCAGCCCCAGGTGCTCCATGGTGCGGACCTTGGCGCGGATCACATCGGTGTTGCCGGCCGCGGCGACGTTCAGATCGAGGTCCTTGCCCCCGCCGAGCGTGCCGAGCGCCATGCCACTGGTGTAATCCACGACGGCGACACCCACCGCCCCCTCGATCGCGGTCATCGTCTCCTTCATCGAGATCTCCAGATTCGCCACGGCACTTCTCCTGCCGGTTGCGCGGGCCCGGGCTCCTCCGGCCCCGCTGGTCCCCCGAACGTACGGAGCCCGTCCCCCCGGGGGGTGACGCGCTTCGGGACTGGCCCGAGAATCTTCGGAACAGCAAGATCCCTGCCCGCTTTTGTGCGTGTGGGTAAGGGAGTTGAGCGGATCGATGCCGGACAGGGGAACGTGTGATCCCGTCTCCTCGCCCGTCCCCCTGCCCGCCTTCGCTCCCGCGGTCCGCGATCCGCGCGGTGAGGTGCTGCACAGGGAGTGGCGCACTCGGCCCATCGCGGTGCAGGATGACTCCCACTATCAGGAATCCTGTTGATTCCGCGTTGTGAGGACGGGACGGACCATGCCCCTCAGCCCCAGATTCCAGGCCAGGGCCATTCAGCTGCTGCTCGGCGGCATGATGGCCCGCGTGCACAAGGACCTACGGTTCACCGACGTCCCCAAGCACGTCGAAACCCTCCAGGTGGAGACCGGTGCCGGTCCGGTGACCTGCACCGTCTACCGCCCGTCCGCCACCGCGGCCGCCGGCCCGCCTGCCCCGGTCTACGTCAACTTCCACGGCGGAGGGTTCATCGTCGGGCGCCCCGAGCAGGACGACCACCTGTGCCGCCGCATAGCCGCCACGGCCGGCTGTGTCGTGGTCAACGTGGACTACGCCGTCGCCCCGCAGCGACCGTTCCCCGCCGCCGTCACCCAGGCCTACGACGTCACCGCGTGGGTCGCCGCGAACGGCGAAACGGGCGGCTGGGACGGCTCCCGGCTCGCCGTGGGCGGACACAGCGCGGGCGCCAACCTGACCGCCGCGGTGTGCCGCACGGCCCGGGACCGCGGCACCTTCTCGCCGCGCCTGCAGATCATCGACTCCGCCCCGCTCGACATGGTCACCGACCCCGCCGCCAAGCTGTCCCGCACGGCCAAACCGCTGCTCACCCCCTACCTCATGCGCATCTTCACCGAGGCCTACGTGGCGGATCCGACCGGGCGCGCCGATCCGCTCGTCTCGCCCGGGCTGGCCGACGACCTCGCCGGGCTGCCGCCCGCCCTGGTCATCACCGCCGAGAACGACCGCCTGCGCGACGAGGGCGACGCCTACGCCAAGGCCCTGGAAGCAGCGGGGGTCCCGGTCACGCACCGTGTCTTCGAGGGCGTCGACCACTACTTCACCCACGCCGGCCCGGTGGCCGCGGGAAAGGAGGCCATCGCCCTGATGGCCTCCACCCTGCGCACCGCGCTCGACGCCTGACACCACCCGCGCCCGCCTGACACCACATGTGCCCATGAGCGCCGACGAGTGCCCATGGGCGCGCGGGGAAGCCGGAGCCCACCGGCTCCCAGCGGACGAGCTTGCAGTACCGGCCAGGTGATCGGCACCGGCAACAGGACCAACGACGCGAACCTCGGCAACGCGGACGTGCCGGACGTGTCCTGGATGAAGTGAGCCGTCGCGTGACTGCGCAGTCATGTCTGCGCTGGCATGTCCACGCAGTCCTAAGGCGGCCGTCAAGGGGTGGGATCGCATCTGTCGCACACGGGAGGCCGGGCCCGCTCGCGGGGTCAGCTCGTCGGCAGCCACTTCTCCAGGGCGCCGATGAGGCGGTCGAGCGCGGGCACTTCGGTGGAACGGTCCGTCGTCACCGTACGGCCGCCGAACTGAAGCGTGTACTGGAACATGTCGGCCGCCCCCATGTTCATGGAGAAGGCCGGGACATCGGCCAGTGCCGGGTCTCCGAGCAGTGTCCGCAGTGTCGTGAACTGCTCCGTGGTGGTGCGGCGCACCGCGGACTCGCCGCTGTCGGTGGTCCGGACCGTGCCGTCGCCCCGGAGGACCACCTGCCGGTTCACCCCGGCGAAGCCGCCGCTGACCGTCATGGTCACCAGCTTCTGGTCCGGGCCGGTGACGGGCACCGGCGACGGACCCGCCGACGCGGGAACCGATACGGAGGGGGAGGCGGCGGGTGAGGAGGAGGGGGCGGGTGAGGCGGCTGACGGCGGGGTGTCGGACACGGAGACCGTGACGACGGTCTCGTCCGTCGGCTCCGTCGCCTTCCTGTCGTCCCCGTCCCCGGAAGAGCAGCCGGCCAGCGCCAGCGCCGCGGCCGCGCACAACATCGCCGAGCTACGAGTGAGCACCTCGTCCTCCCTGTCTCGCGTGTGTCCCTGAGTACCCGTCATGTCAGGGTGCCATGCCGCGAGTTCCCGCGCCGGGCTCCGCACGGTCTGTGTCAGAAGTGTTGACCCGACTTCTGAAAACGTTTTAACTTCACTCCACTCGACCCTTGAGGGGAGGAGACTCTGTGGCGACGTTGCTGCGTGAGAACCCCAGTAAGACGGAAGAGAGTCAACTGTCCCGTCGTCCTTTCCGGAGCCGGAGCGAGCGAAAACGTTTTCAGAACAGGCGCAGTCGGACGCTGTTCCTGCTCATGCTGCCGGGGCTCGCCTACTTCCTCGTGTTCCACTACGGCGCCCTCGTCGGCAACGTCATCGCCTTCAAGGAGTACGTGCCGTTCGACGGCATCTGGGGCAGCCCGTGGGTCGGCCTCGGCAACTTCCGGCGGATGTTCGAGGACGCCGAGTTCTGGGACGCGGTCCTCAACACGCTCTGGATCGCGGTCCTCCAACTCGTCTTCTACTTCCCCGTCCCGCTCGGTCTCGCGCTGCTCCTGCACAGCCTCACCTGGACCACGGTCCGACGCTTCGTGCAGTCCGTGGCCTATCTGCCGCACTTCATCTCGTGGGTGATCGTCGTCGCCCTCTTCCAGCAGGTGCTGGGCGACACGGGCATGGTCAACGGCTACCTCGGCGACGCGGGACTGCACACCGTCGACATCATCGGCAACCCCGACGCCTTCCGCCCGCTCGTCGTCGCGCAGGTGATCTGGAAGGACGCCGGCTGGGGCACGATCATCTTCCTCGCCGCGCTCTCCCAGGTCGACGAGCAGCAGTACGAGGCCGCCGCGATCGACGGCGCCGGGCCCTGGCGGCGGTTCTGGCACATCACCCTGCCCGCGATCCGGCCGGTGCTCGTGCTGCTGCTCGTCATGCGGCTCGGCGAGATCCTCTCCGTCGGCTTCGAGCAGATGCTGCTCCAGCGCGACGCCGTCGGTCCGCAGACCGCCGAGGTCATCGACACCTTCGTCTACTACCAGGGCATCGTCGGCGGCGACTACGGATTCGCCGCCGCCGCGGGCCTGTTCAAGGGCCTGGTCGGCGCCCTGCTCGTGTACGCGGCCAACAAGGTCGCCCACCGCCTCGGCGAACAGGGGGTCTACAGGTGAGTGCCCACGTCCGGCCCGGCTGGATGGAGAAGCCACGGCCCGCGACCCAGGCCGCGAAGGCCCTCGCCCTCACCGTGGTCGTCCTCCTGGTCTGTGTGCCCTTCCTCGTCATCGTGTCGACCTCACTGGCCGCCCCGCGCGAGGTCGTGGCGAACGGCGGCTGGGTGCTGTGGCCCGAGCACCCCACCCTGGAGGCGTACCGGGACATCCTCGACGGCGGCATCGTCACCCACGCCCTCGCCGTCAGTGCCGGCGTCACCCTCGCCGGCACCGCGCTCAGCCTGGCGTGCACCGTCACCCTGGCCTACGCGCTCTCCCGCCCCGACGTCTTCGGCGCCCGACCGGTGCTGCTGCTGATCCTGTTCACCTTCCTCTTCCCACCGGGCATGATCCCGGGCTTCCTGCTGGTCAAAGAGCTCGATCTGCTGAACAGCTACGGATCGCTGGTCCTCCCGGTGCTGGTCAACGTCTTCAACCTGGTCGTGCTGCGCGGCTTCTTCCAGGGCATCCCCGAGGAGCTGTACGAGGCGGCCCGCCTCGACGGCGCGGGGGACTGGCGGGTCCTGTGGTCCGTCGTGCTGCCGCTGTCCAAGGCGGCGCTCGCCGTGGTCGGACTGTTCTACGCGGTGGCGTACTGGAACTCCTGGTTCTACGCCTCGCTCTACCTCGAGAGCGACCGCTGGCCACTGCAACAGGTGCTGCGCACCTATGTCGTGGCCGGCTCCGGCCTCACCGACACCACCACCGGCGAGGCCACGGTCAACGCGCCGCAGACGATCCAGATGGCCGTGCTGGTGATCGCCACCGTGCCGATCCTGCTCGTCTACCCCTTCCTCCAGAAGTACTTCACCAAGGGCGTGCTCACCGGCGCCGTCAAGAGCTGAACACTCCAAGAGCCGCACGCAGAAAGGTCATTCGTCATGCCCAGCATGTCCCGACGCACGCTGCTGCGATCCGTGGCCGCGGGAGGCGCCGCCGTCACCGTCCCCGGCCTGCTCACCGCCTGCTCCACGGGTTCGGACGACAAGGACGTCTCCAACGCGGGCAAGGACCTCGCCCCCTGGCCCGCCTACGCGGTCGGCGCCGGGCCCCGGCCCGACCTCGCGCCCACCGACACGGGCGTCCAGGCCGGTTACACGTCCTACCCCTCCTCGCTCGCCACCTCGGTAGCGCGGACGCCGGGCGACGGCTCGACCGTGAAGGTCCTGACCGTCACCTTCGGCACCCCGCCCAAGGGAGCAGCCCAGAACCAGTACTGGCGGGCCGTCGAGAAGGCCCTCGGCGTGAAGATCGAGTTCACGGTGGTCCCGCAGGCCGACTACCAGAAGAAGATGGCCACCGTCATGGCGGGCGACCCCGACTCGCTGCCCGACGTCATCAACGTCTTCGGCGGGTTCACCCTGCCGCGCGAGGCCCAGTTCGTGCAGCGCAGGGCCGAGGACCTGACGCCCCACCTCTCCGGCGAGGCGGTCAAGGACTACCCCAACCTGGCCGGCGTCCCCGCCCACGCCTGGCGCGACATGGGGCGCATCGGCGGGCGGCTCTACGGCATCCCCCTCGAACGTCCGCTGCCCGGCTCGACCCTCTGGCTCAACCAGGGTCTGTTCACCGAGGCCGGCATGGAGTCCGGGTGGACCTCCGAGGACTTCGCGGCCGTCGCCCGCAGGGCCACCCACGACAAGCGGTACGCGCTCGGCGCCTCCGTCGGTTCCCTCTTCGGCAACGCCGTCCACGCCGCCGCCCACAACGCCCCGAACGCCTGGGCTGTCGACAAGAACGGCACCTTCCATCCCCACTACGGCGACGACCGCCACCGGGCCGCCGTCGCCTTCCAGGCCCAGCTGCGCAAGAACGGGTCCTACCACCCCGACGCCACCTCGATGTCCCAGGTGGACCTCGGCACCCTCTACCTCAACGGCACCGTCGCCGCCCTCCAGGACGGCTTCGGCGCCTACCAGACCCGCTACCCCGACGCCGAGGGGCTGCTCACCCCGGCGCCCGCCCTGCCGTACAGCGTCGACGGCGCCCCCGGCGGCATCGTCGCCGCCCGCCGCTCCTTCGGCTACACGATCATCAAGAAGGCGGGGAAGGAACGCGTCCAGATGCTGCTGCGCCTCCTCGACCACCTCGCCGCCCCCTTCGGCACCAAGGAGTGGGAACTGGTCCACTACGGCCTGGAGGGGGTCCACTTCACCCGCGGCAAGGACGGCGCCCCGCGGCAGACGAAGCTCGGCGAGGTGGAGAACGTCTCCAACCTGCCGTTCCGCTATCTGGCCGAGGGCCCTCAGGTGCTGTTCCTGCCGGGGCTGCCCGATGCCGTACGAGCCCTGCACACCTGGCAGCAAACAGTGGTCCCGGTCGCGATCCGCAACGCCTCCTTCGGTCTCAAGTCCGCCACCGAGACCTCCCAGGGCGCCACCCTCAAGGCCCTGATGGACGACACGGTCACCGCCGTCATCGCCGGCCGTGCCCCGATGTCGGAGTACGACGAGGCGGTGCGGAAATGGCGCTCGCGCGGCGGCGACAGAATGGCCGGGGAGTTCGCCGAGGAGTACGACGCCAACACCTGAGTCGGCGGCGGCAGCGGCGGAACGGACACGGGCGAGGGGAACGGGGTACGACATGACGGCACAGGGACGGGTGACCATCCGCGAGGTGGCCGAACGGGCGGGCGTGTCCGTGGCCACGGTCTCACGCGTGCTCAGCGGCAACTACCCGGTACCGCCCGCCACCCGCACCCGGGTGCTGCGCGCCGCCCGGGCCCTGGACTACGTCGCCAACGCCCACGCCCGCGCCCTCGTCGGCGGCGGACGCAAGACGGTCGCCGTCGTCGTGCGCCAGGTCACCAGCCCGTTCTACGCCCAGGTCGCCGAGGGCGTCGAGGCGGAGGCCGCCGGCCACGGATGGCTCTGCCTGGTCGGGACCACCGGCGGGGACCCGCAGCGCGAGCTGGAGTTCGTGCAGCTCATGCGGGAGGAGGGTGCCCGGCTGGTGATCCTCGTCGGCGGGGTCGTCGAGGACGACGCCTACCGTGAACGCGTCGCGCACTACGCGCAGGCCCTCGCCTCCGCCGGGGCCCGCCTGGTGCTGTGCGGACGTCCGGCCCCCGACCCCGACATCCCCGCGCTCGTCGTCGAGTTCGACAACGAGGCCGGGGCCCGCGCCATCACCGGGCACCTGCTCTCGGCCGGCCACCGCAGGATCGTCTTCCTCGGCGGACTGCCCGGCAACACCGCCCTGGACGCCCGGGTACACGGCTACCGGGCCGCCCTCGCCGAGCACGGCCTCCCGCCTACGGCCGCCCACGTCGTCGACTGTGGTCTGGGCCGGGCCGCAGGACTGCGCGCGATGACCGAACTCCTCAAGGAACGACCGGAGTTCACGGCTGTCTTCGCCGGCGACGACATGGTCGCGGCCGGTGCGCTGCGCGCCATCGCCGAGGCCGGACTGCGCGTCCCCGACGACATGTCGGTCGTCGGCTACAACGACATCCCGCTCGCCGAGGACTTCAGCCCGCCCCTCACCACCGTGCGCACGCCCGCCGAGGAACTCGGCCGCGCCGCCGTGCGGATCGCCCTGCGCGACCCCGAACAGGCCGCGGCCACCCACCATCTGCTCGGCACCCACATCGTCGTACGCGACAGCGTCGCCGCGCCCCCACCCGGGCGCGTCCACTGACCGACGGAGGAACCGTCCCCGTATGACCGCGCCGCACCTGTCGGCCGACGCCGGCCAACTGCCGTCCCCCGACCCCGACCTGTCCCCGCACACCGGCTACACCCGCGCCCACTGGGAGGCCACCGCCGACCGGCTGCTGGCCGCGATCCGGCCGTACGCCACCCCCGGCCTCGCCCAGTACCGCCTGCCCGGCCGCACCAGCCACTCCGGCGCCCGGTCGGACGGCCTGGAGGGGTACGCCCGCTCGTTCCTGCTCGCCGCCTTCCGGATCGCGGGCTCGGGCGGAGCCGTCGGCCCCGCACTGATCGAGCGCTACGCCACCGGACTCGCCGCCGGTGTCGACCCCCGTCATCCGGAGCACTGGCCGCCCATCACCGACCGCGGCCAGCCCATGGTGGAGGCCGCGTCCATCGCCGTCGCCCTGCACGAGACCCGCCCCTGGCTCTGGGACCGACTGTCCGACCGGACAAGGGAGATGACGCTCGTCTGGCTGGGCGGGTTCGTCGGCGCCACCGCCAACGACTCCAACTGGCGGCTGTTCCAGGTCATCACCGAGGAGTTCCTCGCCTCCGTCGGCGGTCCCTGCGACCGCGCCGAGATCGACGCGGGACTGGACCGCCTCGACGACTGGTACCGGGGCGACGGCTGGTACACCGACGGCGAAGGCCGCAAGTTCGACTACTACAACGCCTGGGCCCTGCACCTCTACCCCGTCCTCTGGGCCCGCATCGCCGGCGCCCGCGCGGACCCCGCCCGCGTCGCCGGCCACCGTGCCCGCCTGCGCGAGTTCCTCGGCGTCCACCAGTACTTCTTCGGCTCCGACGGCGCCCCCGTCCACCAGGGACGCTCCCTCACCTACCGCTACGCCACCGCCGCCCCGCTGTGGGCGGGCGCCCTCGCCGACGCCCACCCCGCTGCCACCCGGCCGCACCCGCCGCCTCGCCTCGGGCGCCCTGAAGCACTTCACCGACCATCAGGTGCCCGACGCCCAGGGCTTGTTGCGCCTCGGCTGGTACCGGCCCTACCTGCCCGTCACCCAGCCGTACTCGGGACCGGCCTCCCCGTACTGGGCGAGCAAGGCCTTCCTCGGTCTGCTGCTGCCCGCCGACCACCCGGTGTGGACGGCGCCCGAGGAAGCGGGCCCCGTCGACACGGCCGACCGGCACCTGACCCTGCCCGCGCCGGGATGGCTGCTGCACTCCACGGCCGCCGACGGGATCGTCCGCCTGGTCAACCACGGCACCGACCGGCTTCCGCCCCCGCCCGCCCCGTCCGACGACAGCCCGCACTACACGGCCTTCGCGTATTCCACCGCGACGGCCCCCGAGACCCCGCCCCCCGGCGAACCGCCCGGCCCCGACAACCGCATCGCCCTCTTGACCCCCGCCGGCCCCTCCCGTCGCGGCCGGATCCACCCGCTGTACGCGGACGGCCGGCGCGCGGCGTCCTGGCACACCCCGCTCGTCCCGGACGGCGACGCACGCACGCGCATCACCACCGCGAGCGTGGTGCGCGGGCCGTGGGAGATCCGCGTCCACCGCGTCGAGGCCCCCGCCGGCACGCCCGTCCGGGAAGGCGGCTGGGCGGTGGCCTGCGACGACGCCCCGCCGCTCGCGCGGACGGGCGGGTCCTGGGCGGCGGTCCACCGCACCGACGGTCTGACCTCGGCCCTCGTCGGCCTCTCCGGCTGGGACGACGCCACCGCCGAGGTGAGCCGGGCCCGCGGCCACAACGCCTACGGCGACCACTCGGCCGTCCCGGTCCTCACCGTGCCGCACCCGGGCGGCACGCTGTCGCTGGCCACGCTGGTCGTCCTCACCGCGGACCCACTGGTGTCGGCGGACGTCCGGACGGGAGCGGGCGCGGTCCCCCTCTCCGACGGCACCCTGGAGGTCCGGTTCCCGGACGGCACGACCGAGACGGTGGCTCCCGCGCCCGATCGGGAGTGACGGGGCCGGGTCCGCTGCCGGGTCCCGTGCCGCGCGGAGCAACCGGCGACCCCGGTCCCCGGCCCGGCCGCGTCGTCACTTGCGGCCGGGCCGGGGGAGCGGGCAGGGTTCCGTGCCGTGCCCACTTTGCTGATCGTCCATCACACCCCCTCGCCCCACTGCCAGGCGCTGTTCGAAGCGGTCGTCTCGGGCGCGACGGCGCCGGAGATCGAGGGCGTCCGCGTCGAACGGCGGGCCGCCCTCGCCGCGACCGCGTCCGACGTCCTGGCAGCCGACGCCTACCTGCTGGGCACCCCGGCCAATCTCGGCTACATGTCCGGCGCGCTCAAGCATTTCTTCGACCAGATCTACTACCCGTGCCTCGACGCCACTCGCGGCCGGCCCTTCGGCTACTACGTGCACGGCGGCAACGACGTCACCGGCGCGGTCCGCGCCGTCGAGACCGTCACCACGGGTCTGGGCTGGCGGCGCGCGGCCGAGCCGGTCACGGTCACCGGGGAACCCGACAAGGCGGACGTGGCGGCCTGTTGGGAGCTGGGGGCGACGGTCGCGGCCGGGCTGATGGACTGACGGGCCGGGGACCGTCGTACGTCAGTGGCCGCCCAGCCCGGGCAGACACGCCCCGTCGAGGGTGCGCCCGACGACCTCCGCCGTCGCGTGACCGCTGCTGTCGATGGTCCCGTTGACGCACACCGGGCCCTCCCCGCCGCCGACGAGCATGTCGTGCAGGGGCACCCGGACTTCACCCTGCACCTCGATCTGGCGCGCTTCCAGACCGAGCGCTTCGGCGGCGGCCGTCCGCAGACCGTCCGGCGTGGTTCCCTTGGCCACGAGCCGCCGCAGGACCTCGGCCAGCGCCGTCGCCCGCGGCTGGGCCACCTCCCGTTGCTCGGCGGTGAGGGACCGGGCCTGGCGGTAGGCGTGGTTCTCGGCGACCCGCTGGTCCCAGTCGGAGGTGATGCACGGCGACGGCGAAGCCAGGGTGTCCTCCGGCGGCGGGCACAAGCCCTTCGCCCGGGCGGAGGCCGTCGCCGCACCGGCGGTCCGGGGGTCGCTCGACGGGTCGGCGCAGCCGGCCGCGAGGACGAGCAGGGCGAGCAGGACCGGGGCGCCGAGCCGCCGCCGTAGCCGAGTTTGTGTCATGCATCGATCATGGCAGGCGGGTATGACACGGCGGTCGGGAACAGGGGAGCGGGAACCGGCTCAGTTCCAGAGCGGGTACGTCACCACACGCGCGAACTGCTCCGGCCTGTCTCCGAGATAGGTGAGGGTGATCCGGCTGTAGTGCTGCACCTGCGGGTGCTTCTTCCACGGCTGCGGCCGGTCCAGCTTCACGACGACGGCGTACGGGTGGAAGTGTCCCGCCGCGCAGTAGGGATCGCAGTCGTTGACGACGTTCACCCCCGTGGCTCGCGCCGAGCCCGGGCCCCACCTGTCCCAGTGCAGCGAGACCAGTCGGCTGTTGCCGTCGCCGCACGCCAGTACGAAGTCGCCGGGCCGCACCTGAGGGTGCCAGAAGCAGTCGACCAGCACCGGCGCCGTGGCCTGCCGTACCGCGGCCGTGCGCGCCGCCGGCGGCGACGTGGCCGGCGCGGCCGAGGCCGAGCCGACGGCCGCCGTGAGGCCCAGCGCCGCACAGAGCATGACCGCTGTTCTCGTTGTGTGTCGCATGTCCGCTCCCGCCCGACCGAACCGGGGGCCGTCTGGGTGCCGCGCCCCGGTGAGATTCCCTACCGACGCTACGACGACAAGCGGAAGGGGACCACTCGAACGGCTCATGCCGCGATGCGCGACGGAGACCACGTCGTCCGCGCTAGGAGATGTCCGCCCGCGCCCCCTTGTGCGCGCCCGCGGCGCCTGCCGAGCCCGCCCCGTCGGTGCCGCCCTGCGCCGGGCCGTCCGTGACGATCACGACGATGTCGTCCGCGCGGCTCCAGACCCGTATGCCGGCCTTGGCCGGATTGAGCCGGACGCCGTGTCCCGCCGACGTCCCGGTGGGGTCGTGACAGCGGTAGCCGATCGCGCACTCGCGCCGGTCGCGCGCCGCCGCCACGACCGTGGCGAAGGACGCGGGACGGTCCGGAAGAACATAGTGATGTGCCGGACGCAGCCGCAGCGCGCTGCCGCCGGCGGCGAACAGTGCCTCGAACACTCCGGCGAGGAGTCCGTTCTGCGCGACCTGCGCCATGAGGAGCCCCGTCAGCTGCCCGCCGACGACCGCCTCGGAGCCCGGTCCGAGCGGGGCCAGGGCCCGGTTGCGCTCGTCGGCGAGTTCCGCGACCACCGACACCGTCCGCCCCGCCTCCTGCGCCAGCGACCGCAGGATCAGCAGGACGACCAGGGTGCGGTCGTCCGGCCGGTCGGCGTCGTCCCCGGTGTCCGGCGCGAGCACGATGATCCGGTCGTAGGAGTTCGGGTCGAGACCGCGCAGGGACGACGGGTCGGTGGGATCGGCGGTCCCGAAGGTCACGGTGAACCCGGTGGCGAGCGCTGCATCCCGGCGCGGTTCCGGCAGCGTCGGCGGCACGTGCTCCGTCGGGTCCGTGACGACGTGGAGGACCGAGCCCGGCCGTGCGCTGTGGCGCAGCCGGTCGATCAGGTGCGGCGCCCGACGGCTCCAGCCCAGCAGCAGGAAACGCGACGGCTCGTCCGGGCCCGCACCGTGCGCGGCGCGCGTCGACGGCGCCACGAGATGCCGGGCGTCCTCCCACCGCGGCGTGTCGCCGTCCGGTGCCACGACCACGAGGCGGTCTCCGGGAGCGATGACGGTCTCCGGCGGCGGGTTGAGCAGGGGAGTGCCGTCGGCCTGCATCAATCCGGCCACGGCGGCCGTGGCGCAGTCGAGCAGGACGTCGCCGAAGCGACGTCCCGCGAGCTCGGGAGCGGCGGTGATGTAGAACTCGTCGCCGTCGAAGTCGAGGAGCTCCCGCAGCACGGGCGTCAGGCCCGGGTGGAGCGCGGAGTGCGCGATGAGCCCGGCCGCCGTCCGGTCCGACTCCAGCACGATGCCCCGCGGTCCCGCGGCCAGGCCGGCGGCGGTGCGGTACCGCTCGTGCCGAACGCAGGCGACGACCGGTGGGCCCGCGTGCTCGCCGAGGACCGCGCGCAGGGCCAGCAGGGTCCGTACCGTTTCGGCGTCCCCGGTGGCATGCGCGCCCGGCAGGACCAGCACCGCGTGTGCCGACCCCGGACTCACCAGCCCGAGCGCGTCGGGATCGGCCGTGGAACCGCTGCGGCAGATCAGCCGCGTGGTGCCGGTGGGTCCGAGCGCGGCCGCGAGCGCCTCCTCCATCTCCGTCTTGTCGCGGTCGGCGAGCACCACGACGGCGCTCCAGCGCTGCTCGGCGCGCGCCGCGACCAGCTCGCCGACCACCGTGAACACCTGCTCCGACCAGCCGAGCACCACCGAGTGGCCCGTCTCCACCACCGTGGAGCGCCCTCGGCGCAGTTCGGTGAGCCGGTCGGTCAGGCCGGTGGTGACCAGCCCGATCAGGGTCGACACGTACAGCAGGGCCACCAGGCCCAGCAGCACGGACAGCAGCATCCGCAGCGGGGCGCCGGTCGCCGCGCCCAGCCGCAGGGTCTCCGCGCTCACCCGCCACACCGCGGCCAGCCGACCCGACAGCGAACGGGGTGAGGAGGGGTCCGTCCACACCATCAGGGCGCTCGCCGGAATCACGATGCCCAGGCAGGTCACGGCCAGCCAGCCGACGAGTCTGCCGGTGCTGCGGGCCAGTGTGTTGTCGAACCGGTAGCGCATCCGGTCCCGCAACGAAACCGGCTCCCGCCGCTGTCCTTCCACCGAGCCCCCCGTGTCCTGCCGCCGACTCCTGTCGCCCCTTGAACTCGCAGGTTGCTGTGCGTCGTGCCGCGACACGCCGTGAGGGTGCCCGCTTTCACCCTTTCGGGGAGGAGGGCCGTCCCCACGGCTGAAAACGTGCGCCCAGCAGGACGGATCCCCAGTCAGGCATGGTCATTTCAAGCCGTTGTTTTGGCATTCCCATGACAAAACGAGGCACGCAGTGCCACGCTGCTGCCGAAGTTCACCATTCCTTCACGCCCGCATCATGCGGGGCATCCCCCACTCACCCCCCACCTCCTTCCACCCGCCTGCCGTGCAGCGCTCCGGACCGGCCCCATCCCGTCGGTCCGCCCCCACCTCGGTCCCCACCACGGGCCGACCGTCGCACAGAAGGAGAACCCGTTGCCCCGGCGACACCGCCCCACCCTCCGGCGCAGACGCGCCACCGCCCTCGCGCTGACCACCATCGGGACCCTGCTCGCCCTCGGAGCCCCCGCCGGCACCGCGGGCGCGGCCCCGGCCGCCCCGGGCCCGGCCAAGATCACCGCCGTGCCTCGCGCAGGAGCCGCCGCGGCGCCCCTGTCGGCGGCCCGCCGCGCCTCACTGATCAAGAGCGCGCAGACCGCGGCCGGCACCACGGCCCGTCAACTCGCCCTCGGTGCGCGGGAGAAGCTCGTTGTCAAGGACGTCGTCCAGGACGCCGACGGCACCACCCACACCCGCTACGAGCGCACCTACGCCGGGCTGCCCGTCCTCGGCGGAGACCTGGTCGTCCACCTCAAGAGCAACCGCACGACCGTCTCCAGGGCGAGCGGAGCGACCCTCACGCTGCCGTCCCTCACCCCGAAGCTCTCCGCGTCCAACGCCACCGGCAAGGCTCTCGCGGCCGCCAAGAGCGCCGACGTCACCGGCACCGAGACCGAGCGCGCGCCCCGCCTCGTGGTCTGGGCCGGCGCCACCAAGCCCGTCCTGGCCTGGGAGACGGTGGTCGAGGGCGTCCAGCAGGACGGCACGCCCAGCGAACTCCAGGTCGTCACCGACGCGAGCACGGGCAAGCAGATCCTCGCCGCCGAGAAGGTGCACACCGGCACCGGCACCGGCCAGTACGTCGGTACGGTTCCCGTCGGCAGCACCCTCTCGGGATCGACGTACCAGCTCACCGACGGCGACCGCGCCGGGCACAAGACGTACGACCTGAACCAGGGCACCTCCGGCACCGGCACCCTCTTCACGGACGACAACGATGTCTGGGGCAACGGTCTGCCGTCCAACCGCCAGACCGCGGGCGTCGACGTGGCCTTCGGCGCCTCCGCCACCTGGGACTACTACAAGGACGTGTACGGCCGCAACGGCATCCGCAACGACGGTGTCGCCGCCTACAGCCGGGCCCACTACGGGAGCAGCTACGTCAACGCCTTCTGGCAGGACAGCTGCTTCTGCATGACCTACGGCGACGGCTCGGGCAACACGCACCCGCTGACCTCCCTCGACGTGGCCGCCCACGAGATGAGCCACGGCGTCACCGCCGCCACCGCGAACCTGACCTACTCGGGCGAGTCCGGCGGCCTCAACGAGGCGACCTCCGACATCTTCGCCGCCGCCGTCGAGTTCCACTCGAACCTCGCCGCCGACCCCGGCGACTACCTCGTCGGCGAGAAGATAGACATCAACGGCAACGGCACCCCGCTGCGTTACATGGACAAGCCCTCCAAGGACGGCTCCTCCCGCGACAGCTGGAGCTCCACCCTGGGCAGCGTCGACGTCCACTACTCCTCGGGCCCCGCGAACCACTTCTTCTACCTGCTCTCCGAGGGCAGCGGCGCCAAGACCGTCAACGGCGTCGCCTACGACAGTCCGACCTACGACGGGCAGGCCGTCACCGGCATCGGCATCGAGAACGCTGCCGCCGTCTGGTACCGGGCACTGACGACCTACATGACCTCGTCGACCAACTACGCGGGCGCCCGCACCGCCACCCTCCAGGCGGCGGGTGACCTGTTCGGCGCCTACAGCCCCACCTACCTCGCCGTCGCCGACGCCTGGGCCGCCATCAACGTCGGCAGCCGGATAGCCCTCGGTGTCAACGTCGCCCCGATCGCCGACCAGACCAGCGGCGTCGGCCAGGCGGTCAGCCTGCAGGTGGACGCCTACACCACCAATTCCGGTGCGGGCCTGACCTACGAGGCCACCGGTCTTCCCGACGGTCTGACCCTCAGCGCGAGCGGTCTGATCTCCGGGACGCCGACGACCCTCGGCAACAGCGACGTCGCCGTCACGGTCACCGACGGCACGGGCGCGTCCGTCACGGACACCTTCACCTGGCGGATCGCGTACATCTACGCCACCGCCACCCGCGTCGACATCCCCGACAACGGTGCCGCCGTGGAGTCCCCGATCACCATCGAGGGCCGCGACGGCAACGCCTCCGCCACCACCTCGGTCTACGTCAACATCGTCCACACCTACCGCGGTGACCTGACCGTGGACCTGGTCGGCCCCGACGGCACCGTCTACTCGCTCCTCAACCGCAGCGGCGGCTCGGCGGACAACGTCGACCAGACCTTCACGATCGACGCCTCGGCCCAGCCGCTGACCGGCACCTGGAAGCTGCGCGTCCAGGACCGCGCGTCGATCGACGTCGGGTACATCCAGCGCTGGCAGCTCACTCCCTGACCGCACCCCCCCCACGCCGCCGCCCGGGTCTTTCGAGACCCGGGCGGCGGTGCGTCGGGGGGAAGCAAGCCCTCCGGAACAAATGGGTGTCGACATCGATGGCGCGGACCCCCGTCGGCACGTGATCGTGGAGGAGGCCCGGAACGCCGGGCGACGCCGAGGCCGGCCGACCGCGGCCCGCGGCGTATCCGTCCACGTTCGAAGGAGAACCGCCCATCCACTCTCGCGCAGCGCGACGAACCCGACTCGGCCTCCCGTGAAGGGAGGTGACGCATGGGACACGCTGACACCCTGCTGGCCATGGGCGGCGCCTTCCTCGCCGCGGCCTTCCTCGCCCGCCTCGGCCTGCCGACCATCCCTCTGTTCACCCTCGCCGGCACGCTGCTCGGCCCGCACACCCCGGGCCTCGTCCTGGTGCGGGACGCCCACGACTTCGCAACGGCCGCACGGACACCTCGCGCGGCATCGAGCCGCGCTCGACGCCCTCTACGCCGACCTGACCAACCCCGGCAGGCTCTTCCTCCTGTCCTGCGCCCCGGTGCGCGGCGTCTCGGCCGTCAGGAACCGCCGGATCGTCGGCCTCGACCACGTGGCCCTGGTGGACGGTCCCCGCAACGGCGGCCGTCGCCCGCCTCGGCGCCTACCTGCGGAGGGTCGGGCAGGAGGGTCGGGCAGGACGGCTGAAATAGGGCGGGCCTCAGCCACGCCCGGCCGGGGCGGCGGTCCCGCCCGCGAGCTGGGCCAACGGCGTCCCACGCGCCCACAGCCGCAGCCGGGGGCCGTCGATCAGGAACGTGCGGCCCTCGCGCGAGGCCCACACCTCGTCCCGATGCGTGAACGTGCCCCGGTGCACGACGAGCCGCAGCGGGGGACCGGCCCGCGCGCGGGCCCGCGTCCGAGCCCGGCAGGAACAGGCCGACTCCTCGTCGGGCAGCGGCTCGGCCACAGGGCGGAACGCCACGTCGAGCAGTCGGCCGCGGCCGTCGCGGGCGGCGAGATGAAGGGTGTCGTGCCGGGGAGGCGGCAGCACCCGCCAGCCGTCCCGCCGGAGCATCCGGGCCACGGCGAGCACCAGCTCGGGCATGTCCAGCTCCGCCAGCTCCTGGGCGCTGTAGTACCCGCCCCGCCGCCGGGCGGGGCGGCGGGACCGGCGGCGCAGGACGCAGGCGGCCACCACGAGCGGCACGAGGAACAGCGCGCAGGCCGGCCCGCCGGCCGCGCGGTACACCAGCGCCAGTCCCCCGAGTGCCCCGCACGCGACGACGACCGAGGCGGCGAGGGCCGGCAGGACCTCGCGCAGCCGGGGCCCGTAGCGGCCGGACGCGCGCAGCTCACGCACCGCCCGCCGGCGCCGGGAACGCGCCGACTCGCCGGACGGCGTCCGCTCCCGCCTGCGTGCCATCAGGGTCGGCCCCCCCACCCCATACACAACGATGCGTAAGGGGTTGATACCCGTCGAGTCGGAGATCGCGCCCGTATGCTGCTTTTCCGCCATCGGCTTGGCCGAAGACCGCCGGGCGGGCCGTTGTCAGTGGCGGGTGACAAGCTGCTGGTCATGGACGAGGCTGAGTTCTTGCGGGGCCGGGTGTACGGCGCCGATCACGACGACGCGAGCCCCCGCCCCGAGCGCGCCTACGCGCAACTGGTGGGGGGCCCGCTGGACGGTCTGCTGCTGGACGTCACGGACCGGTCCGATCACGAACTGCGCGAGGTCGCGCTGACCACGGAGATAGGCCGTTACGGACCCGGCGGCCGCGCCCTGTACGGACGACGCGGTGACGACGACCGCCGTTTCGACTGGCGGGGCGACGCACCGGGCGCCCCTTGACCCAGCCCTGGTCCTGTATGCGGTGCCACTTGAGGCACGGCCCGTCGGCGCCGACCTTGCCGGGTCCGTTCAGCACGTACACCCGCGGGTTGCCCTCGCCGGGGGCCGCCACCGACAGGGAGCCGTTGGAGACGCTCTTCACGTCACCCGTGACGGCGTCCGTGTACGTGCCGTTCGGGATACCCGTGAAGCTCGCCCCGCCGGTGACCGTGACCAGCGCGAAGCTGTCCGTGCTCCCGCTGGTGTAGCGGCGTTTGAAGGCCATCCCGCCGGTGATCCCGTCGGTCGAGTACTGGCCCGTCTGGAGGGCCGGTACCGCACGGCGGATCCGGTTCAGCGCTGGAGGTGCTCGACCAGCGGCTGGCCAGGGTGGTGGCGACCGTGCCGCTCGCGCTCGTCACCGTGCCGAAGTCCGAGGCGGTGACGGAACCGGCCAGGTGGTCGCCGAAGTATGCGCGCCCGGTGGACGCCAGCGGACAGCTCGGCCCGCAGTCGATCTGCTTGCCCTTCTGGAACTCGATCTCCGACCCGTAGTAGAGCGTCGGGATACCGCGGAAGGTCCACATGAGCGCCATGTTCTCGGCCCAGGCGTCGGTGCCGCCGCTGTAGCGCGTGTTCGACTTGTTGGGGCCGTAGTCGTGGCTGTCCACGTACACCACGTTGTAGGTGGCGTCGTTGACGCTGTCGTCGGAGTCCTTGCCGTTGCTGAAGGCGTTCTGCGCGTCACCGAAGTTCATGTGCATCCGCATGTCGATGATGTCCATGCCGGAGAACAGGCTGCGGTCGGGCGTGATCCGGCGCAGGGGTGGGGGTTCGGGGTCGCCGTTGCCCGGGGCGACCGGAACGATGGCTTCCATCGCGGGAGGGTGGTCAAATGTGCGAATGTCTACAAGATCCACTCCGACTGGTCGCGTGACGGTGGCCACGCCGGCGGTCCGCCACGGCTGGCACAAGCTGCTTTTCGGCCTTTTCCTGCTCGGGCGCGTGACCCGCATCCCGGCCGCGATGGCCGGCACGACGGAGTCGACCCCCTCGGGCTGGTGGAACGTGCTGTGGGAGGTGCTCCTCCTGGTGCTGGCCGCGTTCGCCGTGAGCGAGTGGGAAATCCTCCATGCGACGTCATGGCGCATGTCCGTGCCGCAGTGGGTCTGCATGGTCATCTTTCACATCGGACTCGTCGGGTTCCTGATGACCCTCATGGCTCGACTGCTCTAGCCCCGGCGTCGCATGACGAACCGTCCGTGACGAGGGCTCGCCGGTACTGGATCGGTGACGAGGCGTCTGTTTGTTCGATCGCACGAACATGGCTTCGATGGGTTACTTCTGTCGCCCGAGCTTGATAGGAAACTTTCCTGTCAGTTGCAGTGCAGAGTCATCCCACCCCCCACTCCTCACCTGGAGCCACTGTGGTGCACATATCCCGGCCGGTCGACGGCCCCGTCCCCACCTCCCGTCGCCTCTTCCTCGCCCTCGCCGGCGCCCTGGCGGCCGCGCCGCTCCTCGACGCCCGCCGGGCGACCGCCGCGCCCGCGGCGAAGGACCTCGACGACCCGGCGAAGAAGGAGATCGCCATGAAGCTGGTGTCGAGCGCGGAGAACTCCTCGCTCGACTGGAAGGCCCAGTACCGGTACATCGAGGACATCGGCGACGGCCGCGGCTACACGGCCGGCATCATCGGGTTCTGCTCCGGGACCCACGACATGCTCGACCTGGTGCAGCTCTACAGCGACCGCAAGCCCGGCAACGTCCTCGCCAAGTACCTGCCCGCCCTGCGCGCGGTCGACGGCAGCGACTCGCACGCCGGTCTCGACCCGAACTACCCGAAGGACTGGCGCAAGGCCGCCCAGGACACGGCGTTCCAGCAGGCGCAGAACGACGAGCGCGACCGCGTCTACTTCAACCCCGCCGTCCGGCAGGGCAAGACGGACGGCCTGCGCGCTCTCGGCCAGTTCGCCTACTACGACGCCATCGTCATGCACGGCGACGGAACCGACTCCACCAGCTTCCGCAACATCCGCAAGCGCGCGCTGACCAAGGCGAAGCCGCCAGCCCAGGGCGGCGACGAGACGACGTATCTGAACGCCTTCCTCGACGCCCGGGTCTGGGCCATGAAGCAGGAGGAGGCGCACAGCGACACCAGCCGCGTAGACACCGGCCAGCGGGTGTTCCTGCGCAAGGGCAACCTCGACCTCGACCCACCCCTGGACTGGAAGGTGTACGGCGACAGCTACCACATCGGCTGAGCGCCCCTCGGTGATCCCGCGCCGGACGCGGCGTGCGGGCCTGCGGCGCGTGGCCGGCCCGGTCCGCCACGTCCGGCGCGGGACCGTCGGGTCGCCACGGGCCGGCCGTACCGTCGGTCACGCGCCGGCAGCACGGATGCGCCGGGTGGCCCGAGTGGCTCACCCTTCCCGGTGCGGACGGCGGTCGCGTCGGCCGCACACCGGCCGACCGCACACCGGCCGACCGCACACCGGCTGGCCGCACCCGGCCCGCCGCACCGGCCGGCCGCACCCGGCCCGCCGCACGGCCGTTCCGGGCCGTACCACGGCGAGAACCACCATGCGCCGACGCGGGGGACCGTGCGGGCTTCGGGTGGCGGCCTCGTCCACCGGCGGGGATAACTGAGTGAGTGGGGCGGCTGGGGCGTACGAGGTCGGTTCGTGGGTAGTCGCGCCGATATGAACGGGGTACTGAAGGCGGTCCGGATGGAACGTGTCCCGCCCGACCAGGGTTCTTCCGTCCCCGACGGGGGCCCTGCGGAGACGACGGTGGCACTGGACGGCCGGGACGGCTGTATCGCCCGGGCGCGCCGGCTCACCGGCGACTTCCTGAGCCGCGTCCGCAGCCGGGAGGGCCTGGCCGTGTCGGCCCGGGCCATGGACCTGTCGCAGCTCGTGGTGAGCGAGCTGGTCACCAACGCGCTGAGATACGCGCCCGGGCCGGTCCTGCTCCAGCTGCGTATCGCCGGCGCCGCGGTGGAGATCATCGTCTGGGACAGCGATCCGGTGCTGCCGGTGCCACGCGCACCGGATCCGACGCGCGTGGGCCAGCACGGCCTGGAGATCGTGCGGGCCGTCGCGGACGACTTCCATGTCGCACAGGAGCCGGTCGGCAAACGGATCCTCGCCCGCCTGGCCCTGTCCGAGGAAGCCTGAAACGGCCCGCCGTTCCGTGACCGCTGAGCGCTCTCAGTCGCCGACGGGGGCCTCGTCGGCGACACGGAACGTGGCCCTGCCCAGGACGAGCACACCGTCGGACAAGGGTGTGCAGCGCACGCCGCCCTTGCCGCGCAGCGCGCGCTGCGCTCCGGGACCGACGGTGACGTCCATCCACGCGCAGGGCCGTGCCGGCCGGTGCACGGCGAAGGCCACGGGGCCGGCGCCGGAGTCCAGCACGATCGTCGAGCCGACGCAGGAGTCGATGTCGACGCCGCGCAGCAGGATGTTGCGGCGCGTCTGGGGGAGGCCGACGGCCGGGTCGATGTGCCGGGGCAGGTTCTCCGCGGACATGATGGTCACCGACGCGTCCCTGTGGGCCGGGCGGCCGTAGTAGCGGTCGCCGACCAGTCCGAGACCGCGGCGGACCTGGACCTGAGGCACGAGTTCGTCGGCCGGGCCGTCCGACGGTCCGGCCGCGGGCCGCCCGGCGAACCGGTGCGACGCCGACACCAGCAGCTCCATCACCTCGACCTCTGTCATGGACCCACCCTAGGCCGGAGGCCGGGGCACGGCGGCGGCCGGTACGTCGCGACTGCGCGTACCGGTCGCCGCCGGCTGACTCGTGTCAGGGCTTGAGAGGAAGGCTTGCGCAGTTGGACGTGGCGGGCCTGCCGTCGAGCCGGTCGGTCAGCCAGGAGATCGCCTCGCCCTGGTCGACGAGCAACGGGGTGAAGTGGTTGATCAGGGAGTTGCCGAGACCGGGCAGGACCAGCGGCTTGTAGGTGACGTCGGCGCCCTTGGCGCACCACGCGACGGCGAGGGCGCGCGCCTGGGCGTGCGGGACCAGGTTGTCGGCGGTGCCGGTCGCCACCCGTACCGGAGACGCCGGCTCGAGGGTGCCGATGCGCTGGTCGGCGAGGAAGGACTTGAGGGCCGGCTCGGACTGGATGATGTCGCTGAGGGAACGCCCGTCCGTGGTCCAGGTGGTGCTGCTCGCCGAGTTGTAGGAGAGGAGCGCATCGCCCACGCACATCGTCGAGAGGTCCTTGAGCGCGGCACGGCCCGCCGCGTTCAGGTGCGCTTCGGCGATCGGCACGAGGGCGGGATCGGACTCCAGGAAACCGTTCACCGACCAGCCGAGCGCGCCGGCCAGATCGCTTCCGTCGATGGCCTTGGTGACGGCGACCAGGTCGGCCGGCGGAGCCCCGGCATAGGTCCCGGCGAGGGTGACGTCGGGGGCGTACGAAGGCTGGAGTTCGGCGGCGGCCGCGGTGGCTCCGCCGCCCTGGCTGTAGCCGTACAGCGCCACCCGGGAGGCGGCCGTCAGCGACGCGGCGTCGAGGGATCGGGCCGCGCGGACGGCGTCCAGGACGGCGTGGGCCTCGTCCACCCGGTTGACGTAGGTGTGCAGCCGGTCGGTCGTGCCCAGTCCGGTGTAGTCGGTGACCACGACGGCGATGCCCCGGGCGAGGAGCCGGTAGATGGCCAGGTCCTCGTAACCGACGGACAGCGTCCGGCCGTTGACGAGGAGTGGGTGTTCGAGGCCGAGGGAGGCGGCACACTGGTCGCCCTGGCCCATCGTGCCGGGGGCCACGGCGACCAGCGGCCGCGGTCCGGCGCCCGCCCAGCGGGCCGTCGGTTCGATGTAGGCGCCGGTGACCGCCATGGGCCGGCCGGCCGAGTCGGTGGACTTGTACATCAGGCGGGTCGCCGTGCCGGGCAGCGGCCCTTCGATACCCGGCAGGCTCAATGCCAGGGGGAGCGGTTCGGAGCGGATCAGGGCGCCGTCGGCCGCCGGAAGGGTGGCCGGCGGGTTGTAGAACGTGGGGATGGTGACGCCGCGCGAGACCACGGCGTCCGGCTGCGGGGTCGCTTCGGCGGGTACTGCGGTGACGCCGAGGCAGGCGGCAGCGGTGACGGCTGCGGCCAGCAGGCGGGTGGGGGCGGGCATGGCGGACCTCCGGAAAGGTGGGAGGCCGAGCCTTCGTCTGCGGCTCGGGTGGCGGACGGCCCGGTGGGGTACGGACCGTGACGACCGAGCGGCGCGAGGCCTCGGTCGCCCACCGCTGCCCGCACCGCTCTTAGACGAACTGTCAGGACCGTAGCGAGGGATTGGTTACCTCGGGTAGCGGTCGGTAGGTTACGGTTCAGTAATATGACTGCCCGGTAGCAAGTCCGAAGCCTTCACATCGCCGATCACACACATCACGGCGAACGCCCATAAGCGGTCCATTGGCGACAATCACTGACATGGCAGGACCGCGGGGTCGGGTGTCGCTAGCGTCCCGAGCCATGAACCCCGACCGCACGCGCGGCGCGCAACTCGGCGACCACGGCTCCCGCGACGACGCCTTCGTGCCGGCCCCGCCCGGCACCCACCACTCCTCGACGCAGACGGCGACCGCGAGCGGCAGCGCCAGGATCACGCAGAAGAACACACAGTTGAAGTTCTCGATCCCGGTGATCGGACCCCTGCTCAGCCTGGCGTTCGCACATCCGCTGATCGCCGGACTCACCGCCGTGGCGGTCGTCGGGGGAGGAGGCGCGGCGCTCACGGCCGGCCTGCCCGACTCGGGCTCCTCGCCGTCGACCGCGTTGGTGCGCGGCTTCGTCATGGAGCAGTCGGACAGTCAGAAGGCGCCGACCGGTTACGACTTCACGCACACACCGCCCGTGGTCGCCGACGCCGGCACGGACGCCCTCTACATCCAGGGCGGCTCCCTGATGTCCACCAGCGGCGAACTGGCCTCCTGGGGCTCGTCCCAGGTGCCCACGGCGGAGAGCTGCCGGAAGGCCGTCGCCGAGAACCCGGTACGGCAGACGGCCGTCTCCATCGGGTACGCGATGTGCTACCTCGACCGCAACGGCGACCCCGGCTACCTCACCGTCACCGCCTCCGACACCGACTCGGTCACCGTCGACACCGCCCACCTGGGCTGACCCGACCGCCGCCAACCGGTCCGCTCGATCGGTGTGGTTGACTGAGTTCGTGTTGCACGAGTCGGTCTTCCGCACCACGGACCTGCCGGTGGGCGACCGGTTCGAGGCGTGGGCGGAGCGTATGGGCCGTACCCACGCGCCCATGCAGCTCACCAGCGACCACACCGCGGACTACCGCGGCCACCAACGCGTGATCGGCCTGGGCGACGTGACGGTGTGGCCGGCGACCTTCGACCCGATGGTCTTCCGCCGCACGCCGAGGCTCGTCCGTCAGTCCGATCCCGAGACCTACCATCTGTCCCTCCTGCTGAAGGGCGAGGGAGCGGCCGACTGGGGCAGACAGCAGGCCGCCTACCGGATGAACGACTTCCACATCAACTCCTCCTCGCGGTCGTGGGAGGTGCTCACCGGCTCCGAGCCCGTCACCGTCGTCGGTGTCGAGGTACCGCGCGCTCTGGTGGCCGTGCCCGGTGACCGAGCGGATCAGGTCCTGGGCAGCCTCCTGTCGGGCCGCGAGGGGATCGGCGCGCTGCTCTCGCAGTTGCTGCGTCAACTGGTGGCGGACACCTCGTCCTACGAGCCCTCGGACGCCCCGCGGCTGGGCACGGTCGTCGCGGACCTGGTCACGGCCCTCTTCGCGCACACCGTGGACGCCGACCTCCGGCTCCCGCCCGAGACCCGGGACCGTACCCTCACCCTCCACATCAAGACGTTCGTCCGGCGGCACCTGGGCGACCCGGACCTCACCCCCGCCGGGATCGCCGCCGCACACCACGTCTCCCGCAGCTACCTGTACCGGCTCTTCCAGGACGAAGGCCTCACCGTCGCCTCCTACATCCGGCACCAGCGGCTGGAGAACGCCCGCCGCGACCTCGCCGACCCCCGGCTGCGCGACCTGCCCGTCCACGCGGTCGGCGCCCGCTGGGGCTTCCCCCGCGCCGCCGAGTTCACGCGGGCGTTCCGCACCGCCTACGGCCTTCCGCCCAGCGCGCTGCGCGAACAGGCGCTGACCCGGGCGCGGGAGCTCTCCCCCTCGGCGCCGGCGGTGGACGCTGTGCCAAGCGGTTGTGGACCGTCCGCCAACGACACACCGTCCGTGCCTCCCGCATCCTGGTGATCACCGCGGCGCACAGCCGCGACCTCCGGGGCCGTGCCAGGACGACGGGGGAGTCCTGGCACGGCACGGGCACGCCCGTCGACGCGCCCGCACACCGCCCCCGGATGATCGAGTGGTGACGGTCCGGCCACGGGCGTAGCGTCTAACGATGGACCCGGCAGTGGACGCCTTTTCGTCCACCACCCCCCTCCCCGGGCCCGCCCCCGAGCAGGCGACACGTCATGAGCAGTGTTCCGCAGCCGACCTCAGCACCCCGAACCTCCGCCCGACAGGACGGCGGAGGCAACGCGATGGCGCTGTTGGTCATCGCGTCGTGCCAGCTGATGGTGGTCCTCGACATCACCATCGTGAACATCGCCCTGCCCGACATCCAGCGCTCCCTGGACTTCTCCACCACCAGCCTGGCGTGGGTGGTCAACGCGTACACCCTGACCTTCGGCGGCCTGCTGCTGCTCGGCGGACGGGTCGGCGACATCCTCGGCAGACGGCGGGTGTTCGTCTTCGGAGTGCTGCTCTTCGTGCTGGCCTCCCTGCTCGGCGGACTCGCCCAGAACGAGGCCCAACTCCTCGCCGCACGCGCCCTGCAGGGCGTCGGCGGCGCCATCGCGTCCCCGACCGCCCTCTCCCTGGTCAGCACGACGTTCCGGGAAGGACCCGAGCGCAACCGGGCGTTCGGCGTCTTCGCCGCCGTCTCGGCGGGCGGCGGCGCGATCGGCCTGCTCGCCGGCGGAATCCTCGTCGAGTATCTGAACTGGCGGTGGGTGCTGTTCGTCAACGTTCCCATCGGACTGCTCATCGCCCTCGCCACGCCCCGCTACATCAGGGAGTCCGAACGGCACCCCGGGCACTTCGACATCGCCGGTGCGCTGACCTCGACCGTGGGCATGGTCCTGCTGGTGTACGGGTTCATCAGAGCGGCGCAGGAAGGGTGGAGGGACACGCTCACGATCGCCTCGTTCGTCGCGGCCGTCGTCGTCCTCGCGGTGTTCGTCCTGGTCGAGCGGCGTTCCCGGCAGCCGATCACGCCGCTGCACATGTTCGCCGACCGCAACCGGGCGGGCACGTACGGCATCATGCTGTGCCTCGCCGCCGCGATCTTCGGCATGTTCTTCTTCCTCACGCTCTTCGTGCAGAACGTGCTCGGCTTCAGCCCGCTCGCGGCCGGATTCGCCTTCCTCCCGGTCAGCGCGGTCATCGCGGTCGGCGCCGGCCTAGCCTCACGGTTCCTGCCCACGTACGGTCCCAAGCCGTTCATGGTGGTGGGCGCGCTCCTCGCGGCCGCGGGTCTGTCCTGGCTGACCCTGACCGACGTGAACTCCACGTACGCGGGCAGTGTCCTCGGCCCGATGCTCGTCTTCAGCCTGGGCATGGGCATGGAGTTCGTCTCCCTCACCTTGATGGCGCTCTCCAACGTGTCCCCGCTGGAGACCGGTGCGGCCTCCGGACTCCTCAACGCCACCCAGCAGGTGGGCGGTTCGCTCGGGCTGTCCATCCTGGTCACGATGTACGGCACGGCCAGCCGCAACGAGGCGGAGAAACAGATCCCCGACTTCCTCGCCCAGGCGACCCCGGCGGAACGCCTGCGCTTCCACCGCACCGGCCAACTGCCCGCTCCCTGGTCCGACGAGGTTCTGACCGCGGGCGTCTCGGCCTCGTTCGTCATGGCGGCGATCTTCACGGTCCTGGCCGCCCTGATCGCGATCGTGGTGATCCAGGTCCGCCCCTCGGACCTGGAACGACTCAAGGGCGGCTCGGTCCCGGGCGGCGTCTGACGCCCGTCCGAGCGGATCGTCACACGTGATGCGGCCGGAGGGTCATGTGCGCGGGCTCCCCGTCGGCCGGGGCCGTCGGGACGGCTCTCATGGCGAACGGGAACCGGTCGGCTTCCAGGCAGAGCGGGACGTCGTCCGGATGGATGCCCGGGTAACCGTGCCGCAGGCCCTCGGCGATCTCGGCGGCACGGAACGAACGGGACGCGCGCCGGAGACAGAGCTCGGCGTCGGGTGCCGAACCGGCGGCCAGGCCGGCGATGTACTGGGCGCAGGCGAGGTCCTCCTCGGCCAGTCCGTCGTCACCGGTGATCACGAAGGTCGTTCGCCGCACTCGGTGGACCGCGAGCGCGCGGGCGGTCGCCGCGGCCACGGTGAAGCCGGCGCACAGCACCAGCGGGGCGTTCCGGGCGGCCAGGGCGCCGGCCGTGCCGTTCGTCGTCTTCAGCACCAGGGTGCGGCCGGTGAGGTCGAGTGAGCGCAGGTGGCCGGGGGAGTTGACCGTGTCGAAGCCGGGCGCGGGCGGCCCGTCCTTCACCGACACCCAGTCGGGGTGACGGGTCTTCAGGGCGAGGGCGTCCGCCAACGACCCGGCCAGCAGGATCTGTTCGGCTCCCCCGGCGAAAGCCCAGGCAGTCGTGGTGAAAGCCCGCAGCACGTCGATCACGACGACGGCGGAGGAAACCTCCGACAGCCCGGCCGGTCCGCCCGGATCGTTCAGTTCGGCCGGTTCGGCCAGTTCGGCCGGTTCGGCCAGTTCGGCCGGTTCGGCCAGTTCGGCTATGCCGACGAAGCGAGATTCCACCCCGACATGATCGCGCATCCGCCGCGCGGGCGGCGGGGGCCGTCCGCTGTCGTGCTGTCCGGCCGGCCACGGGCGGTACGGGCAGGGGGCGGCCGCCCCGGGCCGGGCTCCCGTGGTCCGAGGGGCGAGCAGCCGGTTAGGGTCCGCACATGGGGCATCGAGACGTGGGCATTCTGCATCCGGGAGCCATGGGCGTTCGCGTGGCGGCGCAGGCGATGACGGCGGGTGCCGAGGTCTGGTGGCTGCCGCAAGGGCGGTCGGCGGCGAGTCGGGACCGGGCCGCCGGGCTCGGGCTGCGGTCCGCCGCGAGCGTCGAGGAACTGACCGCGGCCTGTGAGGTCGTCCTCAGCGTGTGTCCCCCCGCCGCCGCGCTCGACGTGGCCGGACAGGTGGCCGCGGCCGGTTTCCGGGGCGTCTACGTCGACGCCAACGCGGTGAGTCCCGAGCGGATGGCCGACATCACCGGTGTGTTCGAGGGCAGTGCCGTGACCGTGGTGGACGGCGGGATCACCGGGCCGCCCCCGCGTGAGAAGGGGCGGACCCGGCTGTATCTCTCGGGCGACGACTCGGCCGTGGCACGGGTCTCGGCCCTGTTCGACGCGACCGCGCTCACCCCGGTCACGCTGGCGGGGCCGGTCGGGCGGGCGTCGGCGCTCAAGTTGGCCTTCGCCGCGTACAACAAGATCTCGTACGCCCTGGCCGCCCAGGCCTGCGCGCTGGCCGACGGTCACGGAGTGCTGGACGACCTGATCGACCTGGCGAAGCGGATGCTGCCGGACACCCCGCTGGCCGCGACGGAACACCTCGCCGCCGCTGGGCCGCGGGCATGGCGCTGGGAGCCGGAGATGCGTGAGATCGCCCGGGCCTGCCGGGGAGTGGGCGTACCCTCGGACTTCGCCGAGGCGGCCGCGGAGACGTTCGGACGGTGGGATGCGCACAAGGACGACCCGACCGTGACCGGTGGGCAGTTGATCGCCGATCTCGTCCGAGGGACTCGGCCGTCCACGTAGCGCGACCGGACGGGTTTGCCGTTGCGGTGAGCGGCAACGCGATGTCCATGAGTGAACCGAACAGGAAGACGAATGAAGAGTCCGCAGCCGCGCGGGTGACCGCGTCCAAGGCCCGGCGCACCGCGGACAAGGCGACCGCTCCGGCGGCCCGGGCCGCGAAGAACGCCGCGACGAAGACGGACGACGCCGCCTCGTCCGCCAGGGCCGGGGTCCAGCGTTCCGCCGAGGTGACGACCGGCGCCGTGCAGAGCGCCGCGCACAGTGCCTCGCGGGGCGTCGAGGCGGGCCGCCAGGCGATCGTCGCGACGTCGGGCCACGTCGCCGCGAGCGCCAGGACGGCCTGGACGGTCATCGCGAACCGGAAGGTGATCGCCGCCGGTGTCGGCGCCGGCCTCTCCGCGCTGACCGCCGCCTCGTACGCCGTGGGGCGTCGTTCCGCCCGCCACTCGCACGGTCCCCTCACCCGGCTCACGGGCGGCCGGATCTGACCTTTCACGGTCGCGGTCGGCAGGTCGGCCCCCGGTGTGGACAGCGCACCGGGGGCCGGGCCGTTTCCGGGGCGTTCGCCGTACGGAGGGGGTTCGGCGCCGCTCAACTCGTGCGCCGGGCAAGCACGGTGAGCGGCGCGGTCCGGCCTCGGCCCGAGCCGGCCCCATGACCCGCGTTCTTTCCGTGACGTGATCCGTCCGACATCTTGACCTTGCTCCGGCCCGAGGCTTAGCGTTCCCGCGTCGAGAGACATTGAAACGATTCAAATCACGAACGATCATCTGGGGGCGCTCATGCGGGAACCGGTCGAGCAGGGCGACGGAATGTCACGACGAGCGGTCCTCGCCGCCGGTGCGACGGCGGGCATCGCAGCCGGGTACGCCGCGGCTCTCGGATCCGGGACCCCCGCCGCGGCGGCGCCGTCCGCCTCCGGCGCGCCCGGGGCCGCCGCCGACTGGTTCGCCGCTCCCGGCCGCCCGGTGCGCCCCAGGTTCCGCTGGTGGTGGCCGGACGGTCTGGTGAGCACCGACGAGATCGCCCGCGAGATCGACCAGATCGCGGACGCGGGTTTCGGCGGCGCGGAGATCGCCGCCGTCCACCACAGCGTGCAGGACAAGTCGGTCCTGGACACCGCGCACCACGGCTGGGGCAGCAGACCATGGCGCGACGGAGTCGAGGCCGCGCTGCGCCGCGCCGCGAGACGGGGCCTCACGATCGACCTCACCCTCGGCCCGAGCTGGCCCGTCGCGGTCCCCGGCGTCACCGCGGACGACGCGGCGGCCGCCAAGGAACTCGTCCACGGCCGGGCCTCGTTGACCGGCGGCGCCACCTTCCGGGGACCGGTGCCGCCGCCCGTGCACGCCCCCGCCGCCGGTGTGACCCGACAGCGGCTCCTCGCCGTACAGGCCGCACTCGTCAACCCCGCTCACTCCACCCGCAAGGAGACCGGACTCGACGTCTCCAGCGTCCGCGACCTGACCGCCTCCGTCGACGAGGACGGTGCCCTGACCTGGACGGCACCCGAGACCGGCGAGTGGGTACTGATCTCCTACTGGACGCGCGGCAGTGGTCAACAGCCCGAGTCCGGCCCGCACTCGGCGCCCGCCGCCCACGTCGTCGACCACCTGGACCCGGCCGGCACCGCGGCGGTCACCGGCTTCTGGGAGCGGCAGCTGCTGACCCCCACCCTGCGGACCCTGCTGAAGGCGGCGGGCGGCGCCTTCTTCGAGGACTCCGTGGAACTGGAGACGGACGGCCTGACCTGGACTCCCTCGCTGCCGAACGCCTTCGCGAAGCACACCGGCCGGCCACTGCTGCCCTACCTGCCCGCCCTCGTCCTGAGCGACAGCAACCAGGTGTTCGCCTTCGAGGCGCAGCTGACCCGGCAGATCAGACACGACTTCTGGGAGACCGTCTCGGAACTGTTCAACCGGCACCACGTCCGCGCGCTGCGGGACTGGGCCCACTCCCTCGGCATGACCCTGCGCGCCCAGCCCTACGGCCTGCAGACCGACGCGATCGAGTCCGCGGCGCTCCTCGACATCCCCGAGGGCGAATCCCTCGGCTTCAAGAACCTCGACGACTACCGCTGCCTCGCCGGCGGCCGGGACATGGCCGGCCACACCGTGCTCTCCTGCGAGGCGGGCGCCTACAACGGCACCGCGTACAGCACCACCTGGGACCGTTTCCTGCGCACCATGGGCGGCGCCTACGCGGCGGGCGTCAACCAGACCGTCGTCCACGGCTTCTCCTACGCCACCGCACCCGGGGCGAGCTGGCCCGGCTTCGCCGCCTTCAGCCCCTACAACGGCGGCCCCGGGTACGGCGAGTCATGGGGACCCCGGCAGCCCGCCTGGCACCACATGGCCGACATCGCCGCTTACCTCGGCCGCGTGCACGGGGTCCTCCAGTCCGGCACCGCCCGCGCCGACGTCGCCGTCTTCCGGCAGACCGGCTACGCCGCCACCGGGATCGGCGCGTCCTGGTTCACCGCGACCGGTGTGCCGCTCGGCTGGACCCACCAGTTCCTCAGCGGTCCGCTGCTCGACCTGCCGAGCGCCACCGTCTCGGGCGGCCGGCTCGCCCCGAACGGACCCGCCTACAAGGCCCTCTTCGTCGAAGGCGACTTCTTCTACTCCTCCACCCCCACCCTCGCCACGGCCGATGCCCGCCGCCTGCTGACCCTGGCCGAGGCCGGGCTGCCGATCGTCCTCCTGGGCGCCTTCGACCAGCCGCTCACGCCGGGCGTTCCCGACGACGGCGAGAGCGACCGGCTGCGTGAGCTCCTCGCCCGTCTGCTCGCACGGCCCAACGTCGCCCGGATCACCGACAAGGCCGCCGTGGGCGATGCCCTCACCGGGCTCGGGGTCACCCCGGACGTGCGCCACGCCACCGCCTCCACGCTCCTGAACGCCCACCGCGTCACGCGGGACGCCGACTTCTACTACCTCTGCAACGGCAAGCACGCGGAGACGGTCAAACCGGCCGTGGCCGCCGTCGACCACGAGGTGACGCTGCGCCACACCCGCCGGACCCGTGGCGGGACGACGATCCCCTACCTGCTGGACCCCTGGACGGGCGAGGTCACGCGGATAGCCCGGTACACCGAGGACGACGGTGACGTCACCGTGCGGGTCGCTCTCCAGCCCGGCCAGGTGATGATCGTCGCACTGGGACGCCCGGGCCTCTTCGGCGACCGGAACGGCGCACGGCCGCACGTCCTGGCCACGGACGCGTCCGAAGCGCTGTTCAGCGGACGGAAACTGACGATCCGTTCGTACGAGGCGGGTACCCGCACGACACGACTGTCCTCGGGCCGTACGGTCAGCACGACCATCCCGTCCGTACCCGTCCCCATCACCCCGGACCGATGGCAGTTGGACGTCGACGACTGGTATCCCGGCTCCACCCCGACCCGCACCGAACACGTGCACCGCACACTGACCCTCGACGCGCTGCTGCCCTGGTCCCGGATCCCCGAACTGGCCGACTCCGCGGGCATCGGCCGCTACCGGACGACGATCGACCTGCCGCCCGACTGGACCTCGTCGCACGGCGCCCACCTGGAACTCGGTCAGGTCTCCGACACCGCTCGCGTCACGGTCAACGGCGCCGGCGCCCCGCCCCTCGACCGTCTCCACCAGGTCGTCGACGTGGGTTCCCTGCTGCGACGCGGCCGCAACGTGATCGAGGTGGAGGTGGCGATCCCGCTCCTCAACCGGCTCCGGGTCGCCCAGCCGGCGGTCTTCGGCGCCGTCGCCCGACAGGACCACGGCCTGGTGGGCCCCGTACGACTGGTGCCGTACGCGCAGGCCGCGGTCGGCTGAGTCGGTGGGGGCCGCAGCGGTGTGGGCCCGGGCGGGGCGTACGCGGCGCGAGGTCCTTCGGACGCGTCCCCGCCGCCGAAACGACCAGACGCCCGGCCCCTTTCGCCGGCCTTGGTCGCGCGGATCCAGACCATCGGCCGACTGCGCCCGTCGCCACCCTGGCGGCACCGTCGGGACCGAACGGCGAATGAGTCGCGCGACGTGCCCGGGCTCGGCAGTCGCGGTGCGGTTGCCGCCCTGCTCGACGCATGGAGCGGCCCTTCGCGGTTACTCCGGTGTCATGGCAGGGACATCGACATCCGGCCCCGACGACGTCACGTCGTCGGCGTCCGGGCGGGAGCAGACCGTGGGGCCGGACGAGCAGGTGGAGCGGCGAGCGCCGGACGGGCCGGGCAAGTTGCCGAAGCGGTCGTGGTCGGCCGTGCTGAAGGGCACGCTGCGGGAGTTCAATGACGACGAGCTGACGGACCGGGCCGCGGCGCTGACGTACTACGGCGTGCTGTCGCTGTTCCCGGCTCTGCTGGTGCTGGTGTCGTTCCTGGGGCTGGCCGGGAAGTCGGCTACCGACGAGGTGCTGGACAACCTGAGGAAGGTGGCGCCGGGATCGGCCCGGGACATCATCAGCGACGCGGTGCAGCAGTTGCAGGGCAGGGGCGGCATCGGCTCCCTCATGGCGATCGTCGGTCTCGTGCTGGCGCTGTGGTCGGCGTCCGGCTACACGGCCGCCTTCATCCGCTGCGCCAACGCGGTGTACGACATACCCGAGGGGCGGCCGGTGTGGAAGGTGTTGCCGCTGCGGGTGGGCGTGACGGTGGTGCTTCTGGTGCTCGCGGTCGCCAGCGCGCTGATCGTGGTGTTCACCGGCGGCCTGGCCCGTCAGGCCGGCGCGGCGCTGGGCATCGGGGACACGGCGCTGACCGTGTGGTCCATCGCGAAGTGGCCCCTGCTGGTGGTCCTGGTCACGATCATGATCGCCCTGCTGTACTGGGCCACACCGAACGTCCGGGGCCGCGGCTTGCGGTGGATCACGCCGGGGAGCGTGCTGGCGCTGCTGATCTGGTTCATCGCCTCCGCCGGCTTCGCCTTCTACGTGGCCAACTTCGGCTCGTACAACAAGACCTACGGCACGCTCGCCGGAGTCATCGTCTTCCTGGTGTGGCTGTGGATCAGCAACATCGCGATCCTGCTCGGCCTGGAGTTCGACGCCGAGCTGGCCCGTCAGCGTGCCGTCGCCGGCGGGCTGCCCCAGGACGACGAACCCTACGTCCAGCCCCGGGACACCCGGGCCTGGAGCGAAGAGGACAAGCGGCGCGTGGAATGAGCCGGTGCTCAGCGCACCGGGAAGCCGAAGGAGTATCCCTGCTGCCGCAGCCACGGCAGGACCTCGCGCAGGGCCGCCACGGTCTGTGCGCGGTCCCCGCCCGCGTCGTGGAAGAGGATCGTCGGGCCGTTGGCCACCTCGTTCTTGACGGTGGCGACGATGGCCTCGGCGCCCGGCCGCTCGAAGTCCTTGGTGTCGACGTTCCAACCCAGCGGCCGCATCCCGCGGGAGGCGGCGAGGTCGCGGCTGTAGGGGGTGAAGGCACCGCCGGGCGCCCGGTAGTACAGCGGCCGGACGCCCCCGGAGGCTTCGGTGATCATCCGCTCGGCGTCCAGGATCTGCTGCGACTGGTAGGAGTCCGGCTTGGTGTCCATGGTCGTGTCGTGCGAAACGGTGTGGTCGCACAGCCGGTGCCCGTCCGCCACCACGGCCTTGACCAGGTCGGGGTGGGCCTTGGCCTGCGTGCCCACCATGCAGAAGGTCGCCTTCACCCCGTTCTCCCGCAGCACCTGGAGAACCTGCGGCGTCCAGGCGGGGTCCGGGCCGTCGTCGATGGTGATGTTGACGCCGCGGGCGCCGTGGTCCGAGGCGTGGGCGATGTCCACCGACACCCGGGCGGGGGCGGAATCCGCGGCGGAGGGGTGCGCCGAGGCGCCCGCTCCCGCCTGACCTCCGTCGACAGGCCCGGCCTGCGCTGTCCATACCGAGGTGACGGCGGCCACCGCCGTGACCCCGACCGCTGCCGCGAGTACCCGGCCGTACCATCCCCGCCCGCCATGCCGCGCCATGTCTGCCCTGTTCTCGTCGTGTCCGTGGATCTCGTGCGTGGGTGGATCCCATGCAGCTTTGAGGACGGGGAAAAGGCGCTGTGGGATCCGCCTGTTACCGATCGCGGACACTTTCGCGGAAGTTCCGGGACGTAAGAGCGTCCGCGCCGGCAACCGGGGGGCGGGGACGACCGGTTGAGGGGGCGGTGCTCAGGGCCGCAGTGCGACGCACAGCAGGGCGGCGGGGCCCGGCGTGCCGCCGATCCGCGTGGTGAAGGCGATGCCCGTGGCGTACTCGTCGGCGGCGCACTGGCCCTTGTAGTGGCCGGCGGCGAAGTCGCCGCCGACGTCGACGGGTCGGTTGTCGGACCGGTCGAACCAGACGGTCCGTCCGACGCGGCCCGGCGCGCTGCGCGCGGGGACGCACAGGGCCGCCGACACGCGTTCACCGCGGCGGCTGTACCCGATGAGGAACTGCCCGGCGGGGCACTGGAGTTTGGTGTAGCCGCCGGCCCAGTCGCCGCCTGCCGGGACGTTCCGTTCGTCCGTGACGACCGTCTGCGCGGCGCCCGGGGCCCGCAGGTCGCCGCCGGACGTGTCGGTGCACAGGCCCCGGCCGCCGGAGTGGCTGAGGCCGATCAGCCGGAGACCGTCCGGGCAGGCGGCCTTGGAAGCCCCCGGGTCCCAGTCCCCGCCGGCCCGTACCCGCCGGGACTGCACGGCGTCGCCGTGGTCGGTGGTGAGCATGCGCCGGACGGGCACCTGCGGGACGGGCCCGGTGCGGGTCGCGGACGTCATGAGGTGATCCCAGGCGGCGCCGCGCCAGTCGGCCTGGTCGAGGAGGCCGTACCGTCGCCCGGCGGTGTCGTAGCGCAGCAGCGCCCAGTCGTCGTGGCCCTCCCAGCCGATCAGGGGCCAGTAGGCGAAGTCGGCGTCGTGGTCGGCGAAGTAGTCGGTGAGGTTGCCGAACCAGGCGCGGGCGGCGGCGCCGGTCTCCTGGGCGCCGATGCCGAACTCGCTGATCCAGACGGGCGCGGTGTAGTGCTGTCCCTCCGCGGTCACGAAGAAGGCCTGGTCGGTCAGTACCTGGAACAGCTGGTCGCGGGTCAGGTCCTGGTAGCGCGCGTCGTGGGTCTCGCCGATGCCGGTGGCACCGCTGTGCCGGGGGCCGGTGTAGCCGTAGAAGTGGGCGGAGTAGACCAGCTTGTGCGCGTCCAGGAGGGTGTGCGAGAGGGTGCGGACGGGCGCGAGAGTGGGGCGCTCGTGCGGCAGCCCGTCGACGGGCACGCCGGTCCAGTTGATGCCCTCGACGACGATGAGGAGGTCGGGGTTGCCCTCGGTCAGGATGCGGTCGGCGGCGAGTTGAGCGGCGGCGTACCAGTCATGGCCGTCGCCGAGGCCCCAGTTGGGGTCGTCCAGCACGTCACGGCGTACCTCGTTGTAGAGATCCGCGCCCACGACACGGGCGTTGGCGGCGTAACGGCGGGCCATGAAGACCCAGTCGTCCGCCCACTGTCCGGTGGACTGTCCGCTGTTCCAGCGTTCGTTGCCGTCCACGCCGCAGCACCAGCGGGAGGTGTTGGTGTGGTTGTTGAGGACGACCGCGAACCCGTCCTGCGTGAGGGCGGCCACGACGGCGTCGTAGATCTGGAGGGGCGTCCTGCCGCGCAGCTGTGGGTTGGCCGCGACCGCGGTGTCCGGCACCGGGGCCGTCGCGCGGATCATCTCGTTGGAGAACGGCAGCCGGATGCTGTTGATGCCGAGCCGGTGGAAGTCGGCGAGCAGCGCGGGCAGCGGGGCGCGGTCCAGGCCCAGGGGTATGCCGGAGGAGTTCTGGCCGGCGTGGTGGTTGGCGGGATCCGCGGTGCTGCCGCGTCCCGACCACGAGCCCTGAGCGCCGTCCCAGTTGGCCGACTTCAGGCGGAAGCGGTTCCCCTGGGCGTCGACGACGTAGCGTCCGCGGGTGGACAGCGGGGGCTGCCAGCTGTCGGCCTCCGGGGCGACGGCCCCGGTGGAGGCCTCGGAGGCGGCGGTTCCCGGGGCGGTGCTGCCCGGGTCGGCGGCGACCGCGGTGGGCGCCGGGGCCAGCAGCGTGAGAACCACGGCAGCTGATGTCAGGTACTTGACAAGTCTGGGAGTCTGCATCCGGTCCTCTGCGGGGCGCGGTGGGGGTGGCGAGCGGCGACCGACAGCCTACGAAATCCCGGCCGAGATGTCCCGAGGGCTGCGCGGATACACGCTTGCGGCGGAGGGCGGAGGGCGGAGGGCGGAGGGCGGAGGGCGGAGGGCGGAGGGCGGAGGGCGAATGCGGCGGACGCGGCTTGCCGGAACGGGCAGCCGCTCGCCGCACCGGCGCCCGGGCCCTGTGCGCACGCCTCCCAGGGCCCGGCGTCGGCTCCAGGAGGGGCGGCGCCGGGGCTCGTCCGGGAGGCGGGCGGTGTCACCAGGTGTGCGCGACATCCACGACGAGGTGGTCGGCCAGGCGCTGCACCCGGAACGGCAGGCGTGCGCGTACACCGAGCCCGAACTGCGTCACCCCCTCGAAGCTTCCGGCGTACCGGGTGTCCCGGAAGGTGCGGTAGCCGGTGAGGCTGACGCCCGGCAGCGGCTGCGCGACCCGCCCCGGGTAGGTGGACGCACCCGTCTCCGGGTTGTAGGCGGGCGCGTTCACCCGCACCTCCAGGATGGCGCCGCCGCCGACGGGGATCGGGCGGCCCGATGCGTCCTGGTAGAGCTGGGCGACGTACCCGACCGAGAAGCCGAGTTCGCTGCCGCTCGCGCCCGGGACGTCGATGACGAACCGGTCGTAACAGTCGTGGCTGCCGGTCCTGACGTTCGTCAGCGGCTTCGGCGTGCCGGCGAAGTACGTCTTGCCCAGGCTGCCCCAGCCGGTGGGGCAGGCGGCGGCGGCCCGTGCGGCCGGGGCGGCGGTGGCGGTGGCCGGGACCGCGGCCACGCCCAGTGTGGCGGTCAGAAGGGCGGCGGTGGCCCAGACGGTTCTGCTTCGCACCATGATCTCCCCCGAAGGGTGTGGGTGTGCTGTGAGTGTCGGACATGAACTGAGACACCCTGATTGCCCCATAGGTTGCACTCGACCGACAAGGAGTCGTCACGCCCTGAGCGGAATGCGGGGCCCGCCGCCGCGCGCCGAGTCACCGGCTGGTCGGCGGCGGGTGGTTCGGCGGGTGGTTCAGGACCGCCTGGGCGGTGAGCCGGGCCCGGGCGCGGTGAGGAACGTGCGGGCCGGAAGGAGCCGTATGGCGAAGGGGCGCCGGATGCGACCGGCAGGCGGAACGCCTCCCACCGGTCGAACCCGGCGAGGGTGAGCGCCGACGGCACGACGGCACGACGGCCGCGGTCGGCGGGCCGCGGCCGTCGTCCGGGCGGGACGTCAGCGTTTCGTCATGGGTCGCGCACCCATTCCCAGGGGTGCCGCGGCCTACCGTCGGGGCATGCGAGACGACCCTCGGCTCCCCACCTCTCCCCGCTTCTGGCGCAGCCCGCTGCGCGGCCTCTGGTTCACCTCGGTGCTCGGCCTGGTCCTGCTCATCGGCATCACGGTGCTGTTCGTGACGGGCCTGGTCTCGTACGCCGCCTACAACCCGGGCCTGTCGCCGGTGAACGACAAGACCCCGGACAAGGGGATCCTCGGCTTCTACCTCTTCGCCTGGCCGACGGACCCGCACTGGCTCTACCGGCTGAACCAGGGCGTACATGTCACCCTCGGCATCACGTTGATCCCGGTCCTGCTGGCCAAGCTGTGGTCGGTGGTGCCGAAGCTGTTCGCACTGCCGCCGGCCCGCTCGCTCGCCCACGCGCTCGAGCGGATCTCCCTGCTGCTACTGGTCGGGGGCGCGCTGTTCGAGTTCACGACCGGCGTCCTCAACGTCCAGCTCGACTACGTCTTCCCCGGCTCCTTCTACCCCCTGCACTTCTACGGCGCCTGGGTCTTCTTCGCCGCGTTCGTCGCCCACGCCGTCCTGAAGGTCCCGGCAGCCGTACGCAACCTGCGCCGCCTGCGGGAGGAAGGGGAACCGGTCTCGTCGCCGGAGCCCGCGGCCGCGCGGGAGCTGCTCTCCCCGCGCCCGGCTTCCCCGACCGTCTCCCGGCGCGGGGCGCTGTGGTTCGTCGGAGGCGGCTCGCTGCTGCTGTTCGCCACGACGGTCGGCCAGAACTTCGACGGGCTGCGCCGCACGGCCCTGCTCGCTCCGCACGGCGGACCCGACCCGGGCAGCGGCCCGAACGGCTTCCAGATCAACAAGACGGCCGCGTACGCGGGCATCGACGCGGCGGAGACCGACGAGGACGCCTGGCGCCTCGTCGTCGCGGGGCGCACGGGCACCCTCCGCCTCAGCCGTGCCCAGCTCGGCCGGCTCCCCCTGCACAGCTCGGCGTTGCCCATCGCGTGCGTCGAGGGCTGGTCGACCTCGGACCAGTGGTGGCGGGGCGTACGGCTACGGGACCTGGCCGCGCTCGTCGGCTACGACGACGACCCGCCGGACGTGTTCGTCGAGTCCCTCCAGCGGCACGGAGCCTTCCGCCACGCAGCCCTGCGCGCCAACCAGGTCGCCGACCCGCGCTCCCTGCTCGCCCTGTACGTCAACGGCGAGCCCCTGACCCCCGACCACGGCTACCCGGCGCGCGTCATCGTGCCCGCCGCGCCCGGCGTGCTCAACACCAAGTGGGTCACCCGGATCACCTTCGGAGAGGTGCGATGACGCCCGTGCGACGACGACCCGTGATCGGCAGTCCCTTCCAACTCCTCCTGCTCGCCGGCTCGTTCGCGCTCGCCGCCTACGCGGGCGTACGTCTCCTCGCCGACGACTGGTTCGGCGTGGCGCTGTGGTTCGTGGGGGCGGCGCTGCTGCACGACCTCGTGCTGCTGCCCCTGTACTCCGTCGTCGACCGGGCGGTCGTACAGGGGCTCGGAGTGACCGGCAACCGGCGGTGGACGATGTACGTCCGGGTGCCGGCCGCCCTCTCCGGTCTGCTGCTGCTCGTATGGTTCCCGCTGATCAGCGGGCAGGTGGACCGTCGCTACCGGTCGGTCACCGGCCGCTCCGCGGACGGTTTCCTCGCCCACTGGCTGCTGATCACCGCCGTGCTCTTCGGCGGCTCGGCGCTGCTCCTCGCGCTGCGACTGCGCAGGGCGACGAAGCGGCGGCCGCCCGCCGTCCACTGACCGGCCGCCCGCCAGTCCTCGCGGCCGGCGCGGCGCAGTAGAGCCGGCGTGCCGAGCCTCGCCCAGGGGAACGCCGGGCCGGTGCCGTGCGGGTCGGTCAGGTCGACGACCTCGACCTCGGCGCGCTCGTCCACGTCCACCGGTGCGGTCTCGGCGATCAGCAGACCACCGGGCACCAGCAGGGCGGCCGCCCGGCGCAGAAGAGCGAGTGGATCACCGCCGATGCCGACGTTGCCGTCCATGAGCAGGGCGGTCCCCCAACGTCCCTCGCCGGGCAGGGGGTCGAAGACGGACCGCCGGAGCGCCGGCCCGCCCAGCGCGAGGGTGTGGGCGACGGCGGCTTCGCTGACGTCGATGCCCAGGACGGTCCGGCCCCGGCCGGCGAGTTCGGCCACCAGGCGACCGGGTCCGCAGCCCACGTCGAGCACGGCCCCCTCGCACCGGTCGAGGATCGCCAGATCGGCCGGGTCGGCGCGGGCACACCAGCGTTCCACCTCCAGGGGCAGGAGCCAGCCGTCGGCGCGGCGCAGGAACAGCAGACCCCGGCCGGTGCGCAGGGCGGCGCTGTACGGGTCGGCGGCGGCCCAGTCGGTGGCGACACCCGCGACACCCGCGGTACCTGCGACACCCGCGGTACCTGCGACACCCGCGGTACCTGCGACACCCGCGGTGCCTGCGACACCCGCGGTACCTGCGACACCCGCGGTGCCTGCGACACCCGCGGTACCTGCGACACCCGCGACACCCGCGGCACCCGCGGCGCCGCCGTCTGCGGCGCCGGCGCCGGTGAGGTCGTACGCGGTGCTCATCGGCCCGCCGCCGCCGTGAACCCGGCCAGTCGCGCGGCGAACCGGCCGTGCGGGGCCAGTGCGGCGACGGCCGCCGCGTCCGGGGCGGTGTCCACGTCCCGCAGCCGCGGCAGGTCACGCACCCGCAGTCCCGCGCCGACGAGCCGCGCCCGCTGCACCGCCCCCGTCAAAGGCGTCGACATGGGCACGCCCCGCAGCAGGCCGGGATCGGGCTCCGCAAGACCCAGGGCCCAGAAGCCGCCGTCCTGCGCCGGGCCGAAGTACGCGTCGCAGCCGTCGAAGTCGGCCGTCAAGAGGGCCGGCGTCACCTGTGGAGTGTCCATCCCGATGAGGAGGGCCGGGCCGTCGCACCGAGCGAAGGCGTCGGCGAGCCGATCGTCGAGGCCGCCCGCGCACTGCGGTACGACGTCGAAGCCGGACGGCAGCCAGGGGCCCGGAGCGCCGTCCAGCACCAGGACGCGGCGGGCGGCGGGCGTGGCCGCCACGGCCCGCAGGGTGTCGGACAGCGCCGCCTCCGCGAGCGCCGCCGCCTCCCGTGGGGTGAACGGCGGGGTGAGACGGGTCTTGACGCGCCCCGGCAGCGGCTCCTTGGCGATGACGAGCAGCGTGGTCACCGAGCGATCCCTTCGCGCGCCGGAACGCCGTCGAGGACACGGCTCAGGTCCCGGACCACCTGCCACGTGCCGCGCCAGGCGCCCGTCGCCTTCGGGACGCCGGTACGGGGTTCGTCGACGACGAGTGCCCGCCGACCGTCCGGAACTCCGGCGAGCACCCGGGGGAGTGCCTCGGCCTCGTGCAGGCAGGGGAGTACGACATCTACTTCTACGTCCGTGGTCACGGTCTCACCCTACGAACGCGAATCGGGCAAACCGGTCCTCGGCTCCTTACGAAACGCGGACGCCCGGGCGCCCGCCCGTCGGCGGGGCACGGACGCGGCGCGTCGCGAGCCCGGGCGCCTGCGGCAGCCGTACGAGTCCGCGCACCCCGAGCCGGGGATCGGCCCGGGTCCTGGTCGTCGCCGACGATCCCACGGTCCCGGAGACCCGTCGGCGGCCCTCGGGCGCGTCGGCGTCAGGTGCGGCCACGTCGGCGGCGGCCACGTGCCGTACGGGCGCGACGTTCCGCGGCGGCTCCCCGGCATCAAGACCCCGACGAACACTTCCGGTGTCATGTGGTTCGCCTCCTCAACCGGGACGAGGAGGTCTTCCGCAACCCGTACGACCTCGACGTCGCCCGGCGGAACAACGACCGCGTCATCTTCGGCACGGGCAGCAGCCCGTACCTGTGCCTGGGCAACCTGCCGGCCCGCACCGAGATCCGCATCCTGTTCGAGGAGCTGATCCCGCGTCTGGCGGGCATCCGTCTGGCCGGCGAGGTCCCGCGCGTGCGGTCCGACGTCGTCAACGGCATCAAGAAGCTGCCGGTCGAGGTGACCCTGGCCCGACCGCGTCCGGCCCCGCTCCCCGTTCCGCCGGCCCCACACCCCTTCCGTGCCGCCCGGCTCCCTGTCCGCAGGCCAGGCACCGGGCGGCCTCGCCCGACCCCTGTGTGACGGGAGTCGTGCGGGGTACGCGGTGCGCGTCACCGATGTGAGCGAGGCCGCGCCTGAGAACGGAGCAGCAGGGATGCAGAGGGTGAATGACGCCGCTGGGGACGAGCCCCAGCCCGGTGCCGCTTCCGGGCTCTACCTGGCGGCGCGTCCGGCCGAGCCGGAGGGCGCCACGGCCTCGGGGATCTCCCCCGACCCGCCGACGGCGGCTCCGGCGCACGACCGGCACCAGGCGATCCTGGAGGCGGCGAAGCAGGTCGGTTCCCTGCTCAAGCGGGACGGCCACGGTTTCGCCCTCGCCGGGAGCGTGGCCGTCTACGCCCACGGTGGTGCGGGCCATCTCCAGCACGACGCCGACTTCTGCGTCAGACGCGAGGACGCCGACGCGGTCGCCGCCACCCTGAGCGAGGCCGGGCTGCTCGTCTTCGAGCCGCCGGAGGACTGGCTGTGGAAGGCGAAGTGCCTCGGCCAGGACATCGACCTCCTCTTCGAGCTGGCCCACGAACCGGTGACGTCCGAGGTCCTGGACCGGGCGGAACAGCTGCCCGTGGACTCGGTGGTCATGCCGGTGCTGTCCGCCACCGATCTGCTGCGGAGCCTGCTCGCCGCCTTCTCGGAGCACCACTGCGACTTCGGCGCCGTACTGCCCATCGCGCGAGCGCTGCGGGAGAAGGTCGACTGGCAGCGCGTGCGCCAGGACTGCGAGGACGCACCGATGGCGGCGGCCTTCCTGTATCTGCTGGAACGCCTGCGGGTGATCGCACCGGCGAAGGGACGACCATGAGCGACCACGACGGAGACGAGGGGCGGACGGTGACCGACGCCGGCGGGAGCGCACATTCCGGCTCCTCACCCGACACCACCCTCGCACCGGACCACACGAACATCGAATACCGGATCGCCTACCTGGAAGAACGCCTCGCCGCCCGGGGACTGGGCGAACTGGGCATGCGCGTCGAGGCGCACGGAGCGACCGTGACGGTCCAGGGAACCGTGCCCACCGCCCAGTGCCGCGAGGAACTGCTGAGCGCGGTGCACGAGGAACTGGCGGGGCTGGCCGTCCACACCGACATCCTGATCGCCGAGGTCACCCCTCCCGGCTCTCCGGAGGAACTGTCATGATCCGCGTCGCGGCCGTCGGCGACATCCACATGGGACCGGACAGCCAGGGACTGCTCAGGCCCGCCTTCGACACCCTGTCCGACTGCGCCGACCTCCTGCTCCTGGCCGGTGATCTCACCCGGCACGGCACTCCCGAGGAGGCACGGGTGGTCGCCGCGGAACTGGCCGGTCTGCCCGTCCCGGTCGTCGCCGTGCTCGGCAACCACGACCATCACGACGAGAGGCCGGAAGAGGTCACCGCCATCCTCCGGGACGCAGGCACACGGGTTCTGGAAGGCCAGGGAACCGTCGTCGAGGTCGACGGCACCCGGGTCGGCGTCGCCGGTACCAAGGGGTTCGGCGGAGGGTTCGCCGGGCGCTGCGGCAGCGAGTTCGGCGAGCCCCTGATGAAGGAGTTCATCCGGTACACACGCCGCTGCGCGGACGGCCTGCGCACCAGTCTCGAAACCCTGGCGGAGGAGGGCTGCGCGGTACGGATCGCCCTCACGCACTTCTCCCCGGTACCCGACACCCTGGCGGGCGAGCCCCCGGAGATCTATCCGTTCCTCGGCAGCTATCTGCTGGCCGAGGCGATGGACACCGCGGGCGCCGACCTCGCCGTCCACGGGCACGCGCACGCCGGCACGGAACACGGGATGACCAGCGGAGGCGTCCGCGTGCGCAATGTCGCGCAGCCGGTCATCCGCCGGGCTTTCAACGTCTACCACCTGCATGCCGGGGACACCGCCGAGCCGGTGCACGCCACCGCCGCCCACCGGGCGGACTGAGCCGTGGCCCGCCCCGGCCCGCCTGCTGCCGGGAGCTCTGCGGGCGGCGCGCCGCCCACCGCGTGATCGCCCGGGGCGGCGGCCGGATCGCCCCCGGCCCGGGGCGAGCGGTCCGGCGGGCACCGCTCCACGTCGGCCGGGCGCGGCCCGGCCGACGGGCGGTCACAGGCCGGTCAGAGCTGGCCGGACTCCGCGATGGTGATCTTCGCCGAGGTCGCGCCGTTGCGCGAACCGTAGGACTCGATCTTCTTGACGAGGGCCATGCTGTCCTCGTCGGCGACCTCGCCGAACACGACGTGCTTGCCGTCGAGCCAGTCGGTGACGATCGTGGTGACGAAGAACTGCGAGCCGTTGGTGTTGCGGCCCGCGTTGGCCATGGAGAGCAGGCCCGGCCGGTCGTGCTTGAGGGTGAAGTTCTCGTCGGCGAACTTCTCGCCGTAGATGCTCTTGCCGCCCGTGCCGTCTCCGCGGGTGAAGTCGCCGCCCTGGAGCATGAACTGGGGGATGACACGGTGGAAGGAGGAGCCGGCGAAGCCGAAGCCCTTCTCGCCGGTGGCCAGCGCGCGGAAGTTCTCGGCCGTCTTCGGGACGACGTCGTCGAACAGGTTGAAGTTGATCCGCCCGGCGGGCTCGTCGTTGATGGTGATGTCGAAGTAGATCTTGGTGGTCATGGTTCTATCCTGCACGCTCCCGGCAGCGCAGCCGAATCGAGGGGGTCGTGTCGGCCCTCACAGTCCCCTGCCGGCGCCCGGAACGCGCTGATCGGGGCCACCGCGTCGGGTCGGGATCCGGACCGCTGACCTGGGTCGGTCAGTCGACCGGCCAGGTGTGGGCGGGGGCGTTGAGATGCATGTAGTCGATGTAGAGCTGCGTCATCCGCCGCAGCGCCTCATGGCGGCCCGCATGGGTGGAGGCGCTGATGCGGTGCAGCATCTCCTTCTGCCAGACGGCGCCGTTACGGCCGGTGACACATCGCTGCTCGATGATGCCGAGCAGCGGCTCCCGCCAGGCGGCGTCCATGCCGGAGTGCTCCAACCCCTGGTGGGCCAGCGGCAGCAGACGCCGCAGAACGAGCTCGGGCACCGGCACCTCACCCATGCCGGGCCAGTACAGCCGGGCGTCGATACCGTGGCGCGCCGCTGTGTGCAGGTTGTCCTCGGCGGCCCGGAAGGACATCCGCGACCACACCGGCCGTTCGTCCTCCACCAGGGCCCGGGTGAGGCCGTAGTAGAAGGCGCCGTTGGCGAGGGTGTCGGCGACGGTCGGACCGGCCGGCAGACAGCGGTTCTCCACCCTCACGTGCGGCTGGTCGCCCGCGACGGCGTAGACCGGGCGGTTCCAGCGGTAGACGGTGCCGTTGTGCAGGGTCAACTCGCCCAGTTCCGGAACGTCCCCTTCGGCCAGCGTCTCGCGGGGGTCCTGCTCGTCGCACAGGGGCAGAAGCGCCGGGAAGTAGCGCAGGTTCTCCTCGAAGAGGTCGAAGACGCTGGTGATCCACCGCTCCCCGAACCACACCCGAGGCCGCACCCCCTGCACCTTGATCTCCTGCGGGCGGGTGTCGGTGGCCTGCTCGAACAGGGGGATACGGGTCTCGTGCCAGAGCTCTTGGCCGAACAGGAACGGCGAGTTGGCCGCCAGCGCCACCTGGACGCCGGCGACGGCCTGCGCCGCGTTCCAGTAGGGGGCGAACTCCTCGGGGGAGACCTGGAGATGGAACTGCGTGCTGGTGCACGCGGCCTCCGGAGTGATCGTGTCCGCGTAGGTCCGCAGCCGGTCGACGCCGTCCATCTCGATGTGCAGATCCTCGCCCCGCGCGGCGAACACCTGGTCGTTGAGCAGCCGGTAGCGGGCGTTCTCCGAGAGCGCCGACTCACCGACGTCCTCCTGCCGCAGGGTGGGGAGAATGCCGATCATGATCAGATGGGAGCCGACCGACCTGGCACGCTCCTCGGCGTGATTGAGCGCGGCGCGGATCTCGGCTTCCCAGGCGTCGGGGCCGCCCTGCGTCAGACGGCGCGGCGGCACGTTGATCTCGAGGTTGAAGCGGCCGAGCTCGGTGGACCAGGCCGGGTCCGCGATCGCCTCCAGGACGTCGCTGTTGCGCATCGTCGGCTCGGCCTCGTCGTCGACCAGGTTCAGCTCGATCTCGAGGCCCACCTGGGGCCGCTCCGCCTCGAACCGCGACTCGCGCAGCATCTGCGCGAACACGTCGAGGCACTCCTGCATCTTGATCCGGTACCGGCGGCGGTCCTCGCGGGTGAAGACCAGTGCCGGGACGTCACGTCCCATCGGCCCTCCCGGCTTCTCCTCGGTCGGACGCCCTGTGCCTCCAGCGTCGCACCACCGGACGCCCGACACCATACGGAGAGCTACTCGTCGGGCCCGGTGAGGCGGGCCACCTCCTGCGCGGCGTCCCGGGCCGCCCGCTCGGCCCCGGCCACCGCCGCGGCGGCCGTCCGCCGCCGTTCCTCGGCCTCCCGTTGTTCCCGCTCGGCTCGCTCGAGCTCCTGACGTGCCTGCCGCAGCCGCTGCCCGGCCTCGGACGCGCCCCGACGGGCCTGGTCATGCCGGTCACGGGCCCGCTCGAGCACCGCGTCGGCGTCGGCTCGCTCCGCGCTCAGCGCACGGAGCCGGCGATCGGCCTCCCCGGCAGTCCGGCGGGCCCGACCGAGCTGCTCCTGCCGTCGGCGGCGCCGCTCGGCCAGTTCGTCCTTCGCCCGGCGCGGCGGGGCCGGCGGCGCGGGCGCCGTCCGGACCGGCTCGCTCGGTGCGCCGGCCGTGGCGGCGTCTGCCGCGTCGGCCGCGTCGACGGACGGAAAGTCGGCCGGCGGGGTGAGGACGCCTTCCAGCCGGCCGGTCGCCCAGCGGTCCGCCGCGTCCTGATCGGCGAGCACGGCGCGCAGGGTGGACTCGACGTCCTGCCGAGCCGCGTCCGACAGCCGGTGCCCGGCCTCACGAGCCAGCTCGGCAGCCTGCCGGGACAGTGCGGAGACGATGCTCCGGCGCTGCTCGGACAGCTCCTTGATCCCGTCGGCGTCCAGGTTCCGGTAAGCCTCGCGCAGCGCCTGCCCCAGCTCCAGGAACCGCCCGCTCTCCTGCGGCTGCGAGCGCAGCAGCAGGTTCGCCGCCCAGGCGGCGAGCGTGGGGCGCCGGGCGGCATGGATCCTACGGGCGTCGTCCGCGCGTCCGTCCCGCTTGGCGGCGGCGGCCAGCTGCTCACGCCGGGAGACGAAGTCGGACGGCGGGGTGGCGTAGAGCTCGTCGAGCACCCGCTCCACGTCGTGCTCCGCACCGGGACGCACACTCTTTCGCGCCATGATCATCAGATTCCACCCGGCCGGGTTCTCACGCATCTCGGGGCAGCGGGAGTGGCTCTCCTCGGGCGGCGACCGGCAGTGCTGCGGCCATGCCGGGCGCGCGCCACCGGGGCCGAGCCGGGCGGCGCCTGCCTCGCCCGTCGTGCATCCGCACCGGATGCATCGTCAGCTGAGCGGGAGCAGACTGAACGCGTGACTGGCATGTACACCAAGCGGCAGGCGGAGGTGCCCGCGGGCGGGCGCATGCCTTCGCAGTCGGTGGCGCTCGCGGCCATGATGTTCGCGGTGTCGATGACGTTCATCGACCAGACCATCGTGGCGATCGCGACACCGGACATCGTCGACGAACTCGGCCTGTCCGCCTCCGGTATGCAGTGGGTGGTCAACGCCTATCTGCTGGCACTGGCCGCGTTCTTCGCGCTCGGCGGCCGCCTGGCGGACCTGCTCGGTCCCAGACGCGTCGTCGTGGCGGGCACCCTGGTGTTCGTCGTGTCGTCGGTCCTGTGCGGATGCGTACCCCGCGGCGACTACGCGCTGACCTGGCTCATCGTGTTCCGGTCGACCCAGGGGCTGGGCGCGGCCCTGCTCTTCCCCGCGGCGCTCGCGGTGGTCGTGGCGGTCTTCCCGGTGGAGCGGCGCGGTCGCGCCCTGGCCCTGTTCTTCGGGGTCACCGGCGCTCTGACGGCCATCGGGCCGCTCCTCGGCGGCTGGCTCACCGCGTGGACCTGGCGGGCGATCTTCTGGGTCAACGTGCCCGTGGCCGTCGTCGCGTTGATCCTGACGGCGCTCGCCCACGTGTCCGACCGCCGCCGCGACGAGCCCCTGGACGTGCGGGGCGCGGTGCTGATCGCGATCGGCATGGGCGTGAGTGTGCTCGGCTTCCAGCAGGCGTCGGCGTGGGGTTGGGACAGCGTGCTCACCTGGGTCTGCGTCGTGGGCGGTCTCGCCGTGCTGTGGCTGTTCTGCCGCTACGAACTGCGCACGGCCCATCCGTTGGTCAGGCTCGCGGTCTTCCAGGACCGTGCCTTCGTGGCCGACGGACTCGTGCTGTTCTTCGCCATGTTCGCGTTCGTCCCGCTGTTCTTCTTCGCCTCCGTCTACGCGCAGGTGTCCTTGAGCGCCTCGCCCACCCAGGCGGCCCTGTACCTGCTGTACTTCTTCGCCGGTTTCGCGCTGGCCTCGCAGTGGGGCGGCCGGATCCTGGACAAGCGGGGCGCGCGGCCCGCCATGAAGCTCGGTTGCGTGGTCGGAGCGGTGGGCTTCGCGCTCTGGGCGGGAAAGCTGACCGATCTGTCCATGCACGACCAGTGGCCCTACGCGGCCCTCGCGGGCGCCGGAATCGGCTTCATCCTCGCTCCGGCCTCCACCGATGCCGTGAACCGGGCGATCGACGCCTCGTACGGGGAGGTCACCGGCATCACGCAGACGATCCGCAACTACGCCGCGAGCGTGGGCCTGGCACTGTTCGGCACGATGCTGACCCACTCCATGACCGACAATGTCCGCAACACGCTCGAGTCGCGCGGAGTGCCGTCCGGGGCCGCGGACGGCGCGGCGAGAAACGTCGCGGAGGCGATCACCGGCAACGCCGACGACCGGCAGCTCAGCGGTGACGGTCCGGTCGCGCGGACGGTACGGGAGTCGATGTCCGCGATCAGGATGGACTTCGCCGAGGCCAACCAGTGGGTGTTCTACGGGATGGCCGTCGCCCTGGGCATCGGCTACCTCTGCGCGCTGCGGCACCCGGGCGGCGGGAGCGGCACGGAAACGGCGGACGAGGCATCGGGCGACCGCTCGCACACCGCTGACCGGACGTCCTGACGGCGGCCGGAAGCCGGGGAAGCCGGAAGGCTCCACCGGCTTCCCGGTGTCAGCGGCTGCGAAAGGCGCTGGTGGTGAAGAATCCCGTGGCCGCGGCGCTGAGCAGGGCGCAGACGGCGAGGAAGGCGGTACGTCGCATCGAGGGGCCTTTCCGGTGATGACGGATGGGCTCTGCACAACGCCGGTCGGCCCCATGTCGCTTCGCCGCCGGGCCGACCCCACCCGTACGGATGCGGCCAAGCGTGTGCGCGTGCCGCCGCTTCCCGGACGGTCAAGACATGGTCCGGCCGGTCCGGTCGGCGATGTGCCGCGTCCACCGGACCGGCTGTTCACGCTTGCACGCGTACCGGTCGCCGGAGCAGATAGGCGCCGGCGGTCGAGACGAGGACGGCCATGCACGCGATGAACACCAGCCCGGCGCCCTCCAGGCCGAGGGGGCCCACCAGCACGCCGACACCGATCACCGGCACCGAGATGCCCGCGTAGGCCACCACGAACAGCGTCGAGATCACCGCCGCGCGCCGGTCCTCGGGAGACGCCCGGGCCACGGCGGACAACGCCCCGCGGAACGCCAGTCCCTGCCCGACCCCGCCGACGACCGCGCTCAGCACGACCAGCGTCAGCGAATCCCACCGCAACGCGCCCGCGAGCAGCGCCAGTCCGGTCAGGAGCGCGGCGCAGCCCAGCGGCAGCGACCGGCCGACCCCGACCCGGCCGACGAGCAACTGCCCGGCGGTCGAGGCGAAGAAGGCCAGCGCGACGACGAGACCGCTCACGGCGTGGTTGCGTACGTCGAGGGACTCGGCGAGGAAGGCGGGGCTGACCGAGGTGAACACGCCGAACAGCGCGAACCCCACGAACGAGGCGATCGCCGCCGGTCCGAACACCGGCCGTACCTCTGGCGGCAGGCTGGGCCGCTGTGGCCGTACGGCGCTCAGCGAGGACCGGTTGCGCACGGTCTCCGGGAGCCGCGCCACGACGGCGACCGAGCAGGCCACCAGGGCGAGGTGAACGGCGAACGGCAGGTACAGCGGCCAGGCGGCGTACTGCGCGAGCACTCCGGCGAGCAGCGGACCGCAGCCAAGGCCGCCCATGTTGGCGGCGGTCGCGACGAACGTGGCCCGGGAGGCGCCACCGGACGGCGCCAGATCCATCACGTACGCCGTGGCGGCCCCGGTGAACAGACCGGCGGACAGGCCCGACAGCAGCCGCCCCGCGTACAGCCAGCCGAGCCCGGTGGCGGACAGGAAGCAGACGGCGCTCGCCGCCGCGCATGCCAGGCCCGCCAGCAGCACCGGGCGTCTGCCCACGGTGTCCGAGGCGTTGCCCGCCAGCAGCAGCACGCCGATGACTCCGAAGGCGTACACGGCGTACACGACGGTGACCGTCAGCTCGGAGAAGCCGAACTTCTCCTGGTAGAGGCCGTAGAGGGGCGTCGGCAGGGTGGTGCCGGCCATGCACACGGCGAAGACGGCTCCGCCGAGCAGACAGGGGAGCCATCCTCGGTGATCACGGTCCATGCGGGCGACAGTAGCCCCGCGCCCGGCCCGGCTGCGGCCCGACGTGCCCGCCACCCCACGAGCCGCCGCGTCGCCGTGTCGCCGTGTCGTGCCGCGCCGTTCCTGGCGGGGACGATCGGGCAACGGGCCGGTCGCGCGGTCGGCGGGCGATCCGTGCGACGCCGAGTGGCCCGGCGGCGGCGCGCACGAGGGCGACCACGGGCGACGACGGTCCTGGACGGATAGTGGAGGCCGCGGGGGTCGGGGGATCGGACAGGCCTCGGCGGCTGCCGCGCGAGATCCTCGCTCCTGCGGGCGTATGGTCAAAGATGAATCATTCATCCATCGAAATATTGACTTTCGGCTTGACGAGCCAGAGGATTCCGGGGGTGACGCACTCCGCCCCCGGGCCGGCCGGCCCGGCACTTCCCACCGCCCTGGACGAGGCGGCCCACCGTTGCCTCGTCGCGGGCTTCGACGGTACGACCACCGTCCCCGACACCTTGAAACGGCTCATCGACCGCGGGCTCGGCGGGGTCATCCTGTTCACCCGCAACGTCCGCGACGCCGGCCGGCTGCGCGAACTCACCGGCACACTGCGGACGTTGCGCCCCGACCTGCTGATCGCCATCGACAACGAGGGCGGCGGCATCGGCCACCTGGTGACCGCGGGAGCCCCCGAGGTGCCCGGCTCCTGGGCGCTCGGCGTCGCCGACGACCCGCTGCTCACCGCCGCCTGCGCCGACGCCCTGGCCGGACATCTGCTCTCGCTCGGCATCACCGCCTCCTACGCCCCCGTCGCCGACGTCCAGAGCCGGTCCGAGAATCCGATCGTGCGCACCCGGGCCTTCGGCTCCGACCCCGAGCTGGTCTCCCGGCATGTGCGCGCCTGGATCGCGGCCACCGAGGCGCGGGGCGTGGCCTCCTGCGCCAAGCACTTCCCCGGCCACGGCGGGACCGTCACCGACAGCCATCACGAGCTCGCGGTGGACCCGCGGCCGTACGACCGGCTCGACCTCGCGCCCTTCCGGGCGGCCGTCGAGGCGGGCGTGCCCATGCTGATGAGCGCCCATGTCGTGTTCCCGGCTCTCGACCCGGACCGGCCCGCCACCCTCAGCCCGCGCATCCTGTCCGACCTGCTGCGCGGCGAACTCGGCTTCGACGGCGTGCTGGTGAGCGACGCGCTGGAGATGAAGGCCATCGCCGACCGGTACGGCGAGGCGGCCGGCGCGCGTCTCGCGCTCGCCGCCGGAGCGGACCAGGTCATCGTCGCCGTACCGGATCCGGAGGTCACCCTGGCCTGCCGGGACGCCGTGCTCGACGCCCTGCGGTCGGGTGAGCTGGCCGAGGAGCGGGTGGCCGAGGCGGCGCAGCGGGTACGGCGGCTCGCGCTGCGGTACGCGGTGCCGTACCGGCCGGGTGCGGTGGCCGCGTGGGACGCCGAGGCCGGGCTGACCGCGGCGCGGCGGGCCGTGCGGAGCGGGGCGCCCTTGCCGCGACCGGTGCCGGGCGCCCATGTCGTCGACCTGTTCCCGGCCCCGCACCGCGCCCTCAACTGGGGCGGCGAGGACCTCCTGACGGCCTGGCACACCCTCGACCCGACAGCCACCGGCACGGCGGTCGCCGGGGAGCCGGAGGATGCCGACGGCATTGTCGAGGTCGTCGTCGGGGAGGTGCTGCGGGCGGCCGAGGGGCGGCCGCTGGTCGTCGCCGTGTGCGATGCCGGGCTGTACCCCTGGCAGGGGCGCCTGCGGGACGCGCTGCTGGCCGCGAGGCCGGACGCCCTGCCGGTCTCCACCGGGTTGCCCGAGCCGGGCAGCGTGGTGTGCGCGCACGGCAGGGGGCGGGTGAATCTGCGGGCGGTGGCCGAGGTCCTGACGGGTCGCACGTCCTGACCGGGGCGGAGTCTCCGGGGCCGGAGTTCCGGCCGGCCCCGGTCTTCGCCCCTCCCGGTCTTCGCCCCTCCCGGCCATCGCCCCCCGCTCTTCGCCCCCGCTGTCTTCTCCGCGGTCCTGTTATAGGGCCGCCGGCCTCCGGGCCCGGCGTGCTTGTTCCCCCTGTTGCAGACCGCCCCCGGGTCCGGGCGCCGGTTTTCGCCTTCGGGCCTTCGCTCTCCGCCTTCGCCCCCGGGCGTCTCACTTCCCGTCGATCAGTTCCGTGATCCCCCGCGACGCGAGGTGCGCCGCGTCCTGTGCCCGCTGGGCCAGGACCACCGCCGGTCGGACGCCCTCCTCGCGCAGGCGCATCCAGGCCTCGAAGAAGGCGCCGCCCGGGCCCGAGACCGAGCGCGTGGAAGGGGTGCAGTCCAGGACCAGGGCCGTGCCGCCGGGTGCGGGCGGGGCGGGGGTGGCGCGGAGTTCGGCCACCGTCGCGGACAGGGCCTCCGCTATCGGCTTGGGGCGGCCCGTGGAGTCGAACAGGCCCAGGGTGTACTCCAGTTCCGGAAAGTCGGCCAGTGAGCGGTCGACGTCGTGGGAGCACCACCAGGTGACGCCCCACAGTCGAGCACAGCCGGCCGCGTTGCGGAGCGTCGCTCGGGCGAAGTCGGGTGCGTCGGCCGCCGGGATGTGCGGTTCGGGCGCCCCGGTCTCCTGGACCCAGACCGGGCGGGCCGGATCGGTGGCGTAGGCCGACGCCAGTTCCGTGCCGTACTCCGCGAGACGGCGCGCCTGCGGTGAGCGCGGGCCGTAGCGGCGGGCGCAGTCGGCGGAGAACACCCAGGGATGCACGGTGGTCAGGTCGCCCTTGCGGGCCGAGGCCTCCGGGGTGAAGGGGTGGTCGTCGCCGTACCAGGCGGCGTCGTACGCCGAGTGGGTGACCAGGCCGCCGCCCTCACCCAGCCCGTCCCGGGCGGCGGTCAGCAGCGTGTCGAGGTAGTGATCCACCTCGGCCACCGACACCGGGTTGTGCTCGACCAGGTTGTTGAGCTCGTTGCCGAGCTGGAGGCCGAGGAGACGGGGGTGGCCGGACAGGGCGCGGCCCAGCGTGCGCAGCAGCAGCGCCTGGGCCTCGATCGCCTCGGCGTCGGTGAACACGTTGCGGTGATGCCAGCTGCGCGTCCACGCCGGGTAGAAGTCGAAGCTCGACAGGTGGCCCTGGACGCCGTCCACCAGGACGTCCAGGCCGTACTCCGCCGCCAGGTCCACCAGGCGGACGAGCTGGTCCACGGCCGAGGGGCGGACCAGGGTGCGGTTGGGCTGGAGCAGCGGCCAGAGGTGGAAGACCCGGATGTGATCCAGGCCCAGCCCGGCGATCTGTGCCAGGTCCTCGCGTACGAGCCCGGGGTCGAAGTCGTGCCAGGCGTGGAACCAGCCCCGGCGTGGGGTGTAGTTGACACCGAAGCGGAGCTCCGGCGCGGGCTGGGGCGTGTTGATGGCGTCCTCCTCGCGAGACGGACCTTGTCTCGGGCGAATGTATCAACCACCATGGGGCGCGATGAATAGTGATTTGAACCAAGACCTCGACCTGGTGGTCGGCCTGGACGCCGGCGGCACCCGTACCCGTGCCGTCCTGGCCGGCCTCGGCGACGGCCGCCCCCGGGGCGAGGGCACGGCAGGACCGGGCAACGCGCTCACCGTGCCCGGCCCCGAACTCGCCGACCACCTCACCGAGGCGCTCGCGCGGGCCGTGCCCCAAGCGCTGCGCGGGCGGGTGGCCGCGGTGGCGGGCGGGTTCGCCGGCGCCGGTCACCAGGGGCAGGGCGCCGACGAGCCCGGCCGGGTGCGGGCCCGCACGGCCCTGTCCGGCGCGCTGGCCCGGCTGGGCATCTCCGCCGCCACGGTCGAGGTCCACAGCGACATCGAGACCACGTTCGCCACCGGCCCCGGCCACCCCGCCGACGGCCTGGTCCTGGTGGCCGGCACCGGCGCGGTCGCGGCCCGGATCGCCGCCCGGGTGCCGACCGCGACCTCCGGCGGCGACGGCTGGCTGCTCGGCGACGACGGCAGCGGCTTCTGGATCGGCCGCGCGGCCGTACGCGCGGCCCTGCGGGCGGCCGACGGCCGGGGCACGCCCACCGTCCTCGCCCGTGCGGTCGGCCGGGAGCTCGGGCTGCCGCCGGGCGTGCTGCCCCCGCAGGCCTACGGGGTCGCCGACGCCGTCGCCTGGAGCGCGGTCCCGCGCACCGCCTACCGCGCGCACCTGCTGCCCGCGGTCATGGACCGGCCGCCGGTCCGGCTGGCCGACCACGCGCCGCTGGTCGTCCGGGCCGCCGAGGAGAAGGACGCCGTCGCCGTGGAGATCCTGCGCGAGGCCGCGCGCAGGCTGACGGAGACCGTGACGGCCCTGGCACCGCGTCCGGGTGAACCCCTGGTCGTCACGGGCGGCCTGCTGGCCTCGCACGGCCCCCTGCTCGCCCCGCTCACCGAAGGCCTCGCGCACCTCGGGCTCACGCTCACCCCCGTGTCGGACGGCTCCCCGGGCGCCGTGGCCCTGGCCCGCCTCGCCCACCGCACCACCCGCTGACGCGCCCCGCGCAAGGAGGCCCCATGCCCCTCCAGGACCACCCGGCCACCCCTGACCTCCGCCCGGTCGTCCCCTACCTGGACCCGGCCGCCCCGTCGGCCACCCGCGTCGCCGACCTCATCTCCCGGATGACGCTGCGCGAGAAGGCGGGCCAGCTCAACCAGCGGATGTACGGGTGGGACGCCTACCGCCGCACCCCGGCCGGCGACTTCGAGGTCACCGAGGCCCTGCACGCCGAGACCGAGCGCTTCGAAGGCCTCGGCGCCCTCTACGGGCTGATGCGCGCCGACGCCTGGTCCGGCGTCGACCACGGCGAGGGACCGGGCGTGGAGGACAGCGCCGACCTCGCCGACCTGGTCCAGCGCCATGTGCTGGAGCGCAGCCGGCTGGGTATCCCCGCCCTGTTCGTCGAGGAGGTGCCGCACGGCCACATGGCCCTCGACGGCACCGTCCTCCCCGTCGCTCTGGCTGTCGGCGCCACCTGGGACCCCGACCTGTACGAGCGGGCCGCCGCCCACGCCGCAGCCGAACTGCGCGCCCGGGGCGGCCACTTGGCCCTCGTCTCCGCGCTGGACATCGCCCGTGACCCGCGCTGGGGCCGCACCGAGGAGTGCTTCGGCGAGGACCCGTACCTCGCGGCCCGGATGACGGAGGCACTGGTCAGGGGGATGCAGGGCACGGGGATTCCCAGAGCGCGGGGCACGGGAACACGGGTCACGGGGGTTCCGGGAGCGCGGGGCGCAGGGGAGTTCTTCGCCGCGGACAAGGCGCCCGTCGTCCTCAAGCACTTCGCCGGCCAGGGCGCCACGGTCGGCGGACGCAACTCCGCCGAGTCCGAGCTGGGCCCGCGCGAACTGCACGAGATCCACCTTCCCGCGGCCCGCGCCGGGATCCGTGCCGGGGCCGCCGCCGTCATGGCCGCCTACAACGAGGTGGACGGTCTGCCGTGCTCCGGCAACCGTGCCCTGCTCACCGGACTCCTCCGCGACCGCTGGGGTTTCGAGGGCCTGGTCATGGCCGACGGCCTCGCCGTGGACCGGCTGGCCCGCCTCACCGGTGACAAGGTCTCCGCGGGCGCTCTGGCCCTCGACGCAGGGGTCGACCTCAGCCTCTGGGACGAGGGGTTCACGCACCTGCCGGAGGCCGTCGAACGGGGTCTGGTGAGCGAGGCCGCCCTGGACGCCGCCGTCGGCCGCGTCCTGCGCCTGAAGTTCCGCCTCGGTCTGTTCGAACAGCCGTACACGCGCCGCGCGACGATCTCCGAGGACGCCGGACGGGAGGTGAGCACCGACCTCGCGCGGGCCTGCGTCACCCTCCTCCACAACACCGGCGCAGCCCTCCCGGTCGGGCCCTCGGTGCGACGCGTCGCCGTGCTCGGGCCGCACGCCGCCACCACCGCCCACCAGCTCGGCGACTACACCGCCCCGCAGCGCCCGGGCACCGGCACCAGCATCCTCGACGCCTTGCGCCGCCTCGCCCCGCGCGGCACCGACGTCCGCCACGCCCGGGGCGCGGCCCTCACCGGCACCGACCTCACCGCCGTTCCCGAGGCGGTCGCGACGGCCGCCGACAGCGACCTGGCCGTGCTGGTGCTGGGCGGCAGCAGCGCCCGGACCCCCGACACGGAGTTCGACGCCAACGGGGCCGCGCGGACGGTCGTGTCCGAGATGACCTGCGGCGAGGGCGTCGACCTCGCCGGGCTCCGGCTGGGGCGGGCCCAGCACGTGCTTCTGGACGCGGTCGCGGCCACCGGCACGCCCACCGTCGTCGTCCTCGTCCAGGGCCGCCCGCACGCCGTCCCGGAGGCGGCCGACCGGGCCGCCGCGCTGCTCACCGCCTGGTACCCGGGCCCGTGGGGCGGCGAGGCGGTCGCCGAGGTGCTCCTCGGGCTCACCGAACCCGTCGGCCGCCTGCCCGTCTCCGTGCCGCGCTCGGCCGACCGGCTGCCCGTGTACTACAACCACAAGGACACCGAGTACGGCTCCTACGCCGACGGCGACGCCGGGCCCCTCTACTCCTTCGGGCACGGACTGTCGTACACGACGTTCCAGCACGGCCCGCCCCGGCTGAGCGGGCACGCGGTCGAGGTGGACGTCACCAACACCGGCACCCGGCCCGGTCGCAGTGTCGTCCAGCTCTACGTCCGCCGGCTGCGCACGCCCGTCTGGCCGCGCACGCTCGAACTACGGGCGTTCCGCGGCGTACGGCTCGTGCCGGGGGAGCGCCGTACGGTCGCGATACCCCTCGGCGCCGGCCAACTGGAGCTGGTCGGCGCCGATCTGGAGACGGTCGTACCGCACCAGGCGGTGGAGATCCGGGTCGCGGCCTCGGCGCGGGAGGCGCTCACCTCCGTCCCCCTGCTGCTCGAGGTCGGGCCCGGTCAGAGTTTGACGGCCCCCGACGACACGCCCTTGTAGAACCACCGCTGCGTGATCACGAACAGCACCAGCACCGGGACCACGGAGATCACCGAGCCGGCCATCACCACCCGCTGGTCGTAGCCGAAGGACGAGCTCTGCAACCGGGAAAGACCCAGCGTGAGCGTCATGTGGTCCTCGGAGCGCAGCACGATCAGCGGCCAGAGGAAGTCGTCCCAGGCGCTGATGAAGGTGTTGATCGTGACCACCAGCATCGCGCCCCAGGCGGACGGCAGGTACAGGTACCGGAAGCGCTGCCACTCGTTCGCGCCGTCGAGCATCGCCGAGTCCTCGATCTCACGCGGCACCGCCAGGAACGCACCGCGCATCAGCAGGACGTTGATGGCGCCGACGAACCCGGGCAGCCACACGCCCACCAGGTTGTCGACCAGACCCAGGTCCCGGATGCTCAGGAACAGCGACACCATGATCGACTCGAAGGGGAACATCATGGAGGCGATCAGCACCACCCAGACCGCCTTGCGGCCCTTCCAGCCGGGCTTGGAGAGGATGTAGCCGGCCGTGGTGGAGAACAGCAGCTGGCTGGTGACCGACAGGGCGACCACGATCACGCTGTTCCCGATGTACGTGGCCACCGGCACCTGGTCGAACACCTGCCGGTAGGCCCGCAGCGTCGGGTGGTGCGGCAACAGCGAGGCGTCCGCCCCGAACACGTCCTCGCTCGTGCTCTTCAGGGAGGCCAGGAACTGCCAGACCAGCGGGCCGACGGTGATGCCGAGCACGAAGAGCAGCAGCAGGTAGCGGACGACCAGTTCACGGGGACGGCCGTGGTCCCGTCGGCGCGGCACCGGCCGCCGGGGCTTCTCCACCGCCGTCGTCATGACTCGTCCTCCTTCGTCAGGCGCTGCGCCAGCAGGGTCAGCCCCAGCGTCAGCACGAACAGGGCCACACTGACCGCCGAGCCGTAACCGGCGTTGCCGGTGAGCGGGTCCAGGCCGACGTCGCGGATGTAGAAGGGCAGGGTGCGGTCGGCGCCGCCGGGACCGCCGGTGGAGCTGCCCAGCATGTAGATCTCCGTGAACACCCGCAGCGAGCCGATGCCGGTGAGGGTGCCGACCAGCATCATGGCCTGCCGCACACCCGGCACGGTGATGTGCCAGAAACGGCGGACCGCGCCGGCGCCGTCCATGGACGCCGCCTCGTGCAGTTCCTTCGGCACGTTCCCCAGCGCCGCCAGGTAGAAGATCATGTACCAGCCGAGCCCCTTCCACAGGGTCAGGCCCATCGCGGAGAAGAGGATCAGCCAGGAGTCGGACAGGAACGGGATGGCGTCCTTGATCAGATGCGCCTTCTCCAGCCAGGTGTTGATCAGTCCGTCGTCGGCCAGCAGCCACTGCCAGCTGAGCCCCACGACCACGCTGGAGGCGAGCACCGGCGTGTAGAAGGCCGAGCGGAAGAAGCCGATGCCGGGCAGGTCCTTCTCCACCAGGACGGCCAGCAGCAGCGGCAGCAGCACCATCAGCGGCACCACGATCACCGCGTACAGGACGCTGTTGCGGGTCGCGAGCCAGAAGTCGGAGTCGTCGAGCATCCGGGTGTAGTTGGACAGCCCGACGAACTCCGCGGCGCCGCCCAGCGGCTTGGCGTCGGTGAACGACAGCAGGACGGTGTTGAGGAACGGGAACACGCCGAAGACCACCGCGCAGAGGACGGCGGGCGCGGTCCACAGCCAGGGAAGCCACCAACGGCGGTACAGCGCGGCGCCGTTGGCACCGGCGGAGGGGCCGGGCAGCAGCGCCCGGCCGAGTCGGCGAAGACGGCGAAGACGGGCCGGGGCCGGGCCCGGCACGGAGACCGTTCGCTCCGTACCGGGCACGGACACCGGGTTCGTGGTCTGGGTCGCCACGCTCAGCCCGCCTGCTTCAGCAGCTCGTCGGCCTTCGACTGGGCGTCCTTCACTGCCTGTTCGGGGCTCTTCTTGCCCTGCATCGCGAGCTGTACCTGCGCCACGATCGCGTTCTGCACGGCCGGGGAGAGGTTGGTCTGGAACGCGGTGGTGGTCTTGAGCTGTTCGGCGACGAGCTTACGGGCCTCGGAGAAGGGGTCGCTGCCGGTCACCTTCTGGAAGAACGGGTCGTCCAGCGAGACGGTGGTCGTCGGGAAGATCACCACGTTCGGGTCCTTGCACCAGGCCGTCTGGTTCTCGGCGTCGGTCAGGAACTTCGCGAAGGCGAGGGCCGCGGGCGCGTGCTTGCTGGTGGCCGCGACCCCGACGTACTGCGGGGCCGCCGTGGTGTGGCCGAGCTTGTCGAAGGGCTGCTGGCCGACGCCGGTCCTGGCGTAGACCGACGGGCTGTTCTGCTTCACGAACCGCACGAAACTCGGGTTGGTCGAGCCGTAGGCGACCTTGCCCTGGCTGTAGAGCGTGGAGGGGTCGTTGCTGGAGGACAGCGAGTCCTTCGGCATGGCCCCTTCCTTGTACAGCTTCGCCATCCAGGCCACCCACTCCGTGGTCCTCGGATCATCCGCGAAGAGGGCGGACTTGCCGTCGTCGGAGAGCACCTTGATGTTCATCTGGTCGAAGTCGGCCGGGATGCGCCAGATCGGGTTGGCCATCGTCGCGTAGTACTTGCCCTGGCCCGCCTTGGCGACTTTCTCGTAGTCGGCGAACAGCCCGAACAGGGTGGTCGGAGGTTTCGCCGGATCGACCCCCGCCCTCTCCAGCAGCTCGGTGTTGTACGTCAGGACGATGCCGCCGGTGTACCAGGGGAGCACGGTGTGCTGCGGCATGCCCGAGGCGTCCTTCATGGTGCTGGAGTTCCAGAACGCCGGGACGAACGGCTCCTTGGCGTCCGGGTCCTTGACGCCGAGGTTGAGCAGATAGCCGGCCTTGGTGAGGGCGGTGCCCGTCTCGGAGTTGAGGTTGAGGACGTCCGGCAACGTACAGGCCTGGGCGTCGGCGACGGTGCGCTGGGTGAAGGTGTTGTCGCCGGGGTCGTCGATCCACTTGACCGACGCGCCGGGGTGGGCCTTCTCGAACGCCTTGATCACTCCGTTGAAGAAGTCGCCGAAGTCCTTCTTCAGGTTGGTCGTCTGGAAGGTGATCTGCCCCTCGACGTCCCCGGTGAGCTTCCCGGAACCGACGTTGTCCTGGTCGACCTTGCAGCCGCCGGCCGTGGACTCCCCGCTGTCGGAGCCGCCCGACAGGCCGCAGCCGGCCGCCGTCAGAGCCAGGGCTATGACGCCTGCCACGGTTCCCGTGAGTCTTCCCGCACGCATGTTGCCTCCTGCGATCCGTCAGCCGCCGATGCGGGCTGCTGGGCCATCTGCTGGTTCAAATCACCAACTTGGACTCTGATTGATGAAAAGGTGGACCAGAATTCATCGGAGGTCAATGGCTGCCGTGTTGCTTTTCGGTTCCGGGTGGTTACCGGCGTGTTCAGTGCCGGTGCTCGTGGTCGGGGTGCGACGGATCGCCCGGGTGCTCGTGCCCGGGGGCGTACGCCACCTCGGCCCGGGCCCCGTCCAGCCAGTCGAAGAACGCCCGCCGGCCCACCGCCCGCCGCAACTCCCGCACCACCTCGTCCCGGACCGCCTCGAACGGCACGAAGTCCCCGGCCCGGGCCACTCCGTACGGGTCGACGCCGCGCCGCAGCGCCTCCGCGGTGAGGAACCGGTCCGGATTGCGGTCGTAGTAGGCCCGTGCGGCCCGCTCCGGCACCTTCTGCTCGGCCTCCAGAGCCGCCAGCAGGGCGCGCACGGCGGGGGAGTGGGCGAGTGCCACGGCGACGATGCTCCCCAGGTCGGCGACCTCGGTCCCGGACACCGCGAGCACCCGTGCCGGGGGCACCTCGGGCGGCGGCGCGAGACCGCGCTCGGCACAGGCGCGGCGGGCGAGCTCGTCGACGACCACGACCTGCGTGGCCCACCGTCTGCGCTGGCGCTGCGCGCGTGCCGGCGGCTCCGGGCGGGTCTCCCGGTGTCGCGCGGGCACCGCGTCCAGCACGGCTTCCACCCGTTCCGCCGGCACGGCCTCACCACCCACCAGCGCCGCGTGCCCGCTCACGGTGTGAGGTGCGTGGGGCACCACCGCGCCGCGCGCCGGCCCGTCCGGCAACGGCGCGTCCGCGCTCACGGCATGGCGTGCGGCCGACGGCTCCTGACCGTGTGCGGGCTCGTCTCCCACCACCGCGTGGCTCATGACCTCACCTCCAGCACGACCGCCTCCGTGTAGGCCACGCAGCCGTGCCAGCCGGCCTTCGCCATCAGCCAGTACGAGCCCGGCGGCACCGCGGAGCCGTCCACCTCCACCTCGCACAGCGCGCTCTCCCCGGCGGACAGCGTGAACCCCTGACAGCCCGGCCCCACGCCGGCCCAGGTGCCCCAGGACGACAGTGCCCACAGCGTTCCGCTCACCGGACCGCGCGTCGTGTTGCGCACGCTCACCGGGACCCGCACCCGCTGCCCCCGGCGCACGTCGATCCGTTCGACGCCCAACTCCGTCACCAGACCCGGCCCGGTACGTCCGTCCGGTTCGCCCCGCGTGGCCTTCCCGGGCACATCGAGGGCGACCACGTCCTCGTACGTCTGCCCGCCGTACACCAGCCGAGCGGCGAGCCGGTACCGGCCGGGCACCGGGTGCGGCGGCGGTGTGACGGTGACCTCGGTGAGCGTGAAGCCGCCCGGGCCGAGCGCGTACGGCAGTGCGGCGGGTTCGGCGCTCCAGCCGGGCGGCACATCGAAGCCCACCGTGCCCGACACCGGCGCGTCGGTGAGCTCCGAGGAGACGCGGACCACCGCGACGACCGGCCCGTCGGCGGTGAGCGCGGCCGGGGAGAGATGAACGGCCACCGGCAGGTTGCCCCGGGGCGCGGGCCCGGAGTTGTGCAGCCAGTAGCGGGTGTACACCGGCTGGGCGGGTTCGTACGCGGCGACACCGGGCCCCTCGGCCCGCGGACCGGCCGACGGCGAAGCCAGCACGGTGGCCACCTCGAAGCCGGTCAGGTCCAGCTCCAACGCGCCGTCCGCGCCCGCGTCCAGGGACCTGCCGGGCCGCTCCAGCACGTCCGCCCGGCTTCCCCGCGTCCATGGCGAGGGGCCCGTCAGCCGCGCCCGCACCGGTCGTCCGTCCACCTCGTGCGCCCGTACGACGACCCCCCGCGCGGGGTCCGGTGGTGCCGTGCCGCCCCGGGCCAGCGGGGAGCCGGCCGGTTTCAGCGCGTCCAGCAGCACCCGGCCCTCGGGCTGGAGCCGCAGCAGGGCCGCGTTCCTCGGCAGGCCGGCCGGCGTCCCGCCGGGCTCCCGCAGCCGCGCGGTGAACGAATGGTTGAAGGCATGCCCGGCGCGCGGCCAGCCCAGCTCGCGCCAGTCGCCCTCGCCCGCGACGACCGCGTACTCGAAGGTGTGCGACCAGCGCTGGAGCTGGAAGGCGGAACCGTCCGGCGCGGTCCGCCGGGGCGGGTCGACCCAGATCCCGGAGGGCCAGCCCGTGCACGAGCGCATGAGGGACATGTAAAGGTCGCCGGAGGAGGTGACCACACAGCCCGGGGTGCCTCGGTTGAGGACGGCGAAGCCCCGCCCGTCCCAGGCGTCGCCGGGCGGGAGCGCCTCCCCGCCGCCGGCCGCCGTGGCCCGCACGGTCGCGTCGTCCAGGTCGGCGACCAGCGCGTCGACCGCCTTGGTGTCGTCCTCGGCGCCGGCGCCCGCCACCACGAGCAGCGGCAGCCGCTCCAGGTCGCGCAGGTCGGCGCCGGGCACCCACTCCTCGCGCAGCGAGGCGCGGGGCGCCACCCACACGGCGGCCAGGCCCTCCTCGGCCAGTTGGCGGCGCAGCTCGCGGGCGGCCGCCGGGTCCCAGCCCAGAGCCTCGGCGACCACGGGGTTGCGCTCCGGGCCGCCGACGGCGATCCGGATGTCGGGCAGGTTGGAGTCGACCTCCAGGTCGCCGTAGCGCGGGCCGTCCCCGATCGTCGAGGTGGCCGTGACACCCACCCGCACCAGGGCCGCGGCGAGGGGGGTGCCCAGTTCGCCGGCGGCGTCCCAGTCCGCGAACACCAGCTCGGCGACGCCGATCGACCGGTGTCCCAGCAGGTGGCCCGCGCCGTCGTGGACGGCGACGCGGGCCGTCGAGCCGAGACCGAACCAGGAGTTCGCGGGGTTGTCCAGGGTCCACGGGAAGCGCTCGCTGTCCACCTCCACGAACCCGAAGCCGCGCCCGATCACCGCGTCCGCGACCTCGTGCACCGGCAGCCCCCCGCGCACGTCCGAGGGCCAGCGCACCCGGATCAGCCGGTCCGCGCCGTCGTAGCCGTCGACGGTCGTCGTCACGTCCAGCCGGTCCACGCCCGCCCACAGCGTCAGCCGCTGGGTGTAGCGGAACGGGCCGAGATCGGCGCGGACGGTGACGCGCGAGCCGGCCGGCGAGTGCTCGACCTCGATCTCAGCGCTCACGTCACGGCTCCGGGCCGCGGTGGTGCCGGTCGGGGTGAGGTGCCAGGGGCCCTCACCGAAGCGGGGGTGCCTCGGATACTCCTCCTGCACCACCAGCTCGTTGCCGATGTCCCCGGGCCGCAGCAGTTCCCGGCCGCCCTCGGCGAGGGCGCGCAGGCTGCTGACGCCACCGCCGCGCACGGGGTCGACCGTCACCTCGTAGAACGCGTTGCGGATCGTCGTGCCCTCGCCGGCCGTCCAGCCGGGCACCCGGCCCTCGGCGAGAGAGAGCGCCTTGAGGCCCATGCCCGGCACCTCCGGTACGACGACGCGCAGTTCGCCGTCCTCGCGCACCGCGGGCAGCGGCATGCCGTCGAGGTCCAGCGGGACCAGACCGGGGTCGGCGACGGCCAGCACGTCCCGGCGGAGCCAGGTCGCGGAGTTGAAGACGACCAGGTCGGGCGTGCCGCCGGGGAGCGCGACCACCTTGCGGGCCAGCGCGTCGGTCGCGTCGGCGTGCACCGCCCCGGCGAGGTCGTACAGCTCACGCCAGCCGGTGAGCAGGTCGACGTAGACCTGGTCCGACTCCGAGCCGGTGATCGCGTCGTGGTGAGCGCCGTAGACCAGCTGCCGCCAGGCCTTGTCCAGCGCCGCGTCCGGGAAGGGGTGTCCGGCGACGAGGGCGGCGAGGGTCGCCCAGGCCTCGGCGTCGGCGAGCAGCGTCTCGCCGTACCGCTGGGCCTGCTTGGTGTCGATGTAGGAGACGTCCTTGCCGGTGTAGACGGGATTCATGTCCCGGGTCTGCGGGGACGCCGTCCGCCCCTCCCGTTCCAACTCCGCGCGCACGGCGGCGAAGAAGTCCCGGGGAACGCCGCTGACGAACCGGGGCCAGACGTAACGGGCGTTCCAGTCCCGGTGGATGCCCATCACCCAGCGGCACGGAGGGGCGTAGTCGCCGCCGACGGGCAGGAGGACGTTGCGGGTGAGCGCGACCTTCTTCAGTCCCCGGAAGAGCTTGAGTGCGGCCGCCTCCGCCTCGGGCAGCGTGGGCGCGTTGTCGATGGCCCAGCCGGCGCCGTAGTGGTTGACCATGTAGGCGGTCAGCAGTCCGCGTCCGGAGGGGGCGATCCAGCCGAACTCGGAGGGGAACTGCATACGTTGCGGGTCGCGGGGCTCCTCGCCGAACACCGACAGGGCCGGGCCCCACTGGTGGAAGGGGCCGCGCGCCCAGGAACTGGACGTGATCCCCGCGTCCGCCATCAGTCCCGGGAACTGCGGATCGTGACCGAACGCGTCCAGTTGCCAGGCGGTCTGCGGAGCGGCCCCCATGATCCCGCGCTGGAAGCCGTCGCCGTACAGGGCGTTGCGGACGGTCGCCTCGGCGCCGGTGAGGTTGGTGTTGGGCTCGTTGTAGGTGCCGCCCATGATCTCGACCCGGCCGGTGCGGATCAGCTGGCGCAGGAAGGCCCGCTCCTCGGGGAAGGCGTCCCAGTAGGGCTTGAGGTAGTCCACCTCGGCGAGCACGAAGGTGTAGGCCGGGTCGCGCCGGGCCAGGTCGCAGTGCGCCCGCACCAGGCTCATCCCGGACTGGCCGCGCGAGTCGAACGTCCGGGCGGGCAGCCCGGTGACGGCCGGGTCGTCGGCGACGTCCCAGGTCTCGGTGTAGGCGGCCTGGGTGTTCCACCAGACGGGGTCGTAGTGGAAGTGGCTGACCAGGAACATCGTCCAGCCGGGTTCGGCGGCGGTGAACCCGGCCGTGAACCGGGTCCGTCGGGATCCGTCGACAGCGGTGACCGTGATCTCGCGGCGGTCGCCGGGGGCCGGACCGTCGACCGCCACGGGTATCTCGGCGCGCGCGGTGCCGTCCTCGCCGACGGTGACGGTGTTCTCGCCGACGCTGCGGACGCCCGGTCCTGCCACGCTCAGCCGGACCGATCGGCCGGGGTCGTGCCCGATGTCGACGGCGACCACCTGGTGCGGCTCGTCCTCCGTGCCGGTGAAGAGCTCGGTCGACTCGACGGAGATGACACGCATGGGGCTCCTAGGAGTGCGCGGGGGAGCCCCATCCTGGCATCGCGGGGTGGTTCAATCAACCATCTTTTGTCATATTGGTTGGCTCATCCATGCAGAATCGGTCGGCTCAGCGGGTCCGCCGGGACTTCACCGCGTGCGCCCCGGCGATGTGGTCGGTCAGTGCCAGGGAGGCGCTCGCCCGCTGATAGGAGAGCTGGCCGACCCGCACGTACAGGCAGTCGATGAGCATCAGCACCGAGTGCCGCGCGCCGATGCTCCCGGTGCGGAAGCTGGTCTCCGACGAGGAGGAGATCAGCCGCACGTCGGCGGTCCGGGCCAGTGGCGAACGGGAGTCGGCGGTGAGGGCGACCGTGGTGGCGCCGCGCTCCTTGGCCAGCTCGAACGGCTCGATCGTCTCCCGCGTGGCCCCGGAGTGGGAGATGCCGATCGCCACGTCCGCCGGGGTCAGCAGGGCGGCCGAGGTGGTGGCCGCGTGCACCTCGGTCCAGCCGCGCACGGCGCAGCCGATGCGGAACAGCCGTGTCTCGGTCTCCTGGGCGACCGCGCCGCTGCCGCCGACGCCGTAGACGTCGATGCGCCGGGCGCGGGCCACGGCCTGGGCCGCGCGCTCGATCGCGTCCAGATCGATCCGGTCGATGGTCTGCTGGACGGCCCGCAGGTCGGCGGTGCCCACGACCTGGACGACCCGCTCGAGACTGTCGTCGGGGGAGATGTCCGGACCGATCTCGGCGCTGCCCCAGTCGGAGGACTCGCCGCGACCGCGCTCCTGGGCCAGTTCGATCAGCAGATGCTGGTAGGAGTCGAGGCCGATGGCCCGACAGAAGCGGGTGACGGTGGCCTGGGAGGTGCCGGTGCGGCGGCCCAGGTCGGCGGCCGAGCAGTGGGTGACGGCGGCCGGATCCTCCAGGATCAGCTCGCCGACCTTCCGCAACGAGCCGGCCAGCCGGGGCAACTCGGTGCGGATCAGGGTGGTGACATCGGTCGAGGGCATGCAGAGAAGGTACCAGCCACCCGTTGGAGCGCCCGTTGAATACCACGACCAGCGTGCCCCGCGCTGGCGGTACTCCCTCGCCGAACGTGGCGGGGCATTGCTCGCTCCGCCAGGCCTGTGATTTATTGATTCATTGGAAGTGGCGTTAGGGGTGGTTCAAGCCACCAGTGGGGAGTTTCGGGTGCCCGTCGAGTCCGCCAACGAGTCCGCGACCGAGCCGGTGAGTGCAGACCGCTTCGCGCGCGAGAGCCTGGCCGTCCTGAACCGTCTCGCCGAGTCCGCGCGCGCCGACGTCACCGCCGCCGCCACGCTGATCGCCGACTGCATCCGCGACGACGGCGTCGTCCACGCGTTCGGTACCGGCCACTCCCAGGCCCTCGTCCTCGAACTCGCCGGCCGCGCCGGGGGACTGGTGCCCACCAACCGCCTCAGCATGGCCGATCTCGTCCTCTACGGCGGCGACCACCCCGACGTCCTCGACGACCCGCTCCTGGAACGGCGGCCCGGCATCGCGATCCGCCTCTACGACCTCGCCGCTCCCCGTCCCCAGGACCTGTTCGTCGTCATCTCCAACTCCGGCGTCAACAACGTCATCGTCGAGATGGCCCTGCACGCCAAGGAACGCGGCCACCGCCTGCTGGCCATCACCTCCCTCGGCCACACCCGGTCCGTGCCGGCCGCCCACCCCAGCGGCAGGAAGCTCGCCGACCTCGCCGACGTCGTGCTGGACAACGCGGCCCCGCGTGGCGACGCACTCCTCGAACTCCCCGGCGGCGGCGCGGTCTGCGCCCTGTCCACGCTGACCGGCGTGCTGCTGGTGCAGATGACGGTCGCCGAGGCGGCAGCCCAACTCCTCGCCTCCGGCGACCGCCCACCGGCCTACGTCTCCGCCAACGTGCCCGGCGGATTCGAGAGCAACCTGGAACTGGAGAAGCGGTACGCCGGACGGATCCGACGCACCGCCAGCTGAGGCCGACGCGCGAGGATCCGGGAGCCGCGGCGCGGGGCGGGGCAGGTGCGGCGGTGGCCGCCCGAGGTCAGGCGGGGGACGGCAGGCGCCCGCGGTCGAACCACTCCTTGGTCGACTCCCCGCTCGAGAGGGTCACCAGCAAGGCGCCCAGGGCGATACCGGCGCCCCAGGCGAAGTGGTGGGCCAGGCCTGCGACCAGGCTGCCCAGGGCGATCACCCAGCCGACGGCGACAGCGCCCCTGCGCACCGCGTGACCGCCGTCGGCGAACCGGGCCGAGACGACCAGCGCCGTCACCGCCGGCACCGCGCACCCGGCCGCCGCCGACACCAGCATGCCGAGGGCCAACCCGCCCAGAGCGCCGGACTCGAGGGCGGCGGCGGCCGCGGCCAGCCGTACCGCGCAGGCGATGCCCGACAGGCCCAGGACGACGAGCAGGGCGCGGGCGTACCTGGCCGGGGCGGGCATTCGGGTCATACGGGATCCTCGGGCCGTGCGGACGTCGGTCGCCGACGGCGTGAGACACGACGGGCCGGCCGGGCCACCGTAGCCGTCCGGGCCGTCAGGAAGACACCCTTTCGACGAAGGCGACAACGGCCCGTCACGAACCGCACGAAAGCGCGACATCGCGGCCGACGCCTCCAAGCGTGATGTGACGGCTCCCATTGCACTCGGGCACCGAAGCGGCGAACCTCTCCTCGCACGAATTTCCGAGGAACTGTTATCCGGCGCACCCGCAGGGATCCCCCATGTGACGGACAACAGCGTTCGGCGTCGAGGACAGGGAAGTCGCAATGAGTACACGGCACACGGCGGAGGCTGCGGCGCTGGTCACCGCTGCCCGAGCGGGCGACCAGGCGGCCCAGGACGCGCTCGTCGGCGCGTACCTTCCGCTCGTCTACAACATCGTGGGCCGGGCGTTGAACGGCTCGGTGGACGTGGACGACGTCGTGCAGGACACCATGCTGCGCGTCCTCGACTCGCTGGACACGCTGCGGGATCCCGCGAGTTTCCGCTCCTGGCTGGTGGCCATCGCGATGAACCAGGTCCGGGCGCACTGGCACCGCCAGCAGTCCGCCCAGGGCGCCGTGGAGGAGGCCGACGACGTCGCCGACCCGGGTGCCGACTTCGTCGACCTGACCATCGTGCAGCTGCAACTGTCCGGTCAGCGGCAGGAGACCGCGCGGGCGACCCGCTGGCTGGAGCCCGACGACCGGGGGCTGCTGTCCCTGTGGTGGCTGGAGTGCGCCGGCGAACTGACCAGGGCGGAGATCGCCGAGGCCCTGGCACTGTCGCCGCAGCACACAGCCGTCCGCGTGCAGCGGATGAAGGCGCAGCTGGAGGCGGCGCGCGTCGTCGTGCGGGCACTGGACGCAAGCCCGCAGTGCCGGGAACTGCGCGGCGAACTCGCGGGCTGGGACGGCCGGCCCTCGGCGCTGTGGCGCAAACGCACGGCCCGGCACGCGCGCGGCTGCGCACAGTGCTCGGGCCTGTGGAGCGGACTGATGCCCGCGGAAGGCCTGCTGGCCGGCCTGGCGCTGGTCGCGGTGTCGTCCGCGCTCCTGGCGAGGACGAACTCCGCCGCCGACACCGCCGTCGTGGTCGGCTCCGCGTCCCCGCTCACCGGGGGCGAGGAGCACGGCGGGCTCGTCCGGTCGGTGAACCACCGGGCCTCGGGGGGACGGACCGCTTCCCGTACCGATGCACGGCGCAGGCGGCGCACCCGCCGCAGGGCGGTCGGCGGTGCGGTCGTGGCCGCCTGTGTGGCCGGCGGTGGCTTCTACTACTTCGGTACGCAGCCGGACGGCGGGACGGGGGAGAGCGCCGCCGTGCGGCCCGCGAACGACGCGCCCGTCTCTGACGACCCCACACCCGACAGCGCGCGCGCCGGCTCGCCGTCACCTTCCCCCTCCCCGTCGGCGTCCGCGTCGAAGTCACCGGGTGCGAGCGCTTCGCCGACGCCCCGCGCCGTCCGGACCACGTCCGCCGCGGCCCCGGCGAAGTCGCCCCGGGTCAAGCCGTCCGCCTCCAGGACCCAGGCGGTCGAGGCCGCATCGTCCGACCGGTCGAGCCAGGTGATCGCGCTGGTCAACGAGGAACGGGCGAAGGCGGGCTGCGGACCGCTCACGGAGGATCCTCAGCTGCGCGATGCCGCCCAGGGGCACTCCGACGACATGGCCGCCCGCGACTTCTTCGACCACACCAACCCCGACGGCGCCGACCCCGGCCGGCGCATCACGGCCGCCGGATACCGCTGGTCCACGTACGGCGAGAACATAGCCAAGGGGCAGCAGACGGCCTCGTCGGTGATGACGTCCTGGATGAACAGCGACGGCCACCGGGCGAACATCCTGAACTGCTCCTTCAAGAACATCGGCGTGGGTATCCACGACGGGTCCGGCGGCCCGTGGTGGACCCAGAACTTCGGCGCCAAGCTGTGAGTTCCGCGCGGGGTGAGCGGTTACCCGCGGCGGTCACCCCTCGCTCGGCGGGACGGCCGGTGTCAGGTGGCGCCCCGGATCCCGCAGGAGCTCGGCGTTCGCCCCGTCGGCCAGCATGCGCCGCACCGCGGGCGCGGGCATCCGGACGACCACCGGCTCCGGCAGGGTGACCTCCTGCCCGGCCGTCGAACGGCGGCCCGGACGCACCCGGTCGCTCACCTCCGCCACCACCCGCACGTCCAGCGTGAACTGCGCCGGCACCGACTCGGACTTGGGCTTGTGCAGCGGAATCGACCCGGCCGCGTCGGCGGCGGTCGCGGTGGAGCTGCCGGAGCCGTCCACGGCGCCGAGGAACTGGTTCATCCGGAACTCGTCCGCGTTCAGCACCCCCGCGCCGAACAGCCCGCGCGCCGACCGGCCGTGCTCGTTCGCCTGCTGACCGTCCGAACCCGCCGGGCGCGGCGCGTCCAGCCCGCTCTGCGCGACCGTCTCGAAGGTCATCCTGTCGCCCACGCCCAGCACCCGGCCGCCGCGCAGCCGGGCGTGCAGCGAGGTGCGCAGGTCCTGGCCCGACGCGCCGGTCGCGTGGACCGGCGGCAGGTCCACACCCGCCGCGGTCAGCAGCGGCAGCGCCGCGATCAGCCACTCCGTGGAGACGGCCTCGCGCAGCAGGTGGTGGGCCGCCTCGCCACCGGTGCGGAACCGCGCGCCGCCGCCCACCCGCTGGACGGCGTCGTCGACCGCCTGCTGAACCCTGGGCGTTCCCCGGAACCCGTTGACCTGGGCCTCCATCGGCGGCCGGGCCCCGGAGTCACGCCAGGGACCGAGCCGGTCGGCAGCCGCGTCCTCGGCGGCCACCGCGGGCGCACCGACCTGCTGGGGCGGTACCGGGGCGAGTCGCGACAGCGCGCGCAGATCCGCGGCCGGCACCCGGTGGGTCAGGCTCAGGCCCTTCAGCGGAGCGCCCAGCCGGCCGAGACGGCCTGCCGCAGCGCCGCGGTCACCGCCTGCTGTAGCGGATCCTGCGCGGTATCTCGACCGGCCCCTGGTCGCTGCGCAGGACTCGCGGCTCCGCCGTGTTCCGCTGGGCGTGGGAGTCCCGGGACGACTGAAAGGGCTGGGCACTGATGGTGGCCGCCCCGCCGAGCCAGACGCCGGGTACGACCGGGGCCGGCCCGAACGCGGTGAACGCCGCGCCCTTCGACGCGGACGCGCCCGTACTCCGCGCGACGGTGGCGGCCGAGTTGTGCTGCACATCGACCTTGGTGGCCGCGCCCTCGCTGTCGAGGCCCGCGGGGGAGAGGACGCCGGGACGGTCGTCGTCGGCGGGGCAGACGCTCACCGTGACGTCGTAACGGACCGTGCCCCGCACCCCGGTGACGGCGAAGGCACGGCCGCGCCCGTAGAAGGATTCGGGCCGCCCGGCGATCTCCGCGGCGATCTCCGCGACCACGCCGTCGCGACGCCCGACGACGTCGGCCAGGGTGGTGGTGACGAATTCGTGGCCGACGAGCCCGTACGCCGTGGAAAGGCCCGCCGCCTCCATGTCCCGCAGATACGGTGGGAGTTCGAGTGCGTCGTCTTCGACCTCCGCGATGGCGGGCGGTACCCGCGGGGGCCGGCGGCGGGCGGCGGACGGGCCGGCCGCGTTCAGGGCGGCGACGGTCGCCGCGTTGCCCGCGGTCTGCTGAAGCGCCAGCAGGGGGTTGTGGGCACCGCTCCGACCTGCCGCCCGGGATGCCGTGGCCGCCCGTCGGGACCGCTCGCGGGCACTGCCGTGACGGTCGTCGTCCGCCTGTCGCTGTTCTCGCACGCGCGTCAGCGTAGGGACGCCACGACAGCCCGCGGGCAGCACGCGAAGTGTTCAACTGCCGTACGCCCAGAAGTCGTCAGCCCCTCCGCGCCGACGGATCCCACAAAGCCGCGGCCGAGCCGCGCACCAACTGACCGGATGGGTGGGAGGACGGGGTCCCAGGGGTTATGACACACCCATCATGACAGGTCAGAGGCTGTTTTCGTAGGACGAACGGCATAGCTCTGCGGGGTTGTTCGGCATTCTCGGTGGCGCCCACAATTCCCGTCATGAATCACCCGGTGAAAATCGATCAGGAAGACATCGTGCGAGCGCGGAATGTGCTGCTCGCGTCGGGACGCCGCACTCCACGCGAGGAAGTCGGCGCCTACCGGGTACTCGCGCGGGTCAGCCCTGCCGCCTACCTGCCCCGCCTGTCCAAGGCGCTGCAACAGCTGAGCTACGACGCCTGTTTCGACGACCGGCCCGAGGGATGTCTGGCTCTGCGGGAGGAGGCGGTGGCCGCCGCGCGGGCCGTCGATCCGGCCGAGCCCGCACGGGCCGATCTTCTGTACGGGGCACTCGACACCTGCCAGAGGGCGCTGTACGAACTCGGCCGACGGGCCGAAGGGCTCGGCGTGCGTGCGGAGATGCTCGCCATCGGCCGTGCGCAGGCCGAGCTGTCCGGGGACCCCGCGGTGAAGGGGCTGAGCACCTGGGCCGCCGGGCTGTCGGAAGAGGGCCGCTTCGACGAGGCCGCCGACGCACTCACCGAGTTGGTCACGGCGATCCTGCCCGACGGGCCCGACCACGGCGCTCTCGCCTGGTCCATGGTGGAGTGGATCGCCGCTCTCCGTGACGCCGGCCGAACCGACGAAGCGCTCGCCGCTTTCGCGACACTCGTCGACATGGAAGCGGCCGACGCCGCGAACGACCGCGGCCCGATGGCCTGCCATCTCTACTCGGTGATCGGCTACGCGCAGCTGCTCGACGACTGCGACCGGGGAAAGCAGGCGGCGGCCGCCCGGCAGGAGGCGCTCGCTCTGCTGACGGAGTTGGCCGCCACCGGTGAGCGCAAGTCCTGGAGTGGCTATCAGGCCGCCTACTGGGCGGTGCTGCTGGCCTTCTCCGGTGCCGATGGCGACCGGCCGGCACCCGGAGAGCCCGGTCCGCCCTCGGGGTTCGCGCCCATGCAGTGGTCGCCCGATGTCAGGCGGCGCCACTTCGACAGTCGCGATGGGCTCCGCGAGGAGGTGGACACCCTCGCGCTGCGGGCCGTCGAGGATCCGGGGCACCTGGCCGAACTGGTCCGGCTGCAGAGGGTCCTCACCATCCGTTCCTCCGTCCACGGGGAGTCCCGCACCCATCTCTTCGCGGAACGCGTGCGCCCCATGTTCGACGAAGGTGTGGACCTGGCCCGCCGGCTGTCCGAGCATCGCCCGGCGGACGGAACCCGGACGCTGGTCAGGTCACTGATGGACCGTTCGACATTCCGTGCCGCCACTCACGAGTTCGGGCCTGCCCTCGACGACTTCCGCCGAGCCCTGCGCCATCTGGGGGAGGCCGGCTAGCGCGCGCCGACCGCCACCGTCGCATCCCCTGACGACCGGCCGACGCGCGCGTGCGGGCGCGTCGGCCCGCCGGACCGGCCGGGCGTCGGGGCGCTGCGCGTCGTGCGGGCGAAGGCGCGCTCAGCGCCCCGTACCCTGTTCCGGATGTCGTCCTCCCGCCTGCAACGCGTCGCCGTCCTAGTGCTCGAGGGGGCCAAGCCGCTCGATGTGGGCATCCCCGCGCAGGTGTTCACGACCCGCGCGAGCATGCCGTACGAGGTACGGGTGTGCGGGGCGGCACCCGGTCTGGTGACCGGCGGCGACGGTCTGTCGTACCACGTGGCCCACGGCCTCGACACGCTCGACTGGGCGGACGTCGTCTTCCTTCCCGGCTACCGCTTCCCGGACCGCGACGAACCGCCGCAGGCGGTCCTGAGCGCGCTGCTGGCCGCCCACGCCCGGGGCGCCCGGCTGGCCGCGATCTCGACGGGAGCCTTCGCGCTCGCCGCCACGGGCCTGCTCGACGGCAGACGCGCCACGACCCACTGGCACTACACCCGGGCGCTGGCCGCGAAGCACCCGCTCGTCCAGGTCGACGAGAACGTGCTGTTCGTCGACGAGGGCAGCGTGCTGACGTCGGCCGGCGCGGCCTCCGGTATCGACCTGTGCCTCCACATCCTGCGCCGCGACCTCGGTGTGGCCGCCTCGAACCACGCGGCCCGGCGGCTGGTCGCCGCGCCCTACCGCAGCGGAGGCCAGGCGCAGTACGTGCCGCGCAGCGTGCCGGAGCCGCTGGGCGAGCGGTTCGCCGCCACCCGCGAGTGGGCGCTGCACCGGCTCGACGAGCCCCTCACCCTCGAGACGCTGGCCCGGCATGCCGCGGTCTCGGACCGCACCTTCTCGCGGCGCTTCGTGGAGGACACGGGGTACACGCCCATGCAGTGGGTCATGCGCGCCCGCATCGACATGGCCCGCGAGCTGCTCGAACGCTCCGGGCGCAGCGTCGAGCAGATCGCGGGCGACGTCGGACTCGGTACGGGGGCGAATCTGCGGACCCACTTCCAGCAGATCCTCGGCACCACACCGAGCGAATACCGGCGCACCTTCACGAAGGGCGAATAGCCGGAGCCACCGCAGACGCGAGGACCCGGAGCGACGCCGAAGACACCGGAGGCCGCGACGGCGTCGGGTGCGCCGCTCCTGGCGAGATCCTTTCGAACCATGGCGCTCACGCCCCGGTCATGAGCGGACGCCGCACGCGAGGCTGGTGGCGAACCGAAGGGACACACTCATGACTCGCATCGCCGTCAACGGATTCGGCCGCATCGGACGCAACGTGCTGCGCGCGCTCCTCCAGCGCGACAGCGACCTCGAGATCGTCGCCGTCAACGACCTCACGGAGCCCGCCGCCCTCGCGCAACTGCTCGCCTTCGACTCGACGGCCGGCCGGCTGGGCCGCCCGGTCACCGTCGACGGCGACGTCCTCGTCGTCGACGGCCGACGCATCAAGGTGCTCGCCGAGCGCGAGCCGGCGCGCCTGCCGTGGGCCGAGCTCGGCGTCGACCTCGTGCTGGAGGCGACCGGCCGGTTCACCTCGGCCAAGGCCGCCCGCGCCCACCTCGACGCGGGCGCCAGGAAGGTACTGGTCAGCGCGCCCTCCGACGGCGCCGACGTCACGCTCGCGTACGGCGTCAACACCGACGCCTACGACCCGGAGCTGCACACGATCGTCTCGAACGCCTCGTGCACGACCAACGCGCTCGCCCCGCTGGCCGCGGTGCTCGACGACCTGGCCGGCATCGAGCACGGCTTCATGACGACGGTGCACGCCTACACGCAGGAGCAGAATCTCCAGGACGGCCCGCACCGCGACCCCCGCCGCGCCCGTGCCGCCGGCGTCAACATCGTGCCGACCACGACGGGTGCTGCCAAGGCGATCGGCCATGTGCTGCCGAACCTCGACGGCAAGCTGTCGGGGGACTCGATCCGGGTGCCGGTTCCGGTGGGCTCGATCGTCGAGCTCAACACGACCGTCGCCCGCGAGGTGACGCGCGAGGACGTGCTGGCAGCGTACCGAACCGCGGCCGAGGGCCCGCTCGCCGGCGTCCTCGAGTACTCGGAGGACCCGCTCGTGTCGTCCGACATCACCGGCAATCCGGCCTCGTCGATCTTCGACTCGGCCCTCACCCGCGTCGACGGCCGCCACGTCAAGGTGGTCGCCTGGTACGACAACGAGTGGGGCTTCTCCCACCGGGTGATCGACACCCTCGAACTCCTCGCCGCCCGCTGACCGCACGCCGCCCGCTGACCGCACGCCGGCACTGCCCCGCCGGCCGTTCACGGAGCGATCCGCGAACGGCCGGCGCGCACGCCACCGCCGTCCCGGGCGCGCGGCGACCCCGTCGAGAAACCGACTTGTCCACTCGCCCCGACCGGTGAGCCGTCCATCCCGACCGCGACCGCGACGGCCGGTACGCATGGAGCGCGGACGGCCGACCGCATGGGGGATCGTGGTGACATGTGGGAGCGACGTGAGACATGGGCGGTCGCGGACGCCTACGAGCGGTACATGGGCCGGTGGAGCCGACCGGCCGCGAAGCAGTTCGTGTCCTGGCTCGGCTGCGCGGACGGGTTGCGATGGCTGGACGTGGGGTGCGGGACGGGCGCCCTGACGGCCGCGATCGCCGCCCGGTGCCGCCCCACGGCCGTGCTCGCGCTGGACCGGTCCGCCGGATTCGTGGCCTCGGCCCGGGGCACCGCTGACGCACGGGTCCGCCGGGTGACGGCAGACGCACTGTCGCTGCCGTTGAGAGACGGCGGGTGCGACGTCGCCGTCAGCGGACTGGTGCTCAACTTCTTCTCCTCTCCGGGCGCGGCGGTGACCGAGGCGGCTCGGGTGGTACGGCCGGGCGGACTGGTCGCGGCGTACGTCTGGGACTACGCCGAGGGCATGACGCTCCTGCGGCGCTTCTGGGACGCCGCGATCACGGTCGACGCCTCCGCCGCCGCACTGGACGAGGGCCGCAGGTTCCCGGTGTGCCGGCCGGGGCCGCTGCGCACGCTGTGGACGCAGGCGGGATTGTCCGATGTGAAGACCGCCCCGGTCGAGGTGCCCACCGTCTTCGTCGGCTTCGAGGATCTGTGGGAGCCGTTCCTGGGCGGTCAGGGCCCCGCCCCCGGCTACGTCACGGCCCTCGCCCCGCCCGCCCGGAACCGGTTGCGTGACGCGCTGCGCAGGGCCCTTCCCCCGCGCCCGGACGGATCGATCGCGCTCACCGCTCGCGCGTGGGCGGTCCAGGGCCGCCGTCCGTAGGCGTCAGACGTCCCACGCCCGTCGGGGCCGGCCTGCGCGCGGCGCGTGTCACGCTCGCCGCGGCGGCCGGCCCCGTCGACCGTGCCGGTGCACCGGCACGGGTCGTCGAGCGGCGCGACGGCCCTCCCCGTTCGGGTTCGGTCCTCCTCCAACTGGTCGGCACTGGGCAGCATTTGGGGGACATGCCGGTCGCTGATCGCAACGGCTGATCGGCGACGGGTGATCGGCGACGGGTGATCGGGTGGGCGAGCTGTCACCACCTGTGTCCGATCCCGTACAGTCCGCGGTGTCAGTGCTCCGGCACAGCCGGGCGCAGCGGTTGACCAGGAGAGGAACCATGGGCCCCGAAGCCGGTCTCAGCTCTGTCTCGCACGTACCCGCAGGGCGGCGGCCGGTCCCCGAAGCCGAGCCCGCACTCGTGCGGCGGTGGCGTTCGGAGGGAGGCGAGCTGGTCGAGCTGCTGTCCCAGGTGCGCGAGGAGGTCGGCGGCGTAGCCGCGTTCCGTCTCGGGCCGTCCCCCACGGTGCTCGTCACCGACCCGCAGGCGGTCCAGCACGTACTCGCCCGGCGCCCCGAGCGGTACGTCAAGCGCTCCCACCGCGCCCGTCTGCTGATCGGCGACGGAGTCCTCGCCGCCACCGGTGCGCAGTGGAAGCGCCAACGCCGCCTGCTCCAGTCCCAGTTCACCGGTACCGGGATGCGCCGCTACGAACAGCGGATCACCGCGGCCGCCCGGACCACCGCCGAGCGCTGGACCGGGTACGCACGAACCGGGCAGAGCCTGGACGTCGGGCGGGAGATGCGCCGCTTCGCCCTGGACGCCATCTGGCGCTCCCTCACCGGGCACCCCCTCGATGACGGGACCGAGCGCGAGCTGGACGCCGTGGCAGCCGTGGCGACCGCCCTGCCGACGCTGCCCGCCGATGCCGCCGAGGCCCAGGGCGCCGTAGCCGCCGATCTAGCCCGGATCGACGCGGTCGCCCGGCATGCCATCGAGGCCGCACGAAACGGGGTGGCCGGCCCGCACGGCCCAGGCCTGCTGCGCGTCCTGACCGACGCCGCCACCGAGCACCCGGAGTACACCGACAAGTTGATCCGCGACGAGCTGGTCACGTTGCTCGCGGCCGGGCACGAGACCACCGCGACCACCCTGACCTGGCTCTATCTGCTCCTCGACCGACACCCCGCCGCCCGTGAACAGGCTCTCGCCGCCGGTGGCGAAGGCTCGCCGCAACGCCGTCAGGCCATCCAGGCGCTGATCCACGAGACGCTACGGCTCTACCCGTCCGCCTGGATCCTGCCCCGTCACGCCACCGAGGACGACACCCTCGCCGGGTACGCCGTCGAGGCCGGCACCGACATCCTGGTCTGCCCGTACCTCACGCACCGTGATCCCGGACTGTGGCCGGACCCCGAGCACTTCGATCCCCGGCGCTTCCTCACCCCGGAAGGCCGACCCGCCCAACCGGGTGCCTACTTCCCCTTCGGCATCGGTCCCCGCGCCTGCCTCGGTCTGCAGTTCGCGCTCCGCGAATCGACCGTCCTGCTCGAACACCTGCTGCCGGTGCACACTCCCGCCTTCTCCTCGGCGCCCACGAAGACGGCGTACGGCATCACCGTCCGCCCCGACGGCCCCACCGTCGCGACCTTGGAGAACTAGCGCCTCTCGTTTGGATCAGGCCCGGCTCGCGAACCCTGGCACCGCACCTCGCCGCGTTGCGTCGGTCGCCAGGGCTTTGCCCCGACTCCCCCTCCGCCTCGCGATGCACGGCACCGGGCCCCGCTCACTCCCTGATCGGCCCGGATCCAGACGGAAGGACCCAGCGCACTCGGATCCACCGCCGGGTCCTTGGCCGCGGAGAGGCCCGGCCCGGCGGCCGTTCGGGTCAGGACGTGGTCGTCCGGGTCGGCCGACTCGTCCGCAGGCCGGTGCTGGTGCCCAGGTCCGCTGCGAGCGCGTCCAGCCACACCTCGATGTCGGTCAGTAGCGACAGGACCCGCGGTGGGACCTCGGACGTCAGAGAGGGCGGCGGCGTCAGCCGGACCGAGGCGCCGCCCGGAGGGAAGTCCGCCGCCCGGACGATGGCCGCTTCCGCTTCGGCGGTGACCTTCCGGGCCCAGCGCAGGGCGGCGGGAGGCAGTTCGGGGGGCCGGTCCGTCCGGGGCAGCCAGTACGCCCCGACCAGCACGCGGGAGCCGACGTTGAGGGCGGCGAGGTAGTCGTGTTCGGTCTCCTGGGCGGGGTCGGTCTCGTGAGCGTGGACGCGCGGGTGAGCCGAGGGCTCTGTGCGGTACTGCGCGTACGAGCCTTCCGCGATGCGCAGCCGGTGTCGGGTCAGCCGGAGGGCCTGGTCCGCGGTGCGGGTGTGTCCTGCCACGCCGTCGCCGGTCGCGGCGGCCGTCGTGGCCCGCACCACCGGTGCGGCGGCCCGGAGCAGATCGGTCATGCTGCGCCGCGTCTCCGCGCGCGCCCCGAAGGGCCAGGCGAGCACCCCGCACAGCAGCCCGACGGCGCTCCCGGTCAGCACGTCCACGACGCGCATCTCGGCGAGCCGCCACGTCACGGGGGCGATCTGGGCGAACGCCGTGGAGACGACCAGGGTGAACAGTCCCTGCGCCCAGGCCGGCCCCTCCAGGGGCCCGACCGCGAAGGCGATCAGCATCATCGGCACGAGCAGGCACGCGTACACCTCGGTGGCCTCGCCCGCCCCGATGAGGAGCAGGCCGGCGGCGAGCGCACCGGCCAGTGTGCCCACGACGGCCGCGCGGACGGCGGACCAGGTGGCGACCGCTGTGGTCCGCCCCAGGGTCAGTACGGTCAGCAGTACCCAGAAGCCGTGCGACAGGTCGAGTGAACCCGCCACGAGGCGGGCGAGTGCGAGCCCGCACGCGCTGCGCATCGCGTTCTGGAAGATGACGGAGCGCCGCGTCAGGTTGCCGGTGAGCCGGATCGCGAAGAGACGGACGGTCGGCGTCCGCGCGTACCAGAACTGTTCCCGGGGCAGGCCGTACACCGCCCGACGACCGCCGAACGCCAGGGCGACGGCCGTGCCCACGGTCACGGCCGAGACCGCGATCGTCAGCACCGTAGACTGCCGCACCAGAACCTGGTGCGGGCGAGGTGCGCGCCCGGTGGGACCGCCGTCGCGTGCCGCCAGGAACTGGGCGATCATCTCCTCGATCGGATCAGGCCCGGCTCCGGGGCGCGCCCGGCGCAGCGCGTCGGCCGAACCGGCACACGTCGCCGCGATGCCGCGCAGGAGGCTCTGCGAGGCCAGGTCCGCAGGCGCGGGCCGCGTCTCGCTGAGGGCGGCCAGCTGGTCCACGAGCCGCCGGGTCGCGGAGCCCGCCTGGGCCAGCGCCCGGTCCTTCCTGCCCGCTCCCGTCGGCCGCGCGCCGACCGGCTGCTGGGAGAAGCGCAGGCCCCGGCCGGCCTCCCTCAGCCGTCCGGCCAGGCCGGGCTCGGGGGTCCCGGTACGCGTCAGGGAGCGGGCGGCCCGGGCCGCGAGATCCAGGGTGTCGGCGATCCGGTCGCGGTACGACGGATCCGGCGGATCGGGGAACACCGCCACCTCGCACAGGAGGAGCGACGCCCCGCCGAGGGCGACCCCGGTCAACCGCTCAGGCAGCGTGTCCGGGGCGAAAGGCGGGAAACAGGCGAGAATGTAGAACAGCTGAAGTCCGGGGACGGTGCCGGCCAGACGCGGTCCGCACATCGCGCCGAACGTCAGCACGAACCCGACGAGCATCATCCCCGCCACGGCCGACCAGGTGTCCACGGCGAGGACCGTGCCGGCGGTGGTGAGGGCGGCGGCGGCCGGCCAGGCGCGCAGCACGGTCCCGGCGCGTCGGCGCCCGGATCCCGGCACCGGCGAGAGGACGCCGAACGCGATCGGCGTGAACAGGGCGTAGATCGCGGTCACAGGCTGGTCGAGGAGGTATGCCGCCGGATAGAACCCGGCCGTCGCGGCGAGCGTGACACGCGCCGCGCGCCGGCAGGCCCCGACGGATTCGGCGAGCGACGGCCGCTTGGGCATCAGCGCTCCTCTCCGCGCGCCTCCCGAGCATCATCCGCGGCTTTCAGTGTCGCGCGCGTCGGGTGATCACGCAGGCGGGCGCCGTGGTGATCCGTGCGCGGGAGTGGCGGCCGCTCGCGAGATCGGATCACCGTCTCCCGGGAGCTGGGCCGGGCTGGGCCGTGCCGCTGTCTGGCACGCGCACGCGGACGCGGGGGAACACCCGGGGCGCCGGCCGTGCCCGGCCGCCCGGGTGGGGGCAGGGCACGGGCTGACGGGCCTGTGCGGAGAGCGCGGAGATCAACCGCCCCGCTCCGGGGTAGGCGAGGAGGGAACCCGAGGAGAGGAAGACCATGACGACGTACGTGATCACCGTGCCCGGCACCTTCACCGCCGAGGTCGGGGAGGCGACGCGAGCGCGACTGAGCCAGGCCCTGCGCCCGGCCGATCCGCACCACACGCGGATGGGCAAGGCGGAGGACCTCGACCCCTTGACCGTGAACGAGGACGACACGTTCACCATCCGGCTCGCCGTCGAGGCTGACAGCGTTCCGCACGCCGAGGAGGACGCCCGCCGGCTCGCGGACACCGCCCTGCACGCCGCGGGGCTCGACGACACGAGCGCGCCCCTGGGGCCTGCGGTGATCACCGGCATCGACTCCGACATGTGAGTCGGCCACACGGGGCAGGGCCGCGGCGAGCGGCACGCGATCGAGGGAACCGGCGCGGCCCCCGACCGCGTGAGCGCCTGCCTGCCGCCTGCCGCCTGCCGCCTGCCGCCTGCCGCCTGCCGCCTGCCGCCTGCCGCCTGCCTTCCGCCGGCTGTCCCGTCGGTCAGTGGCCGCCCCGTCCGTGCGTGAGGCGCTGCCACACCGCCCCCGCCATGGCTGCCTCGCCCTTGGCGTTGGGGTGCGCGGGAGCCGCCGGGGACGTGGGCTGCAACGGCTCGATCCACCGGTCCGCCGGGGACTTGCACATGTCGTGGCCGACGGTCGGACCGTAGGTGTCGACGTACTCCGCGTGGTTCCAGCGTGCCACCAGACGGAGCATCAGGTTGAGGTGCTTGCCGGTGTCCCGGAGGTAGGGGAAGTCGCGGGTCGCGAACGGGACCGCAGGCGCACAGCCGCTGCCGTCGTCGGGCAACAGGTCCGGGTAGCCGACGACGAGGATGCGGGCGTGCGGGGCCCGGGCGTGCACGGCCTGGAGAACCTGGGCCACCTTGGGGCCGGTCCTGGCGATCGCGACCGTGAGCCGGTCGACGCCCGAGGCGCTGTAATGGCGTTGGCACGGGTTGCCCGTCGGGTCCTGTGGGGCCAGTTGGGCGCAGGTGCCGATGATGGAGCCGAAGCCGATGTCGTTGCCGCCGATCTGGACGGTCACGAGGTCGCTGTTGCGCCCCACCGCGTCGAGTTGGGCGCCGTTGGTGCCCTGGGGTTTCCACATGTGCTCGGTCGTCGCCCCGGCGCAGCTGACGTCCTCGAACGTGGCCGACCGCAGCCGCCCGGCCACGATCGACGGGTAGTTGTGGTCGGAGCGGGCGCAGTTGGCATCCACCTGCCGGGGGATGAGGGGGCCGGAGGTGTACGAGTCGCCGAGAGCCACGTACCGGTTGCCGCCACCGCCACCACTGCCTCCGCCGTGAGCCGCCGCGGGAACCGCGGAAGCGGCCATCAGGGCGCAACTCCCCAGTGCAGCGAGCAAAGTGACGCTCTTTCTGCCCCGACCGGCCGGTCCTCCCGTGCGAACGTCGCGCTGCATCGAGTTCCTCCCCCTAGAAGCCCACGTCCCGCCGGCGACGCCGTCCATACGGTCGGCATACCGTTCGACTGGGCTTGTATACCGCCCGGTAGGTCACCGGGGCCAGAGTCGGGAGCGAACGGGTTGCGGAGGAAGCGAGGCGCCCGCGCTCCAGCCCGGTGGCGGCGCCGAAGATTGCTGACCCTCCGTCAGGTCCTTACGCCACGCAGCAGGTTGGCGATCAGGCTCGTCGCGAACTCCTCGGTGACGGGGAGACCGGGCATCAGCAGGCGGTGGTAGCACGCGCCCCACAGTTGGTCCACCAGCACCTCGGGATCGACGTCGGGGCGCAGCTGGCCGTCCGCCTGTGCCCGCCGCATCCGCTGGACCGCCAGCTCCCGCCGCGGGCCCGAGTAACGTTCCAGCAGTGCGGCGGACAGCTCGGGGTCGGTCTGTGCCTGGCCGATCAGCTCGGCGATCACGCGTCCGGCAGGCGTCCCGGTGAGCACCCGCACGAACGCGCGGAGCTGCGCCGTCAGGTCGGCCTCGAGGTCGTGGCTGTCCGGGAAGGCGAGCGCGGGCTCCACGGCGTGGAAGTAGCCGTCGAGGGCGAGCGCGCCCTTGGAGGGCCACCATTTGTAGATCGTCGTCTTGCTGACCCCCGCCCGCTCGGCGACGGCCTCGATGGTGAAAGCGCCCATGCCGCCGTCGAGGAGCAGGCCGCCGGCCGCCTCCACGACGTCCGCGCGTACCTCGCCTATGGGGCGTCGGCCCCGGCCGCGCCGTGGCCTGGGGGCGGGTTCGGGTTCCGGCCGTTCCTGCATCGTGCCGCCTTCCGGGCATCTTCGACTGGTCCCCAGCCTGGCATATGGACGCAGCGTTCACAACGTGGTTATATGGACTTAGCGTTCATAAATGAGAGTGGAGGCAGAATCATGTCCGAGACCACACGCGTCGCACTCGTCACCGGTGCTTCCGGAGGGATCGGCCGGGCCGTGGCCCGGCGGCTCGCGGCCGACGGCATGGCTGTCGGCGTGCACTACGCGGGCAACAGGGCGGCGGCGCAGGAGACCGTCGCCGCCGTCGAGGCGGCCGGCGGCAGGGCGATCGCGGTCACCGGTGACGTCGCCGACGAGGGCGCCATGGCCGACGCCTTCTCCGCGGTGGAGCGGGCGTTCGGCGGGATCGACGTCGTGGTCCACACCGCTGGGGTGATGACCCTGGGGCCGATCGCCGCGTTCGATCTCGACGCGTTCGACCGGCTGATGCGGACCAACGTCCGTGGCGCCTTCGTCGTGGCTCAGCAGGCGGCCCGCCGCATTCGTGACGGCGGAGCGGTGGTCACCTTCTCCACCTCGGTGACCCGGCTGGCCTTTCCCGGTTACGCGCCCTACGCGGCGAGCAAAGGGGCCGTCGAGGCCATGACACTGGTGCTGGCCCGCGAGCTGCGGGGCCGTGACGTCACCGTCAACGCCGTCGCGCCCGGCCCCACCGCCACCCCGCTCTTCCTCGAGGGCAAGGATCAGGAGGCGATCGACCGCCTCGCCGCGCAGCCCCCGCTGGAGCGTCTCGGCACGCCGGAGGACATCGCCGAAAACGTGGCCTTCCTGGCCGGCCCGGGGCGTTGGGTCAACGGACAGGTCCTCTTCGTGAACGGCGGCATCGCCTGAACCCGTCGCCCGAGGCGTCTGCCGATGACACGGGTTCTGCACCGAGCGGCGTCGGGACGTGCGGGTGCCCGCGCCTCGGGCATTCAGGCGCGTCGAGACCGTCGTCGCCCCTGCGAGCCGGGTTCTTCCCGAGTGCCGGTCGGACACGACCGGGGCGGGGGGTCCCGGTGGCTCCGAGTGCGGCCGGCGCAGGGCTCACGCGGCGGCCGGACCGGCACCGCGGCCTCCTGACCCGGCCTGGTCCGACGATTACTCCACTCGTGGGTGGCAACCGCCCGATCGGCCGTATGCCGACCGCTCCGGGCTTCCCTCCCCAGGCCGAGCCGCGAGGATGACGGTGACTCACGCCATGGCGAGAGTGAACCGCGAGCATCAGGAGAAACACACCTGTGACCATCCTCAACGGCCCGGAGCAGTCGGCCGCCGCCCCCTACGACAGCGAAGTGCCGGTACGAGGCAGGCAGCCCGGCAACGTCGTGGTGAAGTGGCTCACGACCACCGACCACAAAACGATCGGCACCCTCTACCTGAGCACGTCCTTCGGGTTCTTCCTGATCGGTGGCGTCATGGCGTTGCTCATCCGCGCCGAACTGGCCCGGCCGGGCCTGCAGATGGTTTCGCCCGAGCAGTACAACCAGGCCTTCACGATGCACGGCACCGTGATGCTCCTGATGTTCGCCACGCCCCTGTTCGCCGGCTTCACCAACTGGATCATGCCGCTCCAGATCGGCGCGCCGGACGTCGCCTTTCCCCGGCTGAACATGTTCGCCTACTGGCTCTATCTCTTCGGCTCGTCGATCGCCGTCGGCGGCTTCCTCACTCCGCAGGGCGCGGCCGACTTCGGCTGGTTCGCCTACACCCCGCTGTCGGACGCGATCCGGACGCCGGGTCTCGGCGCCGACCTGTGGATCATGGGCCTGGCCTTCTCCGGCTTCGGCACGATCCTCGGTGCGGTCAACTTCATCACCACGATCATCTGCCTGCGCGCCCCCGGCATGACGATGTTCCGCATGCCGATCTTCACCTGGAACGTCCTGCTGACCGCTGTCCTGGTCCTGTTCGCCTTCCCGGTCCTGGCGGCCGCGCTGTTCGCCCTGGAGGCGGACCGCAAGTTCGGCGCCCACATCTTCGACGCGGCCAACGGCGGCGCGCTGCTGTGGCAACACCTCTTCTGGTTCTTCGGCCATCCAGAGGTGTACATCATCGCGTTGCCCTTCTTCGGCATCGTCACCGAGATCATCCCGGTCTTCTCGCGCAAGCCGATCTTCGGCTACATGGGTCTGGTCGCCGCGACCATCTCGATCGCCGGTCTGTCCGTGACGGTGTGGGCGCACCACATGTACGTCACGGGTGGCGTGCTGCTGCCGTTCTTCTCCTTCATGACGTTCCTCATCGCCGTCCCGACCGGCGTGAAGTTCTTCAACTGGATCGGCACCATGTGGAAGGGCTCGATCTCCTTCGAGACACCGATGCTGTGGGCGACGGGCTTTCTCGTCACGTTCCTCTTCGGTGGTCTGACGGGCGTCATCCTGGCCTCGCCGCCGATGGACTTCCACGTGTCCGACTCGTACTTCGTGGTGGCCCACTTCCACTACGTCGTCTTCGGCACCGTCGTCTTCGCGATGTTCGCCGGCTTCCACTTCTGGTGGCCGAAGTTCACCGGCAAGATGCTCGACGAGCGGCTCGGCAAGATCACCTTCTGGACGCTGTTCGTCGGCTTCCACGGCACCTTCCTGGTCCAGCACTGGCTGGGCGCCGAGGGCATGCCGCGCCGGTACGCCGACTACCTGGCGGCAGACGGCTTCACCGCCCTGAACACGATCTCCACGATCAGCTCGTTCGTCCTCGGCCTGTCGATGCTGCCCTTCCTCTACAACGTGTGGAGGACCGCCAGGTACGGCAAGCACGTCGGCGTCGACGACCCCTGGGGCTACGGCCGCTCGCTGGAGTGGGCCACCTCCTGCCCGCCGCCGCGCCACAACTTCCTCACCCTGCCCCGGATCCGCAGTGAGTCCCCGGCGTTCGACCTGCACCACCCCGAGATCGCCATGGCCGAGGCCGAGGCCCATGGGATCCGCTGAGGACCAGCCGGAAACCGGCATGAGCGAGATGTCGAGACAGGGCGCCGTGGGAGCCCGCCTCGGGAACGAGGCGGAGGGGTATCTCCTGTGGCAGGCCACGATCGCGGTGGCGGAGGAGCGGGCGCGCGAGTTCGTCCGGCCCATGGACTGGCTGACGACGTCCCAACGCGTGGAGATCGAGAGCCACTACGTCACCGACAGCCTCCACCGCGCCCGCCAGGACCTTGAACGGATCGCCGCCCGTTGTCTGTCCCTGCGAGGAGAGTACGAGCTGCGCTACCGAAAGCTCCGTCTGCGCTGTATGGCATGGGCGCTGGCCGGCTGCGCGGCCCTCTCCTTCGCGACGGTCGTCTCCCTGACCCGCTGAGGACGACACCATGTCGGACGGCCGTCGGCACCTCGGCGACGGCCGCCCTCGCCACCTGGGCCGCCGCCGTCTCGGCGAGCGACCCCCGTCGCCCCGGCCGACGCGGGAGCCCGACCCGCGCCCCCACTCCGCGAGGCCTGCCGGAATCCGGCCGCCGGGCCGGGGCCCGAGCCTTCGACGCGAGTGCGGTCCGCCTCGTCTTCCCGCGGTTGTCCCCCGTCAGCGGTGTGACGGCGATCCGGTCGATCACCGGGGCGTCGGAACCACGCGGAGGTGACGAAAGTCCGGTCCGAGGTGTTGACACCTCGTCGGGCCGTTCCTACCGTCACTTCAGGCGAACCGGTTCGATGACCGGCGATCGTCCCGCCCTCGGGTTCGAGCCCGGGTGACGGGTGCGTCGTTGTTCGCGGAGGAGTCGAACCGCTTCGAGCAAGGAGTCGTCCGTGAACATCGGTGAGATCGCGCGGCGGGCCGGTGTCTCGCGGAGCACCGTGTCGTACGCGCTGAGCGGCAAACGCCCCGTGTCGGAGGACACGCGGCGCAGGATCCAGCAGGTCGTCGACGAACTGGGCTACCGGCCCAGCGCCAGTGCGCGGGCCCTGGCCAACGGGCGGACCAGCACCATCGGTCTGGTCTTCCCGCCGGCCGGCAACCACTACACCGGCATGCAACTGGACTTCATCGGCAGTGTGGTGGAGGCCGCCGCGTCCTACGACTACGACGTGCTGCTGTCTCCGAGCGGTGCGGACAGCGACCGGTCCTTCCAGCGGCTGCTGGGGGAGCGGCGGGTGGACGGCGCGATCCTGATGGAGATCAGGCTGGAGGACGACCGGGTCGATCACCTCGCCGAGCTGGACTTTCCCTCGGTCGCCATCGGCCGCACCGCGCACCCGGAGGGCGGCTGGTGGGTGGGTCTGGACCACACCGCACTGGTGGAGGCGTGCGTCCACCATCTCGCCGACCTGGGCCACCGCCGGGTCGCGTTCGTCAACCGGCCCGAGCAGCTGGTGCGGGCCGGGTACGAGTCGGCCCACCGCGGCCTGGAGGGGTTCGCCAAGGCCGCGGCCGAGCGCGGGCTGACGGTCCGGACGTACTGCTGCGGGGACGACGCCGCCTCCGGGCAGGCATGTCTGGAGCGGATCCTGTACGACGAGCCGGCCACCACGGCGCTGGTCACGCTCAACGAGGCCGCGCTGGGCGGGCTGTACCGCGGGCTGGCCCGGGCCGGCCGTCAGGTGCCGCGCGACTTCTCCGTCACCGGGGTCGTCGCCGGCCGGTGGGCGGAAACGGTGACTCCGCAGCTCACCGCTGCGGACGTACCGGCGGAGGAGATGGGGCGTCGCGCCGTCGACCTGTTGGTGGAGCGGCTCGACCATCCCGACGCGCCCGCTCGTCACCACCTTCTCGCGCCGCCCATCTCCCTGCGGGCGAGCACCGGGCCCGCAACAGCCGCGTCCACCACCCGGGCCGCGGATCCCAACTCCGACACGACGACCTGACGCGTCCTGCTCCGACCGCAGGCGCACGGTCGCCCCGCCTGCCCGCCCCATACCGCGTTCCCCGCTCGCTCACCGCAGTTCGTACGGCTGGGACGGTTGCGCTGCGGCCGTCCGTCGCTTCGTGTCCGGGCAGACGAAGCGGTAGAGACGCGCCCTGAGGCGGGTTCGCACGGTGAACGCCGGGGGGCGCGGCGAGGCCGCCGCACAGCACACCCGCGTCCTCGCCCGGGCCTGTGACAGCGTGCGCGTGACCCGGAGGATGCGCTCCAGACCCGCGTCGCGCAGCGCATCGGCGACCTGCTGGTGCCCGGCGGTGACGCACAGGAAGACGCGGTACCGCTCCGCGAACCGGCGCAGGCGTACCAGCAGGTTCATGAGCGAGGCCGACAGCTCCGGGGAGTCCACGACCACGATGGCGGCAGGCGTGTCGCAACGCCGCAGCAGCGTGCGCACCTGCCGCTCGGCGGCCGACGCGTCATCGGGGCCGGTGATCCCGTGCAGTTCGATGACCCGGTGGGTGCGGTCGAGACGGTAGCTCTTCACATGCAAGGCGCATCCCCCAGCGGAAACGGGAAGTTCGGTGTGGCCGCGTCCTGACCAGCCTTGCGCCTGCCCCCATCGGCAGCCGTCACACGTACCGACGACCACGAACCGGTGACCGGCGGCGCCGTCGGCGTCGGGAGCGGCGACCGTGGCCCGCGGTGCGCTCCGGAGGCGGACGGGGGAGCGGTTTCAGCCGGGGAAGCGGCCCGTTGAGCGCAGCTGCCAGCGCCGCTCGGCGTAGGCCAGATCGTCGCGCCACAGCCGTGCGGCGGCGGCCCGCATGAGCGGCCGCAGCGCCGGGGCCACCGTGCGCGCCGCGGCGAACCCGCGTCGGTCGGAGGCCGCCACGATCGCCTCGACGACGGCCGTCCGCGGCCTGCCCCGGTCGTCGGGACCGAGCGGAGTGGCATGCGTCTCGACGACGGAGCCCTGCCCCTCGCCCTCCGTGATGCGCATGACGACCGTACGCGGGTCGGGGGCGGTGAAGACGGCCCGCACCGGCACGACGAGCCGCCCGGCCAGCTTGAAGGAGACGTCGACGGCGAACCCGTCCTCGTCCTCCGCGTCCGCGTCCTCGGGGTCGGTCCCGGGCGCGTCGACGACGGTGAGGTCGACGAAGGAGTACGGGTGGAACCAGGCGCCGTGCCAGGGATCCAGCCGGTTGGCGACGACGTCCTCGGGCTCGCAGGCCCCCACGCCCACGTAGACGGCCGACAGCGCGTCCGGCAGCGCGGGCCGTACCGGCACCACCGGCGCGTCCAGCGGCGGCTCACCGCCCACGTCGTCCAGCCGCACCCAGACCAGCACCCCGTCGTCGTGCACGGGCAGCGGATCCCAGCCCGCGAAGGGCGTGCCCCTCAGGGCGAGTCCGTGCCAGTGGCAGACGAGCGTGCCGCAGTGCACGGGGCTGTCCCGCAGCGGCGCGCCCAGGTGCGGGCAGACACCGGGCCCGGCGACGAGCCTGCCCTCGGCGTCGCGCCAGACGACGACCTCCTGTCCGGCGACGGTCCGAGCGAGCGGGCGGTCGGCACGGAGGTCACCGGTGGCGCCCACGACGTACCAGTTGCCGGAAGGACGTGCCTGCGCCCGCTTCAACGCCTGGGCGATCACGGCGGGGCGGGCCTCCCGCCAGGTCGGACGCTGGCGCTCCCAACGCACCGGACGCCTGCGCAGGGACAGCGGGAAACGTCCGCGCGGGCCGGAACGCCCAATAGCCCGGGACCGGTCGGGATTCACGCGACCTCCTCATGGACCTGCTGGGGCGAGGACCCGGACAGCCCGGCCGGCAGCCGCTCCGGCACACGCGGCGCGGCCCGCCGGGCGTCTGCCCGCGACCCCGCCCGGGCCGCGGCCACGCGCACCAGACCGTCCAGGGCCACCACGGCGCGGCGCCGACGGGGGACCGCGGCACGCCGGTGCACCACCGCGTACCCGTCGTCGGCGACGGCCTTCAGGATTCCTCCGTACAGCACGAAGGCCGTCCGGATGGCCGGGCGGGACACCGGGTCGAGCATCCGCAGTCCCGGCGCCGCCTCCCGGTAGACCCCGCGCGTGAGGTCCTCGACGGCCCTCAGCGCCTCGATGATGCGCCGGTCGCGGTGGCCGGTGCTCCTGCTCCAGTACAGCAGCTCCCGGTCGACGCCATGGGCCCCCAGCAGGTCGGCGGGGAGGTACACGCGGCCGCGGTCGAGGTCCTCGCCCACGTCCCGCAGGAAGTTGGTCAGCTGGAAGGCGATGCCCAGGGCGGCCGCGTGCGGCGCGGCCTCCTCACGCGGGACCACCGTGCCGAGGACCGGCAGCATCTGCAGCCCGATCACCGCGGCGGAGCCGTGCATGTACTCCCGCAGGTCGGCGTAGGTCGGGTAGTCGGTGACGTCGAGGTCACTGCGCATGGAGGCCATGAAGTCGCCGAAGTGGCGGTGGTCGATGCCGTACCGCCTGGCCGTGTCGGCGACCGCCACAACGACCGGGTCGGTGCTGTCGGCACCCCGCAGTCCCCGTTCCAGGCCCGTCCGGAGGCGGGCGAGGTCCGCCGAGCGCCCGTCGGCCGTGACGGCGGTGTCCAGGGAGTCGACGATGTCGTCCGCCCAGCGGGCGAAGCCGTACAGGGCGTGCACGGCCGGCCGGCGCTCGACCGGCAGCAGCCGGGTGGCGAGGAAGTACGTCTTGCCGTGCCGGGCGTTGAGCCGCCGGCAGCGCGTGTAGGCGTCACGCAGCGCCGGCTCCGTGATGCCCGCCGCGTCGAGCTCGCGGTCGGTCATGAAGGCGTTCCTTCCGGGGTGGCCCGCGCCCTGAGCGTCGGGCGGGGCGTGCGGGTGAGGCGTCCGGTGACCCGGGCCGCGGCGAGCTTGCCCGACATCAGTACCGTCGGCACGCCCACGCCCGGCGTGGTGCCACAGCCGGCGAGCACGGCGTTCTCGGTGCCCCGGACCAGGTTGCGCGGGCGGAACGGGCCGGTCTGGGCGAAGGTGTGGGCCGCCGAGAAGGGCGTGCCCGCCGCATGCCCCTGCGCCTGCCAGTCGGCCGGTGTGACCAGGCACTCCTCCTCGATCGCCGAGCCGATGCCGTCCAGGCCGCGCTGTTCCAGTTCCTTCAGGACGCTGTCTCGGTAGCGCGGCGCCAGGTCGCCCCACTCGGTGGCGCCCGGGCCGATGTCGGTGTTGGGGCAGGGCGCGAGGATGTAGTGCAGGTGGTGACCGGGAGGGGCCAGAGCGGGGTCCGTGGCCGTCGGGCGGGTGATGAGCAGGGACGGATCGCTCATCAGCTCGCCGGTGCGGGTGAGTTCGTCGAAGGTGCGACGCCATGCCGCGCCGAACGACAGCGTGTGGTGGGCCAGTTGCGGCCAGGTCCGGTCGGTGCCGGCGTGCAGGACGACGGCCGACGGCGAGTGTCTGACCCGCATGGGCCGGTGCGGGACACGGCCGAGAAGGCGGTAGGCGACGGGCAGGTCCGGCGTGAGGACGACCGCGTCGCACGGGATGCGGTCCTCGGTGGTCACGACGGCGGTGACGCGGTCGCCGGAGCGTTCCAGCCGGGTGACGTCCTGTCCCAAGCGCAGGTCTGCGCCCGCCTCCTCGGCGGCGTCCGCCATGGCCTGCGGCACGGCGTGCATGCCGCCGCGGGGGAAGTACACGCCGGCCACGGTGTCCATGTAGGCGATGACGGCGTAGGCGGCCAGTGCCCGGGCCGGTGGCACGCCCGCGTACAGGGCCTGGAAGGAGAAGACGCGGCGCAGGCGCTCGTCCTTGAGGTGACGGCCGATGCCCGCGTCCAGCCGGCCGAAGCCGCCGAGTGCCGCGAGCCGGGCCAGGTCGGGCGTCAGCAGCTGCCAGGGCGAGTCGAAGTTGGCGTCGATGAAGTGGCGCATCTGGGCCCGGTACAGCCGCTCGAGCCAGTCGCGCAGCCGCCGGTAGCCCGCGGCCTCCCCGGCGCCCGCGAACCGCCGGACCTCCGCCTCCATGGCTTCGGCGCCGGTGTGCACGTCGATGCTGCTGCCGTCGGCGAAGCGGGCCCGGTAGGCGGGATGGAGGGGGATGAGGTCGACGCGGTCGTACAGACTCTCGCCGACCGCGGCGAACGCCTCGTCGGCGAGGTCGGGCATGGTCAGCACGGTGGGGCCGGTGTCGATGCGGTAGCCGCCGCGCACGAGGCGTCCGGCGCGGCCGCCGGGCAGCGCGTCGCGCTCGACGACGGTGACGCGTCGTCCGGCGCCGAGCAGGTGCAGCGCGGCGGACAGCCCGGACAGTCCGGCGCCGACGACCACGACATGGTCCGTGCGCCCCGGGATCGTCCTGGTCATCGGGCGGCTCCCTGGGCGCAGGCGGTGAACAGCAGTGACCCGGGCAGGCCGCCCTCGGTGCGGGGCGCGCCGCACGACGTCCGCCCGGCCGGGGGCGCTTCGGCGGCCGAGTGCAGCAGGTCACGCAGGCGCCGAAGGCCGTCCGTCCGCAGGGCCGCCGCGTCCAGATGGCGCATGCCCTGGGCGACCAGCCGTTCGATCCTGGCCTCGACCGTGGCCCGCGCGCCGGTGGCGACGAGGACGCCCCGCACCTCGGCGAGGCCGGTCTCGGACAGATCGGCGCGGCCGAGCGAGCGCCGTAGCACCGCGAGGGCGTGACGGTCGCCGGCCGTCTCGGCCCGGGCCTGCGCCACGGCGACGAGGTAGGTGGGCTTGCCCGAGCGGATGTCGCAGCCCGACGGCTTGCCGGCCCCTCGTGGGCTGCCGAAGACGTCGTGGAGGTCGTCGCGGAGCTGGAAGGCGATGCCCACGCAGCGGCCGGCCGAGCACAGCGCCGTGGTCGTCGCGGCGTCCGCGCCCGCCAGGGCGGCACCGAGCGCCAGCGGCCGTTCCACCGAGTACAGGGCGCTCTTGAGACAGGCGGCCCGGATCGCTCGGGCCGACGAGCGCGAGGACGTGGCCTGCCCCTGGACGTCCAGATACTGCCCGGCCACCATCTCCATGCGCATGGCGCTCCACACACCGCGCACCCGGCGCGCGGTGTCCGGCGGGAGTTCGGTGTCGGCGAGCACGTCGTCCGCCCACACCAGTGCCAGGTCCCCGGCGAGGATCGCCGCCGCCTCGCCGAAGCGCGTGCCCTGGGAGGAGGGGGCCGCGCCGGCGTACTGGGCTGCGACGTCCGCGTGCAGGGAGGGCCGTCCGCGGCGCAGTCGTGAGCCGTCCATCACGTCGTCGTGGACCAGCGCACAGGTCTGGATGAGTTCGAGGGCCGCGCCGATGCGCAGGGCGGCCGCCGCCGCACGGCCCTCCCCGCCGCAGGCGCGCAGCGCCCACCACACGAACTGCGACCGGGTGCGCTTGCCGCCGTCCAGGGTGAAGCGGGCGACCCGCTCGGCGAGGTCGTGGGCGAACACCGGATCGAGAGCCGCGGCCTGTGCGGCGCGCTCGGCCAGGAGCTGCTCGAGAAGGCGTCCGACGGCTGCGGGGACGTCCGCGTCCAGGGCGCGGAGGTCACTCACGTCCGGGAAGAACGGGCCGGGCGCCTCACCTTCGGGTCCGCCGCCGGGTGACGCGGCGGAGCCCGCGGGGCGCGGATGGGCCCCAGGGGCGGAGGTCCGCCTGGACGCGGGGGGCGGGCCGGGCGGCGATCCGGCCGCATGGTGGTCCTTCGCCTTGCTGGGGCGCATCCCGGTTCCTCTCGTCAGCTCGAAAGCTCGCCATGTGTAAACGCATTCCGCGTCGACGGCCCGCTCGGATGCGCCATGCGGTGGAAAGTGCGGGGCCCGTCCCGGGCAGGGGCGGTCGCACGACGCGGTGGACGGGTGCCACGGCAACCGGATCACTCACCTCACGAGTCGCGCGCTTGCGTGAGGCGGATCGCTTCCCCGGAGACGGGGCAGCCTCGAGGGACCGGCGTCTCGCGTGGCGCGGCGGCGGCGCACGCGGCCTGGGCGACCGGCGGCCCGCAATCTGTGAAGGCCGGTCGGCCACACGACGGCCCGACCGTCCGGAGGCCCGCCCGCCGCCTGCCGCCTGCCGCGGCGGAAGCGGAGGCCTCGGGCGCCGACGGGCGCAGCGTGGCCTCCGCACCCGCCGAAGACGGCTGTCACCCGCCACCCCCGGCTGTCACCTGCCGCCCGCTGCCGTCGCCTGCCGTCCGTCGTCCGTGTCGGCCGGCAGTCGCCATGACCGCGCGTCGGCCGGTCGGTCGACGATGCGAATCCGCCGCGCGGCCCAGTGCCCCGCGTGGCCTGCATCCGCAGGGGCACCCGAGCGGGAATGCTTCCGACCACGCGCACGGGGATGCGCGGAAGGAGGGAAGGCTCATGCTCGACGCGGACGTCGCCATCGTGGGCGCGGGAGCCGCGGGACTGTCTCTGGCCCACCGGCTGTCGCACCGCGCGCCCGGGACACGTCGGCTGTCGGTGCTCCTGGTGGAGGCCCCGCCGGGCCCCCTGCGGCCGCTCAGACGCACCTGGTGCTTCTGGGAGCGCGGCCGTGGACGCTACGACGCGGCGGTCACCGCGACCTGGCAGCGCCTGCGCGTGCACACCCCGGGCGGCCGGGCCGTCGAGGACGACATCGCGCCGCTGCGCTACAAGATGATCCGCTCGGACGACTTCGAGGGCCTGATCGCCCACGACCTCGCGCAGAGCGAGCAGGTCCGGCGCATCGAGGCGACCGCCGAGACGGTGGAGGGCGTCCCCGGCGGCGCCCAGGTCCTCGTCCGCACCGCCGACGGGCGTCCGCTTACCGTCCGCGCCCGCTGGGTCTTCGACTCGCGCCCGCTCGGCAGCCTCCCGGCGGCCCGCACCACGCTGCTGCAACACTTCCACGGCTGGTTCGTCCGCGCCGACCGGCCGGTCTTCGACCTCGGTACGGTCGACCTGATGGACTTCCGCACGCCACAGCCCTCGCGGGGCCTGTCGTTCGGCTACGTCCTGCCCACCGGCGACCGGCAGGCGCTCGTGGAGTACACCGAGTTCTCCCCCGAGGTCCTGTCCGCGCAGGGCTACGACGCCGCGCTGCGCCACTACACCGAGGACGTCCTCGGCCTCACCGGACTCGAGGTCGTCTCGACCGAGACGGGCGTGATCCCGATGACCGACGCGCCGTTCGCCCGGCAGACCGCCCCCTCGGTCTTCCGCATCGGCGCGGCGGGAGGCGCGACCCGCCCGTCGACGGGCTACACCTTCGCCGCCGTGCAGCGCCAGACGCGAGCCGTCGCCGGCGCCCTGGCGGCGGGGCGCCGCCCGCTGCCGCCGCCCGCCCACTCGGCGCGCTCGCGCGCCATGGACGCGGTGCTGCTGCGCGCCCTGGACAGCGGCCGGGTCGGCGGCGCCGACTTCTTCGCGCACCTCTTCACGCGGGTGCCCATGGAACGGCTGCTGCGCTTCCTCGACGGCCGCACCCGTCTCCACGAGGACCTGTCCGTGGGGATCCGCACCCCCGTGCTGCCGATGCTCCGCTCCGCCGCGGAGCTCCCGTACCTGCCCCGCCGCCCCTTTCCCGGACCGTGACCGTCCCGCGGACGCGGCCCGCGACCCCCGAGGAGACCGCATGAACCTGCTGCGCGACGCGGACCTGGCCGCCGCGTTCGACCACGCCGCCCGCAGCTACGACACGCTGGTGGCCGCCAACCCTGGCTACCACGCCCACCTGCGCCGCTCGGCGCGCCGCCTCGGTCTGCCGGACGGCGGGCGCGGCATGCGGGTGCTGGACCTCGGCTGTGGCACCGGCGCCTCGACCGCCGCCCTCGCAGCCGTGCTGCCCGCTGCCGAGATCACGGCGGTCGACGCCTCCGCAGGCATGCTGGAGCGGGCGGCCGCCAAGCCCTGGCCGGACAACGTGACCTTCGTGCACGCTCCGGCGGAACACCTGGCGCGGGCGGGCGTCGGGGGCCCGTTCGACGCGGTGTTCGCCGCCTACCTCTTCCGTAACGCGGCCGACCCGGACGGCGTGCTCGCGACCGTGCGCGACCTCCTGGGGCCCCACGGGCGGCTGGCGGTGCACGAGTACACCCTCAGCGGACGGCCCGCTCACCGCGCGGTGTGGACCGCGGTGTGCGTCGGCATCGTGCTGCCCGTGGCCACCGCCCTCGGGGACGGAAGGCTGTACCGCCATCTGTGGCGCAGCGTCGTCGAGTTCGACACCGCCGACGAGTTCGCCGACCGCGTCCGCTCGGCCGGGTTCGACCGGGTGCGGGTGCTGCCCCTGCCGGGGTGGCAGACCGGCGTCACCCACACGTTCGTCGCCAGGCGCGAGGTCCTCGACGCGGCCGGTGACCGGTGAAAACCCCCGACCGGCCCGAGGCGGCCCGGCCCGAGGCGGCCCGGACCGAGGCGGCCCGGACCGAGGCGGCCCGGACCGAGGCGGCCCGGACCGAGGCGGCCCGGACCGAGGCGGCCCGGACCGAGGCGGCCCGGCGCGGCAGGGACCGGCGCGCCCGGATGCTCGCCCCCCGGCCCGGGGCGCCCCGGGTCGGCGGCGACCGCCCGCCGACGACCGCCGTCGTGGGCGGCGGCATCGCCGGACTGGCGGCCGCGACCGCCCTGGCCGAACGGGGAGTGCGCGTCACGCTCCTCGAGCGCGGGCCGGCCCTCGGCGGGCGCCTGGCCGGCTGGCCGGCGCATCTGCGCGACGGCTCCACGGTGACCATGAGCCGCGGCTTCCACGCCTTCTTCCGTCAGTACTACAACCTGCGCGGACTGCTGCGGCGGACCGACCCGGGGCTCGAGCGTCTGAAGGGCCTCGCCGACTACCCGCTGCGCCACAGCGGGGGACTGCAGGACAGCTTCCGCCGGGTCCCGCGCACGCCGCCCTGGAGCGCCCTCGGATTCGTCGCCCTGAGCCCGACCTTCGGCCTGCGCGACCTGGTCCGCATGAACCCGGTCGCCGCCCTGCCCCTGCTCGACGTCCGGGTCCCCGGCGTGTACGAGCGCCTCGACACCGTCAGCGCCCATGACTTCCTGGAATCGGTCCGCTTCCCGCAGGCCGCGCACCATCTCGCGTTCGAGGTCTTCTCCCGCAGCTTCTTCTCGGATCCACGGGAGCTGTCGGCGGCCGAAATGGTGCTGATGTTCCACATCTACTTCCTCGGTTCCGCCGAGGGACTTCTCTTCGACGTGCCCGACGAGCCCTTCCCCGACGCGCTCTGGGAGCCCCTCACCGACTACCTCCGGGGCCACGGCGTCGACGTACGCACCTCCACGGCCGTCGAGAACATCGCGCCCACCGCGGACGGCGGCCAGGTCGTGGCCACCCAGGACGGGGAGCGGCGGTACGACACGACCGTGCTGGCCATGGACACGGCGGGCCTGCGATCCGTGGTCGGTCGCTCCCCGAGGCTGGGGGACGCCCTCTGGCGCGAGCGGGTGGCCCGGCTGCGCACCGCGCCGCCGTTCCTGGTCTCGCGCCTCTGGCTGGACCGGCCCGTCGCCCCCGACCGCCCCGGCTTCCTGGGCACCAGCGGCTACGGGACCCTCGACAACGTCAGTGTGCTGGAGCGCTGGGAGGGCCAGGCGGCCCGCTGGTCGGCCCGCACAGGCGGCTCCGTGGTCGAACTGCACGCCTACGCGCTGCCGGAGGACGCGTCCCGTGACGTGGAGCAGAAGCACCTGGTCGAGCAGTTGCACGCCGTGTACCCGGAGACGCGTGCGGCGACCGTGGTCGACGAGCGGCACGAGTGGCGTGCCGACTGCCCGCTGTTCCCGGTCGGCGGCTATGCCGACCGTCCCACCGTTCGCACCGCCGACCCGGCCCTGGTGGTGGCCGGCGACCTGGTCCGTACGGAGCTGCCCGTCGCGTTGATGGAACGCGCGGCGACGAGCGGCTTCATGGCCGCCAACGCCCTGCTGGAACGCTGGGGGGTCCGGGGGCAGACCCTGTGGACCGTACCCGACCGGGGCTACAGCGCCGCCCTTCGCGCACTGGCGAGATGGGGGAGGCACTGATGACACGCATCCCGAGGGCCGCGGCAGGGCCGACAAGCCCTCTTCGGCGAGCACTCGAAGGGCCGCATCCGACAGTTGACCTCAACCGGACTTCAGTTTCTACGCTCCCTGCGGAGCCGCAGGAACCGACCGGCGGCGCCCTTCCAGGAGGTTCGCCGTGACCGAGCGCACAGCCCGCATCGAGGTTCCCGACCGCTACCGCCATGCCGTGATCCCGCACATCATGGTCGACGACGCCGCCGCGGCGATCGACTTCTACCAGCGTGCGTTCGGCGCCCGTGAGGACTTCAGGATCGACGCTCCTGACGGCGGGATTCTGCACGCCGAGATCACCGTCGGACGCTCGGTCCTGATGCTGGGCGACGCCGGCGCGGATGACGCGGAGGCCGCCTCCTTCGCCGCGCCGACCTCGCTCGGCGGAGGTACGTCCGTCACGCTGCATGTCTTCGTGCCGGACGTCGACAGCCTGGCGGAGCGCGCGGAAGCCGCCGGCGCCGAGATCCTCCAGCCCCCGAAGGACATGTTCCACGGTGACCGCACCGTCATCCTCAAGGACCCGTCGGGTCACATCTGGGTCTTCCTCACCCACATCGAGGAGGTCTCGCAGGAGGAGCTCCGGCGCCGCCTGGCCACCGCCGGACGACCGGACCTCGTGTGAACCCGTAACCGGGCCTGTTCCGCCGCGTGTTCGCCCCGATGCCGTGACGCCGGCCCGACCACCTTCGGCGCCGGCACGGCAAGGGACGCCGTCGCATGCGCGTCAGCGGCTTCTCGGCGCGGGGCGCCCTCGGCCAGGCGGCCTGTTGTCAGTGGGTCGGGATACGGTGCTGTCTCATCGGCCGGACGGAGATCGTGAGGGACTCGCGGCTATGGGGGGTGGGTCGGACTGGCCCCGGCATCAAGCTCGGGCTTGGAGATGGTTTGCCATGTCCCACCCCCCACCTTCGTGGCGGTGATCCACCGTTTACGCTCTCAGGGTCTGGCGACCCGCACGGTGAGCGGGTTGTTGAAGTAGCCGGAGGCAGACTGCTGTTCGTGGAAGCTCTCCCCCGGGCCGCCGCCGTAGACGCGGAAGAACCACGCCCGACCGGTGTGGTCCTCGAAGTCCTCCTGAAGCCTCCGCCGCGGCAGTCCCTGGACCTCCTTGATGGCCGGGTCCGTGCACAGCTTGCGCATCACCTCGTCGAACTTGCTCTTGAACGCCTGCTGGTCGTCGGTCTCCTGCAGCGCGCTGACGCTGCTGAACCAACCCCCGGACTTCTTGGCCCGCTGGTAGAGCCTGTCGTACAGCTCCTCGCGCGCGACCCTGTCGAAGTCGTTGCGCGCGTAGTTCTCCAGCGTCACCCGGCAGGTGCCGTCCAGGGACGAGGCGACCACGGCCGCGAAGTGATATCCCCAGACGTTGTCGCCGCGGGCCGCCGGCGGCTGCACGGAGTGGTCGCGCTCGTCCTCGGCGGCCATGCTGAATATCGCGAACCCCTCACCCACCTGGGGCGAAGCATGCTGATTGACACCCAGCTGCGCGGCGGTCCCGTCCCGGCCACCGTTTCTGACGGCCTCGCCGTACACCCTTCCGTTGTCCGGCACCGCCCCGTTCCTGGACCCGGCCGCGTCGACCGCCCCGGGCACATCGAGACCGCCGTCGGGGGTGGAGGCCATCCGCCCGGCGAGACTGCTGATCCTGGGATCGCTGTCGGATCCGGGAGTGATGTCGAATCCTCCGGCGCCGCCGCCGAGCACCACACGGCTCGTCTTGTCCCGGCTGGAGCCCATCAGTTTGCAGGCCACCGTGATGCAGGTGCTGCGCACCAGCGAGACGAACTCCTCGCTCACCGGCTGGTCCTGCGCCCGCTGCGCCAGCACGGGCTGCACCCGGGTGAGCCGCCGGCCGCCGACGGTGATGCTCCTGCCCTGCAGAGCGAGGCGCACGATGCTCCCCGAAGCGTCCAGCGAGGCGTTGGCGTTGTCGACGACCTGCTGGACGGCGTAGAACTCCTTCGGCTCGTCCTTGTCGAGTACCGCGAGCGTGCCGTCGTCCGCGACCCGCAGCCCCGCTTCGGCCGGTTTGACCTCACGGGCGGGGTAGCGGATGCGCTCGGGGACGCCACGGGGGCCGAGGGCCGCACCGCTGCCGGTCACCACCCGTGCTTCCTGCTCCTGCTCCATGAAGTGGGGGCCCCGGTCCTCCGGTTCACGGTGTGTCGCATAGCTGCCGCCGGGAACGGTGCCGATCCGCTGGACGACGTGGCAGGCGGACCCGGCCGGGCCGGCGCTCCGTGCGCCGTCCACCGCGCCCACCGTCCGGCTCAGTGCGGCGTTGCCCGCGCTCCGCTGGAGTGCGGCGATGGTGTCCACACCGGCTCGGGTGGCGAGTCCTCGTCCGGAGAGGTCGGCCCACAGCCGAGCGGCCGCGCCGGGCGCAGCGGGCGCCGCCGTACGCCGGGCCGACTGCTGCCCCGCGTACGCGGACATCGGGTCCTGTTCTGCTCTGCGCACCATGTCCGTCTGTTTCCTCATGGGCCGCCCGCCATGTGACGGGCCCGCGTCGTGGGTGACTTGTCGGCGTCGTACCGATCAGCGTGGACCGGCCCGTAAGGGCGCCTCAAGGGCCGTGGGGGCAGCGGACGGGGAAGACTTCTGCGGACTTTCGAGCAGCCGGGCCGTTCCTTCTACCGGGCGAGGAGCCAAGCGCGGCTGATGACGATGGCCTTGAGTTCCTCGGTCGTGACCAAGGGGGCGTCGCCGCTCTTCTTGGACGTCGGACTCGGTGCGTTGTAGGCGGACACCGACATCCACAGCCCGTTCACCCGGAGTGCGTCGGCCCGGAGTTGCACGACTCCCGGCTGCCGGCCGGGCAGTTGACGGGTACCCACCTTGGTGCCGTCGGCCAGCGTCTCGTTCCACACCTCCTTGTCGGCGGCGATCCGCGAAGCCTCGATATAGGTGCGCTTCCCGCTCTTCCCGTCATACACCACGACATGGGCGTCCCCTGCCGTGCCACCCTCCGAGTAGATGTGGAGGCGTGCGGGCAGCAGTTCCTTCAGCAGGGGCAGGATGTCGCCCGGCTCGGCCTCGGAACCCGGCTCGAGCCCCCCGAGGGGGCCGGTCTCCCCGTCGGGTCCGAACGAGCCGTCGACGAACAGCGCCAGGTTCCGCAGCTTTCCCGGGTTCATACGGGGAGCGCGGGTCACTGGCGCCGTCTCGGAGCTCTCCGTGGTCGGCACGTTGTTGGTGGCGACGTCGATGAGGTACCCGTTGGACGAGAGCAGCGTGACCGCCCACTTCATGACCCCGCCCGCCTTGCCCGCCTCGGTGTATCCCTTCACGGCCCGGCTGTCGGGCAGCGTCGTGCACTCCTCGAACGGGGAACTCTCTCCGGGCGCGCAGGTGATCAGCTTCTTCACGTCCTGGTCGGCCGGGTCCACGCGGCGCACCGCGAGGGTGACCTCGGCCGCGCCGAAGCCGTCCCCGAAGTCGATCGAGGCCGTCGCGGGCCGGGACGCCTCGGAGCTGCCGGCTCCCCGCACCTTGGGGTGCCCGACGGCGATCCCCGAAGCGTTGGTCATGCCGTTCTTGAGGATGTTCTCCATTCCTTCCGCGGTGACCGCGAAGTGGCCGTAGTCACCCGACGGTCGGGGGGTCGCGGCCAGGCCGCCGGACTTGCCGTCACCGTCCTGGTCCCCGCTGAGTCGGACACCGGCCGTCGCGACGGGGACGACGGCCAGCGCACTTCCGGCGATCACGGACGCATGGCGGCGTGCCAGCCTGCGGCGGCCGCGCGCCAGGCTGCCTTCCGCGAGGGAACGCCGGTCGGTGGTGAAGGAACCCGCTGTGTCGCGGAGGACCCCCCCGAGCTCGTCTTCAAAAGGCATGTGGAACCACCAGTACGTGTCGGTGCGGACGGGAAAGCGGATCGACGAACGGGGACGGGCCCTGGTCGGCCCGGCTGTTCGTGGCGGAGGAAGAACGAACCGCAGGAGGCCAGGTCGGGGTGATCAGCTCGGCGAGGCTGCCCCGAGCCGTTCGCGGAGCTTCGCCAGCGCCCGGGTCGAGCGGGTGCGCACGGCCGCGGAGCTGACGTCCAACGCGTCGGCCGTCTGCTCCACGCTGCGGTCCTCCCAGTACCGCAGCACCACCACCGCCCGGTCCTTGGGCGGCAGCTCCCGCAGGGCCTGCAGCAGCGCGAGCCGCAGAGCCGGATCGTCCGAGCCCCGGGGGACCGGGGCGTCCGGCAGGCTCGCCAGGGGACGCTCGGCCGCGGAGTACCTCCGCCGCTGGGTCAGGAAGGTACGGACGAAACGGTCTGGGCGTACGCCGCAGGGTTGTCGATCCGGGACACACGTCCCCACAGCGTGTACATCCGGCTGAGCGTCTCCTGCACCAGGTCCTCGGCCAGGTGAGTGTCTCCGCTGGTGAGCAGGCACGCGGAGCGGTGCAGATGCCCCGCACGCCCTGTCGCGAACTCCATGAACTCATCTGTCCTGGACCCTGTCCGGGACCTTCTCATGCCCACCCCTTGGCACCCTTCCGTCGGCCTACACCTCACAGACGCGGTGGACCACTGAAAATGTTTCAGATGACTTTGCCGACGGTCCGGCGCAGTAGGCGGGCGGCGGGCGGCGGGCGACGTGGGCCCGTGCGGCCAGGCGGGAGTGTGGGGTCGGACGTTCGCCCGGGAAGCAACTCGTACGCGGGCGGGGTCGGCTCAGCTCGGGAGGTGCCGCACGGCATGCGCCACGAACTCGCCGACGAGCACGGCGGTGGCGGCCGGCCTGCGCGGGGGTGTCGTCGGCAAGGTCGGCCTCGGGTGGTCCCGGCGGCGCGACGGGCTGAGCGCAGGCCGCGGGCGGAGCCCTGAGACCGGCCACAGGCGTCCGCCCACGGGTGGTGCGCGCGGCGCTGACAGCCGGCCGCGGGTCAGGGCAGGCGCGGCAGCGTGTCCCGGGCCGAGTGGCTGAGGATGCGAAGATCCTCGGCGAACCGCTCACGGTCCGCGGCGGGCAGCGGCTCCACGAAGTGGCGCCTGATGTTCTCGACGTGCACCCGGGAAGCCCGCACGGCGGTTTCCTCGCCCCGCACGGTGAGCGTCACGAGCTTCCCGCGCCGGTCGTCCGGGGACTCGGTCCGGGCCACCAGCCCGGCCGCCTCCATGCGGTCCACCAGGCGGGTGGCGCCTCCGGTGGTCAGCACCTGCTCCTGGGCGATGGCCCGCATCGGCAGGCCCGGATCGCCCGCGCGCCCCAGGATCAGCAGCACCTCGAACGTCAGATGGCTGATCCCGCACTCCACCTCCAGCGCCCGTCCGAGGAGGTACTCCAGCCGGTTGGCCGCTCCCTGCAAGCGCCCGAAGGCAAGGATCAACTCGTGGTCCGCGGCTTCCTTCGCCGTCGTGATCCCCGCTTGCTCGTTCACAGCCCGCAACCCCTCTCGTAGCCCGACCCGACAACCGTACCGATCATGCCGTGCCGGGAGCGGTTCGGTGACCGGTGGACGGCTTCGGCGCAGCGGCGTGGGCGCGGCCGACGGCGCAGACCCGGTTCGACGTGTACGACGAGGGGGGGCGATGCGCCGGCCCGCACCGGCCGGGGCGAGCGCGTCGACCTGGCCCTGGGCAGCCCACTGGACCTGCGCGTCCGCACCCTCACCACCGAGGGTGAAGGAGTGGTGCTCAGGATCCCGGCCCCCACCCGGCCGCGAACCCGAGCAGGACGCCGGGCCCGAGTCGGGGGCGGGGCAGCAGAGCCTGTTCGACGCTATCGAGGCATCGAGGCATCGAGGCATCTGAGTAGCGAGGTATCGATGTGTCGACGTGTCACGAGATCCTCGCGGTCACCGCGGCCTGCGTACAGACCGGCGGATCACCAGCTGGGTGCTCAGGACCACGTGAGCGTCACTGGTGACGCCATCGGTGCGCTCCATGGCCATGCGCACGGCGGTTCGGCCCAGGTCCTCGTACGGAACCCGGACGGAGGTGAGTGACGGGGTGAGGTCCGCGGCGAAGGGGACGTCGTCGAAGCCCACCAGTGAGACGTCCCCGGGGACGTCGAGTCCCTCCTCGCGGAGCGCGGCCAGTACGCCGAGAGCCACCATGTCCGTGCCCGCGACGACACCCGTGAAGGACAGTCCGGCCGCCAGCGCCTCCCGGGTGCGCTGGTAGCCCGAGGCGCGGGTGTAGTCACCGGGAACGTCGAGTTCCTCCGCGTACGGAACATTCTGTGCGCGCAGCGCGTGCAGGTGGCCCTCCCGCCGTTGCACCGCGGTGCTCAGCCGGGGTTCGCCGCCCAGGAAGAGGAGGCGCCGGTGCCCCTGTGCGAACAGATGGTCGGCGGCCTGGAAGGCACCTCCGCGATTGTCGTAGTCCACGACGGTCACCGGCAGATCCCCGGGCAGTGGTGGGCGGCCCACCAGCACCAGACGGGACCCGACGGCGTCCAGGCCTCGGGCGTAGTCCGCCATCCGCCGGAAGTACGCCTCGTCCTGCACGGCCCCGCCGACGAGCACGACGGCGGCGGCGTGTTGCTCCCGCATCAGCCGGACCAGCTCGTTCTCCCGTTCCGGGTCCCCGTGCGTGGCACAGACCAGGCTCAGCCGACCCCGTACGGCCGCCTCCTGCTCGACGCCGGCGGCGACATGGGCCAGCGACGGCCCGGTGATGTCCCTGAGGACCAGGGCGATGGGGCCCGCGACCCGTCCGGAGAGTGCTCTGGCATGGACGTTCACCACGTAATGCAGTGACTTCACCGCTTCCATGACGCGATCCCGGGTGGCGGCGGAGACGGGGTAGTTGCCGGCCAGGGTCCGGGAAACGGTTGCTACCGACACGCCTGCTCGTTCGGCGACATCACGGATCGTGCGCGGACGGCCTCCGTCGGCGGAACTCCCCTGCCGGCGTTTCGCGCCCTTGTGGCCGGGACTCAGGCTGGAGGCGTTGTCGTTCACCGTCACATCACGACGTTAATGCATCCGAGCGGGCTCACGGATACGCGGATGTCCGCAGATGCCCTCCTTCGCGCCGATGGAGGGCGCCGATGGAGGGTAACCGTTTACCGCTTCAGCGGATCAGGCGCTGTTCGCCAGCCCCGCCCGGTGAACCGCGTGGGCCAGTGGCAGACCGGTGGTGACGCGCTCCAGTTCCTCCACGACCGTGCCGCCGAGCCGGGCCAGTTCGTTGCCGAGGGACCCCGCGATGTGCGGGGTGAGGAACACGTTCGGGAGGCTGAACAGGGGGGAGTGCGCCGGCAGCGGCTCCGGGTCGGTGACGTCCAGCACCGCGCTGATCCGGCCGCGGGTCAGTTCCTCGACGAGCGCGGGCTGGTCGACGAGTGCGCCGCGCGAGGTGTTGATCAGCACGCCGCCGTCGGGGATGAGGGCCAGCCGTTCGCGGCTGAGCATGTGACGGGTCTGCGGGATGTCGGGGGCGTGCACGCTGACGATGTCGCTGGTGCGCAGCAACTCGTCGAGCGGCAGTGGGACGACACCGAGGTCCGCTGCCTCGTCGGCGTCCACATAGGGGTCGTACAGGCTCACCGAAAGGTCGAAGGGGCGCAGCAGTTCCAGTACCCGGCGGCCCACCCGGGAGGCGCCGATCAGGCCGACCCGGCGGCCGAGATTGCCCACGGCCGCGTACTCCGTCGGGCCGGGATGCGCACGCTCGGTGCGGAAGCGCTCCCTCAGCCCGAAGGCGTCCTTCCCGGCCAACAGGATCGCGGCGAGCGTGTACTCCGCGACCGGAAGCGCGTTGGCCTGTACAGCGCTGGAAAGGGTGAGCCCTCGCTCCCAGAAGGGGTCTCCCACCAGGTGCCGGACGCTGCCGGCCGCGTGCAGCACGGTCCGCAGCCGAGGTGCCGCCTCCAGCACCTGCGCGCCGATGTGCGGGCAGCCCCAGCCCGTGATGAGCACGTCCGCCCGGCTCAGTGCCGCGGTTGCGGCGGGATCGGAGAAGTCCTGGACGACGAGCGCCGGGTCGACGTCCGCCAACCGACGGAGCCGCGCCATCACCGGAGGCGGGAAGAGTCCCTGCAGATGCACGGCATCCATGGCGAAGAGGGCAGCGGGGGGCGAGGACGTCAACATGATGCTCCTGCTCAGACGCGTGACGGGTGGTCGTGACGCCGAAGAGCGCCGTCAGTAAACGTATTCCACGCTAGAAGTCCCGTCGGTGCTGGTCAATGGGGCCGCCTTGCAGCGCCTTTTGCGGCGGCCGCTGCGCGATCGTGGCGCGATCGATTAAACATGCAGCTCAGACGGGTAGACGAGTAACACCCCTGAACGTCGGCGGAGCCATCCATCACCTGCCGTGTTCTGCCGATCAGGCGAACCCGGCCGCTCGGCAACAGCAAACGATTACTTTCCAGCGAGGTCGATTCCGACCCCGCGCCGCGCCCTGCGTCAGACGTCCTGGCGCGACGGACCCCACGGGCTCGCGCGGGACGCCCGCCCCTCTTGTGCATGACGTGCCGCCGCTGTGGAACACGTCAGGCCGGACGTGGGCCCGACGACGGGCGCGAAGAACGGAGTGGGCCGATGCCGGTCGATCTCGCAGGGTTCCTCGGTGTGGTGCTGCTGGCCTACGTCATTCCGGGGCCGGACTTCCTGGTGATCGTCAGGGCGGCCGCACGGCGTCCCGCACTGGGCAGGGCAGCGGCCCTCGGAGCCCAGACCGGGCTGTGCGTCCACATGAGCGCCTCGGCCTTCGGCCTGTCGGTGATCGCCGCCGGATCGGCGGTCGCCTTCACCGTCGTCAAACTCGCGGGCGCCTGCTATCTGACGTACCTGGGTGTACGAGTCCTGTTGGACGTGCGTCGCGGCACCGGCGACCGGCAGACGCAGACCACCGAGACCGACCCACGGACACCACGCGGCGACGCCGGCCATCCAATCCCCGCAGCCGCCGGAACCAGCCGCCGCGACAGCTTCGTCCAGGGTTTCCTGACGAACGTCCTCAACCCCAAGGCGGCCCTGTTCTTCCTCAGCGTCCTGCCGCAGTTCACCCACCACGGCGGCTCGTCGACCGGACAGATCTTCTTCCTCGGCGCACTCGACATCGCGATCGGTGTCGTCTACTGGTCGATCCTCGTGGGCTTCGCCGCACAGTTGCGTTCCCTGCTCGGCCGCCCGGGCTACCGCCGTCGTTGGGAGCGGACGACGGGATGGCTGTTCATCGGCATCGGCGTCGGTGTCGCGGCAGCCGAGTGATGCGGTGTGTCGTCTAGTACCGGCTCCTGAACAGCGCCCGGTCGCCGGCGAACTGGCCCGTCATGGCAGCTGCCGCGAGCCGGTCGGCGAATCGTTCGTAGGCCGCGTACTCCGGCCCGGACAGGTTGACGCGGCGGGTCTCCGCGTCGACGTGATCGGGGCCAGGGCGGTGGCCGGCAGGTCGACGTCCTCGTCCGGAGGCAGGGTGAGGACCGCCGTGGTCCGGTCGACCGTGCCGCGATGGTCCCCGGGGCTCGCCACGCCTTCGATGTCCGCCGAGCCGTCGGCACGATGGGTCGCCAGGAGTGAGGGACCGGCCTTCGCGGCGGCACGGATCGCACGCCGCACGCGGGTGAGCGCCCGCAGGTCGGCCCCGTCGACCACGACGGGGGGAGCGGGACGAGGGGTCTGCCGTCCGGGGCGCGCAGCACGCCGCGTCGGGCGGGACGGTCGTGTGTGGCGTGCGGGATCCTGCCCTCTGGACGCATGTCGAAGGAGGGCGGTGGATGTCGGGGAGCCGATGGACGCCGCGCGGCGTGCCGTTTGGGCGCCGGCGGGTTCGAGGACTTCGCCGATCCGGCCGCGTCCGGCGACAGCCCCGATGTCGTCAGACCGACGATTTTCCTGCCCGGCCGTGAGGATGTCCGATCCCGTACATGGCCGCAGACTTGCGCTATGTGCTGTTCGTTCCGGATCGGAGACACGCATGAAGGACCTGAAGTTCGAGCAGAAGCGCTCGCTGACACGCTTCGAGGCGGCCGACCAGCTCACGGCACTCGCGGCCGCGCTGAGAGAAGGCGGCGAGGCCGAACTGGAACTCGGCCCCGGGACGCTGAGCCTGCGGGTCCCCGACGACCTTCGCGGCGAGATCGAGGTCGAGATCGGTGACGGGGAGATCGAGCTGGAGATCGAGTTCAAGTGGCCGACCGCATCGAGCGAGGCGGCGCCGTCGCGGGAGCCCGAGGGCGCGGAGGAGGCCACGAGCCGGAAGAGCGTGCCCGCCAAGCCGCGCCGGAGCGGCGCGGGCGCCAGCGGCGGGAGTAAAAGCGCGAAGCGGGCCGCCGCGCGAACGCCCTGAGACGCTGCGACGAGGATGGTTCGGGCGATCGCGGTGCCGGGCGAGGAACCGATGGTGGACGCGCGACGTTGCAGCCCTCGTTCGGGAAGCGTCGCGTCCTGGCCGCAGCGGGTGACAGGGGTCGGGCGTATTGTCCGTATATGGACGATGGTCGGAGCTGTGGAAGCGAAGCCCCGTTGCCACGGTCGTCCGGCCGCGGGCCCCGGCATCGCGGTCCGCCGCGTCAGCAGGTGGGTTCGCGCGATCGGCGACGACGGCCGGCGGTGGAGGGGCGGCGGGTGGCGGAGGGGCGGCGGGTGGTCGCGTCTGCCACGGTGGAGCTGTTCGGCCACCCACGGTTCCCGGTACAGCGGCGGAGCAGTGATCTGCCCGGCGCACGGGCCCCACGAGAACGCCACCTCGCTGCTGTGAGGCGGGTGTCCGGACCGGCCGGACGGGCGGCACGTTCGGCGGTGTCGGCAAACCCCGGCCGGTGGGCCGGGGTTCGTCCGGGACAGATCGGCGTTGGCCCGGAATCGCCACCCGGCGCTCGCAGAGGAAGGTGAGCGCGTGTCCGACGCCGCGTCCGCCGATCACTCCGCGGGCTTCGGCCCGGAGGCACTGGAACCGGTTCTGCTCCGTTTCGCGCGGGAGAGCGGCGCCAGCGTGTGCGCGGTCTACCTCCTGCCGCCGGACGAGCCGGCCCTGCGACTGGCGCTGCTGAGCGGAGTCTCGTGGCGGATCGCCGTTCCGTGGGCGCGGGTGACGCTGGAGGCCGCGACCCCGGTGGCCGACGCCGTACGGGAGCGCCTCCTGGTGTGGGTCGGCAGCGAGGAGGAGAGGGCGCGCCGCTACCCGAAGATGGCCCTCGTCCTGCCCCACCCCTTCGCCCTGGCCGCCGCCCCGATCATGACCGGCGCGACGGTGTGGGGCGGCCTGGTGGTGCACTGGCCCGCCTCGCACTCCCCGGTGTTGAGCTCGCGAGAGCGTGATGCGATCCGGGGCCTCTGCGACCGTCTGGGCGCGATCCTGTGGCAGGCCGCCGACAGCGGCCACCGCGTGTTGCCCGGGCCCGAACCGCGGATCCTGCCTCCGCTGCGGACCCGTATCGCCGGGCGGCACGAGGCGCAGGCCGCGGTCGACTTCGCCGAGCGCCTTCCCGACGGCTGCTGCTCGCTGGACGTGGACGGCCGGATCACCTTCATCACCACCGCGGCGGCAGGCCTGCTCGGCGTCGGTGTCTCCGACCTGCTGGGAGCACGGCCCTGGGAGGTCCTGCCGTGGCTGGACACACCGGTCGCCGAGGACCGCTACCGGTCCGTGGCGCTCAGTCGGCGACCCACGTCCTTCACCACGCTGCGCCCGCCGGACCACTGGCTGTCCTTCCATCTGTACCCGGACGCCACCGGCATCAGCGTGCGCATCGTCCGCGCCTCGCCGGTCCACTCTGCGGATCCTCCGCTGCTGGTCAGCCCCGCGCCGCCCGCTGAACCGGGCCGGGCCACCGCCCTCTACGCCCTCACGCACCTCGCTGTCGCCCTCACCGAAGCGGTCGGTGTGTCCGACGTGGTGGACAGGGTCGCCGACCAGGTCCTGGCCGCCTTCGGCGTCCGGGCCTTCGCCCTGATGACCGCGGAGGAGGGACGGCTGCGGATCATCGGCCACCGCGGCTACTCCGCCGACCTCATGGACCGCTTCGACGCCATTCCCCTGACGTCCGACACCCCCGCCGTGCGTGTGCTGACCACTGGTATCCCCTGCTTCTTCGGCAGCTTCGCGGAGCTGAAACGGGAATATGCCGCGGCCGTCCTCCAGGACGGCATGGCCTCGTGGACCTTCCTGCCGCTGATCACGACCGGCCGCCCCGTCGGCTCGATGGTCCTCGCCTACGACCGGCCTCATCTCTTCACCCCGCAGGAACGCGCCGTCCTCACCGCCCTCGCCGGACTGATCGCGCAGGCCCTGGACCGCGCCCGTCTGTACGACGCCGAACACCAGCTCGCCCGCAACCTGCAGGCCGGCCTGCTGCCGCGCACGCTGCCGGGCGTCCCCGGGCTCGAAGTGGCCGCCCGCTACCTCCCCGCCGGCCACGGCATGGGCATCGGCGGCGACTTCTACGATTTCATCCGCCTCGACGAGACGACCGCGGCCGCAGCCATCGGCGACGTCCAGGGCCACAACGTGCAGGCCGCCACCCTCATGGGACAGGTCCGCACCGCCGTCCACGCCGGCGCGGGCGCACCGCCCGGCGAAGTCCTCGCCCGCACCAACCGCCTGCTCACCGACCTCGACCCCGGCCTGTTCACCAGCTGCACCTACGTCGACCTCGACGTGGCTCATCACCACGCCTGTCTGGCCACCGCCGGCCACCCGCCCCCGATCCTGCGCCACCCGGACGGCCACACCGAAGTCCTCCCCCTCCAGCCCGGTCTCCTGCTCGGCATCGACCCCACCGCCGACTACCCCACCACCGAGATCTCCCTGCCACCCGGCGCCGTGCTCGCGCTGTACACCGACGGACTCGTCGAAGCACCGGGCGTCGACATCGAGGACGCCCTCCACAGCCTCGCCGAGCAGCTGGCCAGAGCCCGCACCCGCAGCATGGAAGCCCTCGCCGACACCCTGGTCGACCACGCCCGGCAGTCCGCGCCCCGCAGCGACGACATCGCGTTGCTTCTCATCCACTCACGCTGAACGCGGAGCACGCACCGGCCGCGGACACCGAGCGCAACCGGGTCCTGGACATCGCCCGCCGTTCGTCGGCCGTCGAAGGACACCGCACGCACCCCCGGCCACCACCTCCTCGACGGGCGGCGGGGCCGGGAGGACGAGCTCGCGGCCACCCGCATGCCCAGCGGGCGTACCAGCACGCCGTGACGCGAGGCGAGAACCCCGCCCTGCCGCCGTGGGCCGGCGAAGGCGTCGACCTCATCGACGACGTGCGGTCCGCGGCCGATCTGGTCGGGACGCCGGCCCCGCTCGGGCCAGGGACGCGCCGGCCCGGATCGGCAGACGCCGAGCGTCCACCGTGCCCCGAGGGAGCAGTGATCGTTGCCGGACCGCCGCCGCTCACGGTCGGCCCCCCGGGCCGCGGGCCTGATCGGCGCCCGCTCAGAACGCGTACCGGATCCGCAGCCACGGAGCTCGGTCGGCGACCAGCGCACTCAGGCGGTCCACTGCCCGCGCCTTGGTGGGGCTCGCGTAGCGGACGTTCAGTGCGCCGTTCTCGGAGCGTTTGGTCTCCTGCAGGTCCGGCCGCCACAGGACGTCCTCGGCACGGGGGTGCCAGCCGAGGTTGACCTCGTGCAGCTCCCGGTTGTGCGTCAGCATGATCACCTCGGCGGCGGCCTGCCGCTTCACCCGGTCGGGCAGGACGTCGTCCAGATGATCGAGGAGTTCCGTCCAAGCCTCCTCCCAGCCGGGGCGGACGACGACGGGGGAGAGGTTGAAGTGCACCTCGTAGCCCGCGTCCAGGAAGTCCGCCGCAGCGGCGATCCGCTCGGCGACGGGCGAGGTGCGCACGTCCAGCAGCCGGGAGTCCTCCGGCGGCATCACCGAGAAGCGGACCCGGGTCCGGCCACGCGGGTCCAGCGTCAGCAGGTCCGGGTTGACGAACTTGGTCGCGAAGGACGCCTTGGCCGTCGGCCACTGCCGGAAGGCGTGTACGAGATCCGCGGTGTTGTCGCAGATCAGAGCGTCCACCGCACAGTCGCCGTTCTCGCCGATGTCGTACACCCAGGCCTCGGCGTCGCACTGGTTCGGCTCGGGCTTCGGGCCCTGCCGGGCGATGTGCCGGCCGAGGTGAGCGACGATCCGGTCGATGTTGGTGAAGACGGTGACGGGGTTGGCGTATCCCTTGCGGCGCGGCACGTAGCAGTAGGCGCAGGCCATGGCGCAGCCGTTGGAGGCGCCAGGGGCGATCCAGTCGGCGGACCGGCCGTTGGGGCGTGTCCTCGGCGCCTTGCGTTCGCCGAGGACGAGCGTCTCGCCCTTGACGCGCACCCAGCGCGCGATGTTGCCCTCGTTGCCGTGCAGTCCTGGGATGCGCCAGTGGGACTCGACCTCGACCACCCGCGCCTCGGGGAACCGGGCGATGATCTGCCGGCCGCGCGGGGAGGCGGCGGCCGCCGGTTCGGCGTGAATCTCCCTTACGGGCAGCAGGCGCCGCGCGGTGTCGGAGTCGCGGAAGGACGGCCGGCCGGTAACCGGAGCCACGGGCTCGGAGCCGAGGGCGTCGAGCCCGAACAGGGCGTCGGAGTCGTCGCCCGAGGCGGTGGACGGGTGGTGCATGAGGGTTCCGGTCGGATCGAAGTGGAGCTGTACGTGCCGAAAGCGGAGGAATCGGCGCAGTCAACTCTACGGGCGGTCCCGGATGCGTGGGACGTGCTCAGGTGGCCATGCCCCGCAGGTCCGGGTCGGTGCCTGCTTGGAAGCAGACGGTGACCTTCTTGCCGCGGGGGCAGCGGTAGGCCTCCCAGCGGTCGGCGAGGGCGTCCACCAGCAGCAGACCGCGCCCGCCCAGGGCGCCGTCGCCCGGGTCGCGCTGTTCGGGGAGCCGGGGCGAGGTGTCGTGCACGGTCACGTGCAGGCACTCCTCGTCCCAGGTGAGGATCAGTTGTGCCGCGCTGTGGGCGTGCACATGGGCGTTGGTGACCAGCTCGGACACGGCGAGCAGCACCGCATCCACCAGCTCCGGGTCCTCCTGCGCCCAGCTGACCGTAGCCAGATGCCCACGTGTCCAGTCCCTGGCGGCCTTCACCCCGCTGCTCACCGGCAGCGAACGCGCCCACCCCACAGCCCTCAGCGATGAGTCCTTCGCCACTGTTCTGTCTCCTTAGGCCGACCAGCCGGGTTCGTGTCCCGTCTGCCCAGAAATGGCAGGCCCAAGGCCGACGCAAGGGTGTCTCGCGAAACCGGGGTGCTACGCCACCGCGCTCAGCGTGTCCGCGAGCCGGCGCCGGGAGGCGCGGGCCGCGGGCAGTGCCGCGAGCGCCAGGGCGCCCAGCAGAGCCGCGGCGCCGAACGCGGACAGGGCGACGGGGGACGGCGCCTGTGCGATTCCGGCTCCGATACCGCTCGAGCGGCCCTGGGCGTCGATCAGCCAGTGGGAGAGGGGCAGGCCCAGGGCCAGGGCGGCGGCGAGTGCGGCCAGTACCGTGCAACCGGTGGCCGTGACGGTGATCGCGGTGATCTGCCGTGGCGACAGACCGATCGCCTTGAAGGCGAGCAGATCCCGTTCGCTCTCGCGCACGGCGCCGCCGATGGCGGTCAGCAGGTCGACGAGCCCGATGAGCGCGAGAACGCCGAGCAGGCCCGCCACGACACTGCGCAGCGGCGACAGACCGTCGGCGGGGTTCGTCACGGTGTGCACGTCAAGCCGGCCACGGCCGGCCGCGGCGCTCAGCCGGGTGGCGACGCGGTGCGGATCCGCGCCGTCCCGCAGCCGGACCTGGTACAGCGTCGGCCGCAGTTGCGGGTCGTTCTCCCGCAGGGTGTCGAGCGACGTGGAGATGACCCGGCCGGCGTTCTCCGGCTCGATGCTGCGGCCCACGAGGTGGAGGATCTGGGGCCGGCCGCTCACCGTCGTACGCACCCAGTCGCCGATCCGGACGTCCAGGAGGTCCAGCAGTCCGTGCCCGGCCACCGCCTCGTCGGGACCACGGGCCGCACGGCCCTCGGCCAGCGTGTAGGGGTAGGGGTCCGTACGGGAACCGAGACCGCGCAGGGCGATCGTCGCCGTCTGGCCCGGCACCAGGGCCGCCACCTCGACGCCCGGATAGGCCGCGGCCACTTCGGGACTGCGCGCCAGCAGCGCCCGGGTCGCGGTGTCGCTCAGGCCGTCGTCCGCGCGGACGGTGAGCGCGGCGGCGAGCCCCATCTCCTCCGGTCTGCTGTGGAAGCGGTCGATGGTCGTCCACGCGCTCATCGCCACCACGATCAGTGTCAGCGGCAGCGCGAGACGGGCGATCGTCGCCAGTGAGCGCGGGCGACGACCGAACGTCCTGTGCCAGCCGAGAACCAGCGCGGGCGGCAGCCGCAGGCCGAGAGCGCGGCGCGCCACGCCCGAAAGACGTCCGCCGGAAGGGGCGGCGGTCCGTGGTACCGGAACCGGGGGTACCCGCCCCGCCCGCCAGGCCGCGAGCCCCGTGGTCGCGCCGATGAACAGCACTGCCCCCACCGGTACACCGACCAGGGTCGCCGCGTGTCCCGGCAGCCCCTGCCATACCCCGACCGCGTCCCCCAGCCGGCCCGGCAGCCGGCTGCCCAGCGCCTGCGTGAACGCCGCGGCGGCCACGGCGCCCAGCAGTGCGTACGCGAGATGCTGCAGCAGGAAGACACGCATGACCTGGCCCGGCGTGAAACCGATCGCCTTGAGGATCGAGATGTCCCGCAGATGACCTCGGATGCGGGTGCCGATGGCTCCGTGCACGGCGAGTCCGGCGGCGACGAGCGCGCCGAGACCGAACAGGCCCAGTATCTGGCCGAGCAGCCGGTCGTCGCCCTGCGCCTCGGCCCGCGCCTGCTGCCAGGTGGAGACCTCGCGCACGGCGCCGGCGCCGAGCACGGTGACCGCGCGCTGGACGGCGTAGTCGGTGTCACCGGGGTCCGTCAGGCGCAGCCCGATCACCTGACCACCGTCGGCGCCGGCCCGCGGTACGGTGGACGGCAGTGCCCAGGCCAGGCCCGGCTGCTCGCCCTGGCGGAAGCGCGGCTCGGGACTGTCGGCGACGCCGAGCACGCTCAGCGGCGCGGCTCCGCCGGGCAGGGTGAGCACGTCTCCGGGCTCGGCCAGCAGCGCCCGGGCGAGGCTGCTCTCCAGCACCACACCGTCGGGCGCCGCCGGGTCCAGCCAGCGGCCGGAGACGAGCAGGGGTCGCCCCACGGCGGGTGGGGCGGCGGTGCCGCGCAGTTCGACGGAGGCGCGGGCGCCGCGGGAGGCGACCGTGGTGGAAGCGGTGGGGTAGGGGCCGGCGACGGACTCGACGCCGTCCAGCCCGGCGATCTTGGCCGTTCGCGCCGAGGGACCGGTGTGGATCCACACGTGCGCGCCCCGGGACTGCGTGAAGACCCGTTCCCAAGGGTTCGTCGCGTAGCCGAAGAGCGCCGTCGCCAGCAGCAGGGAGGCGACGACGCCGACGGTGGCGAGCACCAGGAACAGCGCCTCACCGCGGTGCGTCCGCAGGTCCGAGTGCGCCCAGCGCAACGTGGCTCGCACAGGTCAGTCCTTCAGCTCGAGCACCGCGGATATCCCCATGCCGGGCGACGGCGTGCCGTCCAGTTCCGCGTCGTCTGCGATCCGGCCGTCGAAGAAGCTGATCACCCGGTCAGCGGTGCTGGCCATCCGCGCGTCATGGGTGACCAGGAGGATGGTCTGGCCGCGCTGGTGGAAACGGGACAGCAGCCGCGTCACCTCACGGGTGCCCTTGCTGTCCAGGCTGCCGGCGGGCTCGTCCGCCAGCAGCAGCGGAGGATGGTTGACCAGGGCCCGGGCCAGCGCCACCCGCTGCTGCTCGCCGCCGGACAACTCGCCGGGCATGCTCCGCTCCTTGCCCGCCAGGCCGAGCTCGGCCAGCAGGTCCTCCCGCTCCGCCCGCGCCCGCTTGGGGGAGACCCCGGCCAGCAGGGCGGGCAGTTCGACGTTGTCGGCTACGGACAGGTTGGAGACCAGGTTGAAGAACTGGAAGACGACGCCGATACGGCGCCGGCGCGCCACGGCCCACTGCGCCTCGCTGTAGTCGTCCGTGCACGTGCCGTCCAGCCAGATGCTGCCGCTGTCCGGCCGCTGGAGGCCGCCGAGCAGATGCAGCAGCGTCGACTTCCCGGCGCCGGACGGACCGGTGACGGCCACGAACTCACCCTGCCGTACGCACAGGTCCACCCCGCGTACGGCATGGGCGGGCGCGCCCTCGCCGTGGTGGGTCTTCACGAGGTTCTCGGCCCGCAGCGCAGGAGTGGGGGCGTCTTTCACTCCGGCTCCTCCAGTTCCTCCTGGCAGCGCTCCAACCAGTCGAGGTCGGCCTGCAGGTGCAGCATGGCGCCCTCGACGAGCAGCCGGGCCGTCCGGTTGTCCCGGTGCTCGCCCGTGACGAGCTTCGACAAGGTGCGCATGGTGTTCAGGTAGTGGCGTCGTTGCTTGTTGATCAGGGCGATCTGGTCGGCGAGACCGGTCTGCGGGGCGAGCGCGAGCTTCATGAAGAACTCGTCCCGCAACCGCGGTTCGTCCGCCGTCTCCTCGTACCAGACGCGCAGCGCTTCCTGCCCGGCGTCGGTGAGGTGGTAGATCTTCTTGTTGGGCCGACTCGACTGCTCGACCTCCTCGCCCTCGATCAGCCCCGTCTTCTCGAGGCGGCTCAGAGTCACGTAGATCTGGCCGATGTTCGGCTGAGGGTACGCGGCGCCCAGGAGTCGCTCAAGGTCCTGCTTGAGCTCGTAGCCGTGGGCCGGGCCGCGCGCCAGCAGGGCCAGGAGGGGCAGGCGCACTCGTGCTGTCCTCCTCGCAGCCTCGTATTGTGTTCCAGGCCCTAGTATCGCCCATACCTAACGGGTATACATAGCCTCTGACTCCGGGCGAGGGTGCCTGGCGCCGGTGTACAGGGAGGAACCTATGCGGTGGATACGCGCCGCCGGTAGGGGTCTCCTCGTCCTCGCTGTGGTGCTTGCCGGTTACGGAGCGTCCGGCGCCCGCGCGGTCGGCGGTCCGGAGGGCCGCGGTCCGCTCACCCTCGCCACCGCGGGCGATCTCACCGGCTACCTCGGCCCCCTCCTGGAGGGCTGGAACCGCGCCCACCCCGGCGAGAAGGTCACGCTCGTCGAACTGCCGGACTCCGCGGACGAGACGCGCGCCCAGATGATCACCGATCTGCGCGGCGGCGCCCGCAGCCGCTTCGACGTCCTCAACATCGACGTCGCCTGGACCTCGGAGTTCGCCGCCGCCGGCTGGATCCGCCCGCTGCCACGGGATCGCTTCCCGCTGAGCAGCTTCCTCCGGCCGGTCGTGGACACGGCGACGTACGACAGGCGGCTGTACGCCGTCCCGTACGTCACCAACGCCGGGCTGCTGCTCTACCGCAAGGACGTCCTCGCCGCGGAGGGCGTGCCACCGCCCCGCACCTGGGCCGAACTGGAGCGTGCCGCGAAGACCATCGCGCCCCGGTACGGCCTCGACGGCTACGCGGGTCAGTTCCTGCCCTACGAGGGCCTCACCGTCAACGCGGCCGAGGCCGTGTATTCGGCGGGCGGCACGATCCTCGGCGACGAGGGCGACCGCGTCACCGTCGACTCGGCCGCCCGCGAGGGCATCGGCTTCCTCGCGCGCGGTGTCCGCGACGGATGGGTGCCGAAGAAGGCCCTGACGTACACCGAGGAGGAGTCCCGGCAGGCCTTCCAGGACGGGCGTCTCCTCTTCCTGCGCAACTGGCCCTACGCCTACGTCAGCGCCTCCGGCGCGGGATCCGCGGTCGCCGGCAAGGTCGGTGCCGTACCGCTGCCGGGGCGCGACGGGCCGGGAACCAGCGTGCTCGGCGGCTCCAACCTCGCCGTCAGCAGTCATGCCGAGCACGCCGACACCGCCGCGCGTCTGATCGCCTACCTCACCAGCGAGGGCGTCCAGCGGCAGGTGCTCACCAGGGGCGCGCTGCCCCCCGTGCGCGCGGATCTGTACGAGGACCCGGAACTGGTGCGCCGGTTCCCGTACCTGCCGACCCTGCGCGCGAGCATCCGGACGGCCGAACCGCGTCCCAAGAGCCCCCGTTACGACCAGGTCAGCATGGTGGTGCAGGCGGTCGTGCACGACGCGATGGCCGGGCACTCGACGCCCGAGGCCGCGGTGCGGCGGCTGGCCCTGGAACTGGCGGACATCTCCCGCCGCGGCTGACGTCCGTCAGCCGGCACCGGTACTTCCTACTTACATGTTAGGTAACGCCGACGTATCAACCGGGTGCGAGATGCCCGGATAAATCCCTCTCTGTGGCCCGTGCTGGCAGATTCCTGCTGTCTCTTCGTTGACACCCCCGTGAAACGCCTACATAACATGCATGCATAACAGTCAGCCCGCACAGACAGGCCAACGGGTGAGCTCCAAGCACATCGACACGCACCGCTGGTGGCGTGAGGCAGTGATCTACCAGGTGTACGTCCGCAGCTTCCTGGACAGCACCGGCGACGGCGTCGGCGATCTCGCCGGAGTCCGCGCCGGACTGCCGTACCTGAAGAAGCTGGGCGTCGACGGGATCTGGCTGAGCCCCTTCTACCCCTCCCCGCAGCACGACCACGGCTACGACGTCGCCGACTACTGCGACGTCGACCCGCTCTTCGGCGACCTCGACGAGTTCGACCGGCTGGTGGCGGCCGCCCGACGGCTGGGCGTCAGGGTGCTGCTCGACATCGTCCCCAACCACTGCTCCAGCGAGCACCCCTGGTTTCGCGAGGCGCTGGCCTCGGCGCCGGGCAGCGCCGCCCGGGCCCGTTTCCACTTCGCCGACGGGCGGGGAGCGGACGGCGCCGAGCCGCCCAACAACTGGCACGCCATGTTCGGCGGCCCGGCCTGGAGCCGGGTGACCGAGGCGGACGGCCGCCCGGGCCAGTGGTACCTGCACATGTTCACGCCCGAACAGCCCGACTGGAACTGGCGCGACCTCGAGGTCGGCGGGTACTTCGAGCGGGTACTGCGCTTCTGGCTGGACCGCGGCGTCGACGGCTTCCGCATCGATGTCGCCGCAGGCCTCTACAAGCACCCCGAACTGCCCGACTCGCCGGATCCCGAGGCGGACGCCCGCACCCGCGACTCCGTCAACCCGCTCGCCTGGAACCAGCCCGAGGTGCACGACGTGTGGCGCCGGTGGCGCGCGGTGTGCGAGCAGTACACGGCACACGACGGCCGCGAGCGGCTCCTGGTCGGCGAGGTCTCGGTGCCCACGGCCCGCGAACACGCGATGTACGTCCGCCCCGACGAGCTGCACCAGGCCTTCTTCTTCGACCTGCTGAGCGCCTCCTGGGACGCCGATGCCTTCCGCAAGGTCATCGCCGAGGCCATGCAGGACATCGCGGGAACGGGGTCCACCGTCACCTGGGTCCTCAACAACCACGACCAGGTCCGCACGGTCACCCGCTATGGCGAGCCGGCCGTCGAGGGCAGCGGCCTCGGCGCCGCCCGTGCCCGCGCCGCCGCCCTGTTGCTGCTGGCGCTGCCCGGAGCCGCGTACATCTACCAGGGCGAGGAGTTGGGCCTGCCCGAGGTCGTCGACCTGCCCGACGACGTGCTCACCGACCCGATCTTCCGCCGCACCGGCAGCCGCGCCCGCATCCGGGACGGCTGCCGGGTGCCGCTGCCGTGGTCCGGGCAGGCCTCACCGTTCGGCTTCACCTCCGGCGTCGACGGCACCAAACCCTGGCTGCCGCAGCCCGAGTACTTCGCCGAGTACGCCACCGACCGCGCCCTCGCCGACACCCGCTCCTTCTGGCACCTGTATCGCGACGGCCTCCAACTGCGCGCCACCCTGCCCCAGTTGGGCGAGGGCACGCTGCGCTGGCTGGACACCCAGCCAGGCGTCCTCGCCTTCGCCCGCGGCGACGGCCTGGTCTGCGCCGTCAACTTCGGTACGGCGCCCGCGCCGGCGCCCGTCCCGGGCGTCCCCCTGCTGTCCAGCGGCCCCTGCCGGGCCGGGGCGCTCCCCGGCTCCACGGCCGCCTGGTGGATCGGCGACGACACCGATTCCTGAGCACCTCCGCTCCCCATCCCGTCAACTCCCCACTCCCGAAGGGACATCAACGATGATGCGACGACGTACCCCCCTGCTCACCGGCTGCACCGCCCTGGCCCTCGCACTCGGCGCGACCGCCTGCGGAGGCGGCGGCCCCGTCTCCGCGGGCGGCGGCGACCAGGCCCTGAGCGGCCAGACGGTCGCCGTGGCCGGCGTCTGGTCCGGTGCCGAGCAGAAGAACTTCCAGAAGGTGCTGGACGCCTTCACCGAGAAGACCGGCGCCAAGACCCAGTTCGTCTCCACCGGCGACAACGTCTCCACCGTCGTCGGCAGCAAGATCGAAGGCGGCAACGCCCCCGACGTCGTCATGGTCCCGCAGGTCGGAGTCCTCCAGCAGTTCGCCGGAAACGGCTGGCTCGCGCCGTTGTCGTCAGCCACCCAGAAGTCCGTCGCCGCCAACTACGCACCCGTCTGGAAGAACTACGGCAGCGTCAAGGGCACCCTCTACGGCCTCTACTTCAAGGCCGCCCACAAGTCGACCGTCTGGTACAGCCCCGACGCCCTCGACCAGGCCGGCGTCCAGCCGCCGAAGACCTACGACGAGCTGCTGAAGGCCGGGCACGCCGTCTCCGACTCGGGCCTCGCCGCCTTCTCCGTCGCGGGCCAGGACGGCTGGACGCTCACCGACTGGTTCGAGAACGTCTACCTCTCCCAGGCGGGACCCGAGAAGTACGACGCCCTCGCCGCCCACGAACTGAAGTGGACCGACCGGAGCGTGGTCGACGCCCTCACCACACTCGGCAAGCTCTTCGAGGACAAGCAGCTCCTGGCGGGTGGTCAGAAGGGCGCCCTCAACACCGACTTCCCCGGCTCCGTCGAGAAGGTCTTCGGGCCCGAGCCCGAGGCGGGCATGGTCTACGAGGGCGACTTCGTCGCCGGCGTCGCCAAGGACCAGTTCGGCCGGAAGATCGGCGAGGACGCGGACTTCTTCCCCTTCCCGCCCGTCGGCACCGGCGAGGCACCCGTGGTCAGTGGCGGCGACGCGGCCGTCGTACTCAAGGACGGCAAGAACAGCGAGGCCGGCATGGCCCTCCTGGAGTACCTGGCCACCCCGGAAGCCGCCGCCGTCTGGGCCGAGGCCGGTGGCTTCCTCTCCCCGAACAAGAAGCTCGACCTCGTCTCCTACGGCGACGACGTCACCCGGACCACGGCCAAGTCGCTCATAGCCGCCGGGGACACCGTCCGCTTCGACATGTCCGACCAGGCCCCGGCCGCGTTCGGCGGGACCAAGGGCGCCGGCGAGTGGAAGATCCTCCAGGACTTCCTGCGCGACCCCTCCGACCCGAAGGCCACCGCCGCGCAGCTGGAGACCGCCGCCGCCAAGGCCTACAAGGGCTGACCGCCGATGACCGCCACGCTCACGAAGACGGCCGCACCACCCGCCGTCCAGGCCGTCGCCCGCAAGCGGCGCGCCCGGCGGCGGGGCAGGACCGTCGCCCTGCTCTTCGTCCTCCCCGCGCTGCTCCTGCTCGGCGCCCTGGTCGTCTACCCCGTGCTGTTCTCGGTCGGCCGCAGCTTCTTCGACGCCTCCGGGACACGGTTCGTGGGCGGCGACAACTACACCGAGATGTTCCGCGACCCGGCCACCCTCAACGCCGTACGCAACACCGCCGTCTGGGTCGTCGTGGCCCCGACCCTGCTGACCGGCCTCGGCCTGATCCTCGCCGTGCTCGTCGAGAAGGTCCGCTGGGCCACGGCGTTCAAACTGCTGCTCTTCATGCCCATGGCCGTCTCCTTCCTGGCCGCGGGCATCATCTTCCGGCTCGCCTACGACGAGGACCCGGACAAGGGGGTCCTGAACGCGGCGGCCGTCGGCGTCCACGACGCCTTCCAGGACACCTCCTCGTACCCGACCGCCCGCGCCCGTGACGGTCAGGGCCTGATCGCGGGCGCCGACGGCTCGTACCGCACGGGCACGAGCGTGTCACCGGGCGACACGGTCGCACTCGGCCTGGTCGGCGTCCCGCCCAAGGATCTTCCGGCGGGGGCGGAACCGGCCTACACGGCGGCCGCCCGCGAAGCGGGCCCCGGCGAACTGCGCGGAGTCGTCTACCTGGACTTCACCCCCGGCGGGGGAGGGAAACAGGGTGCGGTGGACCGCGGGGAGAGCGGGCTGCCGAAGATGAGCGTCGTGGCGGTGCGCGACGGGAAGACCGTCGCGAGCACCACCACCGCGGCCGACGGCTCCTTCCGCTTCCCGGGCCTGGAGGCGGGCTCGTACACCGTCGACCTCCCCGGCTCGAACTTCGCCCCGCCCTACGACGGCATCTCCTGGCTCGGCCCGACCCTGGTCACCCCCGCGATCATCGGCGCCTACCTGTGGATCTGGACCGGCTTCGCGATGGTGCTCATCGGCGCCGGCCTGTCCACGCTGCCGCGCGACTCGCTCGAGGCGGCGCGGATGGACGGCGCCAACGAGTGGCAGGTGTTCCGCCGGATCACCGTGCCGCTGCTCGCGCCCGTGCTGACGGTGGTCTTCGTGACCCTCGTCATCAACGTGATGAAGGTGTTCGACCTCGTCTACGTCATCGCGCCCGGACCGGTGCAGCAGGACGCCACCGTGCTGGCCACCCAGATGTGGCTGGTGTCCTTCGGCGGCGGCAACGACCAGGGACTGGGCAGCGCCCTCGGCGTGCTGCTCCTGCTGCTGGTGATCCCCGCCATGGTCTTCAACGTCCGTCGTTTCCGAGGGAGTCAGCGATGAACCTCAGTGCGCTTCGGCGCGGGCTCGGCAACAGTGCGGTGCAGGCCGTCCTCGTGGTCATCGGACTGCTCTGGCTCACCCCGCTCGCCGGACTGCTCGTGTCGTCCCTGCGATCGGCGCAGGACACCGCCAAGGGCGGCTGGTGGACGGCGCTCACCAGCCCGGGGCAGCTGTCCTTCGACAACTACACCGCGCTGCTGGGCAACGCCGGGATGACACAGGCGTTCTGGAACACCGTGCTGATCTCGGTGCCGGCGACGCTGCTCGTGGTGGTGATCGCCGCTCTCGCGGGGTACGCCTTCGCCTGGCTGGACTTCCCCGGCCGCGACGCCGTCTTCCTGCTCGTGGTGGCGCTCCTGGTGGTGCCCGTCCAGATCGGCCTGCTGCCGGTGGCCAAACTCTTCGGCCGACTGGGGCTGTTCGGCACCATTCCCGGCGTCGTCCTCTTCCACGTCTCCTACGGACTCCCCTTCGCGATCTTCCTGCTGCGGAACTACTTCGCCGAGATACCGAGGGAGATGCTGGAGGCGGCCCGTATGGACGGGGGCAGCGAGTGGCGTATCTTCACCCGGCTCGTGGTGCCGGTGGGGCGGCCCGCCCTCGCCAGCCTGGCCATCTTCCAGTTCCTCTGGGTCTGGAACGACATGCTGGTGGCGTTGCTGTTCGCCGACAGCTCGTCACAGCCTCTGACCGTGGAACTGCAGTCGCAGATACGGCAGTTCGGCAGCAACATCGACGTGCTCGCGCCGGGCGCGTTCCTGTCCCTGATCGTGCCGGTGGCCGTGTTCTTCACCTTCCAACGGCACTTCGTGCAGGGGGTCATGGCGGGTTCGGTGAAGTAGTTCCTGAGAACGTCCTCGCCGAACGGGGCAGCCAGTGCCCGGGCGATCGGGCGGAGCTGCCCGGCCGGCGCGTCGTCCGCGGCCCGGCTCCCCAGTGCGGTGTGCATGACGGCCGGACAGGCACTGGCCGCCGCGTGGACCCGGAAAGCGGTGTCGGGATCGGGGGCGTCGCTTCCTAGGGCGCTACGCGTCGGCCGTGTCACGCAGGCCGTGGCCGAAGGGGTAGCGGGGGCCGGTGCTCGGCGGCCCGTGCGGCCGACGCGACCGCCGGGCCACCCGCGCGCGCCAAGGCCGACTCCGAAGCGGGTCCCCAGAGACTCCGGCCACCGGGGTCGGACTCACGTGCTCCGAGGGCGAGATGCTGTTCCGCGTTCACCTACGGCGGCGCGGACGAACCGCAGGCACCGGACGGCCGGTGCCCATCGACTCGACCGAGTCGGCGCGTCCGCCCCCTCATTCCTTCGAGCGTCGAGCCCTCGGTGAAGCCGTCACTGTGACAACGACCTGGCGCCGTCCGGCGGTTCGAGCGTTTCGGGCCCTTCGTAGGGCTGGCCCGCTACTCGGCCGTGACGAACCGCAGACGGCGGCGGGCACGTGGCGGGGTGTTCCTGCGGGCACGGATCTCCTGCACGACGGCGACGACGACGACCACGCCCCAGGCCACCGAGAACACCCCGGCCTGCTCGTCCGGACCGAACGCCAGCCAGCCGATCCCCAGACCGCCCAGGGTCAGGCCGCAGGCCGCCGCGAGAGGCGAGAGGTGCCGACGGCTCAACGCGCGGACGAGGCAGAGTGCGGCGAGCACGAGCAGCGGAGTGGCCAGGACCTCGACGTCGTCGTGCGCGGTGTAGTCGTGGGTGACCTCGGCCCGCGCGGGAGAGTAACCGCCGCTGTAGTCGCTCTCGAAGAGCCGGTAGCCCGAGGAGTCGGCCGGGAGTGGGTAGTAGCCCTGGTAGGCGGTGTCGTAGTAGTAGAGGGTGCTGAAGTCGGTCTCCGTGACGGAGCTGTAGTCGTAGTCGTCGACCGCGCCGCCGATCGCGACACTCGCGATGACCAGGGCCCCGGCCCCCCACCACAGAAGGGTGGAGGTGAGGGGAAGCCAGCGGAACAGGACAAGACCGAGCACGACGGCGGCCATCAACACGCCGACGAATTCGTCGGAGGAGTCCTCGTAGGAGTCCAGGTAGCCGAAACAGACGACACCGGAGACGACGATGCCCAGCAGGGCGATGATCCGGCCGGCGGGCAGGGTGAACCGCCGCTCGCCCGGCGTGGACGACACGCCGCCTCTCGTCGGCGCGGTGCCGGACGGCGTCCGGGCGTCGCCCGAGGAGGAGCGGACGGCCGAGTCGACCGGCCCACCCGGGGGCGGGACAGCGGGCCGGGGCGGCGTCAGCGCCGTGCGGGTGTCCTGCTGGGCCAGTGCCGTGTGCCCGGGACCCGCCTCGGAGTCGGCCTTGGCGCGCGAGGGCGGCCGGGCGGGCGCGGGCGGCACGCCCGGAGCCGAGGCGGCGGCCGGTGGGGCCGACGCGACCGCCGGGCCGCTCAGCAGGGTGAGGGTCGCCGCCAGCGCGTCCCGCAGCTCCGCCGCGCTGCCCAGGCGCTGCTCGCGGTCCTTCGCCAGGGTCCGGAGCACGAGGTCGTCCACCACGGCCGGGATCTGCGGGCGCAGCCGGGAAGGTGCGACCGGTTCCTGGCTGATGTGCTGGTGCATGACCGCGAAGGGGGAGTCGCCGACGAACGGGGGGCGGCCGGTCAGCAGTTCGTACAGCAGACAGCCCGTGGAGTACTGGTCGGAGCGGCCGTCCACCGGCTCGCCGGTGAGCTGCTCGGGGGAGAGGTAGGCGGGGGTGCCCACCGTCATGCCCGTCGCGGTGAGGCGGGTGGTGGTCTCCGCGACGACCTTCGCGATCCCGAAGTCCAGGACCTTGACGCCGCCTTCGGACGTCAGCATGACGTTGGACGGCTTGATGTCGCGGTGGATGAGCCCCTGGGCGTGGCTGTGTGCCAGGGCGTCGGCGATGTCCCTGCCGACCGCCAGGGCGCGCTCGACCGTGAACGCGCCGTCGGCCAGCACGTCGGTCAGAGTGCGCCCTTCGATGAACTCCATGACCAGGAACGGAGTCGTCTCGCCGTCGGTGGTGTCCTCGCCGACGTCGTGCAGCACGGCGACGTTCCGGTGGTTGAGCGAGGCCACCGTGCGCGCCTCCCGGCGGAACCGGACTCGGAACTCCTCGTGCCGGGTGAGTTCCGGCGGCAACACCTTCACCGCGACGGTGCGCCCGAGCTCCCGGTCGGTGGCCCGCCAGACCTCCCCCATTCCACCGCGTCCGACCGCCTCGGCCAGTTCGTATCTCGCCGCCAGCACCCGCATGGTCCTGCCCCCTGGTGACATGAGGCAGCCCGACAACAGCTCGGCCGCCCGTGGTTCTGGAACCGCGGCAGACGAAGGGGCGGCACACCCGGAACCCCCGGCGCCGGTGTGCCTCTCGCCCAACCGCCCGCCCACCATACTGGCGGAAATTCGCTCATGGGATATTCGCCGCCTAGTAGTACAAATGTGCGCCAGACGCAGGACTTTGGCCAGGAATGGCCTGCCTCACCGCACAGGGCCCCGGAGCCGCCTCCGCGGCCGCGGAGGCGCCGTTCCGCCATGCGGGCACGGGCCCGGATCCGGGCGGTACGGCAAGAGCTGACCCTGACGGGCCATCAGGCGTCGTCGTCCCGCCGCGCGAACCGGAGGGACAGGGACCGCAGGACTTCAGCGGTCGAAGTGTCGGTGCGGCCCTCGTCGTGCACCTCGGCCAGGTGCACGAAAGCGTAGGAGAAGCAGTTGGAGAGACTCATGATGGCCGGGCCCAGCGCCTCCGCGATGATGGCCTTGGATTCCTGGGCGCTCGCGTCGGCGGGCAGCTTGATCTCGGGCAAGGTCTCCGCGAGCAGCGCGGAGATGGATCCCGTCAGCGCCACTTCGGCGTCCGGGTTCTCGCGGACCTGCCGCCGCATCTCGATCGCTTCGGTGAGGATGCCGACGACTCGCTGCATGATCTCTGATTGCCGCATGGGTGAAGCCTAAGAGCGGGCGCGAGTCGACGGTCTGCGCCGACGCCGCCACGCGCCCCGCTCGTGCTCCGGCAGCCCCCGCAACGAGACCGGAAACGTGGGTTCGAGCAGCTCCCCGACGTGGGTAGGGTTCTCGCAGCCTGCGCGGCCGCCGGGAGCACGGTCTCCGTGACAAAGCCGACCACCGTGCGGCTGGTGACCCGCGGGGGGCGTGGGCCCGAGCGCCGCCCACCGACGATCACCGAAAGGCCCGAGGCGCCGATACGCGTCTGGCTGTCCGCCCGGTTCTTCCTCTTCTTGCTGACCTGGAGTTCGTACCTCTCCTACTGGGGCGTCCGGCTGCTGGCGTCGGGCTTTCGGACCACGCAGGTCACGATGGTGGTGACGGCGGGACTGGGCGCACGGTCGTTCTCCATCCCTGATCGCGAACTCGGCACGCGACTCTCCTGGACCGTCGCGTGCCCCTTGTTCAGCCTGCTGACGGGGGTTGAGAAGGGGGCGGAGGCTGACTCGGCGGGTACTGCTGGGAGTTGGTGGCGGTCTGCCAGGGCTGCGGCGGCTGGGGCGGGTACTGGTACGGCTGAGCGGGCGGGCCGGCGGGGCGACGGGTGCCGAGGACGGAGAGCACGGTCGCGGCGAGTGCGGCCAGACAGGCGAGAGTCAGCAGGTAGAAGCCGGGGCCGAGGGTCGTGGACCGGGTGTCCGTGTCCCACTGCGTGTCGTTGAACGCGGCCGTCGCCACCGTCAGCGTCACGCCGAACAGCAGTGTCGCGGCGCTCACGCCGAGCACCCGGGTCAGCGGAAGCCTCCGGCCGAACCCGGCCAACAGGAGTACGGCCGCGACAATGGCCACGAGGCTGGAGACGAGCAGCGGCACGCCGTGGAACTGCCTGACCGAGATCGTCTTCTGCCCTGGTATCGAGTTGGAGTAGGACCACGCCTTCGCGACGGTTCTGTACAGCGCCTCCTTGCTGTTGCCGCCCGCGTGCTCGGCCGACTCGTCCAGCGTGGTGAACGAACCGCCGACGGCGAGGGCGGCGCCGAGGATCAGCAGCGCTCCGGACACCCGGTCGGAGACGGCGGCCGGGTCTGTCGACGGACCGGGCGGTCTGCCGTAGGGCGCCGGCGGCGGGTACGCGGCGGGGTGATGACCAGCGGGTTGAGGGGGAGGCGCCGGCCGGCCGGGCGTGGATGCGGCGGGCTGGAACGGAGGGGGCGGCGGGCCTGTGGACGGGTTGGGTTGCGCTGGTTCTGTCATCTTCTGATGATAGTGAGTGGAGTTCGTGCGGATAAGGCGAACTGACGCGCAGTATGGGTGAGTTGAATGCGTCATGCGTCATGCGTGGCGAGCAATCACGGGTTGGAGCGGGGAGTCGCCTCGACGGGCTTCACCGCGGCCTCGTCCCTTCCGGACCGCCACGGCGGGTCAGTCCCACTGCTTGTCCGCGAGGGAATCGACCGGCTGCGGCTTGCCGATGACGGCCAGGGCGATGAAGAAGTTGATCTGGCCGATCGCGATGGTGAGGGTGGCCAACGCCTTCTCGTCGTAGTGCTTCGCCACCTCGGCGTACAACTCGTCGCAGACACGCTCCCCGCCGTGCGGGGCGGGCTGGAGGGTGGCCTCCACCAAGGCGAGGGCGGCGCGCTCGGCGTCCGTGAAGTACGGGGCGTCCATCCAGGAGGAGACGGCGGTGATGCGCTCCTCGGACTCCCCGGCCTTACGCAGGAAGCCGGTGTTCAGGATGGTCAGGTAGGTGTTGCCCACGATCTGCCCGGCGCGCAGGTGGACGAGGTTCATCGTGGTGCGCGGCACCGAGCGGTTGCCGGTGGCCCGGAAGAGGGCGGTGCTGATGTCGTTCAGCTCGGGCACGAACGCGGCGGGGTCGGGCATCCGGGAGATGGGGGTGTGCGTCATGGCTGCTCTCCTTCACATCGGCCTGGTCGGCGTCTTCACAGCACTGACGGATGGGCGCGTGCAGATGTGACAGGAACGTGGAAGGTTTTCTCGACGTGCCCGGGTCCGGTGGCGACCGTGCCCTCGACCGGACGGCGCACGGACCGGGCCGCCGGCCGCGAGCGGCGCGGCGACCTCGTCGTCCCCCCTGCGAAGTCGGGTCGTCGGCCTTCATCCCGGGGCGGCGGCAGCCCGCGGACTCAGGCGCCCACGGTCCCGTCGACACCCTCACGCAGAAAGTCCGCGTGACCGTTGTGACGGCCGTACTCCAGGAGCACGTGCACCATCACCATCCTCAGCGACACCTTCTCGTCCCAACGCGGCTGATAGCCGGCCTGGTCCAGGGACTCGGCCTCCCGCTCGACACGGCGGGAGTTCTCCACTTCGGCCTCCCAGGCCGAGAACGCCTCGGCCCTGGTGGACGCGCTAGCGTCGTACGCCGCCTGGAAGTCGATCCTGTCGGACCAGACCATGGGCGCGTCGTTGTCCTCGAACACCCGCCGGAACCAGGCGCGTTCCACCTCGGCCATGTGCCGCACCAGACCGAGCAGCGAGAGCGTGGACGGCGGCATCGACTGCCGCCGCAGCTCCTCGTCGGTGAGCCCCTCGCACTTCATGGCGAGAGTCGCACGGTGGAAGTCGAGGAAAGCCCTCAGTGTGTCGCGTTCGCTGCCGAGGCTGGGTGGTCCTGTGCGGTCGTCGGTGGTCACCGGCTGTGCTCCTCGTCCGTGTCTGTGTCGAGGGCCAGTATGGGCCTACGAGATGAGGGCGAGTCCTCGCCCGACCTCCCTCGGGCAGCCGGGCGGGCCGGATCCCGGAGATCGGCCGCCTCGCCCCTCTGCCCCGAGTCGGGCTCACCGTGCGGGAGGCTGTCCGCTGCTCTCCCGTACCACCAGTTCCGTCGCCACCTCCACCCGTGTCGTCTCCGGCTGCTCCCCGGACAGCAGCCGCAGCACCATCCGGGCCGCGAGCGCGGTCATGTCGGCCAGCGGGGTGCGGACCGTCGTCAGGCGTGGGGTGACCCAGTCGGCGAACGGCAGGTCGTCGAAGCCGACCACGCTGACGTCGGCCGGGATGCGCAGGCCCAGTTCGGCGGCGGCCCGGTAGGTGCCCAGTGCCTGGTGGTCGCTGCCTGCGAAGATCGCCGTCGGACGGTCGGACAACGACAGGATTTCCAGGGCGTGTCGGTGCGCCAGGCCGTGGGTGAAGTCGCCGTAGCGCACCAGCTCGGGGTCGAAGGGCAGACCGGCCTCCGCGAGGGCTGAGCGGTAGCCGTCGACGCGTGCCCGGGAGGTGAGCCGGCGCTCCGGGCCGCTGATGATCGCGATGCGCCGGTGCCCCAGCTCGACGAGGTGGCGGGTCGCGGCCAGTCCGCCGGGCCAGTTGGTCGCGCCCACCCACGGTGTGCCCGGCGCGGGTTCGTCGATCGGCATCACCAGCGCGTAGGGGATGCCGAGCCGGTTCAGCTCCTCGTGCTGCCCGGGGGTCAGTTCGGGCACCACGAGAATCGCGCCGCGCGTGGAGCGGGTGGCCAGCGAGTCCAGCCACTGACGGGCGCGCCGGGTCCGGCCGTGGGTGGAGGAGACCACCAGCCCCATGCCCGCGTCGTGCAGCACGTCCTCCGCCCCCCGGATCAGTTCGACCGCCCAGGGGCTGTCCAGTTCGTTGATGACGAAGTCGATCAGCCCGCCGGCCGGCGCCGTGGTGGCCGCCGGGTGGTGTTTCGCCAGATAGCCGTGCTGTTCCAGCAGCCGCTGCACCTTGGCCCGCGTCTCCGCCGATACATCGGACCTGTTGTGCAGCACCTTGGAGACCGTGGACACCGAAACGCCTGCCTGGTCGGCAATTGCGGCCAGCGTGCGCCGTCTTTCCTGACCGGATCCCGTCCGAACCGTTGACGTCATCGGATGAATCTCCTACGTTGCCGGGCGATCGAGTTTTGCGAAAACTATCGCAATCCTCGTTCGCGACGTAAGGCTCCTCGGCGAAAAGGTGGTCCCCCATGAAGAGATGGCGCGCGGCTTCGCTGGCCGCGGCCGCGGCTCTGGTGCTCTCCGGATGCGGAGGAACCGGTGGTGGCGGCGGTTCGGGCGACGGGAAGGGCGAGTTACTGGTCTGGGTGGACAACACCCGCATGCCCGCGGCCCAGCAGTACGAGAAGGCCCACCCCGACCTGAAGATGCGCATCGTCACCATCCCGCCCGACGCCGGTTACGTGCCCACCAAGGTCTCGCTCGCCAACCGCACCAAGAGCGGCTGGCCCGATGTCGTCTTCCTGGCCAACCCGGCCGAGGCGGCGACGCTCGCGAGCGAGAAGTTCGGTTACGCGGCCCCGCTCGACGACCTCGTCCCGAAGACCGTCCGGGACGGTTTCACCCCCGGCTCCCTCGAGACCTGCACCTTCGGCGGCAAGGTGTACTGCCTGCGCAACGACATCGCCCCCACGGTCCTTTGGTACGACGCCAAGCTGATGAAGCGATACGGCTACCAGGTCCCCAAGACCTGGGCGGAGTACCAGCGGACCGGTCTGAAGGCCGCCGAGGAGCACCCCGGCACTATCGTCGGGGCCGTCAACGGCAAGTACGGCGCCGGCATCTACTTCGGCAGCAGCGGCTGCCCCACCCGCGACACCCGCAGCCTCACCGAGGTCCACATCGACCTCGGCGGACCGAACTGCACCCGGGTGGCCGACCTGCTCCAGCCGCTCGCCCGTGAGAAGGCCGTCACCACCGTCCTGCCCATCGACCCGGGCTTCGCCAAGTTCGGCAAGGGCGACAAGATCCTGATGCTGCCGGCCCCGGCCTGGTTCGGCGACTTCATGTTCGGCCCCGCCTTCAAGGTGCCGGGGGGCCGGGTCGCCGCCGCCCCCATGCCCACCTGGCCCGGCGAGAGCAAGCCGTACGCGGGACAGGTCGGCGGCGGCGCCTTCCTCGTCTCCGCGCACGCCGGCACGCGCACCGAGCAGGCCGCGGACCTGGTGCGCTGGATGACCACCGACGTGAACCTCCAGTCGAAGCAGCCCACTTACCCCGCCTTCACGGCAGCGGCGAAGAAGTGGGGCGAGGCCAAGTCGAAGGACCCGTACTACGCCTCGGACCCGATGCCCGCCCTCACCGCGGCGGCGAACGCGCTGCGCCCCGGCTTCGGCGCGGTCCGCTTCGAGGCCGACTGGCAGAGCAGCTTCAACGACACGTTCGTCAAGGCGGTCGACTCCGACGGCAACCTCCGGGACACCTTGGGGAGTTGGCAGGACAAGCTGGAGGCGGCGGCCGGGACCAGCGGGTACACGGTCGGATGAGGACGCTCACGACACCCCGCCCGCACCCGGTCGCGGCGGCCGCACCGGCGGCCCCCCGCCGCCGGCGCCGCCCCGCCCGTACCGCCGCCGTCTGGATCCTCGTCGGCCCCTACACGGTGTTCCTCGCCGTCTTCGGGCTCGCGCCCGCCGGGTACGCCCTGTGGACCTCGTTCGTCGACGACGGCTCCTTCTCCGGCGGGCGCGACTGGGCGGCCGTCTTCCACGACTACCGGCTCGGCGACGCGGCCGCCCACGTGGCGACGTATCTGCTGCTGTGGCTGCCGATCCTGCTGCTGGCCGTCCTGTCCCTCGCCTTCACCCTGCACGCCCGCCCCGGCCGCACGACGAGCGCGCTCCAACTCGTCTACTACCTGCCCGGCGCGGTCACCGGCTCGGCCGCGGCGCTGCTGTGGCTGTTCATGGTCAGCCCGGACAGCAGCCCGTTCTCCCCCCTGCTCAGGCTGATGGACGTCACGAGCGCCACGGACGCGCTGTCCGGCGGCAGCCTCATCGCCGTCCTCACCGTGATGGGCGTCGCGGTGCACGCCGGCGGCTGGATCGTGGTCCTGTACGGAGCGCTCAACGCGCTCCCCAAGGACGTACTGGAGGCGGCGCAGGTCGACGGCGCCTCGGCCTGGCGGACCATGTGGCACGTCAAACTGCCGATGGTCCGCACCTACGTCGCCTTCGTGCTGATCTCCAGCTTCGCCTCCGGCAGCCAGGTGTTCGTCGAGCCCACCGTGCTGTCCACCGGCGCCCCCGGCCAGATCAGCCCCACCTGGTCCGTCAACCAGCTCGCCTACGTCTACGCCACCCAGGACGGCGACTTCGGCAAGGCCGCCGCGCTGTCGCTGGCCATGCTCGCGGTCGGCGTACTGGCCGCCTGGATCGTGATCACCCGTACGCGCATGTACGCCACCGACTCCTCCGACTCCCGGTGAGTGAGGCGATGACCGCTCTGTCACGCGGCGCCCGCGTCCTGTTCCTGCTCGGCGCGGCCGTCTTCTTCGGACTGCCCCTGCTCTGGCTGCTGCTGGCACCCACCCGCACGGCCGACGACCTGACCACCGGCTCACCGCTCGGCTTCGGTTCGCTGGGCAACGTGGGTGACGCCTGGTCGCACCTGACGTCGTACAACGACGGCGAGATCACCCTGTGGATCGGCAACTCGATCGTCTACGCGGCGGCCAGCGTGGCCCTCGCCCTGCTGCTGTGCGTGCCGGCGGGCTACGCGCTCGCCAAGCACGACTTCGCCGGCCGCCGGGCGCTGCTCACCCTGTCGGTGGTGACGATGATCCTGCCCCCGGCCGCGCTGGTGCTCCCGCTGTACCTGGAGATGTCGGCGCTCGACCTCACCGGCACCGTCTGGTCGGTGATCCTGCCGTTGTCCTTCTACCCCTTCGGCGTCTACCTGGCCTTCCTGCACTTCCAGGCCAATCTGCCCGACAGCCTGCTGGACGCCGGACGCGTCGACGGGGCGAGCGAACTGCGGCTGTTCTGGTCGGTCGCGGTGCCACTGGCCCGGCCCGTCATCGCGCTGATCGCCTTCTTCGGCTTCGTCCGCTGCTGGACCGACTTCTTCCTGCCCTTCGTGATGCTCTCCGACGACCGCACCTTCACCCTCCAGCTCGGCCTGATGTCCCTGCTGCAGTCCACCGGCGCGGTCAACAACTCCAGCGGCTTCGCCGACCTCGACATCCACCAGCCGGAGGCGGCCCTGGCCGGACTCGTGGCCTGCGCGCCACTGCTGATCGGTTTCGTCCTCGCCCAGCGCTTCCTGCGCACCGGGCTGCTGGCCGGGGCGGAGAAGGGCTGATGGACGGAGAAGCGCTGATGGACGACCCGCGTACCGAACTCGCCTCCGAAGTAAGGGAATTGGTCGAGCCCCTCGCATCCCGCTTCAGCGCGGGCCGGGCCCGCGTACGGCTCGGCGTGAACACCGCGATCCACGACGACACGGCCGCCGAACTGGAGGCGTTCGCCCGCCCGTTGTGGGGACTCGCGCCCCTGGCGGCGGGCGGGCAGGCCGTGCCCCACGCCGAGTCGTGGGTCCGGGGACTCGCGAACGGCAGCGACCCCGCGCACCCCGAGTACTGGGGCGAACCCGTCGACCACGACCAGCGCATCGTCGAGATGGCCGCCATCGGCTTCGCGCTCGCCCTCGCCCCCCAGCAGTGGTGGGACCCGTTGAGCGGCCCCGAACGCGACCGGCTCGCCCGCTGGCTGCTCAGTGCGCTGCACCGGGAGACCTCCGACAACAACTGGCTCTTCTTCCCGGTGCTGGTCGGCCTCGGCCTCGACCGGGTGGGGGTGTCCTACGACCGCTCGCTGATCACCGCCCGCCTCGACCGGCTGGAGACCTTCTGGCTCGGCGACGGCTGGTACGCGGACGGCCCCACCGAACGGCGCGACTACTACGTCCCGTGGGCGATGCACTTCTACGGGCTGCTGTACGACACGCTCACGGGCGGCGACCGCTTCAAGGACCGGGCGGCCCGGTTCGCCGGGGACTTCCGCCACTGGTTCGCCGACGACGGCGCCGCCGTCCCGTACGGCCGCAGCCTCACCTACCGCTGGGCGCAGGCCGCGTTCTGGGGCGCGCTGCCGTTCGCGGGCGTCGACGTACTGCCGTGGGGCGAGGTCAAGGGCTATCTGCTGCGGCATCTGCGCTGGTGGCGCGGGCGGCCGGTGACCGGTCCCGACGGGCTGTTGTCCGTCGGGTACGGCTATCCGCAGCCCGCGCTGGCCGAGCAGTACAACGCGCCGGGCTCGCCCTACTGGTCGCTCAAGGCGTATCTGCCGCTCGCGCTGCCGGCCCGGCACGCGTTCTGGACCGCGAAGGAGGAGCCTCCTCCCACCCTGCCCGCCGTCAGCGCCCAGCCGCACGCCGGGGCGGTGCTGATGCGCGCGTCCGGAGACGTCACCCTGCTCGCCGGGCGCCAGCACCACCCTTGGGTGCGCCACGGAGCGGAGAAGTACGCGAAGTTCGCCTACTCGACCCGCTTCGGCTTCAGCCTCCCGAACGGCACACTCGGACTCGAACAGGGCGCCCACGACTCGATGCTGGCGCTGAGCGACGACGGCGGGGCGCACTACCGGGTGCGCGAGGAGCCGGCCGCGTCCTACGTCACCGCCGACTCGGTCCTCAGCACCTGGCATCCGTGGCCCGACGTGGAGATCACCACCTGGCTGACGGCCGCCGTGCCCTGGCACGTGCGCACCCATCGCATCCGCACCGCGCGCGCCCTGCACACCGCCGAGGCCGGCTTCGCCGTCGACCGGGACGCGGGCACGGACCGCGAGAGCGGACCCGGGCGCGCGCGGGTGTCGGCGCCCGCGGGATTCACCGGGCTGCGCGACCTCGACGGCCGGCGCGAGGGCGAGGTCCTCGACTGCCTGCCCGGCACGAACGTCCTCGCACGACGCACCGCACTGCCCGTACTCCTGGGCCGACTGCCGCCCGGCGAGCACTGGTTGAGGTGTGCCGTGCTCGGCGCCCCGGGCGGACCCGAGGCCGGGGCGGCCTGGCAGAGACCCCCGACCACGGCACACCCACCGACCACCGCACATCCGACGACTGGAGACAGGACATGAGACTCAGGCATCTGTCCGTACTGGCCGCCGTGACGGCGCTGCTGACCTTCCCGGTCCAGGTGCACGCGGCGCAGTCCGGCCACACGTACCACGTCGCCCCCCGGGGCGGCGACCACGCACAGGGCACGCAGGCAAGCCCACTGCGCACCATCGGCGCCTGCCTCGACCGCGTCCGCCCCGGCGACACCTGCCTGGTCCACCGGGGCACCTACCGCGAACAGCTCACCCCTCCCTCCGGCGCCGAGGGTGCTCCGATCACGATCGCCGCGTACGGCGACGGTCCGGTGACCGTCGACGGGACGGAACGGGTGACCGGCTGGAAGGACGCCGGCGACGGACTGGTCGTCGCCGACACCGACCTGCCGCCGGACCCGGACTTCAACGCCGTGTTCATGGACGACGCCCGTGCCGCCGAGGGCCGTTGGCCCAACTCCGGCTCCGATCCGCTGAACACCACCTGGGCCGAGGCCGACACCACCTCCACCGACCAGCACATCGACGACTCCGACCTGCCCGACGCAGACTGGACCGGCGCCACCGTGCACGTGTGGGCGGGTTCCAACCCCTGGGCCCAGCAGACCGGAACGGTCACCGCCACTGCACCGGGCAAGCTGGACTTCAAGGGCGGCAACTACCGTTGCCCGCCGCTGTGCATGGGCAACCAGACCTACCGCAACTACTACCTCGTCGGGTCGAAGGCAGCCCTCGACCGGCCGGGCGAGTGGTACTACGACAAGACCGCGCACCGCCTGTACCTCGTCCCCCCGAAGGGCGGCATCGCCGGACACACGGTGACCGCCAAGCACCGGCTGTGGGGCGTCGACCTGAGCGACAGCTCGTACGTCACCGTCCGCGGACTGAACCTGTGGGGCACCTCCCTGCGAACGGGCAAGTCCAGCACGGGTGTCGTGGTCGACCGACTGCACGCCACGTACGTCTCCGAGTACTCCACCCTGCCCATGCCGCCGGACAGCGACCTCGCGATCCCGCCGGCCGAGGGGCACATCGTCGCCTCCCGCATCCTCGACTCCGGGGTGCAGATCCTCGGCACCGGCAACACCCTGAGGAACAGTGAGATCGCGCAGTCGGCCGGCGACGGCGTCCTGGTCCGCGGTACCGGCAACACCGTCACCAACAACTACATCCACGACGTCGGCTGGATGGGCAGCTACACCCCCGGCATCGAGATCAACGGCAACGGCCACACCGTCACCCACAACACCGTCCGGCGCACCGGACGGGCGGCCATCGACACCGCCTACCAGATCAACGGCACCGAGTACCACGACAACCGCATCGCCTACAACGACATCTCCGAGGCCATGCGCACCTCCCGCGACGGCTCACCCTTCTACGTCTGCTGCTACCTCAACGGCACCGGCACCTCCATCGACCACAACACCGCGCACGACGCCGACGGCCAGAACGGCTACTACGTCGACAACTACTCCGGCCACTTCCGGCTGCACCACAACGTCGCCTGGAACACCGGTGCCCGGGGCGTCTACTTCAACGGTCACACCGGACCCAGCATCGCCAACGAGGACCACAACTCCAGCTACGGTGTGGGCATCAACGTCGCCTCCTCCGCCCTCGGCGGCGCGACGGACGCGTCCGGCTCGTACTTCAGCAACATCGTCGGACCCAAGCCGGTCACCGCGACGCAGACAGGCAACCCGCTGCCCGTCGTCCGCTCCAACCTGATCAGCGACAAGCCCGGCTACACGGACGCCGTCAACGGCGAGCTGTGGCTGACGCCCGGTTCACCCGCCATCGACGCGGGCGAGGTGGTCGACGGCGTCACCACAGACGTCCTGGGCACGGCTCCCGACCAGGGCGCCTACGAGTACGGGGCGCCCGTCTGGTCGACCGGCTGCGATCTGCCCGGCTGCCTGCAGAGGGTGCGCCACGGCGACTGGACCGCGACCGCGAGCGATGGCACCAGCGCCTCCGCCACCGTCGACGGCGACATCAACACCCGCTGGACGGGCGCCGCCCCGCAGGCCGTCGGCCAGTCCCTGACCGTCGACCTCGGCGAGAGCAAGACCTTCCGGCGGCTCTCCCTCGACGCGGGCCGGGACACCAGCGGCCAGCCGTACGGCTTCACCGTCTCCGTCAGCGGTGACGGCACGCACTGGGGTGAACCCCTCGCCCGGGTCTCCGGCCGCTCCTTCACCCAGGACGCGGTGTTCCCCCGGCAGACCACCGCCCGCTACGTGCGGATGGCACTCACCGCGAACGGGCCGGCGCCCTGGGTCGTCAACGACATCCGGCTGTACGGCGACGGGCCCGACGCCGCCTCGACGCTCCAGGCCGAACAGGCCACGACCGTGCGGGGCGTGGAGCGCGGGACGGCGTCCACCGGCGTCCTCGGGTCCGGCGACCGGGTGGCCTTCCGCAAGGTGAACATCCGCGGGAAGCGCCTCATCGTGCGGCTCGACTCCGTCTGCGCACGAGGCTGCTCGCTCCAACTGCGCCTGGACGCTCCGGACGGTCCGGTGGCCGCCGTGGTGCCCGTCGGGGGCGCCGACGGGTGGCAGGAGCGGTCCGTGCCCCTGAAGCGGGAGGTCACCGGCACGCACGATCTCTACCTGGTGCCGAAGGGTCCGGGCCGGGTCGCCGCTCTCGACTGGCTGACGATCAGGCCCTGACACGCGGGGGCCGGGCCGCGGGACGGAAATCCCGCGGCCCGGCCCGGGAGCGGTCCCCGCCGCGTTGCGGTGTCAGCCCGCGATGGAGTCGAGTTGCTCCGCTGCCGGGCGCAAGGCCCACAGGTCGCCGCCCGGTGGCTCCTCCAGAGAGGGGACGGCCCGCTGTGCCTGCCGGTCGCCCGCATCGGCCGCGGCGTGCACCACGTCGGTGGCCGCGTACCGGTAGAACTCGAGCTCCGGATGCGGCCAGACGGCGGCTGCGGTCGCGGCGGGCAACAGGTAGTCCACCGCTTTGAACAGACTCTGTCCCTCGGGGCCCCGGTACTTCCACAGGTCCACGCCGACGTGCCGGCCGATGGCCGCGAGCCGTGTGTAGGCGACCAGGTCGAAGGTCGAGTAGTGCCAACTGCGCGTGCGGGCCACCTCCTGGGGCTGGCTGCCGTCGGCGGCGATCTGCGGGGCGATACGGGCGCTCCCCGCGCCCAGGACCGTTCGGCGGGCCAGGTTCGTGTCGCCGGTCGCATGGGCGAGGGCGGCGACCTGCATGTCGTAGAAGGTGCCGTGGTTGTTCGCGGCGGCGCCTTCCTGCTTGCCGAAGTCGCTGTTCCTGAGCCAGCCGAGAAAGTCGGCGTTCCACTGCGCCATGCCGGCGCGGTCCGTCCTGGTCCAGCCGGCGGCGCCGGTGTCCAGGACGGCGAGCGCGTCGAGGACGCTGGTGTACGACTGTGAGAAGTCGATGATGCCGATGGCGCGGCCGTCGTATTTGCAGGGGATGAACTGCGCGTGGTTCAGGTTCGGGTTCATCTTCGTGGCCGGATCGAGGAACCAGGTGCGCAGGATCTGTCCGGCCTTGACGGCGTACCGCTTCTGGCCGGTGTAGTACCAGGCCAGGGACAGGTCGTAAGCGGAGTCGAAGACCCTCTCGACGTCCTGGCGGTCGGTGCCGGTGTCGACCTCGGGGTTGCGCTGTCCGTCGCGCTGCACATAGGGGCAGCCCCACGGGTTGTCGGTGGTCGGCGGCCCGGAGGGCCACCAGTACGGGGCCTGGCTGAGGTAGTCGTGGATGTCGCCACCGGGCGCCGGCCGGGGTTTGTCGACGACCGTCCAGGGGCCCTGGTCGAGCCACCTGTCGGCGCGGGCCGTCAACGCCTGGGCGGCTGCCCGCAGTTGCCGGTCACCGCGGTCCAGTCGGATCTTCGCCTGTTGCAGTCGGGCGCCGTCGAGGACGGTCGTGTGGGGGGCTCTGGGCACGGGATGCGCGACTTTCGCCGACGCGGCGGGTACAGCGCCGGCGGTGAACGCGACCAGCGCCGCCAGGAGGACACCCAGGCGGGGGCGAGCGCTCATAGGCCAACTCCAATCATGTATGTGAACGCTGGATCGGTTCGTCCGAGCGACGAGAGGCGGCACGGAGACGTCGCTCCGCCAGGGGAGGCGTCGGCGACCCGAGGTGGGCACGGCTGTCGGCCGGGGGCGTCCCGCGGACCGCACGGGTGTAAGCCGGCCGCCTCGTTCGTCACCCTCTGTCGCGACCTACAGCCCGCGCTGGGCCTCGTACAGGTTGCGTGGCCGTACCGCGCCGGGGGCGCCGTACAACTCCAGGCGCGTGTGCAGATCACCCGTGAAGTCGGGGACGTCGATCTGGTCGGACTCCGTGACCTCGTCGACGCCGACGGTGGCGGAGTACGGGGCCAGACCGTCGATCTTCATCAGGCCCGCCCGTCCGTTGGTGACCCGGATGTTCCAGTGCGCGAAGCGGGCGCCGAACAGGGGACCGGCGCTCGCGTCACCACCGTGACGGCCGTTGTTGTTCACGGTGATGTCGGTGCGGACGTTGGCGAAGGGCATGCCGCGGTGGCTGTCGAACGTACCCATCCGCATGTCGCCCCGCGACCACACGTTGTACGAGGACAGCCCCTCGACGTTGATGCCGTGCAGCTGGGTGTTGGGCTGCCCGGGGGTGGTGCGCTCCTCGATGGCGAAGTCCTCGATGAGGTTGTCGTGCGACCCTTCGCGGCAGAAGTAGGGATGATGGGAGCCGCGGCCCGCGACCCTCGTCCGGCGCAGGGTGCAGGCGGAGGCGGCGACCAGGCCGAAGCCGTTGTCGACGTGGCGGGCCGTCACGTCGTCCACCCAGCAGTCGTACGCGCACTGCAGGACGACGCCGTTGTACCCCTTGTCGAGAAGGTGCGGCTGCTGAGGCGACTCCACCGCCTCCAGGGTCAGGCCCTCGACGCCCGCGCCCGTCAGCTCGGGGACGTGGGTGGTGAGCTGCGGGTCCCATTCCCGGCGTACGTCGAGCGGGAGCGGACGTTCCAGAGTGACCCTGCGGCCGTGGACACGGGCGATGCGCACCGGCCACTCGTAGGGGACGTAGGAGGTCAGCTTCGTCTTGTCGTCCCAGTAGTACGCCTCGGGGCCGGGGCCCCCGCCCGCCATGTGCTCCAGCAGCGTGTGCCCGGGGTCGTCGGCGAGCCGGAGGAGGACGAGCGCGCCCGGACGCAGTCCGGTGGGATCGGTGACCGTCACCGTCCAGGAGCCCTGGCGGGCCGGGGCCACGCCGGTGAGCGGTCGCCATTCGTCGCGCCGGTTGCCGGTCCAGCCCTCGAACGGCCATGTCCTCGCCCGGATCGCCGCGACCAGGGAGTTCCAACGGGCCTGGGGCGCGAGCCAGATGAGGCCGCCGGCCCAGGACCAGGACGACTTGTCGCCGCCGTACCGGGAGCCGTACACGCCGATCAGCTCGGTGAGGCTGCGCGTCGCGTACAGCGTCGTGCGGCCGCTGCCGGCGCCGCGCAGGACGACGCCGGAGTGTCCGACGCGTATGACGTCGTCGATCCGGAAGGTCCCGGCCGGGACGGAGACCGTGCCACCGCCGGCCCTGCCGGCGGCGGCGATGGCACGGTTGATCGCGGGGGCGGAGTCGGTGGCGCCGTCCGCCCTGGCCCCGAAGGCGCGTACGTCGAACACCGGGGGACGGCGTGGAAAACGCGTCGCGCCCCCGCGGTAGCCCGCCCGGCCCACATACGGGATCTGCGGGTGGGTGTAGGGATGATGGCTGAACTCGCGCCACAGGCGCGGAACCTGACCCTGGTCGCTGGGTGCGGCAGCGGCCGTTCCGCCACCACCTGTCACCACGCCGGCCGCCACGGCCGCGGCGCTGCCGAGCAGACCTCGTCTCGTGAAGCCGGCGAACCGATCTCCGCTCTTGCTGTCGTGTACCTCGCTCATGTCCGCTCGCCCCTCCACAGAAATTCATGTAGATGAACAACGTTCATAGCCATGTCGGCCGTGAGCATGCCACGCCGGACTTGGAGCGGGAAAGAGGTGTGCATGACCAAACTCGACGCGCGCATCCGGCCCGGCGCGCTCGGGGGCGTCGGTCGAACCGTGCCGACCGGGAGGTCGGCGCCGACGTCCACGCCGTGCACGGCCGGGAGGCCTGGAGGCGTCAGACGAACCACGCCGTGCACGGCCGGGCTGCCTGGAGGCGTCAGATGAAACCGCGAGCTCCCCGCCTCGGGCCGCTCACCGTGACCGTGCTCGTCTTCCCAGGGGTGCGGCTCCTCGACGCGACCGGCCCGCTCGAGTTGTTCGCGGCGGCGAACGAGGTCGGCGGGCGCTGTCGGGTGCGGCTGGCCTCCGACGGCGGGGCGGAGGTGATCACCTCCGCTCGGAGGTGCTCGCCTGCGCCGGTACGCGCCTCGGCGCCGACCGGGGCGTCGATGAAGTGCGCGAGCCGAGCGTCGCCACCGGCGGCGCGCCGAAGAGCTGGGCCATCACGGGATCAGCCGCGTGCAACCGCAGCGCCCCTTGCCCGAGATGACCGGCGGTCGGCACGAGGAGGCGGGCGCGGCGCCCACCAGCCTCCACGGCCGACGGTCCGCAGGCCGTGGAAAGTCCCCTGGCCGCGTGACCGCCGCGTTCGCGATGACGCCGGTGCCCGTCACGGCCGCGAATCAACCGTTCCGGGCGGCCGCTCAGGCGTCGTAGGTGTAGAAGCCTCGGCCGCTCTTCCGGCCGAGGTGACCCGCGGCGACCATACGACGCAGGAGCGCGGGCGGCGCGTGGAGCGGTTCCTTGAACTCCTCGTACATCGACTCCGCGACGGACTGGGCGGTGTCGAGGCCGATGAGGTCGAGGAGACGCAGTGGGCCCATGGGATGGGCGCAGCCGAGTTCCATGCCGCGGTCGATGTCGTCCGGCCGCGCGGAACCCGCTTCCAGCATGCGGACCGCGCTGAGCAGGTAGGGCACCAGGAGGGCGTTGACGACGAAGCCGGAACGGTCGGGGGCCTCGATGGGCTCCTTGCGCAGCTGCTCCGCGAAGCCGCGGGTGCGCTGCACCGTCTCGGGGCTGGTGGTGAGGGCCGGGATGAGCTCGACCAGTCGCTGGACGGGCACGGGGTTGAAGAAGTGCATGCCGATGACCTGACCGGGCCGCTCGGTGGCGACGGCGAGGTCGACGATGGGGATGGAGGAGGTGTTCGTGGCCAGGATCGCCTCGGGGTCCTCGACCGTCTTGTCCAGGGCGCGCAGCACGTCGGTCTTGATGTCACGGTTCTCGGCGACCGCCTCGACGACGAACTGACGGTCGGCCAGCTCGGCGAGGTCGCTGGTGAAGGACAGCCGTGCGAGCGCCTGGTCGCGCTGCTCCTCGCTGAGTTTGCCGCGCCGTACACCTCGGTCGAGCGAGGCGGTGAGACGGCGGCGGCCGGCTTCGACGGCGTCGAGGGTGGCTTCGGCGACGCGGACGTCGATGCCGCTGCGCACGGCGATCTCGGCGATGCCGGAGCCCATGAGGCCGCAGCCGACGACTCCGAGGCGGGTGACGGGATCCATGTGTGGTCCTTACGTGGTGTCAGACGTTGCGGCGGTACTGCCCGCCGACCTCGAAGAAGGCGTCGGTGATCTGCTGGAGGGAGCAGACCCGGGCGGCGTCCATGAGGACGGCGAAGACGTTGTGACCCTCCAGCGCCGCGTCCCTGAGGGCGGTCAGCGCCGCGTGCGCCGCGTCGCGGTGACCCGCCTGGAAGTCCCGCACACGTTCCAGCTGCGAAACCTTCTCGTCCTCGGTGGCGCGGGCGAGCTCGATGACGCCGGGCTCGACGGTGTCGGCGCGCGGGTTGCGGAAGGTGTTGACGCCGATGATGGGCAGGGTGCCGTCGTGCTTGCGCTGCTCGTAGAGCATCGACTCGTCCTGGATGCGGCCACGCTGGTAGCCGGTCTCCATGGCGCCGAGGACCCCGCCGCGCTCGCTGATGCGCTCGAACTCCTGAAGGACGGCCTCCTCGACCAGGTCGGTGAGTTCGTCGATGACGAACGATCCCTGGAGGGGGTTCTCGTTCATCGCCAGGCCCCACTCCCGGTTGATGATCAGCTGGATGGCGAGGGCGCGGCGGACGGAGTCCTCGGTGGGGGTCGTGACCGCCTCGTCGTAGGCGTTGGTGTGGAGGCTGTTGCAGTTGTCGTAGATGGCGATGAGCGCCTGGAGCGTGGTGCGGATGTCGTTGAAGTCCATCTCCTGGGCGTGCAGGGAGCGTCCGGAGGTCTGGACGTGGTACTTCAGCTTCTGGCTGCGCTCGTTCGCGCCGTACTTCTCCTTCATCGCGACGGCCCAGATGCGACGGGCCACCCTGCCGAGTACGGAGTACTCCGGGTCCATGCCGTTGGAGAAGAAGAACGACAGGTTGGGGGCGAAGTCGTCGATGTGCATGCCCCGGGCGAGGTACGCCTCGACATAGGTGAAGCCGTTGGCCAGGGTGAAGGCGAGCTGGCTGACGGGGTTCGCGCCGGCTTCGGCGATGTGGTAGCCGGAGATCGACACCGAGTAGAAGTTGCGGACCTTCTGCGCGATGAACCACTCCTGGATGTCGGCCATCATCCGCAGGCTGAACTCAGTGGAGAACAGACAGGTGTTCTGCCCCTGGTCCTCCTTGAGGATGTCGGCCTGCACTGTTCCCCGCACGCTCGCCAGCGCGTGGGCCCGCAGCTCGGCCGTCTCCTCGGGCGACGGCGCGCGGCCCTCGGCGGCGCGGAAGGCGTCGATCCGCTGGTCGACGGCGGTGTTGAGGAAGAACGCCAGGACGGTCGGGGCGGGTCCGTTGATGGTCATGGAGACGGAGGTCGTCGGCGCGACGAGGTCGAAGCCGTCGTAGAGCGCCTTCATGTCGTCCAGGGTGGCCACCGAGACGCCGGAGGTGCCGACCTTGCCGTAGATGTCGGGGCGCTCGTCGGGGTCGCGGCCGTAGAGGGTGACCGAGTCGAACGCGGTGGACAGACGGGTGGCCGGCTGGCCCTCGGAGAGCAGCTTGAAGCGCCGGTTGGTGCGGAACGGGTCGCCCTCGCCGGCGAACATGCGCGCCGGGTCCTCACCGTCCCGCTTGAAGGGGAACACTCCGGCGGTGAAGGGGAAGTGGCCGGGCAGGTTCTCCCGGCGCCAGAACCTGACCAGTTCTCCGTGGTCGGTGAAGCGGGGGAGCGCGACGCGCGCGATCTTGTTCCCGGACAGGGACTCGCGGGTCAGTTTGGTGCGGATCTCCTTGTCCCGGACCTTCACCACCTGCTCGTCGCCGGAGTAGGAGGCGACGACGGCGGGCCAGTTCGCGAGCTGCTCGGCGATGTCGTGCGGCAGCCGGCCACGGGCGGTGTCGAGGAGCGACCGCACGTTCGCGGCGTCCGAGCCGGCCTCGACGAGTTCGCCGCTGACCGTCTCCAGGCGTTGCACTCGCTGTGCCGCCTCGGCCAGCCGGCCGGTCTCGGCGTGATAGGCGCGGACGGTGTCGGTGATCTCGGTCAGGTAGCGCACCCGGTCCGCCGGGACCACCTGCCGGATACCGGAGGAGTGACGCACGTCGACCTGCGCCAGCGTGCTCTCGGACAGGGGCAGGCCCTTGTCCGCCAGGGTGGTCCTGAGGTGCTGGTACAACGCGGTGACCCCGTCGTCGTTGAACGTGGCCGCCGAGGTGCCGTACACCGGCATGTCCTCCGGCCGCATACCGAACGCCTCGCGGTTGCGCACCAGTTGGCGGCCGACGTCGCGCATCGCGTCCTTGGCGCCGCGCCGTTCGAACTTGTTGATGGCCACGACGTCGGCGAAGTCGAGCATGTCGATCTTCTCCAGCTGTGAGGCGGCGCCGAACTCCGGCGTCATCACGTACAGCGAGGCGTCGACGAAGGGCACGATCGCGGCGTCACCCTGCCCGATGCCCGGCGTCTCCACGATCACCAGGTCGAACCCGGCCGCCTTGACCACGTCGATCACGTCGGACAGGTGCTCCGGCAGCTCACGGCTGCCGCGGGTGGCCAGGCTCCGGAAGAACACCCGGTTGCCGTCCAGGGAGTTCATCCGGATCCGGTCGCCGAGCAGCGCACCCCCGCCCCGGCGGCGGGTCGGGTCGACCGCGATCACCGCGATCCGCAGCTTGTCCTGCTGATCGACCCGGAAGCGGCGCACCAGTTCGTCCGTCAGTGACGACTTTCCCGAGCCGCCGGTGCCCGTGATGCCGAGCACCGGCACCGGGCGCGCCGTGTCCGTGGCCCGTACCCGCTCCAGGAACTCCGCGGGCAGCTTGCCCAGTTCCGCCCCCGTGACGGCGCGGGCGATCGCGAACCGGTCGCCCGCCAGCACGGCGGACGCGTCGGCCGGTCTGCCGTCCCACAGGTCGAAGTCGCATGCCTTCACGACCGAGTTGACCATCCCGGCCAGGCCCATCCGCTGCCCGTCCTCCGGGGAGAAGATGGTCACCCCGCTCGCCCGCAGCCGGGTGATCTCCTCGGGCACGATGACACCGCCCCCGCCGCCCACCACGCGAACGTGCTCCGCGCCCTGCGCGCGCAGCGACTCGACCAGGTACTCGAAGTACTCCACGTGGCCGCCCTGGTAGGACGAGACGGCCACGCCGTGGGCGTCCTCCTCCAGGGCCGCGTCCACGACCTCCTGCACCGACCGGTTGTGGCCGAGGTGGATCACCTCGGCGCCCTGGGACTGGAAGATGCGCCGCATGATGTTGATCGACGCGTCGTGCCCGTCGAACAGGGCCGAAGCGGTGACCAGGCGGACGGGGTGCACGGGACGGTGCAGGTCGCTCATGGGGCCTTCCCAGACAGATCACGGTAGCTCTGACTGAGGAGATAGTAGGACGTCCTAGTAAATGACAGAAGGTGAGTCCACTGTGACCAGCAGCACAAGGTGCCGTCACCGGGTTGCGGACAGCGTCGTCCGCGTCCGGCCGGGCGGACGCGGAACAGCGGACCGCCGCTCCTGACGAGCTGATCCCCTCGCCCCGCGGGGGTGGCGGGGCTCACCCCTTCCAGCTGGTCCCGGGGACCAGGTCGCCTCTACGATCAGGTCCGCCGCCATGGCCCGCGTTCCGCTCGCGGGTACGAACCGGATGCCCCGGGGAGGGTCTGTGATCGCCGTCGTGGGTGCCGGGCTGATGGGTGCGGCCACCGCCTGGCAACTCGCCCGCAGAGGTCACGAGGTCACACTCGTCGAGGCCTACGGCATCGGCCACCGGCGCGGCAGTTCGCACGGCAGTTCGCGGATCTTCCGACGGGTGTACGCCGACCCCTTCTACGTACGGCTGACCGGCCAGGCGCACGAGCAGTGGCGGGCACTGGAGGACGACAGCGAAACACCTCTGCTGACTACGACCGGCGGGCTCGACGTGGGTGAGGGCTACGACCCGAAGGCGCCGGCGGCGCTCCTCGCCGCCGAGGGGGTGCCCCACGAACTCCTCGACCCGGCAGCCGCCGCGGAGCGCTGGCCGTACATCCGCTTCACGGCCCCGGTGCTGTACCACCCGGACGCGGGTGTCGTCGACGCCGACCGGACCGTCGCCGCCTGCGTACGGCGGGCGATCGAACACGGCGCGGAAGCCCTCATCGGGGTGCGCGTCACCGGGGTCGACCTCCAGGGCGACGGGAAGGTGCTGCTCCGTACCGATCACGGCCGCGAGATCGTCGCCGACACGGTCGTCATCGCCGCCGGTGCCTGGCTGCCCGGGCTGCGACTCCCCTTCGCCCTGCCGCCGTTGCGTGTGACCCAGCAACAGGTCTTCCACTTCCGGCAGCGTGACCCGTCCGTCCGCTGGCCGACCCTGATCTGGGACGGCGCGCTGCACCTCTACGGCCTGCCGTCGGGAAGTGACGGCGGTCCGCTCCCCGCGGTCAAGGTGGCCGAGCACGACCGCGGCACCCCCACCACCGCAGACACCCGCGACGGCGTCGTCGACCCGTCGTCACGCACCCGGGTGAGCGACTTCGTCCGCGACCGGCTCCCGGGCCTCGAGCCCGCGCCCTCGGCCGAAGCGACCTGTCTCTACACCACCACTCCCGACGAGGACTTCGTCCTCGACCGCCACGGCCCCTTCGTCGTCGTCTCCCCGTGCTCGGGTCACGGCGCCAAGTTCGCCCCGCTCATCGGCGCCATGGCCGCCGACCTCGCCACCGGCCGCACCGGGGCCCACCCCCGCTTCCGCCTGAAACGCCCCGCGTAGGACGCGCCGGTCGACCGAGCACCCGTGCCCCGGGCGTGACTGCGGCAGGGGAAATCGTGTCGCCCTCCGGATGGGGTGGTCGTACCGTCGCCGCAACGCGAGCGGCACTGACGCGTTGGTGAACCTGGACAAAAGAGGTTGATGCCGCCTCGATTGCGCCTGGGCTGCCGGGGCAGCGGCCGGGTGAACGATTCTGCCGCACCGCCCAGCCGGATGCTCCCGGCCGGATGCGCCGGGGAACACGGCCCGTGACAGGCCCGCGAGGAGGGGGAGCGGGTCCGTCACCTCGACGACCTCATGACCGCCTTGGAGGAGGAGGGCGTCGACGGTGGCCGGACCCGCCCGGCGAAGGCCGGCGGAAGCCGGACCGCGGGCTACGCGATCACGGAGATCAGGTCACCGTGAAGCCGTCGAACGTGGCGATGCCCCTTCCGCCGGTCCAGCCGTTGGCCGCGGTCATGAAGACCCCGACGTCCTGCGCGGTGGCCGGGCCTCCCGGCGTGGCCGTGCCCACGGTCGTCCAGGTGACGCCGTCCGTGCTGGCCTGACCGGTGTACGAGGCGCCGGACCTGGTCAGCCGCAGCCGCACCGGCGCGGTGAAGGAGCCCGACAGCGCGATCGAGTCGAAACGGCCGTCACCGTCGGCGTCCCAGCTCAGCGCGCAGCCGTTGGACGGTGTGACCGCCAGGTTCACATAGCCCGCGCTTCCCTGAGCGCCCAGGTCGTCGCGGACGACCAGGCCCGCCCGTGCCCAGCCCCCGGTCGCGTCCTGGGACGTGACCGTCACCTCGGCCACGGTTCCGTCGCCGTACGCGCCCGCCCGGTACACCGCCCCGAACTCGTTGGTGGCACCCCACAGGTCGGCCCCGGCGCCCTCGACGGCGATGCCGTCGCCGGCCTGGCCGAACACGGCGTCGTTGTAGGACACCGTGCGGTACGGGTCGCCGACTCCGGCCGCGGCCACCAGCCGTACCGGCGCAACCGCCTTCCCGCCGCCCGCGTAGGCCGCCGCCGCGACGACCTGGCCGACCAGTTGCGTCGGTTCACCCGCCAGGGAGACCTCGAAGCGAGCGGTGAAGGTTTCGCCGGACGCCACCGACGCCGTACGCCCCGGATCGAGAGGCTTCACCGCCATGCCCTCGGGGGCGGCGGCGGACAGCGTCACACCGCGTGCCGTCGCGAAGCCGTTCCTGTTGGTGAAGGTGACCGTCACCGTCACGGGCGCGCCCTCGGCCACCGCTCCATGGTCGGTCCCGGCGGTGAGAACCGCCTGATGGGGAGTGGCGGCGAGCAGGTCGCGCACGCGGCGGGCCAAAGCGTACGGGGAGCCGTGCGGCTCGGTCGGATGCGTCTCGTGCGCGTGGGCCCAACGGTCCTCCAGGGCGAACCAGTCGATCGTCGCCGGGTCCTTGCCCGCGGCGAGCGCGTCGAAGTACGTCTTCCAGCGGCTGCGGTACAGGCCACCGACCAGCCCCGCCCACTCCCGGTTCGCGTAGTCGTGCAGGCCTTCCTCGCTGCTGGCGCGTCCGCCCCAGGTGGTGATGAGGGAGCGGACGTCGTACTCCAGGCGGTCCTTCTCGGCCCGGTCGACGCCCCAGGAGCGGGCGTCGGCGAGCCACCGCCCGAGCAGGTGCGGGCCGGAAGCCGCCAGCAGGTCGTCGAGGAGGTTCATCCAGGTCAGCCAGGTTTTGGTCAACGTGCCGAACAGGGCCTTGTCCCCGGCCTCGTGCGCGGCCCTGATCTGCGGGAGCAGCACCCGGCTGCGGTTGGACAGGACCTGCCGGGCCACGTCGACGACGTCGTACCGGTAGGCCGAGCTGTCCCTCAACTCCACTCGCACCGCGAGGAGTTCGGTGAGCGCGGCATCGAAGGCCGTGGTGTCGTAGCGGTCCTTCTCCGGCCCCCAGGCGGCCGCCTTGTTCGCGGCCAGGCTCGGACGGGCGCCGAACAGGCCGTCGGGTGCCTCGCTCCAGGAGTCCGCGCGGGACATGTTGTACGCGGTGTCGCGGATGGTCTGCCAGGCCGCGGCGGCATGCCGGTCGGGACCCCCGTAGCGGGAGAGGGCGTAGGCGGCGAACCAGTCGTCCAGGTCGATGGTGCCGGGCGTCCAGGCGAGGTCGGTGAGGAGGGCGAGGGCAGGCGCGTTGTTGTCCGCGGCCTCGGGCATCGCCGCGATACCGGCGAGCGAACTGCCTTTCTTGTCACGCCACTTGGGGTACTGCTCCACCCAGTCCGGGGCGTTGGCACCCATCGGGGTGTGGCCGCCGAAGTTCCAGATGCTGCCGAAGGCGTACGGGGTGCCGCCCCAGTCGCTCTCCCGGTCGGTGACGGTGGTGTAGCGGTCCGACAGACCGTCCACGATCAGCATCCGGCTCTTGTCGACGCCGTCGAGGAGCTCCTTGGACGGGTTGTTCTGCCAGCCGAGGATCGCCCAGACGGCCCCCGGGTGGGCCTTCTGCAGCGCCGCCTCGACGGCCTTGGCGGCCTCGCCCACCGGCACGTCACCGGGGTTGCCGCCCTCGTGCAGCAGGTCCATCTTGTACATGGTGCTGTCACCGAACCGCTGCGTCTGGGCACGGTAGAAGGCGGCGGCCACGTCGTCGAAGGCCGTGGTGCGCGGGTCCAGCCAGTCGGGGCGTTCGAAGGCGCCCCAGGTGCCCTGCGCCACCACCGCCGCGTCCCCGCCGTGCTTGGCGGGGAAGTCGTCCGGGACGCTGCCGTAGTAGCCCGGCAGGACCGGCGTCATGCCCAGTTCCCGTATGCGGTCGACGACCTTCTCGGCGAGCGCGGCACGCTTCTCGATGAGCTGCCGGGAGACCGGTCCGCCGAAGCCCGACATGTTCTGCAGCAGCCACCAGGGCTGGTGCGCGGGGGCCGGGATCCAGGCGCGCAGCTCGGCGTCGGAGTAGCCGAAGCGGCGGAAGGTGTCGTAGTACACCGCGTCCCCGCCGAGGTAGACGAGGACCCGGTTGACGCCGTGCACGGCCAGCACGTCCAGCTCGTGCTGCCAGGCGTCCCAGTCGCGATAGGCGTTGGTGTAGCCCTCGTTGGTGTCGTTGAAGGCGAAGCGGTGCGGCACGTTGGCCGTTCCCGTGATCTCCCCGGCGGGCGCGGGGAGGGTGCGCGGCAGGTTCAACTGCTCGCCGGTCCAGGAGACGGAGGCGTGCGCGGTCCGCCGCAGGTAGGTGTGCAGGCCGGCGAGCAGCACGGCGGGGCTGGTGCCCTCCACCGTGATCTGCCCGGCCCGGCCGGAGACCCGGAAGCGGTCGCTGTCGCCGTCGACGGGCCGCAGGGCGATCTGCCGATGGTGGCCGGGCAGCAGACGCTTCAGCGCGGCTGCGGCGGGAGCGGTGTCGAACAGGGCGCCGCCGGCCGCGTACGCGTCCTGCGGGCGGGCCAGCAGCGCCGCGCCGCCCAGCGCGACCGCGCCCGTGAGGACCCGTCTGCGGGTGACTCCTGTGAAGCCTGTGATGCCGAGGTCGCCTCGGTTGTCGTGCATGGAACGTCCTTCCGGCAGAGCTCAGTCGATCGTCGTGATCGTCATGGCGAAGATGTGCAGGGCGGCGGCGCCCGACTGGATGCCGTCGCTGACCTTGGGCAGGACCACGGAACGCAGTTCCTTCCCGGCCGTCAGATCGACGCCGAAGGTGAACAGGCTGACGGGGTTGTCGTCCCGGCCGGTACTGGTGTGGCGGTAGGGGAGCACCACCGCGGCGGAGGAGTTCGCCCCGTACCAGTCGGGGACGGCGACCGAGAACGCCTGCTCGGTGCCGTCGGCGTAGACGACCTTGCCGTCGCCCTTGCCCTCGCCCCAGGTACTGGTGCCGAGGAAGGACAACCGGGAACCGGCGCCTGACAGCAGCACGGTCTGGCCATGGGAGATGACGTTGTCCTGGCTCCCGGGCCGGGTGTCCGGCCAGGTGAAGGGCGCCCCGTCGTAGGTGACCGTGGCCCCCGGAGTCAGCCCCACCGATGCCAGCGCCTCGGCGGACAGGCTGGAGTTCGAACCGTCGATGTTCGCGACGGTGACGGCGTCCTCGGTGGAGATCCCCGCGTTGTCGAACGCCTTGGACAGCGAGCGGTACGGCAGCAGGGCGGAGGAGGTGGCGCGGGTGCAGTCGGAGCCGTGGCGGTGCACGTCGAAGAGGGCGTGCGCGGTGAACACGGTCCGGCCCTCGGCGTCGTCGGCGAGACGGGTCCGCCAGGTGCGGGTCACCGACCGTCCGGGCGCGAGGTCGCCCAGGCAGTCCTGTTCGGCGGTGTCGTCCACGGCGAGATAGAGCACGGTGCCGCGCAGCGCGACCGTGGCGGTGTTGGTGAGGGTGGCCGTCAGGGTCACGGTCTTGCCGGCCTCGAGTGCGGACGGGGTGACGGTGAGCGAGACGGGCGGCGAGAGGAAGTCCTCCTCGGGACGGTAGGCGGTCACGACGCCTCCACGGTGAAGTGGTCGAACACGGCCTGGACCGTCGTGCCGGGGTAGTTGAGGTTCACGGCGCTCGCCACCACGCCCGCGTCCAGGGCCCCGCTCGCGGAGGGCACGGTCGCGCTCGCGATCTCGTTCCAGGAAAGGCCGTTGTCGGTACTGGTGTACGCGGTGTAGGTGGTGCCGGAGCGAACTAGGCGCAGCAAGGCGGGATGGGTGGAGACACCGCCGCCGGCCCAGGTGTCGAGGTGCCCGTTGCCGTCGCTGTCGGTCATGAACTCCACGCCGTACGACTTCGACATGGTGAGTACGGCGTAGCCGCCCTTCTCCGGCGCGGTCAGATCGTTGGCGACGGCGATCCCGTACTTGGCGGTGGGGTTGTCGCTGCCGGTGAGGCCGACCGTCTCGACCTGCACCACGCTCGACTCGGCGGCGGAGCCGGGAAGGAGGATGCCTCCCTTCTCGTCGGTGCCGCCGGAGAAGTCGCGGCCGCCCGCCCAGATCACCAACTGGCTGCCGTACTGGCCGAACTTCGCGTCGTCGGTGGTGGCGAACGTCCGGTACGGGTCCCGCACCCCATTGGGCTCGTAGGGCACGGTGAACGTCTTCGCGGACCGCGCGCAGTCGCTGCTGTGCTCGTCGACGTCGAAGACCACGTGCGCGGTGAACGACACGTCCCCGGCCATGTCGGCCGGGATCGCCGTCTCCCAGCGCCGGGTTGTCTTCGTGCCGGGGCGAAGGTCGCCGAGCGGGATGGTCTTCGCCGCCGTGGTGGTTCGGGGGTTGATCAGATGGAGCACGGCGTTGAGGAGGGGGAAGGGGCAGTCGTTGGTGAGGACCGCGGTGGCGGTGACCGTGTCACCGCCGGCCGGCTCGGCCGGCTGCGTGGTGACGGTGAGGGTGGGTCCGAGGGCGTCGAACCGGGTGCCGTTACTGATTCCCATGCCTTTCACCGGGCCCAGTCGACGGTGAAGACGTTGGCGATGTCGCTGGGCAGGGAGGACGGGACGGTGATGTTGATCTTTCCGTCACGGCGGTTCCACCTCAGACTGCCGCTCTTGCCGAGCAGCCGGACCCGGGACGTGGCGCTGATGGGGATGTCGCCGGGCACCGAGAGGGTGCCGGTGGGCTTGCCCAGCACGATGATGTTGAACTTGCCCGGGGAGACGGTGTAGCGGATGCCGAGCGGGCTGCCCTCCTCCTCCGCCCGCACCCAGGGCGTCGACCCGTAGATCGCGGGGCCGTTGACCTGCAGCCAGGCGCCGATGTCCTTCAACCGCTCCTGCATGATCTCGGGGATCGTGCCGTCCGGCCTTGGACCGATGTTGAGGAGCAGGTTGCCGTTCTTGCTGACCACGTCGGCGAGCAGCTGGATGAGGAACTCGGAGGTCTTGTAGTCCTCGTCCGGCTCGTGCTTGTTGTAGCCCCAGGAATAGCCGATGGTCATGCAGCACTCCCACTTCTGGGGGTCCATCGTGGGGTTGGTGCGCTGCTCGTACGTCGCGAAGTCGAAGTGGGTGTCGAACCGGTCGTTGATCACGACACCCTTGGGGTGCTTACGGTTCTTGGCCTGGTTGTAGTAGTGGGCCATGGGTTCTTCGCTGCGCCACGGCGGGTTGTCGGTGGGCCGGAACCACTGTCCGTCGGCCCAGAGCAGCTCCGGGTCGTATCGGTCGATGATCTCGTACAGCTGCTTGAGCTCGTAGTCGCCGACGTAGTCCTGGACCGGCCTGTAGCCGGTCATCGGGATTTCCTTGTCCGTGTAGAAGTTGCGCATCGGCCGGCCGATCGCCGGGTTGAAGAACTCGCCGAGCGAGTAGTACAGCCCGGGCCGGACGGTGCCTCGTCTGCGGGCCGCGGTCATCAGCTCGCCGACCAGGTCACGCTTCGGGCCGTACGCCACGGAGTGACGGTCCGTCACCTTGCTCGGATAGAGGGCGAATCCGTCGTGGTGCTTGCTGGTCAGCGCGAAGTACTCGGCGCCGGCCTGCTCGAACAGTCGCACCCAGGCGTCGGGATCGTACTTCTCGGCCTTGAACTGCGGGATGAGGTCGTCGTAGGTGACGTTCTCGCCGTAGGTGTCGCGGTGGAACTTCCACTCGGCGGTGTCCTTGGTGCTCTGGTACCACAGGTACCACTCGGAGGCGCTTTTCGGTGTCGCGCCGCCGATCACCGAGTAGATGCCCCAGTGGACGAAGATGCCGAACTTGGCGTCCTTGTACCAGCGCGGCACCGGGTGGGTGTCGAGGGATGCCTCGGTGGGCTGGTAGTCGGGGATGCCCGCGGCTCCGGACGTGGCACCCGAGGTGAGCGCCTGGGCGGTGCCGGGCGGGGCGAGCAGCACCGCGCCGCCGAGGGCGGCAGCGGTCGTCATGAAGTGTCTGCGGTTGACTGCCATCATTGTGCCTCTTACTCGTGGGTGGAGAAGGAGTCGAAAAGCGCGGTCGTGATCTGGCCGGGGTAGTTGAGGTTGACCGCGCTCGCCACCAGCCCGGCGTCGCCGGTGCCGCTCGCGGAGGGAACGGTGGCGGTGGCCACCTGCCGCCAGACGGCGCCGTCGGAACTGGCGTACGCGGTATAGGCGGTGCCGTCGCGGACGACCTTCAGCCAGGCGGGGTGGTACGAACTCCCGCCCCCGGCCCAGGTGTCGAGCTTTCCGTCACCGTCGCTGTCGGTCAGGAACTCCAGGCCGTACTGCGCGGACATGGTGAGCACCGCGTAGCCGCCGGCCTCGGGCGCGGTGAGGTCGTTGGCCACGGCGATCCCCGCTTTGGCGGACGGGCCGCTGCCGGTCTGACCGACGACCCGGGCGGTGACGGTGCCGGACGACGGCGCGGCGTCGGCGAGGTAGACCGCCGCCTTCTCGTCCTTCCAGCCCGACAGGTCCTGGCCGCCCGCCCAGATGGCGAACTGGTCGCCGTTCTGGGCGTATTGGGCCTTCTCGGTCGTGGTGGCGGTCGTCATGTACGGCGCCCGCACCCTGGACGGAGCGGGGGTCACCGTGGCGTCCACACTGTCCGAGTCGTGCCGTCTCCGGCCGTCCTGGACGAAGGAGGTGCGTACGCCGAGCTGGTGGGTGCCCCAGGCCGCGTCGGCCGCGGGGGTCACCGTCCAGGTGACGGTGGCGCTGTCGCCCGGAGCGAGGAAGCGTGTCCGTGTGCTGCCTGCCGGTTCGGCGGACCAGCCGTCGGGGAGGTCGAGGCGCGTGCTGATCTCGGTGACCGCTTCGGCACCGGTGTTGGTGACGGTCGACGTGATCTTCGTGCCGTCGCCGCCGGCCTGCAGGGTCGGCCGGTACGGGGTGAGCCGCACGCGGGCCGACGGGCAGTCGCGGGCCGCCCCGAGCGTGGTGAGGTCGACGGCGTCGGCGAAGGCCTTCATCCCGACGTCGTTGGGGTGCAGATGGTCACCGGAGTCGAACGCGGCCGCGTAGCGGGTGGGGTCGTCCGGGTCCCGTACGGCCTTGTCGAAGTCGGCGTAGCCGTCGAAGACGCCGCCGTCGCGCACGAACGTGTTGACCTTCTGCCGGTCGGCCTCCTTGGCCTCGGTCCACCAGTCGCCCCAGCCGCGGTACGGCACGACCGTCGCGCCGATCACGCGCAGTCCGCGGGCGTGGGCGCGGCGCACGATCTCCTTCATGCCGTCGATCACCTGATCACCGGTGGCGCCGCCCCAGCTGAGATCGTTGACGCCCTCGAACAGGACCACCGTCCGGGCGCCCGGCTGCGACAGCACATCGCGCTCCAGCCGGTCCAGCGCCGACGGGTTGCCGTCCACGCCGGCCGTGATCCGGTTGCCGCTGATGCCCTCGTTCAGCACTCCGGCGGTGGACGAACAGGCCGACAGCCGGCCCGCCAGATAGTCGGGCCAGCGCCGGTCGGCGTTCGAGGTGGAGGCCGCGCCGTCGGTGATGGAGTCGCCGAGTGCCACCACGGCGCCCGCCGCGTTGCCGCCCCGCACGTCGACGCCGGTCAGGAACGGGAAGGTGGAATCGGTCTGGGTGAAGGCGTCCCCGTCGGCGTCCGAGGCGTGGTCGCCGCCGCCGTCGGGCGTCCAGTAGACGGTCTGGAGGCCCATCCAGTGCTGGCTGACGTGGGTGAGCCGGCCGGGGAAGTACAGGCTGACGACCAGGTCGCTGCGGGCCGGCACAGTGAGCCGGACCTCATCGCCGGCCGCCTGCTCACCGGCCGCGATCGTCACCTCGCTCTTCCCGCCGAACCGCAGCTGCTGCGGCTTCCTGACGGCGGAACCGCCCCCACGAAGTCCGACGGTCGCGCGTCCGATCGTCACCGGCTCGGTGGTGAAGTCGTTGGTCAGGCGGATGCGTACGCTCGACCCACCGGCGCTCACCCGCACCGGTATCCGCACCGTCACCTCCGAGGTGCCCGGGTCGTACGCGGCGTGCTGCGCAGCAGCCCAAGTCCCCGTCCACCCCCGCTGTGTGGTCTCGGCCGCGGCCGGCGCCACCGGAAGCAGGGCTGCCACGGTGGCCGCCAACGCCGTGGCCAGGACCGCGAATCCTCTGCCCCCGCGCAGGTGCTCAAGCCGTCTGGACACGGTCCCTCCTCAGGAACAGCCGCGGCCGAGGCCGAGCGACGTCAGGTCGATGGAGTCGGCGAATGCCCTCATCCCGGCGTCATTGGGATGCAGATGGTCTCCGGAGTCGTACGCGGCGCCCAGCCGCTGGGGATCCGCCGAGTCCCGGACGGCCCGGTCGAAGTCGGCGTAGTCGTCGAAGACCCCGCGGGAGTCGCGGACGAACGCGTTGACCTGCCGCCGCCGCGCCTCCGTCTCCTCGGTCCAACCGCCCCAGGTGAAGTCCTTGTACGGGGTGATCGTGGCGCCGACGACCCGCATCCCACGCTGGTGCGCCCGGTCGGCGATCTCCGTCATGCCGGCGATGATCTGCTCGGCGCTCGCGCCGCCGAGGTCGTTGATGCCCTCGAAGAGAATCAGCGTCCTGGCGCCCGGCTGGGAGAGAACGTCCCGGCCGAGCCGGTCCAGGGCCGAGGGATTCGTCGCGGTCCCGGCGGTGATCCGGTTGCTGGTGATGCCCGCGTTGAGCACCCCCGCTCCGGGCAGGCAGGCGTTCAGCCGGGCGGACAGCAGGTCGGGCCAGCGCTGGTCGGTGTCGGCCGTCGAGTAGGACCCGTCGGTGATCGAGTCGCCGAGCGCCACCACCGCCCCGGTCCTCGGCGCGGTCACGTCGACACCGCTGAGGAACGGCCAGCTCGTGGTGGTCCAGGTGTAGGCGTCGCCGGAGGCGTCGGCGGCGTGGTCGCCCGCCCCGTAGTCCGTCCAGTACACGGTCTGCTGCGCCCACCAGTGATCGGTGATGTGCGTGACCTGGCCGGGCAGATGGAGACTGACGACCAGGTCGGCCAGGGCCGGCACGGCGAGTCCGACCGGGTCGCTCACAGCCTGGCCGCCCGCCGGGACGGTGACCGCGCGCTTCCCGCCGAACCGCAGGTCGTACGGGCGGGCCACGGCGGAACCGCCGTCGCGCAGGCCCACGGTCGCGTGCCCGATCGTCACCGGGTCGGTGGCGTAGGCGTTGGTCAGCCGGATGCGTACGGATGCGCCGCCGACGCTGGTGTGCACCGGCATCCGTACCGTCACCTCGGACATCCCCGAGACCTCGTAGTGCTCACTGGCCGCCGTCGCCCAGGTCCCCGTCCAGCCGCGCCGACCGTCCTGCCGACCGGCCTCGGCAGACGCCACCGGCCCGGTCACGACGGCCGGGACCGGCCCTGGGCCGGCGGCCGCCGGCGCCGTGCCGAGCAGCGGCGCGGCCAGCACCAGCGCCGCCGAGCCGCAGCGGACGATTCGTCTCGCCGTAGGCAGCATCAGGCACCGCCGCCGCAGGTCAGCCTGGCGTCGGCCCAGTCGGCGTGGTCGAGGGCGTTGCCGTCCCCGGCGTCCGAGACGACGAGTTCGAGCCGTCGGGCGCCTGCCACGTCGACCTCGATCTTCTTCGTCGCGGTGTCCCGGTCGACGGTGCCGCTCTCGTAGACGGGCGTTCCGTCGGCGAGGACGGTGTAGGCGACGGTGGCCGGGCCGTCGGACCGGCCGTAGGTCTCCTGGTCGAGGCCGAGCGCTGCGTGGAAGGTGGTGCAGGTGCCGCCGAGCCACACCTGCACGCTGCTGGCGGCGTGCGTGCCGAGGCCCTTCTCATAGACGGTGTCGTGGAGAGTGAGCGGCAGGCCGTCGCCCTCGGCGTTCTCACCGACGGACTGGTCGCGTTCGACCGGGCCCCAGCCGTTGCTGCTGGAGGCGAACGGCAGATCGCTGACGTAGTGTTCGCCGGCTGTGAGCGGCGGTGGCTGCGCCGCCACCACCTGTTCTGCGGTCACCGAACCGGGCTTGCCGGCGCGGGTGAAGCCGGCGGTGGCGCGGAGGACGGCGACGGTGCCGGTCTTCTGGTGGGCGGGCACGGTGACGGTCCACTGCGCTTGCGCCGAGCCACCCGGTTCGAGGGTGCCGAGTTTCACCGGATCACCCGGGGTCGCGGTCCAGCCGTCGGGCAGCTTCGGGCTCAGGGTGAGGCCGCTGAGCGTCTTGCCGTTGCCGGGAACGGAGGCCGTCGCCGTGACCTGGTAGGTGTTGCCCGGCTCGACGGTGTCGGGGGCGTCGACCGTCACCCGCGCCGGGGTGGCCGGGTTCGTGTAGGCGGCGGCGTCGTAGGCAGGGGCGGCCACATCGGCGACCCGCAGCGAGGAGGTGACATTGCCGAGCGTCGTCAGGCCGACCCTTCCGAGGCCGCCGCTCTTGGCGTCCTCGCTCCAGGAGGCGATGGCGATGGTGTTCTTGCCGTCGGCGCGCAGGATGCCGTTGGGGAGGGGGAAGGTGTGCTGGGGGCCGGTGTCGTTGACGTAGTTGCCCATCAGCCAGCCGTTGACGTAGATGAGGGCGCGGTAGTCGCGGTCTGGGTTGTCGGTGATGGTGACGCCGACCGACACGTCCTGGCCCTTGGGCAGCTCGGGGTCGAAGGTGGTGCGGTACCAGGCGATTCCGGGGGTGGTGTCAGTGGTCGGCAGCGTGGCGTTGTCCCAGGACCGGTCGGGGAATCCGGGCAGTGTCCAGCCCGAACGCTCCCCGTACAGGCCGCCGTTGTTCATGTGCCCGCGTACGGTGTCGACGGGCTGCTCGCCGCCCCGGGCACCCTGGACGCGCCAGGTGATCTGCGCGTCGGAGCCGGCGAGATACGCGGTGGTCAGGCCGCGCGGTTGCTTGTGGTCGTCGCTGTTCCAGGTGAAGTCCTCGTTGTGGCCCATGGTGCCGACCAGGACGGAGATCACGTTCTCCTTGCCCTTGTGCAGCAGACCGCCGGCGAGGGGGAGGGTCTTGCGGCCGGTCCGACTCGTCCCGGCGAACTTCCCGTTGATCCACACCGAGTACGCGCCCACCGCGGCCGAGCCGGTGTCCGGGTTGGTGGCGTAGGCGGTCAGGGAGAGGGACTTCTCGGTGCCCGTGGCCTTGAAGCGGCCCCGGTACCAGACGTAGCCGTAGTGGTAGCCGTACTCGTCCTGGTAGAGCACCGGAAGAGTCCCCGGCTTGGTCGGGTTGTCGGTGGTCAGCTTGTCGGCGTACGTCCAGGACGAGTCGTCGAAGCCGGGGGCGGCCTCGGGGGTTTCGGCGGACGTCTTCCAACCGGTCAGCTCGGGGAGCTTGACGTCCTTCGGACCCGGCACGCTGCCCGACAAGCTGCCGGAGGAGGTCGGTTTGACGCTCAGGGGTGCGCCGTTCCAGGTGACGTTCCGTACGCCGGACGGGGCGAAGACCTCCAGCGGGCCCGCCTTCCTCGCATCGCCGGTGAGGGCGAGCGTCCGGCCGGTGACGGACGCCGTGCGGACCAGTTCGGTGCCGCGTTCCAGGACCGGACCGGCTGCCGTGTCCTGCCGCCAGAAGCCGGCGGCCTCGGCGTCGGTGCCGATGAGCAGCAGCAGATCGGGTCGGCCGCCGCCCTGGACGAGAACCCGGGTGACACCGGAGTGGGTGTAGTCCAGCTTCAGGTCGCCGCGCTCGGCGTCCCAGGTCGCGTCCGCCTTGCCGTCCAGCACGGTGACCTTGGGCTTGGCGGAGTAACGGAGCATCGTCTGCCCGGGATCTCCGTCACCGCCGTACAGCACGGCCTGCGTGCGGTCACCGGTCCGCGCGCCGGTCAGCAGCTCGCTGGTGGAGTAGACGAGGCGCTGCCCGCCGCCGAGGTCGTGGCCGGCGACGAGGATCTTGCCGGTCTTGCCGTTCAGTCGTGCCGTGACCGGATAGGTGCCGTCCGGGGTCTTCCAGTCGAAGGTGGTGGTGGCGTCGGCGTCGGACATCGGGTCGCTGTGTCGGAGGTAGAGGAACTGCGTTCCGGTGTCCGGGTTGGCGCGGGCCTCGATGTGCACGGCGTCGTCGGAGGAGGCGGGGGCGTCGGCCGGATCGGTGGCCGTGAGCGGGGCCGTGGTCGTGTAGAAGAGGCCCTGCCGCTTCATCTCGTCGTAGTCGGCACCGGTCTGGCGAGGCTCGCTGATCGGTGCGCCGTAGTCGTAGGAGGTGTAGACCTGGCGCGGGTCGGCGAGCCAGCCCCAGTTGGTGCCGCCGTAGGTCATGTACAGGTTCTCGATCGTCGTGCCCTGCATGACCTCGTGCTTGTTGACGATCTTCTGGTAGGCGGGGCCCATCTTCTCGGGGCACTTCTCGTAGCCGGTGTCGCCCCAGGTCTGGAACCAGCCGGTGCCCGCCTCGAAGATCGACAGCGGAGCGTCGTCCTGCTGCCGCTTGAGGGTGGGCAGCCACCACTCGCCCTTGCAGAAGGAGTTGTACTGGTCCAGCTCGCCGACGAAGTCCAGGCCCTCGCCGCCCGCGTATTGCGGCATCGGCTCGTTGCCGACCAGGGGCACGGTGATGCCGTCGGCCCGTACCTGCTGGGAGAGCTCGACGATGTAGTCGCGGCCCTGCGGGTCGTACAGCTCGTTCTCGACCTGGTAGAGCAGCACCGGTCCGGTGCCGTTCGTGACCTGGCGGCGGGCGAGGATCTTGTCGATCTCCTTGAGCCACTCGCGGGCGGCGTCGAGGTATTCGGGGTCGGTGGAGCGGGCCTGTCCCCTCTGCGTCATCAGCCGGCCGGGGAAACCTCCGCCGTCCGTCTCGGCGTTGATGTACGGGCCGGGCCGGGCGATGACATAGAGCCCGGCCTCCTCGGCCATGTCGAGGAGCTTGTCGACGTCACGGATCCCGGTGAAGTCGTAACGGCCCTGCGCGGGGGAGTGGTAGCCCCAGTCGAAGTAGATCGAGACGGCGTTCATGCCGCTCGCCTTGATCTTCTGGAGCACGTCGCGCCACAGGTCGGGACTGGGGAGCCGCCAGTAGTGGAACTCCCCGGACCAGACGAAGAGCCGCTTGCCGTCGACCTTGACGGAGTACTTGTCGTAACTGACGGTGTGGGACGTGGGCTTGGCGACTGCGGGGTCGGCCGGGACCGTGGCGTGTGCGGGCACCGCGGCGGCGAGGACCGCGAGCAGTACGGACACGAGCGCCGCGGACAGCAGGGCTCTCGGCCTTCCGACTCGGGCGAGGTTCACGAGGCGCCTCCCGCGCAGGTCAGCTTGGCGTCGGCCCAGTCGGCATGGTCCGAGGAGACATCGCCGTCCCCGTCGACGAGCAGGTCCAGCCAGCGGGCGCCGGTCACCTGCACGTCGATGTCGGTGCCGCCGTCGGAGCCCCGCACCACCGGGGTCGTGGCGAGCGAGCGGCCGTCGGCGATCACCTGGAAGGAGACGCTGCCGCCGTCGCCGACCTCGTCGTCCACCCCGGCGGTCGCGGAGAACCGGGTGCAGCCGCCGCCGAGATAGATCCGGATCTGGCTGTTCGCGTGCACGCCGAGGCCCTTGGTGTACGTGGTGCCGCCGATGCTCAGGGGACGACCGTCACCCGCCGCCTCCTCCCCGTTGGAGGCGTCCTTCTCGACCGCCCCCCAGCCGTTGACCGCCTTGACCGGGGTCAGGTCGCTCACCTGGGCGTCGGCGGACAGTCCCGGCGGTGGCACCTGTACGGCGCGTACACCGGTGACGGTGCCCGGACGGCCGGGCTGGGTGAGCTTGGCTGTCGCGGACAGGACGGCGTAGGGGAGCGGGTCACCCGGCGGGGTGACGGTGTAGTCGACGGTCACGGTGTCGCTGGGCCGGACCCGGTCGAAACGGGTGGTGCCGCCGGTGGTCGCGGTCCAGCCGTCCGGGACCTTCAGCGCCAGGTCGACGTTCCGGGCGGCCGACGCGTCCTTCGGCACACTGAGGGTGACGGGGACCTTGGCGGCGGTGCCGGCGCCCAGGAACGGCTCGGCGTCGACGGTGACGTGAGCGCCCGCGGCCGGCATGGCGTAGGTCTTGGCGTCGTACGAGGGCGCCGCCACCGCGGCGACCTTGATCCCGCCCGCCGAGGCGCCGAGGTCGACGAGCTTCACCGCACCCGGGCCCGCGCCGGCCTCGGTGGACCACACGGCCAGGGCGACGGTGTTGCTGCCCTGCTCACGCAGGAGCCCCTTGGGGATGACGAACCGTGTCTGCGGTCCGGTGTCCGGCAGGTAGCGGCCGATCAGCCAGCCGTTGACGAAGATCTGCGCGCGGTAGCCGCGCTTGCCCCCGTCGGCTTCGGCGAGATCGAGTGCGAGCGCGTTGTCCTGGCCCTGCGGCAGGTCGAGCCGGGCGGAGGTGCGGTACCAGCGCACCCCGGGCCCGGTCTTCCCGGTCTGCCGGGAGAGGGTGGTGCTCTTCCAGCTGCCGTCGGAGTATCCCGGCAGCGACCATCCGGCCCGCTCCCCGTACAGCCCGCCGTTGTTGTACGGCCCCCGGGCGGTGTCGACCGGGTTCTCGCCGCCTCGGTTGCCCTGGATCTTCCAGGTGAGGGTGGAGGCCCCGCCGATCATCTCGGCGGAGAGCAGACCGCGCGGCTCCTTGGAGTAGTCGTGGCCCCATTCCTCGTTGTGGCCCGCGTTCTCCACGAGGACGGACAGGACGTTGTCCGCGCTGCCTCCGCCCGCCTTCAGCGTGCCCGCCGGGATGTCGAAGGTGTGCGCGCCGTCGCCGGAGCCGCCGAGGTAGCGGCCGTTGAGCCAGACCGCGTACTGACCGGTGTTGCCGGTTTTGGCGTCGAGTGCGACCGCGGTCGCGGCACCGGTGGTCCTGAACCGGCCGCGGTACCACACGTTGCCGTGGTGGAAGCCGTACTCGTCCATCGCCAGGACCGGCAGCGACCCGTCGAGCGCCGCGTTGTGGGCGGTGAGGTGGTCGGCGGTGGTCCAGGTGGAGTCGTCGAAGCCGGGAGCGGCCTCAGGGGCCTCCTCCTTGTACTTCCACGTCGTCAGCGCGGGCAGTTCGACGGGGCGCGGCGCCCGGGTGACGGCGACACCGCGGCCGTTCCAGGTCACCTTCTCGGCGTCCGCGATGACCTCGATCTTCGCGGCCCCGGTGGAGTCTCCGGTCAACTTCAATGTGCCGCGCGCCTGTTCGGCGGTACGGACCAGGGACGGTCCGCGTACGAGGACCGGGCCCGCGGCGGTGTCCTGCCGCCACCAGTGAGCGGTCTCGGCGGTGTCGGCGATCAGCAGTTCCATGCCGTTCACCAGCACGCGGGCCAGGCCCTTGTGCGTGTAGTTCAGCCGCAGGTCACCGCGTTCGGCGTCCCAGGTGGTGGTGACCTCGCCGTCGAGGACCCTGACCTCGGGCCGCTCGGCGTATCGCAGCACGGTCTCGCCGGCCTCGCCCGCACGCCCGTACAGCAACGCCACGTCCCGGTCGCCGATCCGGGCCTGAGTCATGATCTCCGAGGTGGAGTAGACGAGCCGCGTCCTGCCCAGGTCGTAGCCCGCGACGAGGAGTTTGGCGTCCCGGCCGTTGACGGTGATCTCGCCCTGCTGGGGTACGCGCGGGTAGTCGCCGTCCCTGCCCGAGAGGGACAGGGTGGTCGCGTCCTTGTCCTTCACGCGGGTGTCGGCGTGCCGCACGGTGAAGAACTGGGTGCCGTCGTCGGGGTTGACGCGCCGGTCGACGCGCAGGGCGTCGTCGGACGGGGGCGGGGCCTCGGCCTTGTCGGTGCGCGCCAGCGAGGCGACCGAGTTGACCATGTACCCGAGACGCTTGAACTCCTGGTATTTGTCCGTCAGCTGACGGGACTCGTTGATCGGGGCCCCGTAGTCGTACGACGTGTAGACCGCGTTGGGATCGGCCAGCCAGCCCCAGTTGGTGCCGCCGTACGTCATGTAGAAGGACTGGCCGCTCACCCCGGCGGCGATGTTCATCTTGCTGAACACCCGGGTGAAGTCGGTGCCGGTGAGCTTCGCGCAGTCCTGGTATCCGGTGCCGCCCCAGGGGTCGAACGCGCCGCCCTGCGCCTCCGGGATGATCAGCGGGGACTCGGGCTTCCACTCGTTGACGTACGAGTAGTCGGGCAGGTTCTTCCAGGTGTCGGGATCCTTGCAGTCGAAGCCCTGCGGGTAGGCGTCGAAGCCGTAGATGTCGGGGGCGCCCTTGCCGCTCACCCAGTTCCGGTTGGCGCCACCGTCGTTGACGAAGGTGGGCACCTCGATGCCGTCTTCCTTCGCCCAGTCGATGAGGGTCTGCATGTAGTCGGCGTCGTGCCGGCCGCCCTGGTACTCGTTCTCGACCTGATAAAGGATCACCGATCCGGTTCCACGGGTGAGTTGGTGGCGCGCGATGATCGGGTTGATCCGGCTCATCCACTCCCGGGCCGCCTTCGTGTACTCCGGCTCGGAGGTACGGTTCACGCCGGCCTGCGCCGACCGCCAGGCGGGCATGCCGCCGCCGGAGACCTCCGCGTTGATGTACGGGCCCGGGCGGGCGATCACATACAGGCCCGCGCGCTCGGCCTCGTCGAGCAGCCGCTCCACGTCACGGATGCCGGTGAAATCGTACGAGCCCGGCTTGGAGGAGTGGTAACCCCAGTCGAAATAGAGCGAGACCGCGTTGAATCCGCCCGCCTTGATCTTCTGCAGGACGTCACGCCATGCGTCGGGGCTGGGCAGCCGGAAGTAGTGGAACTCGGCGCCCCAGAGGTACAGGGGTTTTCCGTCGACCCGCACGGAGTACTGGTCGTAGGTGACGGTGTGCCGCGCCTTGGTCCGCTGCTCCGCCTGGGCCGGTGTCACGACACCCGCGCCGGTCAGGGGCACAGCGGTCAGCGCTCCGGCAAGCAGCAGCGATCTCCACCTGCCTCTCATGACGTCAGCCCCTTCACGACCGCCGCCCGCGCGGTCTCGATGTCGTTGACATCCTTCGTCCGGCCGTCGAGGTTCCGGGTCGCGGTGGTGAGAGCCTCGGTCAGGGCGTCGCTGTCGGTGCCGCCGTCCTTCTTCCGCAGCTGGGCGACGAGTTCGTAGTCCTCGATGCCCTCCTTCAGCTGCTCCCAGCGGATGCTGGACATCGGGCCGTCCTTGCCCGGGTAGACCAGGTACTCGTCGCCCTGCGTGAAGATGTGCACCGGCTGCTTGAAGGGATCGCTGGTCCAGCTGTTGTACGACCAGCGCAGGAAGCCGTCCAGATTCCGCTGGGCGGAGATCCACGGAAGCATCCGCGACTCGACGGCGGGGGAGTAGGACAGCGTGTTGGGGTGGGCCGGCGAGCCGTACACGTAGAAGGTCGTGATCTTGCCGGCCTTGCGCCGCTCCGCCACCTTCTCCTTCGTGATCGCGTCGATGCCGCCCCAGTCGACGGACAGGTTGGACGCGACGCCTTCGGTGTTGATCGAACCTGCCACGGAGATGCGGTCGTCGAAGGCCGGCGCCACCTCGTGGACGAAGTTCTTGACGACCGTCATGGTGTCGATGGGCCGCTCGTCGAAGGACAGCCAGGTATTGTTCAGCCGGCCCTTCGCCTTCAGGTGCTTCTCGAAGGCCGGAAGGAACGTTCCCCACGCCTTCCGCCAGCGGTCGCCGCCCAGACCGACGTTCTCGTAGACGGTCTTGCCGGTGCTGGTGTCGGTGTAGGTGAGGTGCTCCTGGTCCTGGAAGGCCAGCATGGAGAAGGCGCCGATGTCGGGCCCGAGACCGGCGCGTCTGGCGGTCTGGACGTACTTGTCCCAGCGGCTGAAGTCGAAGGAGAACGTCTTTCCGTTCCAGTTCCAGCCCACCATGCTGGTGTACGGCGTGGCCGTCTGCGACTCCCGGGTGCCGAGCGACCACTGATGGTGCCACGGGTTGTCGACGATGGTGGTGTTGATGACCTTCTGGCCGCGCGAGGCCAGGTCGCGGTTGTACTTGTCGATCAGCTTCCAGTGCTCGTCGGACCAGAACTCGACGCCGTGGTTCTTGGCGATCGTCTCCGGCTGCGCCCACACGTCGAGGAAGAAGTCGTAGTCCTTCGGGTCGGGCACGCTCGCGTCGGCGACCTCGATGGTCAGCGGGTACGTGCTCTGGGTACGGCCGTCGGCGTTGACCTTCACCGTGCCGGTGTAGGTGCCGGGCCTGGCCGCCTTGGGGATGTGGAAGGTGAACCACAGCGGCTGCGCCGCGTAGGCGGGCACGTCCACGGAGTTGCGCTCCTCAAGCGGGTCGCCGACCACGTCGGGGTTGCGGTCGCCGGAGACCTCCTTGCCGGAGCTGACCTGGTCGATGGTGGCGGACCAGTCGACCTCGCTCTTGGAGCGCTGCACGGGCACGTACTTGACGAACCGGACCTGGGTGTCGGCACCGGACAGCTTCGCTCCGCCGGGACCGGTGAGGTCGCCGACCACGGCCTTGACGTCGTCGAGGTTGTGGCCGGAGGCGATCGCCAGCTGCGCCGAGACCTGCTCGTTGCGGACGGCGGAGAGCTCGAGCTCCTTGGTGTCCTTGCCCTGGATGGCGGTCATCGGGTAGCGCGGGACCCGTTCCTCCGCGGAGCCGGCGAAGGAGCCGGTGGGAACCCAGGTGATGGTGTCCCTGGTGCCCATGGCGTCGGCGACCTTGACGGTCAGCCAGGTGGTGGTGGCCTTGGAGTTGGGGTCGGTGCCGGTCGTCGTACCGGTGACGGCGATCGCGGTGGTGCCGGCGGCCACGACCACGCCGGCGAGGAAGCCGGCGACAGCTGAGGATGTACGTGCCATGGGGGTGGGTTCCCTCTCTCACGGCTGTGCGGGGAGTGGTCCCCGGCAGGCCCCACGGGGGAGGCGGCCTGCCGGGGAGCGGGGTGATATCCGTGGTGCGTGGTGGTGCGTAGTGGTGCCTGTGGTGTCAGGAGGTGACGGAGAACCCGCTGAAGACGGCTTCGATGTTCTCGCCGGGGTAGTTGACGTTGGCCGCGCTGGCGACCATCCCGGCGTCACCGGTGCCGGTGGCCGACGGCACCTGGGCGGTGCCGACCTGCGACCAGGTCTCGCCGTCCTTGCCGGCGTACGCGGTGTAGGTGGCGCCGTCCCTGGTCAGCTTGAGATACGCCGGGTGGTAGGTGGAGCCGCCGCCCGCCCAGGTGTCGAGCTTCCCGTCGCCGTCGCTGTCGGTCATGAACTCCAGGCCGTAACGCTGGGTCATGACCAGCACCGCGTAACCGCCCTTCTCGGGTGCGGTCAGGTCGTTGGCGAGGGCGATGCCTGCCTTGCCGACCGGTGAGGCGCTGTTCTGGGAGACCAACCGGGCCTGCACGGTGGCCTTCTCGCCTGCCACGTCGTCGCGGTAGATGACGCCCTTCTCGTCCTTCCAGCCGGACAGGTCCTGGCCGCCCGCCCAGATGGCGAACTGGTCGCCGGCCTGGGCGTATTGCGCGTCCCCAGAGGTGGTGTCGGTCGTCAGGTAGGGCCCCTGCACGCTGCCCGGTGCGGCCTTCACCTGGGCCTGCACGGTGTCGGAGACCTTCGTCGAGCCGTTGTAGACGGCGGTGCCGGTGAGGCCATGACTGCCCCATCGGGCGTCGTCGGCCGGGGTCACCGTCCAGGTGGTGGTGAGGGTGGCGCCGTTCTTGAGGGACTTGGCGGTGGTCGGGCCGGCCGCCTCGGCGCTCCAGCCGTCGGGCAGGTCCAGGTCCGCCTTGATGCTCTTGACGGTGCCGGTGCTCCAGTTGGTCACCGCGGTGGTCACCTCGAACGGCTTTCCGGCGTCGGTGGCCGGGGCGTCCGGGGTGATCAGGACGGAGGCGGCCGGAGCGTCGTCGCGCTTGAGGGCCCTGACGGCCTTGGCGGCGCCCTTGGCCTTGAGGTTGACGAAGGCGGGCGTGACGCCGAGTGGCGCCGAGTATCCCTTGAGGGTCCTGGGGCCGCGGATCACGGTGCCCTGATTGACGTCGTACCAGGTGCCCGGCGGGAGATGGACGGAGCGGGTGGCGCCGGTGCTCAGCTTGGGCGCGGCCAGCACGGCCGGGCCGAGCATCCACTCGTCGGAGACGGTGTAACTCGCCTCGTCCTTCGGGAAGTCGAAGAACAGCGGCCGCATGATCGGATCGCCGGTCTTCAGGGTGTTCCGCACCTGGTCCCAGATGTAGGGGGCGAGCTTCTCGTGCGTCTTGATGGCCTGCCGGTAGAGGTCGACCGTCTCCTGGTCGTAGTCCACCTTCTGCCCCGTGGTGGTGTCGTTGGTGTCGACCGGGGACGTCGAGGCGTACATCAGCGGCATCAGCGAGGCGGATTGCGCCCACCGCACCAGCACGTCCTTCGCCGGGGCCGGCTGGCCGCCGGAGCCGCCGATCATGTCGGACTCGACGAACGGGTAGCCGATGGTGGAGATGGCCAGGTTCTGGGAGGCGGAGGCGCGCAGGGAGTCCCAGCCGGTGCCCTTGTCGACCTGGCGGGTGACGAAGCCGGCTTCGTGGGCCGTCTTGTTCCAGTGCACCCGGATGCCGGCGCCCTGGAGGTCGAACTCGTCGGCGAGCTGCGTGCCGAGCTTCTGGTAGTCCGTGGCCTGGTGGCCCTCGCGCGGCGCGCACTTCTCGTCGAAGAAGCGGGTGTCGAACTTCAGCCCGTCGATGTCGTACGTGTCCATCAGGGTCTTGAGGTTGCCCTCGTACCAGGCCTTGGCGTCGGGGTCGGCCAGGTCGATGATCCCCGCCTGACCGTTCCACCAGGTCACTTCACACGGCTTGGTCGTGTCCTTGGCGTCCATGAGCAGATAGCCGTGGTCGACCGCGTACTGGTAGTTGGCGGAGTCCAGGTTGATCCACAGGGTGACCCAGACGCCGAAGTCGAACCCCATGTCGTGGATCTTCTCGGAGAGGCCCTTGGGGTCGGGGAAGGTCTTGGGATCCCAGGTCAGATTGCCGTAGTTCGACTCCCACTTGTCGTCGAGCTGGATGGTGTGTCCGTCCAGGCCGTTGTCGTGGAGGTCGGTGGCGTAGTCGAGCAGTTTGTCCTGGTCGACCTTGGTGTAGAACTGCGCCCAGGAATTCCACAGCGGCTTGGCGTACTGCTCGTACGGGGCGTCGGACTTGGTGGGCTTGCCGACGATGCCGATGTAGTCACGGTAGACGTCGAGCGGGGTCGACTCGACGAACACGGTGGCCTTGTAGGTGTCCGGCGACTCGACGACGAAGGTGCCGAGGCCGTCCTTGCCCTTGTTGAGCGCCACGTCCATGACGTTCCCGGTGTCCACGCGCAGACCGGTCGACCTGGAGGTGTACCAGAACGGGTCGATCATGTGGTACGACGCCGGGCCGAAGGTCTTGTGGTCGACCTCGCCGGCGTCGAGCGGCCAGGGCTGGTCGACGCCGGGGCCGCCCTGCGGGGTCTCCGCCTCGCCGTGGCCGTACCAGTGGCCGGCCGACGACAGGTCGTAGGTGAGGGCCAGTTGCGTCGGTCCGCCGCCGTGGACCTCCCAGTCGAGCTGGTAGCGGTCGGCGCCCGGGGTGATCCGGGCCTCCACCGTGGCGCCGTCGAGCGTGCTGTCGGCGGTGACGGTCAGTACGCCGCTCTTCCACTTCCAGTCGGTGAGGCCGGTCGCTTGCTGCCAGGTGCCGTCGGCCGCGGCGAAGCGCAGGGCGCCGGTGTCGTCGGAAGCGGTGGCGAGCACGGTCTTCCCGGCGCGGCGCGTGGTCAGGGCGAGTTCGTCGGTGGCCACGTCCAGGGTGTAACCGGGGGCGCCGGTGGAGGCCGGCACGGAGACCGTGACGGCGTGCGCGGTGCGGACCACCTTCGGCCCGGCGGTTGCGGTGGTGGTGGGGCGGGCGGCGGCCGTTGCCGCGGCGGAGCCGGTGACGGGCGCCGTCAGCATGGCGGCGGTCAGCGCGGCAGTGAGCAACAGGCCGCCGGGACTGCTCAGTCGGGCGTGCACTCGTGTCCTCCTGTCGGACAGGACGGTGACTCGGGAGCGGCGGTACGTGGAGCCGGTGGCGTGCGGAGTGCACGTTCACGAGGAAGCGCGGTGCTTGGCGGGACTCGCCGTCTGCTCAGTGAGGCCTACGGTCTGCGTGAGGCTGCGTGCAGATGCAAGATTCCAAGCGATTTCGCTCATGCTCTTGCGGTAACCGCCACCTGTCAACAGGTGGGGCGCATGGCCTCCGCAGTGCCTCGGGGGCTCTCGTGGAACTGCTGTCGCCCCTGGTGGCGGTCGGTCCCGGAACCCGCTGAGTCGCCTCGACGGGCCCGGAATCCGCTCGTAACAGACGGGTAAATTCTGCGACCTACCCGAGATCCGCCCCGGGGCGCACGGTCAGGCCAGGATCACGGAACGGGTCAGATGGCGCGGATTGTCCGGGTCCAGCCCGCGGGCCGAGGCGAGGGCGGCGGCCAGCCGGTGCACCACGACGAGGTCGGCCAGCGGGTCCCGGCCCAGTGCCACCAACTGCCCGCCCGTGTCGGCGATGTCGTCGGCGAGACCGGCCGGCAGGGCCGCCGGGTCCCCGAACCACCACGCCACCCGGCCGGGACCGGTGACGCTGATCGGGCCGTGCCGGTACTCCATCACCGGATAGGCCTCCGTCCAGGCGCCCGCCGCCTCGCGCATCTTCAGCGCCGCCTCCTGGGCGATCCCGTAGGCCCAGCCGCGCCCCAGGAAGGTGAACTGCTCGGCCTCGAGCACCCCGGCCGGCAGCCCCTCGTCCAGCGCGGAGTGCCCCTGCTCCGGCAGACGCCCGAGGTCCTCGCCCAAGTGGGCCCGCAGGAGCACGAGTTCGGTGCTCGCGAACCGGGTCTGGACGACCGAGGTCTCGTCGGCGAAGTCGAGCAGGACGACGGCGTCCGCGGCCTCCGTCACCGGTGACCGCGGTACCGCGGTCACCGCGGTCGTGGGAGTGCGACCCCGTAGCCGGCGGAGCAGCTCCAGCACCTCGGTCGTGGTTCCGGACCGGGTCAGCGCCACCACCCGGTCGTAGGCGCGGCCCGCCGGCATCTCCGACGCGGGGAAGGCGTCGGTCTCTCCGTGGCCGCCCGACTCCCGCAGCGCCGCGTACGCCTGGGCGATGAACCAGGACGTCCCGCAGCCGACGACGGCCACCCGCTCGCCGGGCCGGGGCAGCGAGGCGTGGGCCGGGCCGTCGGGCCGCCGGGCAAGCGCCTCGGCCTGCCGCCAGCAGTCGGGCTGGGTGGCGATCTCGATCTCGGTCTGACTCATCGGGAGGTCTCCCCTCTCGGCGCGCGGTGTGACCGATGCGTGATGTGGCGGCCCTTGACACCGTGCGCGATTCATTGAGCATCATGTCGCTTGATGATTGATAGCACTAAGAATCGAGCATAAACAAGCAAGCGGGCACGCAATCAGGCGAGCACGCGCTTCACCCAGCACGCGATGCGTGCGGAGAGGCACTCCGTGAAACGGCACCTCGCAGGCCTCGCCGGGGGACTGTCCCTGGCACTGGCTCTCACCGGATGCGGCAAGGGCAGCTCCTCGGACAGCGGCGGATCCGACGGCAGCACGATCAAATTCGTCGCGGCGAAGTACGACGACGACACCCAGGCCTACTGGACAGCGCTGATCAAGGACTTCGAAGCCGCGAACCCCGGCTACCGGGTGAATCTCGAAGTCGTCGACTGGGAGCAGATGGACTCCAAGGTCAAGACGTACGTCCAGACCAAGCAGGAACCCGACCTCCTCAACTACAACAAGTTCTCCGACTTCGCCCGGGACGGCCTGGTCCACCAGGCACGGGACGTGGTCTCCCCCCAGGTGCTGAGCGACTTCCTCCCGCTGTTCCGGCAGAAGGCGCAGTACGAGGGAGCCCAGTACGGACTGCCCTTCATCTCCAGCGCCCGCCTGTTCTTCTACAACAAGGACATCTTCGCCAAGGCCGGCATCACCCGGCCGCCTTCCACGTGGGCCGAGGTGGAGGCCGACGCCAAGAAGATCAAGCAGGCCGGCTACATAGGCCTCGGACTGCCCCTGGGGGCCGAGGAGGCCCAGGCCGAGTTCCAGATCTGGGCGATGAACAACGGCGGCGGCTGGACCGACGCCGCGGGCAAGTGGGCGATCGACCAGCAGGCCAACGTCGACACGCTCACCTATCTGCGGAAACTGACGAAGGAGAAGGTCACCCAGCCCAACCCCGAGACCACCAACCGCAAGGACGTCTTCAACCAGTTCGCCCAGGGCAAGATCGGCATGCTGAACGGGGCGGTCTTCATGCGGAAGGGCTTCATCGACCCGGTCGACGCGAAACTGAACTACGGTGTCGCGGCGCTGCCGAGCAAGGACGGCAGCACCCACAAGACGCTCGGCGTGCAGGACTACCTCGTCGCCTTCAAGAAGAACGGCGGGTCGAACAAGACGGCGGTGAAGAAGTTCCTCGACTTCTTCTACCAGAAGGAGCACGCCGCCGAGTTCGTCTCCACCGAGGGGTTCCTGTCGGTCACCAGGTCGTCCGGTGAGCTGCTCAGCTCCGACAGCAAGAACGCCGCCTACTACAAGCCGTTCGTCGACGCCCTCTCCAGCGCGGAGTTCGCGCCCACCGACGACCCCGCATGGGCAGCCGTCGACGGCGCCGTGAAACAGCGCATCGGCACCGCGGTGGCGGGCGGCGACCCGGCGAAGGTCCTGGGCGAGATCCAGAAGACCGCGCAGAAGGGCGACTGACCTCGGTGGCCGTACACGATGTCACCGTGAGCGCCACCGGGGCCGAACACCAGGCCCCGCCGGCGCCGGCGCCGCCCACGCCGCGCCGCCCACGTAGGACCTGGCGCGCGCTGGAGCCTCTGCTGTGGCTCGGTCCCGCTGTCCTCCTCATCCTGACCATGGTCGTCTGGCCGATCGTCGAGATGGTCCGTACGTCCCTGACGCGGGTGAGCTCGACCGGGCTGTCCCAGGGGTTCGCCGGCGTCCGCAACTACACCGACCTGTTCGCCGAGGGCGACCTGCCCGGAGTGCTGCTGCGCACCCTCGTGTGGGTCGTCGGGGTCGTCACCGTGACGATCCTGGTCTCCCTCGGCCTGGCCCAACTGCTGAACTCCCGTTTCCCCGGGCGCCGGTTGGTGCGCTGGGCGATGATCGTGCCCTGGGCCTCGTCCGTGCTGATGACGGCGCTCATCTGGCGCTGGATGCTCAACAACTTCTACGGCGTGGTCAACCGGCTGCTCATGGACCTCGGCGTGCTGGACGCGCCCGTCAACTGGCTGGCCGACCCGGAGCAGGCCCTGGTCGCGATGATGGGCGTGGCGGTGTTCGTCTCGCTGCCGTTCACCTCGTTCGTCCTGCTGGCCGGTCTGCAGAGCATCCCCGCCGAGGTGTACGAGGCGGCGCGGGTGGACGGCGCCGGCCCGGTCCGTGGCTACCTCGCCATCACCCTGCCGCTGCTGCGGCCCTCGTTGGTCGTCGCCGCGATCATCAACGTCATCAACGTGTTCAACTCGTTCCCCATCATCTGGGCCATGACGCGCGGCGGCCCCGGCTTCGCCACCGACACGACCACCACCTACCTGTACAAACTCGCCTTCGACAACCAAGCGGTGGGGGAGTCGGCCGCCATGGCCGTCGTCAACTTCGGGCTGGTCCTGGCCGTGGTGCTGGTCTATCTGCGCGTCGTCCGCCGACAGGAGGACACCACGTGAGCAGGACCGCCGTCATCCCCCGCAAAACCGCGCCGCGCCGCAGGCGGCCGCTACCGATGAGACTTCGCACCGTCCTGCTCACCGCGGCCGGATGGCTGGTGGCGCTGGCGTTTCTCGCGCCCTACGCGCACATGCTGCTGACGGCCCTCAGACCGACACCCGAACTGATGGAGTCCCCGCCGTCCTATCTGCCCTCCCACTGGCAGTGGTCGAACTTCACGCGCATCTGGTCGCTCCCCGACCCGCGCGTCGGGGACGCACTGCTGTTCTCGCTGTACATCGCCGGGGCCGCGACGCTGCTCACCCTGGCCGTCGGGCTGCCCGCCGCCTACTACACCGCCCGGCACCGCTTCCGCGGACGCGGCGCGTTCCTGCTGCTCGTCCTCGTCACACAGATGTTCGCGCCGACCGCGCTGCTGGTCGGCATCTACCGGGAGATGGTCAGCCTCGACCTGACCGACACCGCCGAGGGCCTCATCCTGGTGAACGCCGCGTTCAACCTGCCGTTCTGCGTGTGGATCCTCAACGCGTACTTCGCGAGCATCCCCAAGGAACTGGAGGAGGCTGCCTGGCTCGACGGCACCGGACGCTTCGGCGCCCTCACCCGGATCGTCCTGCCGCTCGCGATGCCCGGTGTGGTGACCGCGCTCGTCTACACCTTCATCGGCGCGTGGAACGAGTACGTGGTGGCGCTCACCATCACCTCGTCCAGCAACCGGATGACCCTGACCAAGGCGATTCCCGGCTTCGTCACCTCGTATCACGAGCAGTGGCAGTACCTGTTCGCCACTTCGATCGTCGCGATCATTCCCGTGGTGGCGCTGTTCGCCTTCGTCGAGCGCTACCTCGTCGCCGGCCTGACCGCGGGCGGCGTCCGAGGATGACACCGACGTGCGCGTCCCGGCCGGGACCGGGGCGGGGGCCTGGAGCGGGGCCGGGGCCGGGGTGGAAGCGGCGTGCGGTGTCAGGCGCGGATGACTTCCACACCGGCCGCCGTGAACGACTCGGTCAGCTGGTCGGAGGCGGCCTTGTCGGTCACGAGGACGTCGATGTCCTCCACCGGGCAGATACGGGCGAAGGCCCGCCGGTCCAGTTTGGTGGAGTCGGCGACCGCGACGACCTGCTGCGCGCGGCGGGCCAGCGCCCGGTTGATGCTGGCCTCGCCCTCGTGGTGGGCGGTCGCCCCGTTGGCCACGTCGATGGCATCCACCCCGATGAAGACCACGTCCAGGGCGATCTCCGCGAGCAGTTCGGTGGCCAGCGGACCGATCAGCTCATAGGACGCCGGCCGGGCCACTCCGCCGGTCACCACGAGCTTGACGTGACGGCGTACGACCAGCTCGTTGGCGATGTTGAGGGCGTTGGTCACCACGGTGACCGCCGTCTCCGCACCGCCGGAACTCAGGTCGGCGCGGGTGGCCAGCGCCCGCGCCACCTCGGTGGTCGTGGTGCCGCCGTTCAACCCCACCACGGCGCCGGCCTTCACCAGCCCGGCAGCCGCGTGCGCGATCCGCTCCTTCTCCGGAGCGTTTCGCGCGGCCTTGTAGCGCAGGGGCAGGTCGTAGGCGATCGCGTTGATCACCGCGCCACCGTGCGTACGGGTGACCATCTGCTGGCGGGCCAGCTCGTCGAGGTCGCGCCTGATCGTCGCGGCGGAGACCTTCAACTCCTCGGCGGCCGGCTCGACTTCGATCCGCCCGTCACGCGTCAGCATCTCCAGCAGTGCGCTCCACCGGGCCTGCGGTGCCGCCATCTCTCACAACTCCCTGTCGGTGGTGTGCGCCACGAGGTGCGCAGCACCATGAAACCACAGCGCTTGATTGGGTGTTTTATGGTCGCCAAACGAGCAAAACCCTGCACATCCCGCACATCCCGTATGTTCCTGCCGCTGTCGACGCCGATGCCGCTGCTCCTGTCACGGGCCTCGCTCGCCGCGATCGGAGGCCGTCCGTGCCGCTGACACCCACCGCCGACGTGGTGAGCTCCGCATACCGCGACGGGCGGGCCGTCGGCGCGTTCAACGTGATCACCCTGGAGCACGCCGAGGCCGTGGTCGCGGGAGCGGAAGCCGTCGGCTGCCCGGTCATCTGCCAGATCAGCGAGAACGCCGTGCGCTTCCACGGCGGACGGCTCGCCCCGATAGCCCGCGCCACCGCCGCGCTCGCCGAGGCGGCCGCCGTCCCCGTGGCGCTGCACCTCGACCACGTCACCGACGAAGTGCTGCTGCGCCGCGCAGCGGACTGCGGCTTCGGCTCCGTCATGTTCGACGCGTCCGCGCTGCCGCACGCCGAGAACGTGATCGCCACGCGCGCCGCCGCCCAGTGGGCGCACGCCCGGGGTCTGTGGCTGGAGGCGGAACTCGGTGAGATCGGCGGCAAGGACGGAGTGCACGCACCCTCGGCGCGTACGGACCCCGATCAGGCGCGCGACTTCGTCGCCGCCACCGGGGTCGACGCACTCGCCGTCGCGGTGGGCAGCTCCCACGCGATGACCACGCGCACCGCCCGCCTGGACCACGGCCTCATCGCCCGCCTCGCCCGGGTGGTCCCCGTGCCGCTGGTGCTGCACGGCTCGACGGGCGTGCCCGACGCGGAACTACGGCAGGCGGTGGCCGCCGGCATGGTCAAGGTGAACATCGGTACGGCACTGAACGCCGCGTTCACCGGCTCGGTACGCGACACCCTTGCCGCGGCGCCCGCGGCCGTCGACCCCCGCGCGGCCCTCACCGCGGCGCGCCGTGCGATGACCGACGCGGTGACCTCGGCCCTGCGCACCCTGTCGGTCGGCGGGCGCGGGACGGGACGACCGTGATCGGCGCCGTGGACGATCGCAGTCGGCAACCCGGCCCGCCCGCTTCGTGATCGTCGCGGGCACGGCGGATCGCGCCGCCAGGTGGGCGCGGCCGTCGGAGCGGTGGCGGGGACGATGGCGATCCTCTACCACCGGTTACCGGCGTCAACCTGGCGAACAGCTTGCGGAACCCCTGGCGGAGGCGGTGGTACTGCCGGGCGGAGGAGGTCCTGCCTCTCGCCGGCGGGCTGCGCCGGCTCCCGGGAGAGGAGGGAAGCGGGCCCGGGGCCACGGGCATAATGACCAGTCGGTAACCTGCTGGCATGACTACTGCCGCCCTCGAGCCGCGCGCCGGTCGACGCTGTCACCACCCGCTCAATTCGCTGCACGCGACGCACTACTTCTCGCCCGATCTGGGACAGGAGCTGGGGTCTCTCGGGATCACCCATCCCAAGGCCGTGAACTTCGCCGTGCGGGCGGCGGCGCTGGGGCCGGTCGGAGCCGGCGCGGTGACGGCGACCTTCTACAACTACAAGCACGATCTCGTGGCCCGCCACGTGCCCGCGGTCTGGTCCGTCGCCACCCCCGCGGACGTGCTGGCGGCACGAACGCGTGCCGTCGACGCGACGCTGCGGCGGCTGCTGGGCGAGGAGGCCGTGACGTCCGCCGAGATGACGGAGGCCGCGCGGCTGGCGTTGCGCGCCGCCGAGGCCTGCGGGCGCGGCGCCCGGCCGCTGTACTCCGCGCACGCCGACCTGCCGGTCCCCGAAGAGCCGCACCTCGCGTACTGGCACGGGGCGACCCTGCTGCGCGAGCACCGGGGGGACGGGCACGTCGCCGTGCTGATGTCGGCGGGCCTCGACGGGCTGGAGGCGATGGTGACCCACACCGCCACGGGCAAGGGCATGACACCGAAGTGGGTGGCGGCCACCCGGGGCTGGACCCAGGACGACTGGAACGCGGCGACGGGCCGCCTCCGGGACCGCGGGCTGCTGGACGACGTCGGCGAACTCACCGAGCGAGGCGTCGCGCTCCGCGCGGACATCGAGGAGGAGACCGACCGCCTGGACCGGGCCCCGTACGAGCACCTCGGCGCCGAGGGCGTGGCCCGCCTGACGGTCCTCGGGTCGACGTTCGCCCGGGCCGCGGCGGTCGCGGGGGCGTTTCCGGCGGACTTGATCGGCAAGGGCTGACATCATCGGCAAGGGTTGACGCAGCTGGTCGGCGCCACCGTCGGCCGATGTCGCGCAGGTTGATCCTCTGCGGCCGGGGGCCTCTTGACCAGGTGGTCACCCACCACCGCGACAGCGGCTCCGCCCACGGGAGCCGCCGTCTTCGGCAACGCGATCCCGCCTGAGACCGGACGGCGCGTACTGCGGGCGAAAACCGGTTCGACGTCGGATACCGCGGTACCCGATCATGCGCTCATGCCACTGAGAGACACTCTTGCCCGAGCCGACGCCGACCTGGCCGCCGGCCGCGTTCCCGTAGCGCGCCAGCGCCTGCGCGGGCTGGTGTCGTCCTTTCCCGACGACCTGACGCTGCGCCGCCGCCTGGCCGAGGTGTACCGACTGTACGGAGAGCCGGCGGAGGCGGGCCGATGGATGTACCTCGAACAGGACCGGGACCCGGCTGAGACCTCCGCCTTCGAGGCGAGATACGGCACGGCTCCGCAGCGCATGCGGGCACTCGCCTGGCACGGCCCCGAGTCGCTTGCCCCATCGCCCTTCGCAAGAGAGCAACTGGCAGCGGTACGAACAGCGTGCTCCGACGCAATGGGGCACCCGGTCGACTGGGAAACGAAGCCGTCCGACGGGAGCGCAGACGTCAGGCGCAGGGCCCTCACCGACTTCCTGGCCGGGGCCGGATGCCTGGTGGCGGCCCTCGCGTTCCTCGCCATCTGGGTGAACGGGCTCGTCGCCCTCTTCGACTGACCGCATCGCCGGGGACTTCGCCGGTTCCGCCCCCTGTGAGAGGGGCCGGCCACTTCTCACCTGCTCCGGTGCGCGCCCGCCTCCGGCCGCTCCAGGTGCGAGGCGAGCACGGCAGCCTGGACCCGGCGCTGCGTCGCAGGGGGTGCCGGTCGCGGGCTGGAGGTGCCCGCGGGCGTGCACGACGCAGCTTGTGCCGACAGGCCGGAGATGCGGTTCTTGACCGTCTTCTCCGTGGTCGGCTGCTCAGAGGCTCGCCGTGTGGTCGGGGACGTAGGTCTGCAGATCCCGCGGCGGGCGCTGGTAGCCGGTCGACGGCGGCCGATCCGGGAGCTCCAGCACGGGCGGCGGCACCTCGTGGTAGGGCACGGACGACAACAGGTGGGCGATCATGTTCAGCCGCGCCCGGCGCTTGTCGTCGCTCTCGACGACGTACCAGGGCGCCTCGGAGATGTCGGTGTGCACCATCATCTCGTCCTTGGCCCGGGAGTACGCCTCCCAGTGGGTGATCGACTCCAGGTCCATCGGCGAGAGCTTCCAGCGCCGCAGTGGATCCTCCAGCCGGCGCCGGAAGCGCTCCTGCTGCTCGGTGTCACTCACCGAGAACCAGTACTTGCGCAGCAGGACCCCGGCCTCGACCAGCATGCGTTCGAAGACCGGGCACTGGCGGAGGAAGAGCTGGTGCTCCTCCTTCGTGCAGAAGCCCATCACATGCTCGACCCCGGCCCGGTTGTACCAGGACCGGTCGAACAGCACGATCTCCCCGGCCGCCGGCAGATGCTCCACGTACCGCTGGAAGTACCACTGGGTGCGTTCGCGCTCGGTCGGCTTCGGGAGTGCGGCGATCTGCGCCACGCGTGGATTGAGGTGCTCGGCGACCCGCTTGATCGTCCCGCCCTTGCCCGCCGCGTCCCGTCCCTCGAAGACGACCACCAGTCGGGTGCCCGACGCCCGCACCCACTCCTGAAGCTTCACCAACTCCGTCTGCAGCCGCAGCAGTTCCTTCTCGTACTCCTTGCGCGGCAGCCTCGCCGCCCTCTTGCCGGCCATGCCGCCTCCACCGCCCGATGAGCTCTACGCCGACCGATCCCCGGAGTCCACCATGTCCAGGGTCGAACACCAGGACGCCACCGTACTGACAGACGGAGAGCTGCGCACCCTGGACGCGCACCGGCGTGCCGCCGGCCATCCGGGGGGATCACGGCGTGGGGGGATCGACGCGGTGTGCGTGTGGGGTCCGGGCCACGGCGGTCCCTGGATCCCGCCCGACTCTCACAGGCGTACGGCGCGCCGTGGACCGGGGGCCGGCGCGAGGGGTGGGTGCGAACCGTATGCCGTCACGGGGACGCCGCATGTGCCACCTTGTGCCCGGACCGCGACGGCGCGGCGAACTGGTCACCGGACGCGAACTCGCCGGCGGCCGCGGTACGGCGTGCACCGTCCGACCCGAACCTCGTGGAACGGAGCGACACCGCGGGGGATCGGTGCCGCTCCTGCACCCATTCTCTCTCGGAGCACGCTGTTCCCACAGGTGCCGACGGTCCCCGCCATGGGCCGGACGGCCCTTTCGCTACCGCCCCCTGCGGGCCGCCACTACCGTGGGAGCCGGATCTGGAGCAGGCCCTGCACAGCATCGTGGAGGCAGCCGCGGCACTGGTCGACGCGGAGTACGCGGACACTCGGCGTGATCGGCCCGGACGGCGGGCGCCTGTCCGCGTTTCACACCGTGGGGGCCGGCACGGACAACGGTGTGGGCATCCCCGCCGACGGCCGCCGCAGCGGACCGCGCCACATGGCGGGGCGCCGAGCAGTTGGACGGCCGGCTGGACCTGGAAAAGCCCGAAGGCGGCGGCACAGGCAGGTGTGGCGAGTGCCGACGCGGAAACCGTAGGGCCGGGCGGACGTCAGCGGCTCGCGGAGTCAAGGGCCGACTGGAGTGACTGGCGGTAGCCGTCGCTGGTGTACGTGGCGCCGGAGACCGTGTCGATGTCGGCACTCTGGGCGGTGAGCGCCTCTCTGGTCAGCTGCGGGATGGCATACGCGTTGATCTGCTGGTCCCTCGGATTCTCCTGGGGGTAGGCGACCGCGGTGACGTCGGTGAGCTTTCCGTTCTTCAGCGTGACGCGGACCTGGACGGGGCCCCAGCGGGTCTGGACGGAGTCCCCGGTGAGCGTCTGCGTTCCCGTGGCCGCGGATCCGCCCGATCCGGTCGCTCCGCTCGACGCGCTGGAACTGCTGGACGGCGCGGGGGAGGAGGCCGACCCGGCCACGGCCGGAGCCGTGTGCGGTTTGAGCGACAGCAGCAGCACCATCCCGGAGACGGTCGCGGCGCTCGCCAGCACGATACGGCGCAGCGGACGGTTCTTCTTCAACGTGTGCAAGACGGCCTCACAGCTCGAAGGACTCGTGGTGGATACGGCTGTCCGGGACCCCGGCGGCGCGCAGCGCCTCGTACAGGTCCTGCGCGAACCCGTGTGGGCCGCACAGGTATACGTCATGGGCGTCCAGGTCGGGCACGGCCGCCCGCAGGGACCGGGCAGTGAGGTCGGGGCGCCGGCCGTGCGGACCGTTGAGCGCGTAGTGCAGCTTCGCCCCGCGCCATCGCGCGACGGTCTCCAGTTCGCCCCCCAGGGCCAGGTCCTCGGCCGAGCGGGCGCGGTAGACCAGCGTGACGTCTCCGGGCAGCGTCTCGAACAGGGCCCGCAGCGGGGTGATGCCGACGCCGCCCGCGATCAGCAGGGACTTGTGCGCGCCCTGCCGGTCCGCGGTCAGTGCCCCGTACGGTCCCTCCGCCCACACGCGGGTGCCCGGCCGCAGCAGGGGGACGGCGGCGCTGTGGTCGCCGAGCGCCTTGACGGTGATGCGCAGCAGGTCCGGGCGCGGCGGCGCCGACAGCGAGTACGGCGTGGAGGTCCAGCGCATGCCCTCGGTGAGGAACCGCCACCGCAGGAACTGGCCCGGCCGCGCGCCCATCTCGTCGAGTCGTCGGCCGCGGACGACGACGGAGTACACGCCCGGCGCCTCCCGGTGCACGGAGTCCACCCGCAGCCGGTGACGCAGGTTCAGCCGTACCGGAGCGAGGATCCGGAACCACACCACCAGGGCCGCGACGCCCAGGTACAGCGTGTACCAGGCGGCCTGAGCCGGACGGCTGCCGACGAGGTCGGAGCCCAGGGCGAGCTGATGGCCGAAGGCGAGGAAGACCGCCGCGTACGTCAACAGATGCGTATAGAACCAGAACTCGTGGCTGACCCGGTGGCGCACCGCGCGGGCCGAGACGATCCCGACGGCGAACAGGATGACGGTGCCGGCGGTGGCCTTGAGCATCTCCGGGTAGTCGAGGACCACGGTGAGCGTCTCGGCGAGGATCGAGGAACCGTCCTGTACGGCGTACCCGAGAAGGATCAGCACGACGTGCGCCACCAGCAGACAGACCGTGTAGCGGCCCGCCATAGCGTGCCAGCGCGTCACCCGGTCCGCCCCGATCCGTCGCTCCAGAAGCGGGACACGGGCCATCAGACCGACGAGGACGGCGCACGCGTACCCGCACAGCAGGCCCGCGATCCGCCCGGCCCCCGTCAGCCGGCCGGCGGCGCCGACGACCGACCCCGTGTCGAGCCACCACAGGGCGATCACGGCAGCGGCCCCGCCCCACAGGACGGCGAGCACGGGGCCCACGGGGGAACGCCTCGGCGCGGGAGGCGCGGGAGGCGCGGGAGCGACCCCGGGTCGTGAGTACACCGTCGTCATCCGTGTGTCCCTTCGGCTGCCGGTACGCCCCTTCGGACGTCCGGGACGACACTGTGCCGACGCAACCTCTGAGCCGGCTCTCAGCCCACGGCGGGCGGCGCGGCCCGCCGCAGGTGGAACGCAGGTGGGAAGGGCCGCGCCGACGATCGACGCCGACCCGGGACACGGCGGACTCAGAGCGGACTCAGAGCGAACTCAGAGGTCGGGAAGACCGCTCAGGACGTGGAGAGGCCGCATCCTGGTACCTGAGATGAACGATCCCCGCCCCCGCGGCTTCGGCCGCCCCGCACTGACCCGGACCGACGGCGCCCCGCTCCGGGTCCTCGTCGTCGACGACGACCCCGATCTCGCGGAGGTCCTCTCCGGCGCCCTGCGCTACGAGGGGTGGCAGGTACGTACGGCGGCCGACGGTGTCTCGGCCGTCACCGAGGCACGCGAGCTGCTGCCCGACGCCATCGTCCTCGACGTGATGCTCCCGGACACCGACGGCTTCGCCCTGCTGCGCTCGCTGCGGGCCGTGCGCCCCGACGTGTGTGTGCTCTTCCTGACCGCACGCGACGGGGTCGAGGACCGCATCGCGGGCATCACGGCGGGCGGCGACGACTACGTCACGAAACCGTTCAGCCTGGAGGAGGTCGTCGCCCGCCTGCGGGGCCTGCTGCGCCGGGCCGGCATGGCCCGGCAGCTCGAGGACGGGCCGCGGCTGACCGTCGGCGACCTCGTCATGGACGAGGAGGCCCGCGAGGTCACCCGCGGCGGCGAACTCGTCGAACTGTCCCCGACCGAGTTCGAACTGCTGCGCCTGCTCATGCGCAACCCGCGACGCGTCCTCAGCAAGGCGCAGATCCTCGACCGGGTGTGGTCCTACGACTTCGGCGGGCAGGCCCACGTCGTCGAGTTGTACATCTCCTACCTGCGCAAGAAGGTGGACGCCGGCCGCCCACCCATGATCCACACGGTGCGCGGAGCCGGATACGTGCTCAAGCCGGTCGTCCGATGAGGACGTTGAGGCAGCGGCTCGCGCGACGTCCGCTGCGGCGCGGGGAGCGGTCGTCGCCGTCACGGTTCCCCCGGCCGCACACCCTGCGGGCGCGACTCACCGCCGGCCTCGTCGTGCTGCTCGCGGTCAGCTGCGCGGCCGTCGGGGTGGCGGCGGTGGTGGAGCTGAACGGCTTTCTCACCGGGCGTCTCGACCAGCAGTTGCGCGAGACGGGCGTACGGTTCCCGGCGAGTCTGGAGCACGGTGGGACACTGCCGTCCGACCTCCCCCGGTCCCGAAAGGACTCGACCGGGGAGACCCCCATCGGCGACGAGGACGGGGACGGGGACGGCGACACCCGCCGGCAGACCGTCGGCACCTTCGGAGCCCGGCTCGTCGGCGACACGGTCACCAACGCCGCGGTGGTGGGCTCCAGCACGGGCGCGGGCGCACAGAACGTTCCGCTCGGAGCCGCGGACAGGAGAACGCTCGCCGAGGTTCCCGCCGACGGCGAAGGGCACACGATCGATCTCTCCACGCTCGACGACTACCGCGTGATGGCGGTCCAGGGCCGGGACGGCGACGTCCTGATCACCGGACTGCCCACGGAGCCCGTCGAGGCCACCGTCCACCGGCTGGAACTGGTCGCCGCAGTCGTCTTCGGCGCCGCGCTCGCCGTGGCCGGCTTCGCGGGAGCCCTCTGGGTGCGCTGGTCGCTACGACCGCTCAGCAGGGTCGCCGCGACCGCCACGAGTGTCAGTCGGCTACCGCTGTCCAGCGGCGAGGTGGAACTGTGGCCGCGCGCGCCCGAGGCCGACCCGCGCAGCGAGGTCGGACGGGTCGCCGGTGCTTTCAACACGATGCTCGGCCACGTCGAGGACGCGCTGACCAAACGCCACGCGAGCGAGGAACGGCTGCGCAGTTTCGCCGCCGACGCCAGCCACGAGCTGCGCACACCCGTGGCGTCGGTTCGCGGCCACGCGGAACTGGCGCTGCTGCACCCCGGGCCGGTACCGCACAAGGTGGTGCGGGCCCTGGAACGCATCGAGGCCGAATCGGCCCGCATGGGCGAGATGGTCGACGACCTGCTGCTCCTCGCCCGCCTGGACGCGGGCCGCCCGCTGGAACGTCTGCCGGTCGACCTGACCCGCCTGGTCCTGGACGCCGTGACGGACGCGCAGGCCGCGGGCCCCGGACACCGCTGGACGCTGGAGCTGTCCGAGGAGCCGGTGACGGTACCGGGCGACGAGCACCGGCTCCATCAGGTGCTGGCCAACCTGCTGGCCAACGCCCGCCTGCACACACCCGTCGGCAGCACGATCACCATCTCGCTGGAGACCCGGGACGGCACGGCGGTTCTGAAGGTCCACGACGACGGCCCCGGCGTCCCGCCGGACATCCAGCCCAGGGTTTTCGAGCGCTTCACACACGGGGAGCGTCGACGCACGGAGGGCGCGGACACCGGCACCGGCACCGGCCTCGGCCTGTCGATCGTGGCGGCGGTGGCAGAGGCCCACGGCGGAAGCGTCATCCTCCAAAGCGGCCCGGGCTCGACCACCTTCACGGTACGGATCCCCGCCGACAACGGGTGATCGGATCCCGTCGTCCTCCGGGAAGGCCCCGAGCCCCCCTGACATACGCGTCCACGCGGATGGCCGGCTCGCCGGAGCGACGGCCGCGACGGTGAGGCCCACACGGGCACACCCTCGAACCGTCGGCTGTTTCCAAACGGTCAGGTGCTCAACGCGGCGACGGCGGTAAGTCCGCTGCCCCAATATCGCGTTGTGGGGCCAAGGGCACCGCCATAGGGTCACCGGCATGTCTCTACGACTTCGTATGCGTCAAGCACTGCCGGAAGCGATGCGGGCCCGTGACAAGGCCGCGGTGAGTGCCCTTCGCACGACACTCGCTGCGCTGGACAACGCCGAGGCGGTACCCGTCGAGGAAGCCGAGCTCTGCGGTTCGGCCCTTGAGTATTCGCCGATCGGTGCCGGAGCCACCGAGGCGGCGCGGCGTGAACTGAGCGAGAGCAGTGTGGTGCAGGTCGTGCGCGCCGAGGCCGCCGAGCGACTGGAGGTCGCGGCGCAGTTGACCGCGCTCGCGCACGCTGACCGCGCCGCACGGCTGCGGGCCGAGGCGGCCGTGCTCCTCCGCTTCCTCGACGGCCCCGGCACCGCACAGGACTAGGGCCTCTCGTTCGGAGCAGGCCGGGCTCGCGAGCCCTGGCACCGCACCGCACCTCGCCGCGTTGTCGTCGGTCGCCAGGGCTTGGCGCTGACTCCCTCGGGCGGGCCTGCCCCGCTCACCCGGCGGCGGGTGGGGAGGCGCGCACATGCCGACGGCTCCCACCCTGCGTACAGGGGGGAGCCGTTCACGCGTCAGGACGCGCACGCCGTCAGCGGGTCAGGCGTGCCGGTGCGAATGCCGGTTGCCGGTGACGAGGCGGTAGAGGGCGAGCAGGATGAAGGAGCCGACGATCGCGGCGATCCAGGTGGAGATGTCGAAGAACCCGTCGATGGAGTCGACTCCGAAGATCACCTTGCCGAGCCAGCCGCCGAGCAGACCGCCGACTATGCCGATGAGCATGGTGATGATGATGCCGCCGGGGTCTTTGCCCGGCATCAGGGCCTTGGCGATAGCGCCGGCGAGCAGGCCGATGATGATCCACGCAATGATGCCCATGATGCGTCTCCGCTTCGTCGTGTAAAGACAGTGTTAGCTTCTCGTGTGCACCGTCAGCGCATGAACAAACGTCTCGATGTCGAGTCCTTGACGGCGCAGGGGAAACGGCGCGCCGCCGCTCGCGCGAGGGACGGCCGTCACTCCGAGCGGCGTTCCCTCGGCCTTACGGCGCGGCCTGCCAGGGCGATCGGCCAGCCGATCAGGGGGACGAAAGCGGCCAGAAACTCCAGCAGTGCCAACGGCACCGCGAGTGGCACCCCGGAGCGAACAGCGCGAGGCACACGAGGACCGAGTTGGTCGCCGCCGCCGGCAGGATGCCGTGCGTGCATCCGGTGAAGGTCCGCCAGGCGGCCTGACGGGTGACCATGAAACGGCGCCGTGCCCCTCGGGAAGCCGGTCGCACAACCAATCCCGCCGGACCGCGACGCCTGACCGTACCGAACCGGTGGCGCACCGGCACGTCACCGCTGATGTGAAGACGCCGTCAGGCGGGCTGCCACAGTTCGACGCGATTGCCCTCGGGATCGGTGACCCAGCCGAATCGACCGACACCCTCCATGTCCTGCGTCTCTTCGGCCACGTCCGCTCCCTGGGCGCGCAGTTGCGCGAGCATCGCATCCAGGTCGCCGACCCGGAAGTTGAGCATGGTCTGCTGGGCGCGGGACCCGAAGTAGTCGGTGTCGGACTCGAACGTCGCGAACACCGTCGGCCCGGGTCCCTGACTCCACAGGCCGTTCTCATCGGAGGCCAGGCCCAGGCAATCGCGATACCACGCGCTCAGAGCCGTCGGGTCGGCAGCTCGCAGGAAGTACCCACCGATTCCAAGCACACGTTCCATGCGGCCATCTTGCCAGGACGACGATCAGGCGGGCCGGCACCACACACCGCACCACCACACACGGCACCACCACGGAGGGAGCCCGGACGTCCGCCGGCCCGGTCGGGCCGTGCCCCGGGCCGCCGGGCCCCGGCCGCCTCGCGGTACGGCAGGCGCCCGGGCGGCACCGGCGAGCCGTCGGTCAGAAGCTGCCGTAGTTGACCTGCCAGGTCGGCAGGCCCATACGGCGCCACACGGCGACGACGCGGTCGCGGTCGTCGAGGGAGACCCGTACCGCGAAACGGTGGCGCACATGCCGGTCGAAGAGCTCGGCCTTCACCACATCGTCGCGACGGCCGTCACCGGCGGCACGCATCCACAGCTCGTCGTACGGGATCTCGTGCGCGCGAAGCCATGCCTCAGTCCGCCCGCGGTGCTCCTCACCGCGGCCCGAGAGCAGCACGATGACATCGCCGTCGGCGCTGCGGAAGGAGCGCAGGGCCCCCCGCACCGACACGTTGAGCAGGTCTTCCTCGCAGCGCGTGAAGTCGTAGGCACCCCGGTCGCCCCTGATGGCCAGCGTGCCGTCGATGTCGCACATGACCGCTGAGGGAAGCGCCGGGTCGGCGGTGTACTCCTCGACGGCAGGCTCGTCGTTCAGCCACTCCGCGGTGAGCCGCCAGCCGCCCCTCAGGGACTTCGCGTGCTTGTCGGCCAGGATCCGGATGATCTCCTCGCCGACCGACCTGTCCCGCTCGGCGTCGCGCCGTATGCACTCCTCCACCGGTACGCCGGTGAAGTCGTGCACGACGAACGTGGCTTGTCCCGCCACCGCCGCCTTCAGACGCTTGGGTATGTGCGGCGTCATGTGCGTGTTGTCCACCACGACGTCGAAACCGCCGTCGACCGCCGCCCGCACCGCCGCGTCCTGGATCGCCAGTACGGTCTGCTCGTGCGCGTGCGACCGGCCGCGCTCGGGCACCGGGACGTCCAGCATCGTTCGCAGATCGTCGAGGTTGACACGGCGCATCCGGCCCTCGGACTCCGCCTGCAGCCCGCGCGCGGCGGTCGTCTTCCCCGAGGCCGGAAGCCCCGTCATGACATGTACTACGGGCACGGTCAGTTCTCCTCGTCGGTCTTGAACGGGTCGGATGCCTCCGGCCGGGCGGAACGGTATGTCACGAGCTCGGTCGGGCGCCCGTCCAGGCGCAGGAACATGGCGGGGCGCAGGGTCGCGTCGGGCAGGGCCCCCGCGGCGCGGGCGAAGCCTCCCCGGTCGCCGACGAGATGGGCCAGCGACCGGAACGCCTCGTCGATCGCATGCTCACGGTCGCCTACCTGCTTCTCGATTCCCGCGATGACGCCGCGCACCCAGGCGTCGAACTCGTCGGGCACCTGCTCCAGCAGCGCGTCCAGAGGCCTGCCCCCGGACGCTTCGATGTCCTCGGCCGAGCAGCCGAGCGCCTGGGCCACCTGCTTCGGGGGCAGGCCCGCGAACCGCTGGATGCCGTGACCGCGCCAGATGTCCCGTTCGGTCACGCCGGTGACGACCTTGTGGAGCCGGACGTACTCGGCGAGCTTGGCCTTTGCCCGTACACCCGAGGCGAAGCGCAGCACGAAGCCCTCGGCCTCGGTGCCCGTGGCCGCCCGGCCGCCGGGCAGCCGGTTGGCTTCGGCCAGGGACAGGAGTTCGGCGAGCGGCATGGCGGGCCACACCGTGACGACCGATCCGATGTCATGCCAGTGGGACGCCGCCTCGGCCAGGGCGACCTCGATGCCGTCCTTGGCGAACGCGGCCAGCAGCACCAGGTCGCGACGCTCGCCGTAGTCGACGACGATCCGGTTCTGCGGGTACAGGATCTCCGCAAGGTAGGTCACCCCGGGAACGAGGCCGGAGGTGTCCTTCCCGTCGAGCAGCCGCTGCGCCCAGGTGGCCTGGGTGCTGATGAACGAGCCCTTGGACGCGACTCGCCAGCACCCGGCGTAGTGGAATACCACAGCCAGGCTGCCGTCGACCTTGTCGTACACCTCGAACGGCTCGTCCGGGAGGGCGGGCGCGTACGGCTGACCGGCCTCGTGCTCACCGACGTTGAAGAACTTCGGCAGCGGAAGCGCGACGATCTCACCGGTGCCGTCGTCGGCGACGAGGCCGCGGCAACTGGTGGTCACCCGGTTCCAGACGCGCTCGTACTGGCATGTCCTCGTGTACGTGTAGATGGACAGCGGCAGTTCCGGGTGCGGCTTGCGCGTGACGTGCCCCGCTTCGAGCGCTGCCGCCAACTCCTGCGGCGGCAGCAGCTCCTGAAGAGTCAGGTAGGCCTGGCTCATGTGTTCCTCCCCTTGCTGGTCCCTGATTGTCACGTGGGGGAGGGCCGTTGAACACCGATTTTGCTCGGTGGCCCCTCCGGGACGCGCAGGTCGCGGGGCGTCCTCCGGCAAGACCGCGTACCGCGCACGCGTGTCCCGCAGGACCGCGAGCCGGGTCAGGAGCCGGGCGCCCCCGACAACTCGGCCCGCTCCCCGGCGGACTCGGGAGCCTGGGCGTGTCAACAGTCACGCGTGAGCGATGCGAAAGCGGGCAGCAGCATCGATACGCACCGAAAGCACCTGGCGCCTCACTGAGCGCGAAAGGTCACCTCACGCAAGACGGTAAGGAACTGCAGTGTCTGACGCACTGACCGACGGGCAGCCCGAACCAGCCCGGTCCGGGCCGACCGGATCGGCCGGTCTGCCCGCACAAGTCCGACAGGACCTGACGCGCAGGCTGAAGCGGAACAAGCGCCCCTTCCGCGACGAGGACGTCCAGGTCGTCGAACCACCGCTGCTCCGGCGCGCGGTCGGCGCCTCGGCGCTCGGCAACTGCATGGAGTGGTTCGACTTCGGCGTCTACAGCTACCTCGCCGCCACGATCGGAAAGGTCTTCTTCCCCGGAGCGTCTCCCGCCGCGCAGGTGGTCTCGTCCTTCGCCACCTTCGCGGCGGCGTTCGTCGTACGCCCGCTCGGCGGCCTCGTCTTCGGGCCGCTCGGGGACCGCCTCGGCCGGCAGAAGGTACTCGCCACCACCATGATCATGATGGCGGTCGGCACGTTCGCCATCGGTCTCATCCCCAGTTACGCCACGATCGGCATCGCCGCACCGATCCTGCTGTTGCTCGCCCGCATGCTGCAGGGCTTCTCCACCGGTGGTGAGTACGGGGGCGCGACCACCTTCGTCGCCGAGTACTCGCCCGACCGTCGCCGAGGCTTCCTCTCCAGCTGGCTCGACTTCGGCACCTTCGTCGGCTACGCGCTGGGCTCCGCCCTGGTCACCGCGCTGAATCTCGCCCTCAGCGACGCGCAGATGCTCTCGTGGGGCTGGCGGATCCCGTTCCTGATCGCGGGCCCGCTCGGGGTGATCGGCCTCTACATGCGTCTCAAGCTCGAAGAGTCGCCCGCCTTCCAGCAGCAGCTCGACGAACACGAACAGAGCCTTGCCAAGGAATCGGCGGGCACCGAGTTCAAGACCATCGTCAAGAACCACTGGCGTGCCCTGCTCATCTGCATGGGACTGGTGCTGCTCTACAACGTCACCAACTACATGGTCACGGGATTCCTGCCCACCTATCAGACGGAGACCCTCGGCCGTTCCAGCAGTTCCGCGGACGTCCTCGTGCTCGTGGGCATGCTGTGGATCGTCCTGCTCATCACCTTCCTCGGCAGGCTCAGCGACCACGTCGGCCGCCGCCCCCTCTATGGCTACGCGGCGGCGGGCATGATTTTGCTCGCCGTCCCCTCCTTCATGTTGATCAGGATGGACGGAACCTGGCCGCCGGTCTTCGGAGTGCTGATCCTCTCCACCCTGCTGGCGTGCTTCGCCGCGCCGAGCGCCGCGACGCTGCCCGCGCTGTTCCCGACGGCCGTCCGCTACGCCGCCATGGGCATCGGCTTCAACTTCGCGGTGGCCGCGTTCGGAGGTACCACCCCGCTGGTCACGGAGGCACTGGTGAGCCTCACCGGAAACGACATGATGCCCGCGTTCTATCTCATGGCGGCCGGCGCCATCGGATTGCTCACGGTCCGTTTCCTGCCGGAGAGCGCCCAGGTGTCTCTTCGCGGCTCCCAGCCCATGGTGGGATCGAGGAAGGAGCGACGGGAACTGATCGCCACCTCGCAGGAGCTGTACGAGGTCGGTCGGGAGACGTCCGGCCGCCGCTGACCCTCGTCCCCGAGCCGGTGTCCGTCACCGCGACGCGCGGGACACGGCCGTCCGTCCGCTGCTCTCGCGCGTCTCATGATTTCACCACCCTCATCTCCCTATGTCCGTATGCTGAGCCCCTTACGCCAGGCAGGCAGCGGGGGGCGCCATGACGGAAGCCGGCAAAGGCCAAGAGACGCCTGCGAAGGAAACAGGGCGCCGCGTTTCCTTGAAGGCCCTTGTGGGCGTGGCGGTTTTCTCGTACCTCGTCTCCCGGACACTCATGGGCGGCGCGTGGTATCTGCCCGTCCTGTTCCTGGCTGTGGTCGCGGTCGTCTTCGTCGTACGGAACGTGCGTCAGGCGCCCATGGCGGGCATGGCGGAGGTCCGGCGCGAGGCCGTGCAACTGCTGCCCCTGACCAGGAGGTTGGAGAGGGCGCAAACACTGGGCGAGGCCGGTGACCTCGCCGCCGCCGTGGAGCTGATCGACTCCGTCGCCGCCGATTCGGCCACCGCGCGGCTGCCCTTGCTGGCGGCCAACGTGGCCATGATGCGCAGCGACATCGCGGCCGCGCAGGGCGACCTGCCCACCGCCGAACGGGAAGCGCTCATCGCGGTCCACCACCAGGAGCAGGGCGAGAACCGCTCCACCCGGTCGGAGGCGTTGGAGAAACTCGGCAAGATCCAGCTGGTGCTGGGCCGGAACCAGGAGGCCTACGACACCATCACACGGGCGGTGGAAGTCGGGGCGGATACATGTACCGGCTCAGCCGGGTGCGTGCGGAGCTCTACCTCGCCAACCTCGCCCTCGACGCCGACGACTTCCGCCGGGCGACAGAACACGCCACGGCTGCACGGAAGTTCGCCGCCAAATGGCGCTGCCGGCCGCAACACGCCATCGCCTGCGACATACTCGCCCTGCTGGCGCTCGCGGAGGACCGCGTCGACGATGCCGCCCGGTGGACCGCCGAGGCCGCACGGTGCGCTACGTGTCGACCGATCCGGATCCGGCCCGCCGTGATCTCGTGCTCCAGCGCCCGATCGCCTGGACGGGGCCGGGTGACGTGCCGCGCACCCCGTCACCGGCCGTCTGCGTCTTCGTGCCCGGAGCACTGGTGCGCGTAGTGCACATCAGCTACCCGCCGCCATCACCACCGTCACCACCACCGTCACCGCCACCGCCGCCGCCACCACCCTCACCGCCGCCCGGCACCGCGCCTGCCCCTTCCCAGGCGCCATGTTCGGCATCCACTGCGACACCGGTACTCCACGGTTTTCGGAGTCTTTGCCGCCCCAGTCTTTCCTGCTGCGGTCCTTTCGGCGGCCGACCGCTGATGTGTGACTGGACGACCGTCGGCCGCCGGCGGCGTCGACCGCCCTGACGCCGCTGCGACCACCCCGTCATTCCCCGTCTTCGGCCGCGGTCAGCAGGCGTCGTACTTCCAGGCGTCGCCCTCCAACGCCCACGGCTGCTTCGTCCGGTCGAATTTGGGCAGGCCCTCCACCTTGTAGGTGGCCGTGCCGACGTCGCCCGACACGTCGGCCTGTACGTCAGCGGCCGGGTGGTCGGGCCCGTAGTCCGTCTTCGCCTGCGTCACGACACCGGCGTACGCGTCCTTGGTGATCTTCTTCGCGCAGCGCGCGGACAGCATGGCGTACGCGGTGTCGGTGTCGGCGGCGAAGTAGGCGGAAGTGTAGACGGCGACGGCGGCCTTGAGGTCGTCGCCCTCGTGCTCGGCGGGAACACTGATGGTGGGCTCGGCGGCGGGTGTTCCGCTGTCGCTCGCGGCCGGGGCGTCGTCGGACGAGGAGCAGGCGGTGAGCGCGGCGAGGAGCAGAGCTGTCGTGGCGATGGTTGCGCGGGTGCGCATGGTTGTCCCCCCTGGACGGTGATGCTTGAGGGGGCATGGTGTCATGGCGGGGACGAGTGAGGGCCCGGCCGACGGGATGTCGGCGAGGCACTGTGACCAGGCTGCCACGGGGATGTGACAGTCGGGCGCGTGAGCCGTTCAGCTCGCGCACCCCGGCACTCGTTCGTCCCTCGGATCACGTACGTCAGCGAAGGTCAGTGGCCCACCATAGGTGTGTCCGAGTGCCGGGGTCCCGGCCTGCTGAACCGGGTGTGGCCGCAGGTGCTGAAGCGGGTGTGGCCGCAGGTGCGCCCACTGCGTGTGAGCCGGCGGGCCCACCGGCCCGAACGATCGGGCGATCATCGAGGAAGCGGCTGTGCGCCGGCAGTGCCATCCGCCGGGCCGGCAGATGTCCACCAGGCCATCACTCGGGCCGCCATCGCGTCGGGCCGCAGGCCCACAGGATCGAGGCCGAAGAGCTCCTGCAGCTCGTGCCGCAAAAACTCACCGACTTCCGTCTGTCGAACGTCATGACGGTGCCGCAACGGGCTCGGGCGGCCGCCACGGTATCGGCGCGCCGGGCTGCCGAGGAGGCGTCGATCGAGTGCGCCGACCATGTCGATCACGACTGACAGCGCCCCGGAGGATCCTCCTGCCAGCGGGGAAGGACGATCGAACGGCTTTCCTCAAGGACTTGGTAGCCGGCGCTCGTGTACAGGTTCATCGCCACCCGGTTGCCGCCCCACACGGTGAACATCAGAGCCGAGTCGCCGGCTTCGAGCGTCGCCTGTTCGCCGGCCGCCATCGCGGCCCGACCGTAGCCTTTGCCGCGGTGCTCCTCCTGGATGTACAGCGAGTAGCCGTAGGAGACTTCCGGGAGGTACCCGTGCTTCAACCAGCCGGTGCCGATCCGTTCGCCCGCTGCCTCGAGCACCAGGAAGGTGTTGCCGGGCGTCGCCAGGCCCTCGGGGATCAGCTGCGCGAAGTCGCGGTCGGACTTGCGTACGGCCTCCTCGGGGCTCAGAGCCCCCGCCCGGACGATGTCGCCGACGTAGGCGACCTTCTCGGCGGCGAGCCACTCGGGATATTCGGCCGGTGCCATCGGCCGTGAGGTGACGCCGTCGACCGGTTCCGGCGGGGGACCGACCCGCCGCGTTCGAAGCTGGCCGCGGACGTGGTACCCGCCGAACAGCTCGCCGGCAGGCTCGGTGAGCCGTACGTCCAGCCGGCGGGCGCCGTGCTCCGCGCACCATTCCTCGGCCCAGTCCCGGGCGGCCTGCTCGTGACCCTGGCCGGCGTGGGGCGCGTCGATGCGGAGATCTCCGATACGGCCCGCGAGCGTGCCGTTGTCGTCGGCCACGGCCACGGCGACGTACCCCACGCGGGTCCCGGCTTCTGTGATCTCGGCGACGACCCAGGCTCCGATGCCGGCGTGTATTTCCTCGACCTTCCGCTCCGTCGCATCGGCACCGAGCCCGGCCGCCGTGTACGAGGCGCGTAGCCGCCGTTCGAAGTCCTTCTGCCATTCCGCGCTGTCACCAAGGATGCTGAATTCAGTCACCTGATCACACTAATCGCGTTGTCAGCGACCTGAGTTGGTGATTTTCGGTATGGACGCCCCTCGCGCTCGCGCACTCGCCGCAGTGCTACCGGCAACCGGCGCACTCGCCCCATCCGATGAGTCGGGCACCACAGCGAGCGCCTTGGAGGCCGGCTGCTCCCGGACGCGTGGTCGACGCCGCCCCGGGCATCGACACCGAGAACGCCGTGTAGAGTGGGGATTACCGACGCGGGGTGGAGCAGCTCGGTAGCTCGCTGGGCTCATAACCCAGAGGTCGCAGGTTCAAATCCTGTCCCCGCTACGAGAAGAAGGGGCCCGGCATCGCCGGGCCCCTTCGCTTTTTGCAGGCTGGTGGCGACGGGCCGGCTGGGCACCCCGGCGATAACCGGCCGGGAACGTCCGGAAGCCCGCGGTGAGCGCCCCGGACGCAATGGTGATCGGACGCTCTTGCTCGGAGATCGCTGGTCATCGCGGGCTCAGCGAAGGAACTCGCGGGCGCCGCGGAGCCTGGTCCGCAACCGCTCCTGAGTCGCGCCGCTGTCCAGGCGTACGTCGAGGCCCCCGGGGAAGGGGGACTCGGCCCGGCGCCCGGCCGGCAGCCGCGTGCCGTCGAGGCCATCGCGCCGGGCGATCAGTACACCGAGTTCGTGGCGGCTCAGGGCGTCGGGCCCGGCGAGGTGGAACATCCCGGCCGCGTCGGACAGCGCGAGCTCCCACAGGGCGGAGGCCAGGTCTTCGACATGGACCGGACAGCGGATGTCGTCGGTGAACAGGACGCCGTCGCGGGTGCCCTCGGCCAGGGCGTGCACCATGCGCTCGTGCGCGGACCGGCCGTGTCCGATGATCAGTGAAGTGCGGGCGACGACGGCCGTCGGCACGAGGAGCCGCACCGCCGTCTCGGCAGCGGCCTTCGCGGCGCCGTACGGGCCGAGCGGATCGGGCAGGCAGCTCTCGTCGTAACGCACGCGCGCACCCGAGAACACCGCGTCGCTGGAGACATGGACCAGGCGGCAGCCCTGTTCGGCAGCGGCCAGCGCCACGCGGACCGCGCCGTCGGCGGTGACCGCCCAGTCGGCCGCGCCGCTCGACGCGTTGACCACGACTGACGGGGCCACCTCGGCGATCATCCTGCCGATACCCGCAGGATCACGGATGTCGAGTGGATGCCAAACCACACCGTCGGCCCCGCCGGGCCGGGAGGCGAACGTCGCCGACGTCGCCCGCCCCGCCGCGATGGACTGCCGGATCAGTTCGGCGCCCAGGAATCCGCTGCCCCCGATGATCAGGACCGTCATGGACCGACACGATATCCAACGCGGCACCGAGATACCGGCGAGTGACGAGGCCCCTTCGCATGGACGCCCGTCGTCCAAGATCTGCGCCGGAACCGCTCCCCGCCGAAGCAATCACTGCGGGGAGGCCGGTCGGGCGCGTCGCCGGTATGAGCGCCGGAGGCTTCCGCCGCCGCCGGGCCGCCGCAGGGGGGGGCAGATGGGCTATCGCGCGTCGTGCGGGCGTGGATGCGGGGGGTGGTGGTGCTCGGTCAGGATGGTGAGCAGGCTGGTGAGTTCGTCCTGTTGGACGGGGGTGAGGGGGGCGAGGAGTTCACGCTGGGCGTCGGCGATGAGCGTGTCGAGTCGCTCCAGGCGGCGGCGGCCGGTGGGGGTGAGGGTGATGACGTTGCGGCGGCGGTCGGCGGGGTCGGGTGCGCGGCGGATGTACCCGGCGCCGCCGAGTTCGTTGAGGACGGCGACCATGTCGCTGCGGTAGATGCCGGTGCGGCGGCTGAGTTCGGCCTGGCTGGCGGGGCCGGCCTCGGCGAGCGCGACCAGCACGGCGAAGTGCCACTTGCGAGCGTCCTCGGCGGCCAGGCGCTCGCTGACGAGCCGGTCGGCGACGACCGCGGCCCCGGCGAGCAGGCGACTGGGGATGGCGCGCAGCCGGGCCGGTGTGGGTTCGGGGGTCGGGCTCATGAGGGAATCCTACCTCTTGCGTTAGTGTCACTAACGGTCTACTTTCGTTAGTGGCACAAACGTTCACCTTGCGAACGTTTAGGTGACAAACGAATACTCTGGAGTGAAGACCATGATCAAGCGATTCCGCATCGACATCCCCCAGGCCGACCTCGACGACCTGAACGACCGGCTCTCCCGCACTCGTTGGCCCAACGAGGTGGATGACGCCGGGTGGGACTACGGCTTCCCGCTGGCGCGGCTCAAGGAGCTCGCCGAGTACTGGCGCACCGACTACGACTGGCGTGCGCATGAGGCCGAGCTCAACGAGCTTCCGCACTTCACCACCGAGATCGACGGCCAGAACATCCACTTCGTCCACGTCCGGTCCGCCAAGCCGGACGCACTCGCGCTGATCCTCACCCATGGCTGGCCCGGTTCGTTCCTGGAGTTCCTCGAGGTGATCGAGCCGCTGTCGCGCGACTTCCACCTGGTGATTCCGTCCATCCCGGGTTACGGCTTCTCGGGACCGACCCACGATCGGGGCTGGGACGCCGTCCGGATCGCGCAGGCCTGGGCGGAGCTGATGCGCCGCCTCGGGTACGAGCGCTACGGCGCACAGGGCGGCGACTTCGGCTCGGGCATCTCCGCGGCGCTGGGCGCCGTGGCGCCCGAGCAGGTCGTCGGGGTCCACGTCAACTATTTGCCGGTCCGGCCGGACCCGGACGCCGGCATCGAACTGTCCGAAACGGACGAAGCCCGGCTGGACAAGATCCGGCGGCTGATGGCCGATCGTCCGCCGTTCCAGGCGCTGCAGGCCCTGACCCCGCAGACGATCGGATACGCGCTCACCGACTCGCCGGTCGGCCAACTGGCATGGATAGCCGAGCGCTTCGCCCAGTGGACCGACCCCCGGGCGCCGATCAGTGACGAGCGCATGCTGACCGACATCTCGCTCTACTGGCTGACCGCCACCGCGGCCTCCTCCGCGCGGCTGCACCACGATGCGCCGCGCGGAAAGAGCGTGCCGTGCCCGGTGCCCATGGGCGTGGCGGTGTTCGCGCACGACATCACGCAGTCGGTGAGACCGCTGGCCGAGCGGCTGTACGACATCCAGCACTGGTCGGAGTTCGACCGCGGTGGCCACTTCGCCGCGATGGAGGTGCCGGAGCTGCTCGCCGAGGACGTCCGGGACTTCTTCCTCGCGCGCGTTCGGCAGGACTAGGGGATGTCCGGGCGGTCACCGCGGGAACACTGGCCGACATGCCTGAAAGAGCCGGAGCTCGACACCCGCCGACCCAGCGACAGTTGGACGTACAGCTGCGCGAACTCGTCTCCGCGGGTCGGTTCGGCCCTGATGTGGAGGGAACCGTTCCGGCGTGGTGCCGTATCTGGCCCGGAGTGAGTCTCGTGATGTTTTTCCTCGGACTGTTCTTCATGGCCGGATGGGCGCCGGCCATCGCTGCGCTGGTGTACGCCGTTGTCGCGCTGGTGCGTATCTGGCCGCAGGACTGGGTGCGGCGCGGCGGGCACCCGGCGGTACGGTTGCTGGTGCCCACGCCCGCGTACCTGCGCCTCGACGTGGCGCTCACCGTGTTGGCCCTCCTGGTCGACCTGTGGCTCGTGTCGGCGGCCGTCGTGTTCGGCTCGGACGGTGTCTTCACCGAGGACTGGATGGGGTACCCCGGCATGACGGATCCCAGCGGGCAGGGCTATCAGGCCGCGGTGGTGAGCATGCTGCGTACGACGGCGTGGTGGACGTTCGGGATCGCGGTCCTGTGCCGGTGCTGGAAGACGGCCGGCGTGCAGGTGTGCGTCCTGCCGTTGGCGGCTTGGTGGATCGGATCGTTCGACACCTACTACACCTGACGTGGGCCGCCGGCCACGGACCCACGACCCGCACTCCCGAGCCGAGCCCAGCGGCCGTCGGCGGGACGGTGGTTCGGAGAAGGCCGCGGCACCGCCTCTCCTCCCATCCGCAGCGCCCGCCTACCGATGTCGTTGATCAGCGAAACTGCGGGACCCCCACTCGTCTCCCCGCCACGGCCACCGCCACGGCGCGGACCGGGGAACGGGACTGTGCGTGTGAGGCCCCCGGTTGGGGGCAGGCGCGGTGGAATGCAGGGAAACCAGATGCATGCCATGAGCAACGTAGGCGGTCGGCCTGTGTACGAAGGCGCCTCGCAGCGGCGGGCCGAGGGAAGGCATCGACGCCCTCGACGCCGAGCGGGCCGGTGGCATCGCAGGCTTCTGGCCTACCGGGGCGTCGAGCTGCTGCCCTCCTCCGCTCCGGAGGGTGCGGGTGAGGAGTGTCTGCTGCTGGTGCACATCCGCAAGGTGGTCGGGCGGGTGAGCTATCGAGCGTGCGATGAGTGCGCCGAGGGTGTGATCACCGAGGTCGTCCTGGACGAACCGTTCCGCGGTTGCGGGCTGGGCACGAGGGCGCTGTCGCATCTGCGGGCCCAGTACCCCGATGTCACCTGGCGCACCACGCTCGAAACCCGCTTCACGCGCGATCTGCTGCGCCGGATGCGCATCCCCAGGACGGCCGCGGGAGGGAACTGTTCCCATTAGGGACACGGGTCCTGCCCGCCCGTCGGCCGCAGCAACCCGACCGGTTCCACGAACGCACCCCGGTGCTCCGTCTGTCCGGACCGAGCACCCCGGTGCTCCGTCTGTCCGGACCAGCGATGCGAAACGCGCCACTCCCGGACCTCGCGGCAAGGGATGACCTGCCCGGCGTCGTGCGCCGGACAGGTCGTGATCACCGTTACGCCCCCGGGTGCAGCCCGAGCCGGCCGGGCGTCGGGTCGCCCTTGACCTCGCCGAAGTACAGGGCGAAGGTCTGCTTCCAGCGCTCGACCTCGGCGCGGTCGGACATGAAGCGGGGGAATCCGTCCACGTTGGCGTTGGGGTACTCCCAGATCGGCTTCAAGCCCGCCGGGGGAGTGACATCGGTGCGGACGGACCAGCCGTCGAAGGATCCGTTCTGCATCTCCGTCGAGAGCTGCCAGGCGAGGAAGAGCTTGGCAGCCGTGGAGTTCTTGGCCTGCTTCTCGACGGGAAAGAGACGGCCAACGCCCCTATCGAGGACCGCCTCGAGGTCCGTGTCCGGCGACCAGGGGGCCGTCGGCCGGCGGGGTTCGGAGGAGAGGTGGGGGGCACCCCGCCCGGGAACAGCCCCGCGGGAGGCGTGGGTGGGCGGTGAGTGGGTCAGGCGGCGCGAGTACTGCGGCGCGGGCCCCCGTACTCGCCGTCGGTGACGTGGTCGAGCCACTCGACGTCGTCCGTCTCCCACAGGGCGATGTGGATCATGAAGTGGTCGGCGGCGGCGCCGTGCCAGTGCTCCTCGCCCGGCGGGGTCCAGATGACGTCCCCGGGATGCGCCTCGAGGATGCCGCCGCCGCGGGACTGGATCAGGGCGATGCCCTCGACGATGTAGAGGGTCTGCCCCAGGCCGTGGGAGTGCCAGGCGGTACGGGCGCCCGGAGCGAAGCGCACCGCGTTGGCTCGCGCCCTGGAGGGATCCTCGCCCCGGTAGATCACATCGGCCCACGCGTCCCCGGTGAACCACTTCTCCGGCAGCTTCATCGTCGGCTGCTTCTTCAACAGTTCCATGATCTTCTTCTCCGTACTCGTGCGGGTCCGACGGTGGCGGGGAAACGAGGGCTTCCCGGCGCGCGTGTGACGCGGCTCAGACGCCGCGTTCCTCGGCGATCCTCTTCAGCTGGGTGATCGCGGTCATGGCGTTGGGCCAGCCCGCGTAGAAGGCCAGCTGGGTGATCGCCTCGGAAAGCTCTTCGACGGTCAGCCCGTTGTCGAGGGCGACCCCGAGGTGGTAGCCGAGCTGCTCGCCGCGGTAGAGCGCGGCCAGCACGCTCACGGTCACCAGGCTGCGGTCGCGCGGGGACAGGCCGGGGCGCTCCCATACGTCGCCGAAAAGGACCTCGTCGGTGACCTCGACCAGCTTGGGCGCGATGGCGGCCAGTTCCTGGGGAGCGGACTGCTTCGGCATGGGGGGACTCCTTGTTCGCGAAGCGGTGATGCGTCCGAGACCACTGGGTGGCAGGGACGGCTTCCGGCAGCCGCCGCCCGTTGCCCCGGCGGGGCTGCGGGAGCGGACCGCTGCCGGGTACCCAGCAAAACGCGGGGCACGGAACTGAAGAAGGGCGTGCCGTTACCGGTACTGACAGAACCCCCCACGCAGGCCGGACGGCACCGGTATCGCGGTGACCTGCGCGGGTGACCCGCTCACGGACGCGGCGGGTCACGACGCAGCCATCAAGCAGCTCCGTGGGGATGACGCTCGCTCGTGCCGTGTCCGGGCGCACACGCGCCTCGGAGCCGGCGGGTCGGAGAGCTGACCGTCGAGGACACGCGCTTGCGATGCGGCAGAACGTCGGGCTGCCGTGTCTCCTGCCGGTGGCACCGGAGGTACTGCGGGACGATCCGATGGCGGAAGGGCGTACGGAGGCGGGGGACCTGCTGGGCGCGGTCATCAGCGGCGACCCCGCACCATGCGGTACTACCGCTGAACTCGGCCATGAGCTGCGCCGGAGGGAAAGGCGCCTGCTCAGGCCTCGTCGAGTTCGGAGAGCAGTGCGAAGGTCAGCGCGTCGACCGGGCGGGGCTCGCCCTCGGACTCCTCGCTGAAGGTGTTCACCATCATCACCACCGCGGTCATGCTCTTTCTGCTGAACGCCGCACAGGTGCTGAATCCGCCGGTGCCTCCGTTGTGCCAGGTGACAGTACGGCCGCCGGGCAGCGCGCTGATGTGCCAGCCGAGCCCGAGCCGCAGGTTCTCGTCGACGGTGAAGTGAGGACGCTGGGCCAGTTCGATCGCGTCCCGCAACGCAGAGCGCTCCGGGCGCAGTTGTACGCCGAGATAGCGGAGCATGTCGTCGGCGGTGCTGTACACAGAGGTACCCGCGCCGGTCAGAACGTGATCGTGCCAGTCGGGAACAGGGTCCCCGGCGAGATGACCTGTGGCCTTGCGGGAGGCCATGTCCGCCCTCAGGGTCGTCGTCGTGTCGGGCAGACGCAGCGGCGCTGTCACGGCGCGCCGCAGCATCCCGTCCACGTCGTCGAAGGCCAGCGACTGCCCGAGCAGTCCGAACGCGAGGTTCGAGTAGTGGTAGGCGCTGCCGGGCTCGGTGCTCAGCGTCGTCTCGGCCAGGCCGACGGCCAGGTCGTCCAGCGTGTAGTGCGCGTACGGGTCGTAGGGATCCGCTTCCGCCAGGAGGTTCGGAGGCAGCGAGGGCAGACCGGAGGTGTGGGTCGCCAGATCGGTCAGGGTGATCCGCCGGCCCTTGAACGGGATGCGGAACGCGGGGGGCAGCACGAGCGGCGCGTCGAGGCGGGCCGTGCCCGAACACACAGCGCGCGCGAGAGCGGTGGCGGTCAGGGTCTTACCGATGGAGCCGAGCTGGAACACCGTCCTGCCGTCCGGTGCGGGGCCGTCCTGGGACGCGCCCGCCACGTATCCGCGTCCGTCGTGGATGACTCCGCACACCACACTCGGGCTGTCGGCGGCCAGCGCACGGTCCAGGTGACGCCGCACCCGCGCGGCCAGGTCGCTCGCGGCCGCCGTGGCGTTCCCGGGTAACAGGGACACACCGACCCCCGCCGTCACCGAGCCCAGTAAACTCCGTCGCTTCATGTACCGTTCCTTGCCGTCGAGTTCGATGCCGGCACCACCGCGGACAACAGCACGAGCAGCGGCACCACCCTGCCTGCGGGCACCTCGTAGTGCCCACGTCCCACGGTCTGGAGCCAGCCGGCGGCGGTGAGCTGTTTCAGGTGGTGGTAGAGCTGCCCGGTGGTGTTCAGTGCGGCTGACTCCTGCAATCCGGCCGCGGACCGGGTTCCTCGCAGCACCGCGCGCAGGAGGGTGAGCCGCACCGGGTGACCCAGGGCGGCGTACGGCGTGGCGTGATCCGCCCAGTTCGCTTCGAGCAGTTCCGCCACCGCCGCGCCTTGCTGCCATTCGTAGTGTTCGCCTGTGGGCAGGTCCAGTGCGCCGGTGAACAGCACCTGCCCATCCCCGGTGAGCCGCCGGCGCAGCCCTTCCAGTGCCCACAAAGCGTCGGTCCGGGCGTTCCGGGGCGTCTTCGGTTCCCCTTCCAGCCGCGACACTCGTTCTTCGAGCGCGGCGACTCGCTCCAGTAGGGGGTCATCAGGCATGAGCCAGAATTTACGTTGTTCCGGAATAACAGAGCAAGCCCCGTAGCCCTTGTCCGGTCGTGAACCCGTGTCCGAACTCGCCCGGCTCCGAAGGGCGTTGACGGTGGGATCACGCCACAGGGCGCCTCGCGGCAACCGTCATGCGCCGGAGGTGTCGGGTCGCACCGGTGGGCGGCCGACCTGCGCGATGCCCGTTTCGTAGGCGAACACCACCGCCTGGGCGCGGCTGTGGAGATTCAGCTTGGTCATCACCCGGTGCAGGTGTGTCTTGACGGTGGACTCGCTGACGCACATGTGCTCGGCGATCTCCTCGTTGGCGAGACCCCTGGCGACGAACCCGAGGACTTCGACCTCGCGGCCCGTGAGCATGCCCGTCGAGTCGGTCTCGGTCCAGGACTGCTGTTGGTGGACGACGTGACGCTCGACCAGCCGCCGGACGCGGGCCGGAGCCACCAGGAGATCGGCCGAGAGGGTCGCCGTGACGGCGCTGAGAAGCTGTTGCGGCGGCATGTCCTTCAGCAGGAAGCCGCTGCACCCGGCGCGCAGGGCCGCGTAGACGAACTCGTCGTCGTCGAAGGTGGTGAGGACGACGATGCGCGGTGCCGGGTCGAGACCGAGGGCGAGGATGCGCTCTGCGGCTGCGAGGCCGCTCAGCCGGGGCATCTTGATGTCCATCAGGATCAGATCCGGGTGGTGCTCGCGGGCCGCGGCGACGGCCTCCACGCCGTCCGATGCCTCGACGACGGGGCCGAGCCCTTCCACCGTACGCAGAAGCGTGACGATGCCGGAGCGGATGAGGTGCTGATCGTCCACAACCAGGATGCGGGCCACAGCGCTCCTCGGAGATGCTCACGTCACGGATCAGCCGCCGTCCGGTCCCGCCCCAGGGGAAGACTGAGTTGCACCTGGAATCCACCCCCCGGGCGCGCACGGGCACTCAGCGAGCCGTGCCAAATCTTGGCGCGTTCCCGCATTCCGATCAAGCCGTGCCCGGACCCACCGGTGGATGTGGCCGAAAGCGGACCACCCTGGTCGGAAACAGTCACTCGTAGTTCGTCGTCCAGGTATCGGACGGCCACTTCGGCAGCGGCCGACCCGGAGTGCTTCACGACGTTGGTGAGGGCTTCCTGGACGACCCGGTAGACGCACAGTTCCACTCCCGGATGCAGCGGCCTGCGCGTTCCCACGAACCGGACCTCGACGTGCACGCCGACCGCCTCCAGCCGCTCGGCGAGCGCGGGAATGCGGTCGATGTCGGCCAGCAGGTCGTCGGGGACCGGGTCGGCCGGATGCCCGGGACCGGATGTGCCGCCGAGGTCGTGCGTGCGTAGCACGACCAGCAGACGGCGAAGCTCCTCCAACGACTCCCGCCCGGCTGTGGCAGCGGTGCCGAGCGCCTTTCGGGCGGCGGGAGGATCGGTGAGGAACACGTACTCGGCCAGCCCGGTCTGCAGGGTGACGATCGTCATGTGCTGCGAGATCGTGTCGTGCAGCTCGCGCGCGATGCGGAAGCGCTCGTCGAGGACGGCCCGGCGGGCCTCCTGGCGCTGCTGCTCGTCGAGCAGGGCGGTCAGCCGACGCAACTCGGCGTTGCGTGCGGCGAGTCGGCGCTGGGTGAGCCCGACGGCGAAGGCCACGGTCGGCACGATCAGGGCCTGCACGGCCACGACGGGCCGGGGCAGCCGGCCACTCACCCCGCTGAGGGCGATGACCGCCGCGAGCAGCGCGCTACCGCACACGATGCGGCCGCGTCCCTCCCGGGCGGCGACGGAGACGAACGCGACTGCCGGGACCCAGAAGTTGAGAGAGGGCTGATATCCGAGCAGCAGATATCCGGCGAAGCCGGCCGCGGTGATCACGAGTACGCCGAAGGGCCGGTTCTCCCGCAGGGCGAGTGACAGAGAGATCACCGAAGTGAGCAGATGCGCCCACAGGTCGAACGGCCGCCAGGGCGCCGGATGGTAGAAGGCGCCGGCCAGGCTGCCTGCGAGGGCGAAACCGACGGCGAGGACGACGTTGGCCGGGCGCGGGCGGAGGCCTTCCGTCGCGGGCATCCGGACATGGTAGGCGACGGTCCTCAACTGATCCGCCTCCCGCCGAGAGTCGCAGATGATCGTCTGCCCTGCCGGGACGTCCCCGGCAGGGCGGGCGGAGGTCACTGACAGGGAGGAGATCCCGGTCGGCGCGGTCCGTCAGGAGGACATGATGAAGTCCAGGGCATAACCGGAAGCGGTCGTCCAGTAGGTGACGCGGGCACCGTCGTCGAACGCCACGGTGCGGGGCAGGTCGACGCCGATCGGCTTGCTCCCGTCGCTGCCGAGCTCGCGGCCATGGAGGAGGAGGGTGATGGACTTCGTCTCGTACTGGTCCATGGGGACACCGGAGGCGAGCAGAGCGGCGTACGCCTCGTCACCCGGAGCGAGAGTGACGGGCCCCGACTTCGGGTCACTGTCCTCGTACACGTCGACCGGATACCGGGCCTCGGCGTAGTCACCGAGAAAGATGTGCGGGTAGTGGTAGACGTTGCACTTCTTGTCGCCGGAGTTGGTGACGGTGATGAGGAGATGCTTGGGGACCTCGCCCTTCCCGTCCTCGAGCGTGGTTGCGAACGAGAGGTCCTTCGCGGCGCAGGCGGGGACGGCACCGCCTGCGCTGTCGGTCCCGCCCCCGCTCCCGCCCCCGGTGGTGCCCCCCGTGGTCTTGCCGCCCGCAGCCCCCGAACCGCCGCTGGGAGTGGCCGAAGCCGTCGCGGCGGGCGTGGCCGAAGCCGTGTCACCCGGCTTCGCCGGGCTCGTCGCGCTCGGCCGGTCCGAGGCGGTGGAGTCCTCGTGGTCGGGCGTACTCGGCTCGCATGCCGTGGACACGAGCATCGCGCCGACGGCCGCGGCCCCGACGGCACAGGACTTCCAGCCCTTGGAACTCTTGAACGTGTCGCGGTTCTTGCGTACAGCGGTCTTCATGGTGTTCCCCCGTGGTCGGCCGTGCCCGGCCGCTCTCGACTTGCGATTCCTGGCTTTTCCCCGACCAGGCCAGTCCGAAAGTCACGTCGTGACTCTCCTCGTCGGGCTGGTACGCCGAAACGTCCTTCCGGCGATGCCGACACTAGGAGAGTGAGGGTGTCGACGGCGTCCGGCAGAGGGACGGAAACTCCGTCAACTTCCGGCGTGGAACGGCTCCTCGACGTCAACCCAGAGCTGACGGAAAGGGTCAACCTCCGGTTGATTCGCCGACCGGAGGCCTGGGTGACGAGGCCGCCGTACGACAGGCGGCTGTACGGGAGCCGAGCCCCTGACGCGGACGATCGCGGCGCAGTCCCCTCGCCGTCGTCTCACTGAGCCGCCTGGCCGTCGAGGCGGATGCCCAGCCGGTCGGCGACGGTGGTGAGGGCTGTTCCCAGCGGGAGCGCGACCCGGGCCAGGGCGTGTCGGTCGCCCCGGGTCGGGTCCCGGTTGACGATCAGCACCGGCTTCCCGGCCTGGGCTGCCTGGCGGACGAACCGGAGTCCTGACATCACCGTCAGCGAGGATCCCAGGACCAGGAGCGAAGTGGCCTCGCGGACCAGCGTGCGGCAGTGCTCGACCCGCGGGGGCGGTACGGCCTCGCCGAAGAACACCACGTCCGGCTTGAGGATGCCGCCGCACACCGTGCAGGGCACCACGCCGAAGTCCCCGATCTGGTCGTCGGTGAGGTCGGCGTCACCGTCCGGGTTGATTCCCGCGGCCACCGGCTCGAAGCCCGCATTGGCCTCCTCCAAGCGCCGGGCGAGCTCGCGGCGTGGGCTGAACGCGCCGCAGGAAAGACAGACGACCCGGTCCAGGCTCCCGTGGAGTTCCACGACGCCCTCACTGCCGGCTGCCTGGTGCAGGCCGTCGACGTTCTGGGTGATGACCCCCGAGAGCAGACCGTGCCGCTCGAACGCGGCCACGGCCCGGTGCCCGGCGTTGGGGCGGGCGTGGCCGAAGGTGCGCCAGCCGAGGTGGCTGCGCGCCCAGTACCGGCGCCGGGCCCGGGCGTCGGCGATGAAGTCCTGGTAGGTCATCGGGGTGTGCCGACTCAGGCTCCCGCCCTCGCCCCGGTAGTCGGGGATGCCCGACTCGGTGGAGATGCCCGCCCCCGTGAGCACCAGCAGGCCACCGCTGCCCAGTGCGTCGGTGACCTGCTCCAGATCCGTGGTGCCCGGCAGCGGGTCTCCGGTGGGGGTCCAGCTCAATGTGGGGCGCATGCGCATGCGGCCAGGGTACGAAACGGGCCGGCCCACGGCGGCTGTGCGGCACGTCGGCTGCCCCCAGGTTGCCGAGTCGGACCGTCCGCCGCTGCGACGGACGCGACGACGACCCCGTCGGAGCGAGGGTGCTCATCGCGTCACCGCACGCGTGAGGATCATCCTGCGAGTGGAGGCGCCGCTTCGGGGCGTCGTTCGTCATAGAGGGCCCCGCACCCGGAACGGCTGCGGCCTGCCTTGCCCTGGTCGGCAGGCCGTGCAGGGCTGGGAGAGCGCCACCGTCCCCTGGGTGATCCCAACGCGAGGACCTGGCCGCGCGGCGCTTCGACCGTGCGTTCACCGACGTCCTCTGGAACCCCTGATCGGTGCCTGGGCAGCCTCCGCGACCGCTTGTGGGAACGCCTGGTCGGCGTTCACCCGGTCACGTGAGCGCAGCTGCACGCGTTCCCGAGCAGACGTGCCGAAGGGTGATCATCGCGCGTCGACTCGACGACGTTGTTCAGCGGATTGCCGTGAAGGGGCAGCCCCCGAGGCCTGACCGAACACCGACCAGCAGATGTCGTCGCGCAGCCGCTGGTCGTCGAGTACGAGCTCGCGGATCGCTTCCGGGAGCTGATCGCGCTGCCACTGGCACTCGAGTCTCCCCGCGGTCTCGCTCTCGCCTTCCGGTACCGCCGCACGCGCGGCCTTGATGGCGTAGGCCGCCGCGCCGAGCTCGTGCGCGGCGACGTGGGCGACGGCCCCGGCCTGGCCGGCGGCGTACGCGGCGTGCCGTGCCGCACCGCGCAGGGCTCTGGCCGCCCCCATCGCGTGGCCGCCCGCCGCGCGAGCCTCCATCATCCTGACCTCGCCACGCGTCCAGGCCCGGGCCTGCTCGATCGCGCGGCGCGGTCGAGGGTCCCCGGGCCGGGCCGACTCGAAGAGGCGGAGAACGTGCTCCGCACAGGAGGCAGCCCACAGAGCGAGGAGACGGTGATCCGCGTCGGTGAGAGTCCCACCACGGCGGACCGTCACGAAGCGAGGGTCCCGGACCTTGGGAAGGATCACGACGTGCTCTCCCTCCTGTGCACATCGGCGCCACTGCCCGGCGCGTGTCCCGGCGACCGTACGGTCGTCCGGCGCAGGGAATGGTCCAGGGTGCTCGTCAGCCGGGCGACACGACTGCCGCCGCTCGGCACGGGCGGGTAGCGGCGGAGTACGTCGATGAGCACGGGGTCCGCACGCAGCCGCGACCGTTCCAGCAGGGCATCGCCGACCGCCGGGTCACCGCCCGCCGCTATCTCCCCGATGCGCGCAGCGCTCGCGGAGGCTCGCAGGATGTGGCCGACCTGGCCGGACTGGGCGATGGGGTGCAGGTATGCGGCCGAGGCGGCGTCACCGGCCGATCGCGCGGCCAGTCGCGCGGCTTCACAGGGTGCGGACCGGGCCGCTCGATGAGCGTCGAAGGAAGTGACGCGCTGCAATGCCGTCCGGTGGGCACCCTCGACGAACGCCCGGGCCGCGTCGATCGCCGCCCGGGGGCGCGGGTCATGGGGAACAGCCCGCTCGAAGGCGGAGAGGACGTCCTCTGCGTGCCGAACCACATAACGCGCCACGACGCGCAACTCGTCCATGGTCAGCTCGAAGTCACCGGACACGGTGTGCGTGCTCTGTGTCATGTTCCTGAATCGTATCCTTGAACACTCGGTGGAGACTTCGCGACCGATCCTGCGCTCGTCCGCGTGGGAAACCCTCAACGGGAGGTCACATGCGGCCGGTGGATCTGGCTCGTCGGCATGGCCTCTCCACGCAGGCGGTCCGCAACTACGAGGACGCCGGCATCATCCCGCCTGCTCGCCGTAGCCGGACGGGATATCGGGACTACACCGCCACCCATGCCGCCGCCCTGGCGGCCTACCTGGCGCTCGTCCCCGCGTTCGGCTACTCGACGAGCCGACGCATCATGTGCGCCGTCACCGATGGCCGGCTCGACGACGCACTGGAGTACGTGGACGACGGACACGGGCTCCTGGCTCGCGACCGCAACACGCTACGAACCGTCGAAGCGGCGCTGTCACACCTGGGACCCGCCGCCCCGGATGCGGAGGCCGGCGCTCGGGCGCCGTACGGCATCGGTGAACTCGCCTGCCACCTCGGGCTCAACCCGGCCACCCTGCGCGCCTGGGAACGCGCTGGAGTCCTCACCCCACCACGTGATCCGCGCACCGGGCACCGTCAGTACCTCGCGCTGGACGTCCGCGACGCCGAACTGGCGCACCTGCTGCGCCGGGGCGGCCGACCCCTGGGTGCCGTCGCCACCGTCCTCGGGGAGCTCCGCGACGCCGGCGGTCTCGAAGCGCTGGCCCGGACGCTGGAAGGGTGGCGGCGTGACCTCACGTCCCGCGGGACGGCCCAGCTGTACGCCGCCGGCCGGCTCTCCACCTACCTCGAAGCCTTGGGGCGACCGGACCTCTCGCCAGGTGAGGTCGGAAGACCCGACGCTCCTTAGGGGCGGGCGCAGGGCATTCCCGCCGTCGGCGGGCCGGATGCGTCCACGCAGGGTGCTGTGGGTCCGTGGGCGGTGCTGGGCCATCTCGTGCTGCGGGTCGTGGACGGTACTGGGCCATCGCGTGCAGCAGGGCCGCCCGGAGTGCCCCGCGCGACCACCGGCCGGGGCAGTTCTGCTGACGCCCGACGCGGGCAGGCGCCGCCCGTTGCTCACGGGCGGCGCCTGCCGTCGTCGGGCTACTCGACCTTGGCCCAGTCGAGCGTGCGCTCCACCGCCTTCTTCCAGCCCGCGTAGCCCTCCGTCCGCTGGTCGTCGGACCACTGCGGCTCCCAGCGCTTGGACTCCTGCCAGTGGGTGCGCAGTTCGTCGGTGTCGCGCCAGAAACCGGTGGCCAGACCCGCCGCGTAGGCGGCGCCGAGCGCGGTGGTCTCGGCGACGACCGGACGGCTGACCGGTACGCCGAGGACGTCGGCCTGGATCTGCATGCACAGGTCGTTGGCCGTGACGCCGCCGTCGACCTTGAGCACGTCCAGGTGGACTCCGGAGTCCTGCTCCATGGCCTCGACCACGTCGCGGCTCTGGTAGCAGATGGACTCGAGGGTCGCCCGGGCCAGGTGGCCGTTGTCGTTGTAGCGGGCCAGGCCGACGATCGCGCCGCGGGCGTCGGAGCGCCAGTACGGAGCGAACAGGCCCGAGAAGGCGGGAACGAAGTACATCCCGCCGTTGTCCTCGACGGTGCGTGCCAGTGTCTCGCTCTCCGCCGCATCCTTGATGATCTTCATCTGGTCGCGCAGCCACTGGACCGCGGAACCGGTGACGGCGATGGAGCCCTCCAGGGCGTAGATCGCCGGGCTGTCGCCGAACTGGTACGCCACGGTGGTGAGCAGACCGTGCTGCGAACGGACCAGCTCCGTACCGGTGTTGAGGACCAGGAAGTTGCCCGTGCCGTAGGTGTTCTTGGCCTCGCCCGGCGCGTAGCAGACCTGTCCCACCGTGGCCGCCTGCTGGTCGCCGAGCACCCCGGTGATGGGGATGGCGGCGCGCAGCGGCCGGGAGGTGCGGGTCACGCCGAACGCCTCGCGGTGGGAGGACGGGCTGATGGTGGGCAGCATCTGCCGGGGGATGTCGAAGAAGCCCAGCAGCTCGTCGTCCCAGTCGAGGGTCTCCAGGTCCATCAGCATGGTGCGGCTGGCGTTGGTCACGTCGGTGGCGTGGACACCGCCGTCGGGACCGCCGGTCAGGTTCCACAGCACCCAGGCGTCCGTGTTGCCGAAGAGGGCGTGGCCCTGTTCCGCCGCCTCGCGTACGCCGTCGACGTTCTCCAGGATCCACTGGATCTTGCCGCCGGAGAAGTAGGTCGCCGGAGGCAGCCCCGCCTTGCGGCGGATGACGTCGCCCTGGCCCGAGCGTTCCAGGGCCGCCGCGATGGAGTCGGTGCGGGTGTCCTGCCAGACGATGGCGTTGTAGTAGGGACGTCCGTTGCGCGGGTCCCACACCACGGTGGTCTCCCGCTGATTGGTGATGCCGATCGCGGCCAGATCCTCGGGGGAGAGGTTGCCGTGCCGCAGCGCGTTCTGCATCACCGAGTTGGTGCGCTCCCAGATCTCCACCGGGTCGTGCTCGACCCAGCCCGAGCGCGGAAGGATCTGGGCGTGTTCCAGCTGGTGCTTCGCCACCTCGTTGCCGGAGTGGTCGAAGATCATGAATCGGGTGCTGGTGGTGCCTTGGTCCACCGCGCCCACGAAGTCCGCCATGGGTTGCCGCCTCTGCTGTGGGGGATCATTCCTCGGGGGACGGAACTCGGCCGGGGGGCTCCGGCTCCGCCGTCGGCAGGAACCGACCGACGAAGGCCTTGTAGAGGCCGGCGCCGAGCAGACCGCCGATCAGGGGTCCGACGATCGGCACCCAGAAATAGAGATTCCCGTACTGATCTCGCCACGCTGTGCCGTAGCCCGTGAAGAAGCTGGCCAGTCGGGGTCCGAAGTCACGTGCCGGGTTGATCGCGTAACCCGCGTTGGTGCCCCACGCCATACCGATGGCCACGACGATCAGACCGACGATGAACGGGGCCAGGTTGGCGCCCGGCGGTGTGTTCAGCAGGTCCGTGACGGCCAGGATCAGCAGAAGCAGGATGGCGGTGCCGATGATCTGGTCACGGAACGCGCCCCACTCGTGGACCGGCAGGTTCGGATTGCCGTTGGCGGGGAGCGTGGAGAAAACGCCCTGCGTCTTGATGGTGTGTCCGGGGTCGGCCTTCGCCAGTGCTTCGGTGTAGTTCCAGCGCACGATGAGGGCCGCCACGAAGGCACCGGCGGTCTGTGCCACCGCGTAGGGCGCCACCTTGCTCCACGGGAAGCCCTTGAACGTGGCCAGGGCGACCGTCACCGCCGGATTGAGATGGGCGCCGCTCAGCCGCGCTGCGACGTAGACACCCAGGGTGACGCCCAGGCCCCAGGCCCAGGCGATGCTGTCGTGGTTTCCGAGTCCTCCCGGTGGCGTCGTGAGCGCTCCGCCGGCGACCACCTGGGCCACCACGCCACAGCCGAAGAGGATCAGAATCATGGTGCCGGCGAACTCGGCCGACAGTTCGCCGACCAATCCGGACCTTTTGAATCGCTCAGCCATGGAAGCCCGCTTCCCGCCGGCGCGAGGCCGGCACGTCGACTGCTCGAGCTCTCCCGTACAACAGGATAGAGCGATCATGGACGAAGCGCACAAATCGGGATATTTCCCGGTCGGACCCTCGTCCAGCGTCCGCTGTTCGTGGCTGCCCTGAGTCCGGCGCGACCGGTTAAACGGCACGCCCCGGGCGGCACGCCCCGGGGGGCGAGCGCCGGTTGTCCGCCAATACTTTCCTTTGGGTACCTGCTATACGCAGCACAGTAAGCACGTCCGCAGGCGTTCGGGGCTGGGTCTGACTTCGCCGTTCATCCGCCGAACGGAGCGGACGGGGAGGTGTCCGAAAACCAGTGGAGCGGCACCGCTGTGCGCCACTACCGTGCTGCCCGACCAAGTCGTCTGGGCAAGGACGTGCCGTTGTACACCGTGTGAGACCTCCCGAGTGCTGATTCGTCGCGCGTCGCGCATGTGCGCCGCGCTGCTTTTTGCTGCGGACTTCTCACTGGAACCGGTGTACTTCTGTGCTCGAAAACTGGGTGGTCGTGCCCACCTGCCTGCCTCTCGTTCTCCGCCGTTGCCACGCGTGCGCGGCCGAGCGATTCCGGGCAAGCGGAAAATTTCGCGTCAACGCAAACCACAAGCTCATCGATGCCTGGCTCCTCGTGCTCTGCACCGCTTGCGGGGAGACCTCGAAGCTCACCGTCCTGGAGCGGATGAACGTGCGCTCCGTACGACCTGAGCTGCTGGACCGGCTGCATGCCAACGACTCCGGCCTGACAGCTGAGTTGCTCCAGGATCCGGTCGTGCGGCGTCGGAATCGCATCGCCCTCGACTGGGACAACGCCTGGCGCCTCGACACGGGCGCATCGGATCACCTGCACCGCGAGGTGATCGACGTCTCGGTCCGCTTTGCGGCGCGGATCCCCGTGCGGCCGGTGCGACTGATCGCTGAGGGCTGCGGTCTCGCGCGGGCCGAGGTCGAGAGACTGATCACGGAAGGGAAACTCGTTTCGGCAGTCCGGCTGAGCGGCAAGCTCTCCGGCGACTTCACCTTCACGCTCAAGCGCTGAGCTTCCCCGGGATCAGGGGAGCAACGGGGAGTCCCCGTTATGGCGACCTCGTGCACGGCTGCGGACAGCCGGTGCGGGCACCCGCCTGTCAGCCGTGTACTGCCGACAGGTGAGCGGAACAGGTGAGCGGTACACATGAGTTGGTGCCGCCGGTGGGAAGTGCGGGGGAGCTGGTCCCACCGGCGGCGGCTCAGGAAGGCCTGCGCGTCAGCCCGGTCGGCCCGTGTGTCAGAACGCGGGGACCGCCGACGGGCGGGCCTTGTTGATGTTGCTGATGAGGTTGCCGGTCAGCGGGAAGTTGGCGTCGCCCCACTTGGAGTTCCACAGCTGGTCGCGGGGCGTCTTGTCCATGTTCTCCATGGTGACCAGGGCCGGGTGGTCCCAGCCCCCGTCGCCCCAGGCCACCGCCGTCTCGCCCCACTTGGCGAAGCGGAAGGCGTGCGTACTCGCGCCGTCCTTGTGATAGACGATCTTGACGCGGTTGCCGTCCATCGGCACCTCGCTGATCGGGTGCGTGCTGTAGCCGCCGTGCCGGGAGGCGGAGAGGTAGCTGGGCCGTTCGTCGCCCTGCTTCTGGAAGACCACGACCGACTCCCAGTCGTGGCGGTGGCCGAAGGCGTCGGCGCCGTTCAGTGTCTGGTCCTTCTCGAAGTAGAGCCCGTAGACGTACGCGCACCAGCCGTTCTTGCACGAGGACTGCGAGTACGTGTTGGCCTTGCCGAGGTGGTCGGTCCGGCAACCGCCGGTGATCGAACCGCTGTTGTTGAGGCCGCCGTTGAGCTTTCCGCTCGCGTCGACGGCCGCCGCGGGGAAGCAGCTGTCCGAGTCGTAGTCGAAGAGCGGCATGTACTTCTTCTGGAAGGTGCTCGCGTTCTCCGGCAGGGGGTTCAGGATCGCGGCGGACGCGCTCGTCGAGATGCCGACGGTCAGTGCGCCGGCGCTGAGCGCGACGAGCGCCGCCCGGCCGAGACGGGACGCTCTGCTGCTGTGCGTGGGTGCCTTGAACATTGCGGGTGCTCTCCACTTGGTCGTGCCGGGAATACGGCTCGGTCGTGCCGTGCGTCCGGCGTGGCGGGACCGAGACTGGCAGCCGAAAAGTTGACTGGCACCCCTTTCATCAGGCCGTTCAATTCCGTCGTCGGGAGTTCGTCTTCACCGCCCCGACCGTTTTCGTTGTGAACGGATATGGCTCCCGGACCGTTTTTCCCTGTGATGTGACTCCCGTGCCGTACGGGGATGGGGAGGGTGGAGCTCATGGGGCGTCCCGAGAGACCTGTGGACCCGCAGGCCGGTCCCGTGCAGCTGTTCGCCCATGAGCTGCGGGAACTGCGGCGGACGGCGGGCGGACCCTCGTACCGCCGGATGGCCGAGACGGCCGGGTTCTCCGCGGCGACGCTGTCCGAGGCGGCGCGTGGAGAGCGGCTGCCGTCGCTCGCGGTGGTCCAGGGATACGTACGGGCGTGCGGGGGCGACCCGGGGGAGTGGGAGCCGCGCTGGAAGGACGCCGAGGCGGAGGCCGCGTCCGGCGCCCGTGACGGCGACGGGGACACCGCGGCGCCGTACCGGGGGCTGGCGCCCTTCGAGCAGGACGACCGGGAGTTGTTCTTCGGGCGGGACGAACTGGTCGGTGAACTCCTGCGGCTGGTGCGGGAGCACAGGTTCGCGGTGGTGTTCGGGGCGTCGGGGAGCGGGAAGTCGTCACTGCTGCGCGCCGGACTGATACCCCGCCTCCAGCAGGAGAACGCCGACCAGGGGCGGCCCGGCCCCGCCGAGGTGCCGGTGTTCACGCCCGGGGAGCGGCCTGCCGAGACGTACGGGCATCTGCTGGCCCCGACGGACGGGGATCCGGAGAGCTGGGTGGTGGTCGACCAGTTCGAGGAGGTCTTCACCCTGTGCCACGACCGAGCCGAGCGGGCCCGGTTCGTCGAACTCCTGCTGGCGGCCCGCGCCCCGGACAGCAGGCTGCGCGTGCTGGTGTCGGTACGGGCCGACTTCTACGCCCGCTGCGCCGAGCACCGGGAACTGGCGGACGCGCTCGGCGGGGCCGGGTTGCTGGTCGGGGCGATGACGGCGGACGAGCTGCGGGAGGCGGTGACCAGGCCGGCGGCGTCCGTCGGGCTGCTGGTCGAACGGGAGCTGACCGCGCGGATCGTCGAGGAGGTCCTCGACCGGCCGGGCGCGCTGCCGATGCTGTCGCACGTGCTGCTGGAGACCTGGCGGCGGCGGCGGGGCCGGCTGCTGACGCTGGCCGCGTACGAGGCGGCGGGCGGGGTGCGGGGGGCGATCGCGGCGAGCGCGGAGGAGGTGTACGGGCAGCTGACCCCCGCACAGGCGCGCGGCGCCCGCCAGTTGTTGCTGCGGATGGTCGAGCCGGGGCAGGGGAGCGCCGACACCCGGCGCCCGCTGACCCGGGACGAACTGGCCGAGTCGACGACCGACCCGGACGTGCCCGTGGTCGTGGAACGGCTGGCCCGCGCACGGCTGCTGACGGTCGACGAGGAGGGTGTCCAGCTCGCGCACGAGGCGCTGATCACCTGCTGGCCGAGGCTGCGCGACTGGATCGAGGCGGACCGGGAGTGGCTGCGCCACCATCGGCGGCTGGCCGAGGAGGTGCGGTTCTGGCTGGAGCACGACCGCGATCCGGGGGCGCTGGTCCGGGGCAGCAGACTGGCCCGCGCCGAGGAACTCTTCACCGGGAAGCCGGCCGGGGAACGCGGCCGGCTCACCCCGCCCGAGCGGGAGTTCCTCGACGCCGCGCTGGCGGCCCGCGCGGCGGAGTCCCGGGCCGCCGTCCGCGCCACCCGGCGCTCCCGTGTCCTCGTCGCCGCGCTGTCCGCCGTCCTGGCTGTGGCCCTGATGGGTGGACTGGCCGCCTGGCACCTGAGCGTCGACAACGCGCGCCATCACACCGACACCGCCGCACGCCGGGTCGCGGACATCGCCGACGCGATGCGGACGACGGACCCGCGGACCGCGATGCTGCTCAGCGTCGCCGCCTGGCGGATCTCGCCGCTGCCCGAGGCCCGCCGGGCGCTGCTCGGCTCCCTCGCCCAGGCGGAACACGCCGTCTTCACCGACCCCGCACCGGGCGACGGTCCGGCGCGTTTCCTCGCCGACTCCGGCCGTACGCTGCTCAGCGTCGACGACCGTACCTGGCGGACCTGGGACGTGGTCAAGGGCCGCCGCATCGCCTCCGGACGGCTACCGGCCGGCCAGGTGCTCGCGGCCGGCCCCGACGCCCGGGTTCTCGCGGTCGCCGGTGACGACGGCATCCGTCTGTGGGACACGGTCACCGGCCGCTGGACCGGCGACCCGCGCACCCTTCCCTTCACCTCCGTCACCGACATCGCGGCGGGCGGATATGTGGTGAGCGACGTCGACGACGCCCGGGTGCGCATGCGGTCCGTCACGCACGGCGCCGTGCTGTTCGAGGGCCGGGCGGCGGGCCTGGTGACCCCGGCCGTCAGCGCAGACGGCAGCCTGGTCGCCGTCTGCCCGGAAGACCGGTCCCCGCAGGTCTGGGACATCACCCGTCACCGCATCCGCCCCGGCCCGTGGGAACGGGCCCGCGGCCTGTGCGACGAGAGGGAAGCGACGGCTTTGGTGTTCGGCGCCGCCGGTGACCGGCTCGCCGCGCTCTCGGAGTCCGGCGTGCGGGTCTGGGACACCGCGTCGGCCCGCGAGGTGGCCCACATCGACGAATTCGGCGCGGAACGGGCCGCGTTCACCCCGGACGGCACGTTCCTCGCGACCGCCGACGGCGCGGAGATCCGGGTGTGGCGGCTGTCGGACCCGGCGGCCCCCGTGTTCCGGCACCCTCTCAACAACCAGCATCTGTACGGCCTTTCCTGGGACCCCGGCCGCCGGACCACCCTGCGCTACCTCGAAGGCGGCGCCGTCCACTGCCTGGAACTGGGGATGGCGGTCACGCCCGCCTGGCGCGAGGCCCCGCTGACAGCGGTACGGGTGAGCCCGGACGCCCGGACATACGCCACTGCCCAACTCGTCGACGACCGCTATCGTTTCGAGCTCCGCGCCACCTCCGACGGCCGCCTGCTGCGCACCCTCCCCGCCCCGCCCCCGCCCGTGTCGGCAGACCCCGCCGTTCCGGTGGTCCCGGAACAGACGATGGCCCTCCTGGCGTTCAGCCCCGACGGCAAGGCGCTCTCGTACGGCGTCTCGGCTCCCGGCAGGGAGGCGGCGCCGCAACGTTTCACGGTCTGGGACACGGGCCAGGACCGAGCCCGGGCCACCCTGGAACTCGCGACCCCCGAGTCGGCCGCCCCGGTGGTCGCCCTCGCCCTGGGTCCGGGCGGAGGCACTCTCTACGCGGCCCGCCTACCTGTGCCGGGCGTGGCGGTCGACGAGGCGTGGAACACGGGGACCGGCCGCAGGACGACCGTCCTCACCGGCCTGACGAGCACCCACCTGGCCGTCCATCCCGACGGCGGCCTCCTCGTCGGCGACAACCGCACCGCAGGCCTGCCCACCGGGAGCAGCACCGGCAGGAGCACGCTGCAGGTCACCGCGAAGGGCCTCGTCCAGGGCGAACAGATCAGCGCCCTGGCCTTCAGCGCGGACGGTTCGCGCCTCGCGGCGGGCGACCTGACCGGCCGAGTCGCCCTGTGGAACGGGGAGTTGAGCGACCGTAAGGGCATCCTGCGCAACGTCTTCCCCGCCCCGCCGGGCGGGGAACCGGAAGCGGTCAGCGCGTTGGCGGTCAGTCCCGACGGCGCCACCCTGGCCGTCGGGGGCGGCGCGGGCGCCCTCCAGCTCTGGGACATCGCCACCCAGCGGCCCCTGGGCGGCCCGCTGACCACGCCGGGCGAGCTGATCGACACCCTCGCCTTCAGCCCCGACAGCGGCACGCTGTACGCGGGGAGCGCGCATGTGCCCCTCCAGCAATACGTGGTGCACCCGGACCGGGCGGTCGCCCAGGTGTGCGCGCGGGCCGGCACGGGGGCCGACCTCTCGCGGGAGCAGTGGCGGACGTACGTTCCGGAGGTGGCGTACCGCAGGGTGTGCGTCGGCTGAACGGGCCGAGCGTGAAGTACGCCGCCCGCGGGGGGACGCCGGTCGATCGACGACTCGTGGTCGCCGATCCCGAACTCCACCGCGCCGAGGGGGAGTTCGAGGCCGTACGACGTCCTACGCGTCGCCGGGTCGCTTCGCGGGGAAACCGTGGCCGCGGGCGAGGACGACGACCGCGACCACCGGCAGCAGGAGCAGCAGCATGGCCCAGGGGAAGGAGCCGCTGCCGATCCGGTCGAGGAGGATGCCGCCGATGACACCGCCGGCGGCCATGGCGACGTTCCACAGCGTGACCAGCATCGCCTGGGCCGCGTCGGCGGAGTCACCGCCGGCGTCACCCGCGGCGGTCTGCAGCAGGGTGGGCACCCCGCCCCAGCCAAGACCCCACAGGAGGGCCGCGACATACACCACGGCGGCGTCGTCGGCGAGCACGGCCAGCAACGCCGCGGACACGGCGACCAGAAGGGCGCCGGCGATGGTCAGCACGCGCAGCCGACGGTGGATCCGGGCGCCCACGATCCAGATGCTCACCAGCGAGGCGCCGCCGAACGCGAGCAGCACCACGTCGGTGTCGTCCCCCATGCCCAGGTCCTCCACGAATGTGGCGACGTAGGCGTACAGGATGGTGTGGGCCAGGACGAAGACCAGCGTGACGAACAGGACGGGAGCCACACCCGGGACGCGCAGCGCGCCCCGCATCTTCGGGCGCTCACCGCGCTCCTGGCCGGGATGGTCCGGCACGGCCACGAAGATCCACAGCAGCAGCACCACCGTGAGCGCCGTCATCGCCAGGAACGCCGTGCGCCAGCCCAGCGTCTCGCCGAGGAAGGTGCCGGCCGGCACACCGAGGGAGAGCGCCACCGGAATGCCCGCCATCGCGACGGCGATCGCCTTGCCCTGCAACGGTACGGGCGCCAAGCGCCGTGCGTACCCGGCGAGCAGGGCCCAGGCCAGACCGGCGGCGACGCCCGCGACGAACCGCGCCACCATCGTCACGCCGTAGACCGACGACACGGCCGTGACGGTGTTGGCGGCGGCGAAGCCCGCCATGGCCGTCAGCAGCAGTGTCCGGCGCCGCCAGGCCGAGGTGGCCGCGGTCAGCGGGATGGCGGTCAGGGCCGTGCCGATCGCGTAGATCGTCACCGTCTGGCCGGTCGCGGACTCGCTCACATCGAGGTCGTCGCTCATCGCGGGGAGCAGGCCCGCCGGGAGGGTCTCGGTGAGGCTGGTGATGAAGACGGCGGTGGTGAGGGCCAGCAGGGCGAAAAGCGGGAGCTTCTGCCGCTCCTCGCCCCCGCCCCTGGCGTCGGGGGCGGCGCGGGTGTCCTTACCGGGCGCGGTCGTGATGTCTGGTGAGGTGCTCATGCGGTGGTCTCCGGATCATCTGGGGACGGGGTGCGTGCGGGGTTCCTTGTCTCCGCGGGTCGCACCGGGACGTGGGGGCTACCGGTGGCCGAGCCCGCCGCCGGCCTCTCGGCGCAGGCCGGCACGGACCCCATGGGCCCTCCGGGGAGCCGCGCGCCGGTCGTGAAGGTCGAGTCGGTGGCGAGGAACAGCACCTCGCGGGCGACCTTCCCCTCGGCCGAGCCCAGGCGACCCAGGGGCGGAAGGCCCGCGTGCGCCCGCTCCGGGGAGGGGCCGGCGGTCGGCAGTTCCTCCGCGCCGCCCTCCACGAGCCGCTTCGCCATCGCGGGCCCGAACCCGGCGTCCTGGCCTACGACCACGGCTCTTCGGCCCGCGTACCTGGTCATGCCCACGGCTCCTTCCTGATGGCCCCGCCGCCGGGCAGGCCACGTCAGCCGGTGGGAACGACTGTGCGCGGCCGCGCTTCGGAAGGACTGCGGATCCGCTGACGGTCCGCTGACGGCCGGCCACCCCGGGCTGGCCCCGGGCTGACGAGTGCGGGCGCCGTACGCTCCTCGCGGGCCGCCGCCCGGACGCATGTACGGTGGCTCGCATGCGGTTTGGGGTGCTCGGGACACTCGTGGTGTGGGACGACGAGGGGGAGACGGTCAGGGTCCCCGAGCTCAAGGTCCGGGCACTGCTCGCGGATCTGCTCGCGCACGACGCGAAACCGGTCTCCGCCGACCGCCTCGTCCACGACCTGTGGGGCGACGACCTGCCGGGCAAACCGACCGGCGCCCTCCAGTCCAAGGTCTCCCAACTGCGCCGGGCCCTCGGCCGGGACCGCGTCGTACGGCAGCCCCCCGGTTACCGCCTCCGCCTCGACCCCGCGACCGACGAGGTGGACGCCGACCGGTTCCACGCCCTCGTGGCCCAGGCCCGTCCCGTCGGGGACCCGCGGGTACGGGCCGCCCTGCTCACCGAGGCGCTCGACCTGTGGCGGGGGCCCGCATACGCCGACTTCGCGGACGAGGAGTTCGCGCGGGGCGCCGCGCGGCGCTTGGCCGAGCAGCGACTGTCCGTGCTGGAGGAGCAGGCCGAGGCCCGTCTGGAGACCGGAGAGCATGTCCTCCTGGCCGGCGAACTGACCGACCTGGTGACCCGGCACCCCCTGCGGGAACGGCTGCGCGCCCTCCAGATCCGGGCGCTCTACCGAGCCGGCCGCCAGAGCGAGGCCCTCGACTCCTACCAGGCCCTGCGCTCCCACCTGGCCGAACACCTCGGCATCGACCCGAGCCCCGCACTCAGCGCCCTCCACCAGGCAGTGCTGCGCCAGGACCTGGCGCTCGGCCAGACCTTCACCACCACTCTGCCGGAACCCGCGCCTGCCCCGACGGGGGCCCGTACGGCTGCCACCCCACCCGACAAGGCCACGACCGCCCCCGGTACCCCCGCGACGACCCCCGCACTCGCCCCACAGCCGCCGAAGCCCTCCACCCGGACCCCCCACTCGAACCTCCCCGCCCCCCTGACCCCTCTCGTCGGACGAGCCGAAGCCCTGACCCGCCTCTCCCAACTCCTCGCCGGCGCGCGCCTGGTGACCCTCACGGGCCCCGGTGGCGTGGGCAAGACCCGGCTCGCGGGGGCGGCGGCCGGAACGGCGAAGGCGGACGAACTTCCCGACGGGGTCTGGCTCGCGGAGTTCTCCGGTGTCCGGGCCGGCACCGCCGCCGACCTCGCGCAGGTCGTGGCCTCCTCCCTCGGAATCCGGGACGACATCCCGGTCGCGCTGCCGGGCGCCGGGGCCGGAGTTCCCGCGCGGTCCCCGGCGCATCGCCTGGCCGCCGTCCTGCGCGACCGCCGTACGCTGCTCGTCCTGGACAACTGCGAGCACGTCGTCGACGCCGCCGCCGAACTCGCCGCACTGCTGCTGCGCACCGCACCCGGGCTGCGTGTCCTGGCGACCAGCCAGGAACCGCTGGGCCTGGCGGGCGAGGCCGTGTTCCTCGTGGAGCCGCTGCGAAACGACGACGCCGTACAGCTGTTCACGGAGCGGGCCGCCGCAGCCGCCCCCGGCTTCTCGCTCGACTCGGAGACGTCCGGCCCGGCCGAACATGCCGCCGTCACCGAGATCTGCCGTCGTCTCGACGGCATCCCGCTCGCCCTGGAGCTGGCCGCCACCCGCGTACGCGCCTTGGGTGTAAGGGAGTTGGCGGCCCGGCTCGGCGACCGGTTCGGGATCCTCACCACCGGACAGCGCGGCGCGCCCGCTCGTCAGCAGACCCTGCGGGCGACGATCGACTGGAGCTGGGAGCTGCTCGGCGCGTCCGAGCGCGTGGTGCTGCGCCGCCTCGCCGTGTACGGCGACGGATGCGACCTGGTCGCCGCCGAAGCGGTGTGCGCGGGCGACGGCGTGGCCCGCGAGGAGGTGCTCGACCTGGTGACGCGGCTCGTCGACCGGTCGTTCGTGGTGGTCGTGGAGGGCCCGACCGGGCCTCGCTACCGGCTTCTGGAGTCCATCGCCGCGTACGCCATGGAGCGGTTGCACGAGGTGCGGGAGCTCACGGCCGTGCGCGACCGCCATCTGCGCCACTACCTCGCGCTCGCCGAGCTCGCCGAGTCCCGGTTGCGCTGCGCGGGCCAGCGGTCCTGGCTGTCCCGGCTGGACGCGGAAGCCGGAAATCTGCGTGCCGCGCTCGACGAGGCGTTGCGCCGCGCCGCCGCCGGGCACGCCGACGAGGCCGTCCGACTGGCCACCGCCCTGTCCTGGTGGTGGCTGCTGCGCGGCCGGCTCACCGAGGCGCGCCGCACCCTGTCGACCGTCCTCGCCGCCGCCCCCGAAGCGCCCGAACTGGCCCTGCTGCAAGCGGCTTTCACGCTCCTCACCGGCGGCCGGACGGATGCGGCGGTCACCGCGGCGGCGGACGCCGTCCCTGACCTCGTACGTCGGGCCCGCGCTCTCTGGCTGTGCGCGTACGGCCTGTTCAGCGTGGGCGAGGTGACCGCGAGCGCGGAGCTGAACGCCCGGGCCCTCGCCCTCTTCGACACCGCGGGCGAGCAGTGGGGCACCGCCGTCGCGCTCGGCCTGCGGGCCACGCTCGCCCTGGTCCGTGGTGACCTCGACGCACTCGGCAGGGACGGGCGGCGCAGTGCCGAACTCCTCGGCGAACTGGGTGAGCGCTGGGGTGAGTTGCAGACTGTGTCACCGCTCGCCGCGCTCGCCGAGATCAAGGGCGACTACGACGAGGCGGCTCGGCTCCAGCGCGAAGGGCTGCGCATGGCCCGGGAGTTGGGCCTGGAGGCTGAGGTGTCGGCGCGGCTGTCCGGCCTCGGTCGCCTCGCGTTGCTCGCCCAGGACTGGGACCGGGGCCGCACCCTGCACGAGCAGGCGCGTCGTATCGCCGCCGAACAGGGCTACAAGTACGGCGAGATCCATTCCGAGATGGGCCTCGCCCTCGGTGCCCGCCGCTCCGGGGACCTCGGCGCGGCCGAGGCGCACCTGATGGACATCCGCGACGGCCACGCCGACGCCTCCTCGGAGGCGGGCGACCATCTGCTCCTCGCCGAACTCGGCTTCATCGCCGAACTCCGCGGCGACGCCGCCCGGTCCGTCCGCCATCACCTGCACGGCCTGGACATCGCCCGCTCCCTCGCCGAGCCGCGCGCGCTCGCCCTGTCCCTGGAGGGCCTCGCGGGCGCGGCGTCCCTGAGCGGGCCGGGGACGCCGGCCGAGTGCGCCGCGCTGCTGCTCGGGGCGGCGCACGCGGCCCGCCGTGGGGTGGGTGCCCCGCTGCCGTCCGCCGAGCGCGGCGACGTCGACCGGGTCACGGCGACGGCACGGGCGGCCCTGGGCGGACGGGCGTTCACGGAGATCTTCGAGCACGGTACGCGGCTGACCGCGGAGGAGGCGGTGGCCCACGCCTGTTCAGCACTCGACTGGCAGGCATTTCCGGCCGGTTGACGACCAGGCCCGCGGTTCGGCGCCCGAAGCCTCGACATCCGTGTGGCGCGGGCGCACACACCACGCGATGTCCTCCTCGGCCGACGAAATGATCGTCCGCACCGGATGGCGGCCGTGGAGGACATCAGGGGGTCATCGCGGTGGCCGTGCGGATCAGCCCGGCGAGGGCGACGGAGCGGCTGTGCGCGGGCCAGGCGATGTGGGTGACGACGGGGGGTGCGTCGGTCAGCGGGACGGCGGTGTGCTCGGCCCACAGCCAGGCGCGGGCGGTCGGAGGCGCCGAGGACGGTCATGACCGAGGCGTGCGGGCGCCTGTCCCGCTGTGCGGTTCACCGCTGCCGCCGGGGGCCGGGCCCGCACATCCTTCGAGCTCAAACGAGCGGCGGACGATCCGAGGCGGGGACGGGAGTACGGTGGTGGTACCGAGCGCACCTCGCACGCCGTCATCCATTTCGGCGTCGCCCTCGGGGAACGGCAATCCCGGAACGCATCGCGTCCGGTCGGAAATGAGCCGCCCCACATGAGCCTGATGAGCCTCGGAGTACTCGCCTCCTCGCACAAGGAGAACGAGTTCCGGCTGCCGCTGCACCCCGGCCACCTCGGACGGATCGCCCCGGACGTACGCGAGAGGATCTTCCTCGAACAGGGCTACGGCCGACGGTTCGGCGTCGCCGACGACGCGCTGCGACCGCTCGTGGCCGGCCTGCGCTCCCGTGCGGAACTCCTCGCCGAGTGCGACGTCCTGCTGCTGCCCAAACCGATGCACGACGACGTCGCCGAGCTGCGCGAGGGCCAGGTGCTGTGGGGATGGCCGCACTGTGTGCAGGACGAGAAGATGACTCAGCTCGCCATCGACCGACGGCTGACCCTGATCGCCTGGGAGGCAATGAACCACTGGACCTCCACGGGCGCCTTCAGTGTCCATGTTTTCCACAAGAACAACGAGCTCGCCGGTTACTGCTCGGTGCTGCACGCCCTGCAGCTCGGCGGGCTGACCGGGAGCTACGGGCGCCGCATGCGCGCGGCGGTCATCAGCTTCGGCGCCACGGCGCGCGGCGCGGTCACGGGCCTGGGCGCCATGGGGGTTTCCGACGTCACGGTGCTCACCCAGCGCGCCGCCGCGGCGGTGGCCTCGCCGATGCCCTCGGTCGTGATGGGCCACTTCGAGGAACAGGAGGACGACCCGTCACGGCTGCAGGCGGTCACCGCGGCCGGTGCCGTGCCGCTGGCGGAGTACCTGGCCGGGTTCGACATCATCGTCAACTGCGTCCTGCAGGACACCGACGCGCCGCTGATGTTCGTCAACGACGAGGAACTCGGCCTGTTCCGGCCGGGGACGTTCTTCATCGATGTCGCCTGCGACGAGGGCATGGGCTTCGGATGGGCTCGCCCCACCACCTTCGGCGAGCCCATGCTCGCGGTGGGGCCGGGTTGCCACTACTACGCGGTGGATCACAGCCCGTCCCACCTGTGGAACTCCGCCACCTGGGAAATCAGCGAGGCGCTGCTTCCCTATCTGCGCAAGGTCATGAGCGGACCCGTGGCATGGGACCGCGACGTCACGGTCCGAAAGGCCATCGAGATCCGCGACGGCGTCGTCCAGAACCCGAAGATCCTCTCCTTCCAGCACCGGTCGTCGGCCTACCCCCATGCTCCCGAGGCTCCGGCCACGTGGCCTGGAGGGCGGTCGACATGACGTGTGGCCCGGGGAGGTGGCTTCGCGTGGCGGGCCTCAACTCTTGAGGGCCTCCGTGATCCGCAGGGCGGCCTGGGCGGGCGTGAGGTGCGTGGTGTCGACGACCTCGGCCTCGCCGTGCAGCCACGTGCGGGCCGCCTCGGCATAGGGCTCGAGATATTTGAGGCGGAACGTGGAGGGACCGAGAAGTGTGTCCCCCTCGATGCGCCCGCGGAGGGTGTCCTGGTCGGCGTGGAGGACGAAGTGCCGTACCGGGATCGCATGTTGGGCGAGGCCGGTGCTGATCTCGCGCCAGTACCGCTCGACCAGGACGGTCATCGGCATCACCAGTGTGCCTCCGGTGTAGTCGAGTACGTGGCGGGCGGTCTCGACGACGAGTGGCCGCCACGGGGGCCAGTGCTGGAAGTTGTCCGTCCGGGGCAGCCCCGGCGTGATGTCCATGAGTGTCTCGCCGACCTTTTCGGCATCGAACACCCGTGAATCCGGGATCAGTTGCTGCACGAGCGCACTGGTCGTCGTCTTGCCTGCGCCGTGCGTGCCATTGAGCCATACGATCATGGGACCGACACTAAGGGCTGTCCCGGGATCCCCGGCGGGCGCACGACGACAGTTACGGCACCTCGCCGCGTTGTCGGAACACCCGAACACCTCCAGTATGCGGACGGGCCTCCGCCTTGCGATGCACCGCATATGACGCCGCGCGCTGATCCACCAGGGAATACGGGACCACCCTCGGCGCCGTGCGGGCGACGGGTCGGGCACGGCGGGAAGAGGTCATTCCGCCTGCCGGCGGACCTCCTTCACCTCGCGATCGACAGCCCAGGCGTCAGCGACCGGCCCGAGGTGGCCGAGCTTGTCGGGGTTGATCACCGAGCGGATGGTCTGGACCTGACCGTCGAGCACCTCCAGGACCAGGATGTGGAGCACCTTGCCGTCCCGGTCGCGGAAGACCGCTCCGGGCTGGCCGTTGACGTCCTGCGGCTCGAAGGTCACGTCGACCCGGGCCATCAGCGGGAAGACGGAGGCGAGCAGCCGGGCCACGTTCTCGGCGCCGATGACGGCCCTGGCCAGCTGCGGAGCCTTGCCGCCGCCGTCCCCGACCATCGACACATCGGCGGCGAGCAGATCCCGCAGGCCGACCACATCGCCTTCGCGGAGGGCGCCGAAGAATCGCGTCGCCAGCTCCTGCCGCTCCTGACGGTCCGCCTCGAACCGCGGCCGTCCGGCCTGCATGTGCCGCCGCGCCCGTACCAGCAGTTGCCGGCACGCCGCCTCCGACCGCTCCACCGCCGCGGCGACCTCGTCGAAGCCGAAGCCGAACACCTCCCGCAGTACGAACACCGACCGCTCCAGCGGGCTGAGCCGCTCCAGGAGCAGCAGCGCCGCCATCGACACCGAGTCGGCCAGTTCCGCCGAGCGCGCCGGATCCTGATAGGGATCGGTGAGCAGCGGCTCGGGGAACCACGGCCCCACGTACTCCTCCCGCCTCACCCGTGCGGAGCGCAGCACGTCGATCGAGATCCGCGTCACCGTGGCGGACAAGAAGGCCTTGGTCGACGTGGGCCGGGTCGTCGAGCCGTCGAAGCGCAGCCAGGTCTCCTGCACCGCGTCCTCGGCCTCACCCACGCTGCCCAGAATCCGGTAGGCGATCGAGAACAGCAGCGGCCGCAGCTCCTCGAATTCCTCGACCTTGCTCACGCCGACTCCCCCCGTGCGTCCTCGTGCCCGGCCGTACGCGTCGGCCCGGGCACCTTCTGATGATCATCCGGTCCACCGGCGGCGCCGAGCAAGGCCACCGGGCCGGGACGCCCGCAGTGGGCCCGGGCCGGTTGTCGACGACCGTTCAGTGGAACTGCCCGACCTCGTAGTCGCCGGCCGGCTGCTGGGTGATGATGTTCAGCCGGTTCACCGTGTTCATGAAGGACACCAGGATCACCAGGGCGGTGAGCTGCTCCTCGTCGTAGTGCTCGGCGGCACGCGCCCAGACCTCGTCGCTGACCCCGGCGGCCGCGTCCGCGACCCGGGTCCCCTGCTCCGCCAGCTCCAGCGCGACGCGTTCGGCCTCGGTGAAGACCGTGGCCTCCCGCCACGCCGCCACCAGGTTCAGCCGCACCGAGGACTCCCCGGCGGCGGCGGCCTCCTTGGTGTGCATGTCGATGCACACGGCGCAGCCGTTGATCTGGCTCACGCGGAGCGCCACCAACTCCTGCGTCGCGGCCGGCAGCGGGGTTTCCTTGAGCGCCTTGCCCGCCGACATGATGTACCTGAGGGCCTTGCTGGGGTTCGGGCCGGCGAAGTAGTTCAGTCGCGCGTCCATCGGGTGCTCCTTCGTGGTCGTCGGTGGCTACACCCTTGAGACGAGACAGCCCGACGCCCTGTGACACGCACGCGGACGGCAACCTGTACGCCGTGGACGCCGACACCGGCGAACCGCGGGGGAATTCCGCACCGGCAGCCCCGTGTACTCGACGCCGGCCTTCGCCGACGGAGTGGTCCGCGTCAGCAGCGTGAACGGCGTCCTGTACGCGGTGACGTAGCAACCGACCGACGTGAGCCGCGTCGGCCCGACCATCCGTGGGGATCGGCCGGACCGCCTTTCGAGTTCCGGTGGAGCGCTGTGTCCTGTATCACTCTCTTCGGGGTGAGTGACGGGCCGGGGCTCTGCGCGTACCCACCCGTGACGAGCGGAGCCCGGATGCGAGGATGAGGCCGTCATGACTGCTGGGTGGGGTGCGCGCACGATACGAGCCGCGGTGTTCGCGGCCGTCTGCGTGCTGCTCGCTGCCCTGGGCCACGTACTCATGTCGGGCTCCACCGTGCCGTGGTGGACGATGTCCGTCGGCTTCGCGGCCACGAGCGGTGTCGGCTGGACTCTGGCGGGCCGGGAGCGCGGACTCCCGCTGGTGGTGTCCGTCGTGGTCGTCGCACAGGGGGCGCTCCACTCGGTCTTCTCCTGGGGCCGGTCGGCGGCGCCGGGGTCCGGCCGGGGCTCCGTGGCGCAGGACATGAGCGGCATGCTCATGGGCTCGATGCCCATGGACGCGATGGACACGGGCTCCACGGGGGCCATGTCCATGGGCCACGCGGCGCATGCCGAGCACCTCGGCCATCTGGCCCACGACACCGGCGGTATGTCGTCGCTCGGCATGCTCGCCGCCCACACGCTGGCCGCTCTGCTGACCGGTGTGTGGCTGGCGTACGGCGAGCGGGCCGCGTTCCGGCTCCTGCGGGCCGTCGCCGGATGGCTGGCCGCGCCGCTGCGGCTGCCCCTCGCCGCCCTGCCCGTTCCACCGCGCCGGCCCTGCCTGCGGCCGAGGAGCGGGCGTGCGGAGCGGCTCCCGCGGCTGACGCTCACGCACACGATCATCTCTCGGGGACCTCCGGCCGGGACCGCTGTCGTCTGAGACAGCCGGCTTCCCGAGGCCGTCCCGTCGGTGCCGCTTCCGTCGGCTCCGAGGCCTCGGGCACGGGGCGTACACGCGTACGTCCTCTCCCAATCCCCTCCCCGGGACCTTCCGCGGCGGCGGACCTCACGGCCGTCGTGCCCTGCCCGCGCCTGTGCGCGTGCTGCGCCGCGCCGATGGGTCCCGGACCACCCGAGAAGGACATCAGGTGATCACTCCTGTCCTCCCCCTGCCGGCCAAGAAGCGCGACGCGGGGCGCATGGCGTTCGGCCGGTCCGCCGCTACGACGACGCCCGACGACCCGGCCACTGTCTGGGCCCTGGCCGCCCGCGCCGGCGATCCCGACGCCGTCGACCGTTTCGTGCGTGCCCTGCGTCCGGACGTCGTCCGCTATGTCACGTACCTCTCCGCCGACCGCCAGCTGGCCGATGACCTCGCGCAGGACACGTTCCTGCGGGCGCTCGGCAGCCTGCACCGGTTCGAGGGGCGCTCGTCGGCGCGTACCTGGCTGCTGTCCATCGCGCGCCGCACGGTCGTCGACAGCCTGCGGTACGCCGCCGCCCGGCCGCGCGCGGCCGACGTGGACGACTGGACGATCTGGGCCGAGCGGGCCCAGCCCAGCGGTCTGCCGGGGTTCGACGACGGCGTGGCCCTGCTCGACCTGCTGGACGCGCTGCCCGCCGAGCGGCGTGAGGCGTTCGTCCTGACCCAACTGGCGGGGCTGCCCTACGAGGAGGCCGCCGAGGCCGGCGGCTGCCCGGTCGGGACCGTCCGCTCCCGGGTGGCCCGGGCCCGCGCGACCCTCGTCGAGCTTCTCGACGAAGCCGAGGGATCCGGGGCCTCGATCGCCGTCGCCGCGTGAGCCGAGGGGCGCCGGGGCCCACTGAAGTCGGGGTACACCGGCACCCTTCCCGGCCTCCGCCGGGGTCGCGGTCGGCCACGTCCTGCTGCCGATGACCGGTTTCGTCCAGCTGCGGCGACGCCGACCGAGCTGCGCACGGTGATGTTCTGGCTGGTGGGCAGTGTGGTCGGCGTGTGTGGGAACCCTCCACCCGCACCGCCGTCCGGCGGCAGCGCGCCCGGTTCCTTTCGGCGCCGGGCGCGCGACGGAAGGGACCTGTGACGATCAACCGGCGCCATGCAGCGCGTCGCCGTTCCTGTCCGGTGAGGCGCGTGGAGGGTTGAGCCCATCGCCTCATCAGGGCGCTACGAGGGTGCGCAGGACGATTGGCATGGGGAGGGTCGGCATGACAGGGATTCGGCAGGTCTTGTTCATCCAGGGCGGTGGCGCGGGCGCGCACGACGAGTGGGTCGACAGCATGAGGCGAGAGCTCGGGGACGCGTACGAGGTCCGCTACCCGCGGATGCCCGACGAGGACGATCCGAGTTACGCCCGGTGGAGCCCTGCGATCCGGCGCGAGATGGCGGATCTGGCGGACGGCGCGGTCGTGGCCGGCCATTCGGTGGGAGGGACGATGCTCATCCACGCACTCGCCGAGCAGTGGCCGGACCGCAGGCTTGCGGCGATCGTGCTGATCGCCGCCCCGTTCGTGGGCCGGGGCGGCTGGCCGGGCGACGAGTTCGAGCTGCCCGGGGACCTGGGCGCGAAGCTGCCGCACGGCGCTCGGGTGCATGTGTTCCACGGGCTCGATGACGAGACGGCCCTACCGTCACACGCAGACCTCTATGCCCGGGCGATTCCGCAGGCGAAGGTGCACCGGCTGCCCGGGCGCGATCACCAGCTCAACAATGATCTGAGCGAAGTGGCCAAGGCGATCAGCCCCGGCAGAGCCTGATCAGCGACCCGGTGTTCTCCAGCTCGTACCGCGGCTCTTGTCGTGAAGAAGGCTGACCGTCAGGAGACGACCGACCAGGCCGGTGATCGACTTGCGCCCGCCCTCGTAGGCCGCCTCGCGACCGACCGACGGGCGTCGACGGGCGTGGACGGGCACATCGGATCTAGGCCTCACCTCTTCGACCGTGCACGTCGAGCCCGTCTCAGTTGGGCAGTTCGACGTTCCACGTGCGGTTGCCCGCCGGCCTGGCGGTGACCTGCGCGGTCGCTTCCGGGTTCTGGGGGTCGAACGTCGATTCCACCCGGTGGACCATTTCGTCACTGGTCCAGAACGGTTCGTTCTTGGTGAACCGGCCGCCCAGCTTGCGGCGGACCTTCCAGCGGAACTTGACCTCGTAGGAACTGAGCCAGTAGCCGTTGGTCATCTTCATGCCGCCCGAGAATCCGGGACTGTCGTGAAAGGTGATGTGATCGGCTTCGTTGGTGATCGTTCCGTCTTCGGTGTTGTAGGACGGACGGAAGGGGCCGTCCACAACCCACGCGCGCTTGGACTTCTTGGGGCGGTAGTTGACCGCGGCCGGTGAGATCTGTGAGTTCTCGTCGGTGACCTCCTGCCAGAAGTCGTACGCGTCCGCCGCCCGCGTCGTCATCCCGTTCGCCCGCTGCAGCGTCGCCTCTTGTTCGAAGCCGATCTCATGGCTGCCGGTGAGCGACTGCGTTGCGGCTCCGACGTAACGGGAGGTGAAGCGGAGGGTGGGATTGCCGATCTCCTCCGGCTCCTCCGCCTTCTCCTTGCCCTTCACCGCTGTCCCGGCCCGTCCGCTGCGCGTGGACCGGGTCGCCTGCTGATCCTGCTCGACGCGCTGCTGTTGCTGCGGCGGGCTTTCGCCCCGCTCTATGCCGGCGTCGTCCTGGGTCCGTTTGGAGCGCGTCCCCGGCGCGGCCCAGGGAGTCTTCGGTCCCGCTCCCCGGGTCTCGCCGACCGTCCGGCTCACCGCCGCGTTGCCCGCGGCGCGCTGGAGGGCGATCGCCTGGGCGGGTGTCATCGCGCTGTGGTCGGGGGAGAAACGGTGCTCCGGCGTGCTGTTCCCGGGCGGCCGGATCACGTGTCCAGGGGCCTCGGCGTTCTCCCGTTCCTGGCGCACACGCACAGCGGGCGTTCCTCTCGTAGCGGCGGCGTACCGCTCACCCGGCGGCCCAGCAGCTCACCTGGACACCGGGACACGGTCCGCACGACAGTAGGCGGCGGGCGATCGGCGCTTCAAGAGCATCCGTGCACGCGTCGGGGCAGCGGGAGTAGCCCCCGAGGGCAACCGCGCTGATCAGCTGCGTCATCGAAGGCGCCACGCTCGCGTCGCTCAGGGCAGCCGCGACAGGCGGCCCCTGACTGGCGGAACACAGCGGACACGCATCTCGGCCGGGTTCGCCCCGCTCGGCTACCGCGAGCCGCGCCCCCACGACCTGGGTGTCGGAACAGCGAAAGGCGCCTGGGGCAGGGGCAGATGACCGGCAGGCGCGGGCGCGGCCGGAGCACCTGGGCATGGTCCGGAGCGTCGCGGACGCGCTCTCCCAGAGCGCTCCCTCAACTCGCCCTGTCGCGAAGCCAATTATGGCTGAAAACGCCTGTAAGTCCGGCACAACCATCCGGATGCCCCGCGGGTCACACAACACGGGAGCAACCGACTCCTAAGATCACAAGGGGGAAATATGCGTTTCACTCACTCCATGCTGGGAGCCGCCGCGCTGGCGGCTCTGGCGGTGGGAGCCACGACCGCCCTGGCGACGCCCGCCTCCGCCGCACCCAACACCACACCGCAGAAGGTGTGCGGCAGTAGCTACAAGACGGTGAACTCGGCTCCCGTCGGTTCACTGGGCACCGTCTACCTGACGTACAACTCCTCCAACGGCAGGAACTGCGTCACGACCATCCGCACCAACCCCGGCACCGTCAAGGACATGTCCGCGTGGATCTACGTCCCCGCCACCGACGCGAACGACGCGGACTACGGGCAGTACACGTCCTTCGCGGGTCCGACGTACATCTACGGCAAGGGCCAGTGCGTCGACTGGGGCGGCCACATCGCCAACGTGTACGTGCAGGTGTCGGGCTCCAACTGCGGGTCCCTGAAGGAGCAGCGGGTCACCTACACCCGCTGACCCGCTCCTCCCGCTCGGCCATCACGTCCGGCGCGCCGCCGGCTCCCGTCTTCCCGCAGCCGGGGAACGCCCGCTGACGCTCGCCGGGACGGCGCCGCGCCGCACAGGGGGCGGGAGGCCGCAGTGGTCAGGCTCGCCCTGGTGGAACCCGCTCGGTTCCGCCAGGGCGACACCCGTGTTCTGGAGGCGGGATCTCGCACAAGTTTGCACGCGCTGCTCTCCAGGTCGCGGCGCCCGTGCGGTGTCGCGCAGCCTGTCGCCGCCGCACCGGTTCCACCGCAGGACAGAACGGGCGGCCGCCCGGTACGGACTCCGCGGGGGGAGCGTGAGCGTCAGCGGGTGCGGCGGATGCGGATCGGACCGCGGGCCTGTGCCGGCCGCCGCCCCGGTCCACTCGGAGTCGATTTCCGGCGGAGCCGGCCGTCGACGGCGACTGCTGTGCCGGAAAGGTCGGTCACCGGCCCGGACGACGGGGTGCGGTTCGTGTCGGAGCTCACGCCGGCCGCTCACGCCGGCCGCTCACGCCGGCCGCTCACGCCGGCCGCTCACGCCGGCCGCTCACGCCGGCCGCTCACGCCGGCCGCTCACGCCGGCCGCACGGCCGGCCGGTCGGACTCCGTCGGGCGTCGCGCTGTCAGGGGTTGCCCTCTTCGCGCCGACCGTGCTGATCGCGGCCGGTTTCCCGCCTTGCCGTGATGACGGGAAACAGGAAACCCGTCGACCTCTCGGGACCCGGCCGCCAATCTGATGCCGAGAGACCGAGCACGACCTGCGACCAGGCAGGACGACCGCAAGGGGGAAACATGCGCAAGTTGTTCAGTGGGGCAGTCGCACTGGCCACCGCCGCCACCGCGATGGTGGCGCTGACCGGCACGGCCGAAGCCAAGCCGGCCGCCGACTGGGCCGGGTGCCCGTCCGGCGCCGTCTGTATCTACCCGCAGAACCAGAACCCCGCCCAGAGCCCGAGCCACATCTACTGGAGCTACGGGGCCCACAACCTGAGCAACCAGGTGGGCATGCACTGGGTCCTCAACAACCAGACCGGTGGCGCCTCGGCGGAACTGTGCCTGAACTACGGCGGCACGAACTGCAACTACACCATCGCGGCTCCTCCGAGGGGGGTGTGGGCCGACCTCACGCCGGTCAACTCGATCAAGCTGAACCGGCCGTAAGGCCTTTCTCACGGGGGAACGTCCGGAATCGCGTCCGCGGTTCCGGACGTCCGTGTTTCCGCCACACCTTCGCGCCATACCGGTGAAAGGCTTGATCAGTCGTCATATTGCGGCAGTACTCTGGATGTCGGCCGTTTCACGGCTCATGCGCGCGACACCCGGGGGATGTGGTGGGGGAGCAGCAGCACACCGGCGACCGATGTGAACCGCCACCGCCCGACGCCGCCGTTCCGGACTTCCCCGCCCAGCTGAGACGACTGCGCCGACAGCGTGGGCTCTCGCTGGCCGACATGGCACGGCAGACGCACTACAGCAAGGGCTACCTCAGCAAGATCGAGACGGGGGCGAAGCGGGCCACCCTCGACGTCGCGCGGCGTTGCGACCAGATCCTGCGGGCTGAGGGCGGACTGCTGCGGCTGCTGCCGCAGAACCCCGAAAATGTCGAGAACGCCGGCGATGCGGAGAGGACCGGGCGAACGGCGAAACCGGAGAACGCGGACGACACGCGGGCTGGGCGGGACGAAGGTGCCGTGCCCGGGCGTGGGGAGTTCGACGGTGTCTGTCCCTACCGGGGGCTGTCGGCGTTCACCGCGCAGGACGTGGGATGGTTCTTCGGCCGCGAGCGGGCCACCGCCGCGCTGGTCGAGAGGGTCTTCGAACGGATCGGCAGCGGGCCCCTGATGGTCGTCGCCCCCTCGGGTGCGGGCAAGTCGTCCCTGTTCAACGCCGGTCTCGTACCTGCCTTCCGAAACCCCGGCGGCTTCCCCATGCCGGGCGCCGAGCGGTGGCCGGTGGTGGAGTTCACGCCCACCGCGCATCCGCTGGAGGAGCTGCTGACCGGCGTCGCCAAGGCGCTGGACGGCGACCTCGGCGTCACCGTGCGACAGTTACGGGACAGGCCCGAGGCACTGTTGGAAGCCGTGCGGCGCACCGTGGACGACAGCGCCCGCGCCGACGGGGACAGACAGCCACCGCCGGTGCGTCCGGTGCTCATCGTCGACCAGTTCGAGGAGCTGTTCACGCTCTGCTCGGACGAGGACGAGCGACGGGCTTTCGTCCGGGTGCTGTGCGCCCTGTCGACGTCCCGCCGCCCGTCGAATCCGGCGGACGGATCCGGCCGTGATCCGGCTGTGGTGGTCCTGGGCGTACGGGCCGACCTGTCCGGCAGGTGTATTGAACTCCCCGAGCTGGCCCCGGTGTTCACCGATGGCTTGTTCGTACTGCCCCCGATGTCCGTCGCCGGATTGCGGGAGGCGATCACCCGCCCCGCCGACCTCGCCGGACTCACCCTGGAGTCGGGTCTCGTCCCGCTGTTGCTGCGCGACGCCGGTCTGCGCGACGAACCGGGAGGACTGCCCGGCGACGGATCGGATCTCGGGCGCGACCTGCCGGACGTCACCCCCTCCGGTGCGCTGCCGCTGATCTCCCACGCGCTGCTGACCACCTGGCAGCGACGCGAGGGCGCCACCCTCACCGTCGCAGGGTACGAACGCACCGGCGGGATCCGGGGGGCGGTCGCGCGGACCGCCGAGGACGTGTTCGCGGGCCTGTACCCGAGCGAGCAGCAGACGATCCGCAGGATTCTGGTGCGCCTGGTCCACGTGGCCGACGGCACCGGACCCGCCCGGTGCCGGATGAGCCGGGCCGCGCTGATGGAGCGGCCGGCCGACACGGACGGCGCCACGGCCGCCCTCGACGCCTTTGTGCGGGCCCGTCTGATCACCGCAGACCGCGACACGGTCGAGATCGCCCACGAGGCCCTGCTGCACGCCTGGCCCCGGCTGCGCGGCTGGATCAACGCCGACCGGGACGGACTGCTGATCCACCAGCAACTCGCGCACGCTGCCGACGAGTGGGAGCGCGAGGGAGGCGATCCGTCCGCCCTCTACCGTGGCACCCGGCTGGACACCGTCCGCGTATGGGCCGAGGAACTGGACGGCCGGAGCCGGCTCAGCGCGCAGGAGGAGGCGTTCCTGCGCGCGAGCCAGGCCGAGGAGGCCGACCGGCAGCGGCAGGCCCGACGGCAGATCCGGCGCAGACAGGGCACGCTGGCCACGCTGGTCGTGCTGCTGACCCTCGCCGTCGTCGCCGGAGCCCTGGCGTACCAGCAGCGCTCGGACGCGCTGCATCAGGAGCGGGTCGCCCGTTCCCGGGCACTGGCCGCGCAGTCCGCCTCCCTGGCCGCCGGCCAGCCCGAGGCTTCGATGCGGCTCGCCGAGCAGGCCTACCGTTCCCAGGCGACACCCGAGGCGCGCGGCGCTCTCCTCAGCACGCAGGCGCAGCCCTTCTCGGCCCGGCTCGGTGGGCACCGAGGGCCGGTCAACTCGGTGGCCTTCGCTCCCGACGGGCGCACGCTGGCGACGGCCAGTTCGGACGGCACGGTGACGCTGCGACGGCTTGCGGACCGCCGTACGACGGCCACGTTCAAGATGTCCGGGCAGGTACGGTCGGTCGCCTTCAGCCCTGACGGCCGTACGCTCGCGGCGGGTGCCACGAACGCGCCGGTGCGGCTGTGGGGCGCGGCCGACCACCGTACGAAGGTGGTGTTGCCTGCCGGCACCGGGGGCGCCCGGGCCGTGGCCTTCGATCCGCGGGGCCGCAGACTGGCCGTCGCGGCGGGCGATGGCACGATTCAGGTGTGGGACACGGTCCGCGGGCGCCGAGTCGTGTCCTTCACCGGTCACGTCGGGCAGGTCGACGCGGTGGCGTACGCCCCGGACGGCCGGACGCTCGCGTCGGCCGGCGCAGACCGGACCGTCCGGCTGTGGGACACGGTGCGCGGCCGGCCGTCGGGCGTGCTGGAAGGGCACAACGACGAGGTGTACGGCGTGGCGTTCGCGCCGGACGGACGGAGCCTGGCCAGCGGGGGAGCCGACCGGACCGTACGGCTGTGGGACCTGGCACGGCACCGGACGACCTCGGTCCTGACCGGGCACAGTGACGACGTCAACGCGGTCGCCTACACCCCGGACGGCGCCACGGTCGTCAGCGCGGGAGGGGACGGCACGACCCGTTTGTGGGACGTGCACAGCGGAATGCAGACGCTGACGCTCACCGGCCACACCGACTACACGATGGGCGTGGCCGTGAACGCCGACGGGACCATGCTCGCCACCGCCGGGTTCGACCAGTCGGTGGTGCTGTGGGGCCTGGGTGGGCCGGTGCTGACGGCCCGTCCGTACACCGAGATCTGGCAGTCCGCCTACAGCCCGGACGGGGGACTGCTGGCGACCGCCGACACCGATCACACGGTGCGGTTGTGGGACGTGACGCGGCACCGGACCGTCGCGACCCTGCGGGGACATCGCTCGGCCGTGTTCTCGGTGGCCTTCGCCCCGGACGGGCGGACGCTGGCCTCGGCCGGTTCCGACGGTACGGTCCGGCTGTGGGACGTGGCCGCCCACCGCCTCCGCGCCACGCTCCGCGGGCATCACGGGGACGTCTTCTCGGTGGCGTTCGCCCCGGACGGCGTGTTGCTGGCATCGGCGGGCGCCGACCGTACGGTGCGGCTGTGGGACGTCGCCACCCGCCGTCCCCTGGCCACGCTCACCGGCCACACCGACTTCGTCAACGGTGTCACCTTCAGTCCCGACGGGCGCACCCTCGCCAGCGCCGGTGACGATCTGACCGTACGGCTGTGGGACGTCGCGCGGCGCGGGCCGCTGCGCACGCTCACCGGGCACACGGGCGCGGTACGGGGCGTGGCGTTCGGCCCGGACGGTCGGACACTGGCGAGCAGCGGCAACGACGGAACCGTACGCCTGTGGGACGTCCGCAGGAAACGTCCGGAGGCGGTGTTGCGGGGCCACACCGGCTCGGTGCGCGGCATCGCGTTCTCCCCCGACGGCCGTCTGCTGGCCAGCAGCGGCAGCGACCGTACGGTGCGGCTGTGGGACGTGGCCGAGCGGCGGCCGTGGGCCACACTGACCGGGCACACGAACGCGGTGTGGGGCACTGTGTTCGCCCCGGACGGGCGGACGGTCGCCAGCAGCAGCAACGACGGGACCGTACGGCTGTGGAACCTGGACGTGCCGGCCCGGTTCGCCGCGATCTGCCGGCTGCGGCTGACCGGGGCGGCTGCTCCGGCGTGCTTGCCCACCTGACCGCGACCACAGCCCCCGTCGCGCCCGACCACATCTGGCCCGTTCTCAGGAACCCCTGGTGAGAAGGGGTTTCCCAGACGTTTCCCACTGCCTGTTCGGAGTCCGACGGTCCGGGCCGGACCGTGCCGGGCCGCTCCCGGACCCTCGGCATCACCGCCTCGGTCGGCCTTGACGCCGTCGAGCCGGTCCTTCGACCGCACGCACCGGGTCGCCTCGCGCGGCCGGCGGCGCACCAACTCCACGGGTTGCCGCGGTCGGAGCTCTAAGCGACCGTGAGCACGATCTTGCCCTGGATGTGGCCCCGGGCGGCGCGTTCGTGCGCTGCTCGGGCATCCGCGAGTGCGAACGTGCTGTCGATCGCGACACGGACCGTGCCCGCGTCGAGCAGGCGTCCCAGTTCAGCGAGCTGCGCGCCGTTCGACCGCACCTGGGCGCTCGAGACCGTGACGCCCAGTTTCGCGATCTCCTCTTCGTCGAATTCCCCGGGGAGTACGGGGAACTGGGCGCCGCCGCGCTTGAGTGTGCGCAGGAAGCGCCTGCTGCCGGGGCCACCGACGGTGTCGAGTACGAGATCGACGTCGTGCACGAGTTCCTCAGGACGACTCCTGGTGTAGTCGAGGAACCGGTCGGCGCCGAGCTCGGTCAGGAACGATTCGTGCGCGCCCGATGCCACCGCGATGACGCGAGCGCCCTTCCCCTTCGCCAGTTGTAGCGCGAAGTGCCCCACGCCGCCCGCGGCGCCGTTGATGAGCACCGCCGTGCCGGCGTCGAGTGTCGTCGGGCGATGCCGTGCCTTCTGGAACGGCGAGGGGTGATCATGCCCGGCCTCGATCAGGAACTGCCACGCCGTCAGCCCGGCCATGGGCGCTCCGGCGGCGTGCACGTGGTCGATGCCGGTCGGCTTGCGCGCGAGGTGTGAGGCGGGCGCGGCCACGTACTCGGCGTATGCGCTGCCGTCGAAGCTGGGGAAACGCAGAAGACCGAAGACTTCGTCACCCACGGCGAGCCCGTCCACGTCCGCGGCGACGGCCACGACGACGCCCGACACGTCCGTTCCCGGGATCACCGGCAGGCTGACCGTCGATTCCGTCTCCCCGGGCATGGTGGTATAGCCGCCGCGCAGGTACCAGTCCGGAGGATTGACGCCGACCGCGTGCACGCGGACGAGCACCTCACCCGGCCCCGGCTCGGGAATCGGCACGTCGTCATGACGCAGAACCTCGGGGCCGCCGTGCTCATGGAGCCGGATCGCCTTCATCGTATGTGTCGGCATCGTTTTCTCCTGCCCGCGCCGCGGGATAGACTTATTCGGATCAGTGCTCCACATAAGTGGATCACTGATCCGAATATATGGACCACTGATCCGGACAGTCAAGAGGGACAGATGCGGGCCGACGCCAGGAAGAACCGCGACCACGTGCTCGCAGTCGCGGGCACCGCCATCACCGAGCAGGGCGTCGACGTGTCACTGCGCGACATCGCGCGCAGGGCCGACGTCGGGCTCGCGACACTGTTGCGTCATTTCCCGACGCGTGAGGCGCTCCTCGAAGCCTTGCTCCGCACGAGCTTCGACGAGCTGACGGCAACGGCAGGCGAGTTCGAGACATCGAGTTCGCCCGAGGACGCTCTCGTTTCGTGGCTGCGCGACTGCGTCGCGTGGACTACCGAGTATCGGGGCGTGACCGTGCTGATGGCGGCCGCCATCGAGGACGCCGACTCCGCGCTCCACGCTTCGTGTGTCACCCTGCGCGCGGCCGGTGCGCGGCTCCTCGCCCGTGCCCAGGCCGTAGGCGCGGCGCGGGGCGACATCGACGGCACCGATCTGTTCGCCCTGATAGCCGCGCTCGCGTGGCTCAGCGATCAACCCTCGCTCGCCCCACGCGCCGATCACCTCTTCGAGGTTGTCGCGAGCGCGATCATGACGAATCCGGCGAGCACCGACACCGGGCGAACGCCGCCCCGGCCCGCGGCTGAAATCGTCGCGCACGCGGGGGCGTCGAACTCGCGGGGCTGACGAGTTCGGGTCGCCCGGTGGGCTTGACGGCGTGTCCGGTGACAGTGATCCCGAACCCCAGGATCGACAGCACGATCTGCAGCCACAGGTGTTTGCCCAGGCAGGTGTTGACACGTTCCACGGTTGCGGGCCCCTTCCGCGCGGATTCGCACGTCCGCGAACCCAGGCCCCGTTGGGGCGGTCCGCCAAGTCCACTTGTATGAACGGAAGTTGACGGCCCAGAAGTGCAACGGTCGCGTAGGCCGTGTCGGGCTGGGGCGGGCTCTCGTACCGAACGGTGTTTTGGCCTACCCGCGGTACCGGACGTACCAGACCTCACATCACGTCAGGCCCCGCACCGCAGGCGCCGACGTTACATTGCCAAGCACGCCGCCCGGCTCCAGGCCGCCGGGTTCACGCCGCTGACGGACGGGAGCGGGAGAGTGCGGTATGTGCCGCCCGGTGGGCAGCTTCCCGGACACGGCAATCCGTTCGCCGGAGGGGCGTAGTCGTCCGACGGTGGCACCCGGGTCGGCGTGAACACCGGGGAACCTGCAGCCAGGCCACCCTTGCCGAGCGCGCACCGGACTCCGAACCGCATTGACTCACCCGCACGGGTGAGCAGCGAGTGCACCCGGGACACCCGCCCGCGCCAGGCGCACCGTCCCGCCGAGCCGCCAAGGCGCGCCGGCCCACGCGGGCGGGCTCAGCGCGGGCGGGGTGAACGAGACGGCTCCTGAGGGAGGTTGCGGGTTCGGCGGGCGCGTGGTCAGAACCAGTGCAGGCAGTGTGGGGGACGCTCGGCGCGGAAGAGGGCGTCCGCGAGCGTGGCCACGCCCGGGCGGTGGGCTCGGATGTGTCCGGCCCGCACGAGTGTGCTCGGGGCGGTGCCGCCGAGGTAGACCGAGCCCAGGTCGCTCACGTCGAGGGAAAGGTCGGGGTCCCGGTCCGTGGGGACGCAGTCGGCCTTGCCGTCCCGGACGGTCAGCAGGTAGCGGCCGTGCTCGCCGAGGAACGGATCGTCGACGTCGAGGACGAGCTCGCCGTCCGTGAACCAGCCGCGCGCGGTCAGCGCACGCGGGATGTCCAGCAGTCGCACCCACAGCCAGTCCGTGTCACCGCTCACCTGGCCGGCGCGGAAGTCCGCGAACTGCCAGCGCAGTGGGTGCCCGGGCGGGAAGTGCTTGAACACGACCTGAGCGACCAGGTCATGTCCGAGCACGAACCGGGCCAGGGTCGTGAAGACGGCGTCGTCGGTCGCGATCGTCTCGTCGACCGTCAAGATGTCGGCCTCGAGCGAGTAGCCGGCGTACCCGTCCGGGACGCCGTCGGCGTCCCGGTGGAGGGCGACGTAGCGCGGCGTCGCGGAGACGGGGGGTTGCCCCGCGCCCAGGGTCCACCAGCGGTGCGGTCGCGACAGCGCGCCGGGCTGTGCGCGGCGGTACCGGTCGTAGACCTCTTCCAGGATCTCGCCGCACTCGGCACGCCGCAGCAGCTCGACCGAGCCGGTGTCCGGGCCGGCCCCCGAGTCGGCCGCCGGGGTGCCGGTCGTCGCGTGCGCCCGGGGGAGGGCGAGGGCGCCTCGGTGGCGCGGGACTGTGAGCCGCTGCGTGTAGGTCGCCGGTCCGTAGCCGAACCGGCGGTAGATCACGGCCTCGGAGGCCAGCAGGACGGAGAGGAACTCCCCTCTGGCCCGCAGCTCGGTCAGTTGATGCCGCATCAGCGCGCGGCCCACGCCCTGGCGCCGGTGCGAGGGCAGAACGCCGACGGCGCTCACTCCGGCGGCCGGGGCGAGGGTCTCACCGGGCAGGGTGAGCTCGAAGGTGTACGCGCCCGCGGTACCGACGGGCCGCCCGTCCGCCGTCGTGGCGAGCAGGCCGCGGTCCATTTCGAGCGCCGACCACCACAGTCCGCCGCCATCGGTCGGGGTTTCCGGGAAGAGCCCGAACGCGGCATGCAGTGTGTCGACGAAGACGTCGAGGTCCTGCTCGGTCGTGGGACGGATCTCCATCGCTGCCGCTGCCTTCCCGGTATACCGGACGCCACGGTTCGTGGTGTCCCGCCACAGTGCAGCGTCGCCCCGTGACCAGGTCAAGCCAATTACGGCCGGGCCCGCGGCCGGCCACAGAGCCCGGCCCCGGCCCGGACCCGAGAAGTGGGGGCGGTGGCCGGGGGTGGGATGCGGTGGTCGGGCTCGGCGCCGGAGTTCACCGTCGGTGCACCAGATCCGCCATCACGGCGGGCGGCAGGGACGGGTTGGCGGCTGCTGCTTCCACCACCTCGTCGTCCGCGTCGGCGAGCAGCTCCAGGATGACCTCCGGGGGCAGTGCCGGGTGGCCGGCGGCGAGGGGGCCGGCCCGTCTGTCCGCCAGGCAGACGAGCAGTGCCGGGGCCGTCGCCCCGGGATGCCGGGCGACCTCACGGAACACCTTCCGCACCGTCGGCTCGTGGCGGACCAGGTCCTCCAGCAGTGCGGGGGGCGCGTCCGGGTTGGTCGCCACCTTGGCCAGGACCCGGGCGCCGTGCCGGTCGACCATGGCGCGCAACTGTGCTTCGGTGAGGCCGGGGTGCGGGGCGAGGGCCTTGACCACCTTCGCGTCGGGGTCGTCGGCCAGCCGGTCGCGTACGGCGGGCGGCAGATCGCGTCGCTGGGCCACGAGCATGCGGGCGGCCGGCTGCGCCGATGTGGCCAGCTCTTCGACCTCGGTGGGGGAGGCGGCGGCGATACGGGGCAGCAGGGTGGCGCCGATCCTGGCAGCGCCGGCCAGGTCCGTCAGCACGTCGAGCGGTACGCGGGGGTGGCGTGCAAGACCGCGGCGCACGTCGGGATCGGCGTCGCCGGCCAGCGCACGGATCAGGGCATCGTCGATCGCCGGGTTCTCGGCGAGGTCGGCGCGGATACCGGGAGTGGGATCCGCGGCGAGCCGTACGCACACCTTCCGGGGCAGGTCGTGGCGGGCGGCGAGGGCCCGGCGCAGCTGCGTCGACGGATGGTCCACGTAGCCGACGACGGCTTCGACAGGGGTGGCGGGATTGCGCAGCGCCGCATCTCGCATGTCGTGGACGGTGGACTCGTGGGAGCCGTCGCAGGAGGCGCCCGGCGGCAGATCGCAGTCACGCCGTGGGCACCGCGGATCGTGGACGAAGGGGACTTCCTCGCGGTCGCAGACCAGACAGTGTCGCGCCGCGGGCATCCCCTGCCCGGTCACCAACGCTGCCAACGTGCCCGGGGGCGTCGCCTCGTTGGCCGCCACCGCGCTGCGGACCTCGGCGTGCGGGTGCGCCGCCAGCCTTGCGGCCACCTCCGGCGTGGTCCACAACGCGAGCTCGGCGACGACACGTACGTCGGGGTCGGTCGCGAGCGTGTCCACCACGTCGGACGGCAGGCCGGGGCAGGCCGCCAGTTTCTCCCGCCGCTCACGGGCCGGGTCCGCCGCGAGGAGACGCGCCCACTCCGGGCTGCCGGCACCCTGGTCGAGCAGAGCGAGCGCGGCATCCGGCCAGACAGCGGGATCGATGTCCGCGGCGCTCAGCCGACCCTCGTACGCGAGCGGCACCGCGCTCTCGCCGACGCGCTCGGCCAGCGCGACCGCCTGTGCGCGACTGAGGTCCGCGCGACGGTCGAGGCCCAGGGCGATGTCCTCGTCCGCGAGGGAGATGAGCCGGTCGACCAGCTCGGACGGCAGGGCCGGATTGGCGGCGAGCCCGCACAGTATGGGATGCACACACGCATCCTGCCTCGGGCGTGGATGACGAGCTCGGGATTTTCGATGCCGGCGAGCCGATGGCTGGCGGCGGGACGCCTGGACGAATCCATCCCTGCCCGCGGTGGCCGCGGAGCAGCCGCAGCTTGCCCCCTGTTGGCGGGTCACTCGAAAGGCGTGGTCGGTGACCGGCAGCGCGGCTGCTGCTCGGCGGACACCGTCGCCGCGGGCACGGGACCTGGCACGGGGCAGGGGCCGTGCCAGGTCCGCGGCCGGGCATGAGCGGCTCCCCAAGACGGCGGGTCTTCAGGGGCTCGCACCGGCCGGACGGCCCGGGCCGCTGGGCGGGACGGGCGAGGCCGATGAGTTTCCCCGTGATCCGCGGTCAGAGATGATGATGGGCGCGCCGGAGCCGCGAGTGTGGTCGAAGCGTGCACCGATCGCATCTGCTGAGAACCGGACACCGGACACCAGACACCGAGGAACCTCACATGCGCACCCTGATCAGCACCGCCTTCATCTCGCTCGACGGCGTCGTGGAGGCCCCGGGCGGCGAGCCCGGTTACCGCAACGCCGGGTGGACCTTCAAGGACATCGAGTTCCTCCCCGAGGCCTTCGACATCAAGGGCCGGGAACAGAAGGAAGCCGCCGCGATGCTGATGGGCCGCATCAGCTACGAGGCGTTCAGCCCTGTGTGGCCCGCCATGGAGGACTTCTCCGACTACAAGGTGATGCCCAAGTACGTCGTCTCCACCACCCTCACCGAGGACGATCTGGTGTCGAACTGGGGTGAGACCACGATCCTGCGCTCACTCGACGACGTGGCCGCGCTGAAGGACACCGAGGGCGGCCCGATCATCGTCCACGGCAGCGCCTCCCTCAACCAGGCGCTGTCGGACGCCGGCCTGATCGACCGTTACCACCTGCTCGTCTTCCCGCTCCTGCTCGGGGCGGGCAAGCGGCTCTTCAGTGGCACCGACAAGGACACCCAGAAGCTGAAGCTCGTCGAGCACGAGGCCTACGCCAACGGTCTGCAGAAGAACGTCTTCGACGTCGTCCGCTGACGAGTCAGTCCGGGCCTGCGGAGGCGGTCCAGCGGCCGCCGTCCACCGGTTACGCCGACGAAGTGGGGCGTGACGGCGGTGATGCGGGCACGCGGGAGCACTCGAAGGGCTGTCGTGCCTCCGGCCGCACTGCGGCCGGAGACGAGTGCCACCACGGTGTGCGGCTGTGCATTCCCGCGGGCCGGTCAGCCCTCGCGCGCCCACAAACGCAGTTTCTCCGGGTTGCGGACCGCCCAGATCGAGGCGATGCGTCCGTCGCGGACATCGAACGAGGCTACGGTCATCACGACGCCGGCCCGCTGGGCGACCAGGCCCGGCGCGCCGTTGACCGACCGCTCCAGGAGTTCGAGCCCGGGAGCCCTGTCGGCGATGGCGGCCATGTAGCGGGCGATGCGGTGGCCGCCCTCGATCGGGACCAGGGCGGTGGACGCCATGCCGCCGCCGTCGGCGGTCATCACGGCGGCCGGGTTGAGGAGATCGACGAGGGCTGCGATGTCCTTCGCCTGCCATGCCTCTTTGACGTGCCTCACCAGGTCGGCCTGGCCGTTCGCCGACACCGGAGTGCGCGTGAGGCTCACCCGCCGCCGGGCGGAGGCCGCCAGTTGCTTGCACGCCGCGGGAGTCCGGCCGAGGACGCCGGCGATCTCGGCGAACGGGTACCGGAAGACGTCGTGCAGGACGAACGCCACCCGCTCGGCGGGCGTCATCGACTCCAGGACGACGAGGAAGGCCATGGCCACCGACTCGTCCAGGAGGATCTGATCGGCGGGGTCCGCCGGGCCGGTGGGGCCGGCGCCGCCCGCGTGGTCCCACTCGGTGCGGTCGGGCAGCGGCTCGGGCAGCCACGCGCCGACATAGCGTTCACGACGGGCCCGCGCCGAGCCGAGCAGGTCCAGGCAGATGCGGCTGGTCACCGTCGTCAGCCAGGCGCCGGGGGACAGGATTTCCTCCTGTCGGCTTCGCGGCAGCGCGTACCAGCGTGCGTAGGCGTCCTGTACGGCATCCTCGGCCTCGGTCACCGAACCGAGCAACCGGTAGGCGACGTTGATGAGTTGGCGTCGCTCGCCGGCCGTCTCATCGGCGCTCCCGACGATGCCCATGTCTGTGGCCGTCCCCTCGCCTTACCTTTCGCGGGCCCGTGTCGTCGGGCTGGTGAGACCTTATCGATCTACCGCCCGAGGGCGGAAAAGGGGGACTGCGACATGGCCACTGAGGCGACGGAGACGGCGACGGGGACGGGCAACGCGAACGCGAAGGCACCGCGCGGCTCCTCGTTCCTGCAGATCGCGATCGTCCTGCAGACCCTGACCATCTTCCTTCAGGCGGTCTCCGCCGGACTGCTGCTGACCTCGTCCTACGGGGAGACGCTGCACGGTGTCGGAGCCCGTGTGATGTACGGGGCGTCGATGCTGTACGTGCTCGCGGCGGTGCTGGCGTGGAAGCCGGGCGGCGGCTCGCCCCGGCCGGTCTGGCACGCGTCGGGTTTCCTCGTCCTTGCCTCGGTCCAGGTCGTGCTCGGCATCGCGCACGTTCCGTCGGTCCATCTGCCCCTGGGGGTGCTGATGTTCGGTCTGAGTGTGCTGGCGCTCGCCCGGCGCTGAACTCCGGCACGAGGCCCGCCCGGCACCAGCCGGCCTGCCGTCTTGCGCATGGCCCGACCCGCTGCTCCGGGAGGTCACTCGCCGGTCCGGGCGATCACCCGAGACAGGTGGACCGCGCCTTCTCCGGCGGGCCCTGACGCGGCTCCCCCTGGTCGGTCACTGCTCGGTGTCCGTCATCCCGAACGTGTTCCCGAGGCCGGTGAGGAACCCCGGGGTCGTCGTGCAGCAGCCGCACCGCCCGCGCGAGTTGCCCCTGTGCGCAGGGACACAGGGCCGGCGAGCGCAGTGGGGGCGCCGCACCGTGGCGGTCGGCGGCGGCGAGCGCGTGCGGCCCGGGCTCCTCCGCCAGCTGACCCTCCCGTCCGGGCCACAGCCCGTCGGCCCTGGCATCCGGGGGCGGTGCCCGGACGCCGCCGGACGCCGCTGCCGGGCACGGCCGCGGCGAACGCCGAGGCCTGATGACCGCCCGGCCCGCTGCTGTGACCCGCCGCTCTGACCAGGCAAAATAGGCAGAACAGGTGATGTTGCGAAGACTCGGGGAAGAAGTTGCGGCAACAGACAGGAGGTTGCTGTGGAGGGTGGAGATCTTGAACTGGGCGAGTTGCTGGCCGCTGCGGAAGCGGCCCCGCCCGGTGAGTCCATTGACGTCGTGGCACACGACCTGCAAAAGCGGTTCGGTGCCGAACGCGTGTCCTTCCTGTTCGTCGACCTCATCGGCCAGCGGCTGGTACGCCTCGCCGCGGCCGGGAGCGAGGCCGCCGACCGCGCCGAGCCGATCGACCTGCAGGGAAGCGTCTACGACAGCGTTCTGCAGAACCAGCGCCAGCATGTGGAACCGGACGGCCAGGGCGGACGGCGCGTCATCACGCCGGTCACCAACCGCGGCGACTGCATCGGCGTCCTGGAGGTGACCCTGCAGTCCGCCGACGACACCGTGCTGCGCCAAGTCCGCGACGCGGCACACGCGTTGGCCTACATCATCGTCACGGACCGCCGCTTCACGGATCTGTACCACCTGGGTCGGCGCACCACCGAGACCAGCCTGGCCGCGGAGATCCAGCACCAGCTGCTTCCCTCCGCCCCCTGCTGCGAGGCGGCGCAGTTCACTCTCGCCGCCGGGCTGGTCCCGGCCGACGACATCGGTGGCGACACCTACGACTACACCCTCGACCGCGACACCCTGCACCTGTCCATCACCGACGCCATGGGCCACGACACCAACTCCGCGCTGCTGGCCACCCTGCTGGTCGGCGCACTGCGCCGGGCACGCCGCAGCGGCTGCGACGCTCTGAAGCAGGCGAACCACGCCCACCAGGCCCTGCTGAGCCACAGCCGCGGCCTGGCCACCGGTCAGCTGCTGTGCGTCGACCTCGCCACAGGCCTGTGCGAACTGGTCAACGCCGGCCACCCCCGGCCGCTGCGGCTGCGCGACAACGCCGTCGAAGAGGTCAGACTCGCCGCCAACCTGCCCTTCGGCGTGGCGGCGCCCACCTCCTACCGCGTACAGGAGCTGCAGTTGCGTCCCGGAGACCGCCTGGTCCTGCTCACCGACGGAATGCAGGAACGCGGTGCCGCGGCAGTGGACCTGGCCTCGGTCGTTCACGACACCCGCATGCTGCATCCGAGGGAAGCCGTCCGGAGCCTGACCGCCGCGGTGCTCGACGCCTGCCACGGCAACCTCAAGGACGACGCCACGGTCCTGATACTGGACTGGCACGGCGACCGCGGCCGGCCGGCCGAATCCAGACCGGACCCGCGGCGATGAGCCGCAGGTCCTGTCCGGTCACCGCCGGGACGGGCGACGGGCGGCCGGCAAGCGGGCCGACAGGGCGGTGGCCCGGGGCTGACGGGTCAGCCGGCCGCGACCGGCCTCACCGTGACAGCTGGGGCCGGCCGCGACCGGACCCAGCTGTGACGGTGCGCCCGGGCCGAGGCCGTCAGCCCGTCGTCCCGCGACCGCGGCGCCGGGGGTCACGGCCGGGTGGGTACCCGTAGGGCGAGGAGGGCGACGTCGTCGTCGTTGGCGGCGGGGCGGACCCGGCGCAGCAGCTGGTCGGTGAAGGAGGCCAGTGGACGGTGGGCGAGGGCTGCGGCATGCCGGCGCAGCTGGTGCAGCCCGTCGTCGAGGGTGTGGCCGGGTTCTTCGATCAGGCCGTCGGTGTACAGCAGGAGGGTGGAGCCGGGCGGCAGCAGGGCGGTGGCGTCGGTACGGGGTTTGCGGGCTCCGGTGCCCAGGAGGATGCCGTGGCCGTCGGTGAGGTAGTCGGTCAGACCGTCATGGCTGATCAACAGGGGCGGTGGGTGGCCGGCGTTGGTCCAGGACAGTTTCCATTGGCCGGCATCGGACTCTTCGACCCGGGCGAGGATCATGGTGGCCATGGCGACGTCGGTGATGTGCATGACCGCCTCGTCGAGGCGTTCGACGATCCGGCTGGGCGGCTCCCGCAGGGCCCAGGCGTAGGCGCGGAGCATGTTGCGCACCTGCGCCATGCCGGCCGCGGCCTCCAGGTCGTGGCCGACGACATCGCCGACGGCCAGCGCCGTGGCCCCGTCGGACAGTGAGAAGGCGTCGTACCAGTCGCCCCCCACCTGCGAGGCGTCGGGCGCGGGCAGGTAGCGGACCGTCATCTGCAGCCCGGGCACGCGCGGCATCTGGGGCAGCAGGTGGTTCTGCATGGTCTCGGCGACCTTGCGCTGGCGCTGGTAGAGACGCGCGTTGTCCAGAGCCAGGCCCGCGCGGCGGGCGATGTCCTCGATCAGGGGGAGATCGACGGTGGCGAAGTCCCCCGGTTGCTTGGCGCGTCCCAGGGTCAGCGCACCGAGGACGGCGCGGGTGCTGCGGATGGGCGCGATGGCCGCGGAGTGAATGCCCGTGGCGTCGAACAGGCGGCGCTGTTCGACCGCGATTCCGGAATCCGGCGGGCCCTGGTAGGTCTTCGGTCCGGCCACAGTCGACACGACCCCCCGCAGGGCCCTGGACAACGGCATCGGGGACTCCTCGGGGACCGGTGGCATCGGCCCCTGGAGTCCCTCGTGGCGCACCAGGGCGTCACCGTCCGCCTCGGCCACGACGGTGCGCCACACCTCGTCGCGCTCGGTGATCAGATCGATGATGGCCCAGTCCGCCAGCCGGGGCACCACCAACGTCACCAGCCGCCGCAGTGCCTCGTCGACATCAAGGGTGGAGGTCAGCTGGGTGGTGGTGGCAGCCAGCAGGGCGAGCCGTTCGAGCTCGGGCAGCAACGCGGCCGCGGGCGCCTGCCGCGCGTCGGTTTCCCCCGGACGGCGGGCATGGAAGACGACGAGCGTGCAGTGTTCGGGGCCGTCGAGGCCGAACGGGGTTATCAGCCACGAGATGGGCAGCACAGAGCCGTCGCCGTGCGCGAAGTAGTCCTCCTCGCCCTGAGCGGTGCGTCCGGCGTGAAAGGCCTGCCGCATACGGCACTGGGTCCTCGGCAAGGGGTGGCCGTGGGCGTCCCGGTGCAGCAGGTCGTGCGCGTCATGGCCGATGAGATCTTCGGCGGGCCGGTCCAGGAACCGTTCGGTGCGGGAGTTGACGGCGATGATGCGGCCTTCCTCGTCCACCAGGTAGGCCCCGGTCCCGATGGCTTCCAGTGCCTTGACGAGCGCCGCGGCAGGTGTCACCAGGGGCCGCTTCCCGTGGGTCTGCGCATGTTCCGGTCCTGCCATGCCTTGATCTCCTTGTTCGACTGGTGGCACGCCCCTCGACGGTAAGCGCCTTTCCCGACTGCCCCGACACCCGATGCACCGAGCCTCGCCCTCACCGGGCGGCCCCGCAGCCGGGCCGCCAGGGCCCGGACATCGGCCAAGAAGGTGCCGTCCGAGAACAGAGTCCTTCTGGCAGCTCCGGCATCTTCTGGCAGCTCCGGCATCGAACCGGATCTGAGCCGCGCCGGCTGCCGGCAGCGAGATGCCCGCTGCGGGTCGGCAGGGCCGAGGTCGCAGGCACCGAGGCCGGCGGTCCGGCAGGCGCCGAGCCGGCGCCTGCGGACGGAACACCGGCCGGGCCCGGCAGGCCGCCTTGTGCTTCCGCCTACCCCGGGTGAAGGCGACCAGACCACCGGGTACGACGGGGCCGGTTCCGTCCGCCCGAGCTCGAAACCGGCGCGCACCGGCTCCGCACGCCGTGGCCCAGGCATACCTGCCCGGTGAGCGTCTCTCCGACCGACCGGTCCCTCGGTCCCTCGGTCCCTTCGCCTACCGGATACCGGGCCGGTTCAGCCGTGTGATCCCTCCTCCTTTCGAATGGGTGGGGGCATGGATGCAAAATGAGGGGGTAATCGCGCGGCTGTGCCGGTTGTATCCAGCCGGCTGCGGTGGTCGGTTTCGATGGTGGGAGGGGTACGTCATGGCGCTCATGAGCGCGACGGCTACGGACACGCAGATGCGCGAGTTGCCGGAGGTCGCTGATCCCTCTCACGTCGCGCCGAGGGATGCCCGCGAGCTGTCCAGGCAGTTCTTCGACCAGCTTGCGCTGCTGGAGGAAGGCACGCCGGAGCACCAGTACGCGCGCAACACGCTGATCGAGATGAACATGTCCCTGGTCCGCTTCGCGGCCGGCCGCTTCCGCAGCCGGGGGCCGGAGGAGATGGAGGACATCGTCCAGGTCGGCATGATCGGCCTGATCAAGGCGATCGACCGGTTCGACCTGTCCCGTGAGGCGGAGTTCACCTCCTTCGCCATTCCCTACATCGTGGGCGAGATCAAGCGGTTCTTCCGCGACACCACCTGGGCCGTGCACGTGCCCCGCCGGCTGCAGGAAGCCCGCGTCCAACTGGCCCGCGCCACGGAGGAGCTGCGCAGCCGCCTGGGCCGCACCCCGACGGTGAGGGAGCTGTCGGAGCTGATGAGCCTTCCCGAGGAAGAGGTGTGCGAGGCCCGCCTGGCCGCGAACGGCTACAACTCCTCCTCCCTGGACGCCACCCTCAACGGCAGCGAGGACGGCGAGGCGGCGCTGCAGGACTTCATCGGCGCCGAGGACCAGGCTCTCGAACTGGTGGAGGACTTCCACGCCCTGGCCCCGCTGATCGCCGAACTCGGCGATCGGGACCGGCAGATCATCCACATGCGGTTCGTGGAGGAACTCACCCAGGCCCAGATCGGCGAACGGCTGGGCGTCTCGCAGATGCATGTCTCCCGCCTGCTGTCGCGCACCCTGGCCCGGTTGCGCGACGGCATGCTCACCTCTCACTGAGAGGGCACCCGGGCGCGGCGTGCACACAGGCCCGTCGGCGGACGGCGACTTCCCCGGCCGGCATGCGCGGCCGTCGCCGAAGACGCCGGCTACCCGGCGGGCCTGCGCAGACGCAGGTGGGCGACAATCTGTTTGCCCCGCTCCAGGGCGATCGTGTGCAGGTGGTCGCACAGCCTGGTCACCAGCAGCAGGCCGTGCCCGCCGATACGGCGGGCGTCGGGTGCGCGCAATTCGGGCGGCCGAGGGGAGCTGTCACGCACCGTGATGCGCAGCAGGGCGGCGTCAGGCGTCACCTCCAGCGCCAGGCCGCCCGGACCGGGCGCGTGGCGCAGCGCATTGGTGACCAGCTCACTGACGACGAGCTGGGCGTCCTGGCTGGGCCGGTGGTCAGGGTGGTGGCCGACATCGGCCAGCAGGGCGCGTACGGCCGCTCGGGCGTCCGCGATCGATGCGTCTGTCGTCTCCCAGGCGGCGCTGAATCGCAGGGCCGCGGGTTCCTGTTCATCAGATGCCCGGTTTTTAAGCGGGGTGACCATAGAACTCTTCCCGTGGGTCGTCCTTGTTCTTCATCCAGGTTGTCGTTGTCGCGTAAATCCGCATACCCACTGTCGCCTCGTTCATGAGGCACGTACCCCTGCCCGGCTGACCGGCGCGGGGCCGGAGGCGACGACCGGTGAGCACCCGAGCGCACCGCTGACCGCCACAGGACGGCCGACGGCCGGCTGCACGAGCAGAGATCACTGAACACGGCGGACCGGGGTAGTCGGACGGTCGACGACGTGCGCCGTATCGTCCGGTCCTGACAGCCGTTCCTGGCCTACGCGGCCGTGGCGGGCGACAGTCCCGTCCGCCTCACCGGATGCGGTGGGTCTCCCAGAAGGGGCCGAGGTCCTCGTCCGTCATGGACTGGGCGGCCTTCTTGAAGTCGGCGGTGGTGGAGACGCCGTACCAGTGGTCCTTGGCGTACCGCTCGAGGAGTCGCGCCATGGTGTCGCGGCCGAGGACGCGTTCCAGGTCGGCCAGGGCGCAGGGCCCGGCCGTGTAGAGGAGGTGGTACTCGCCGCGGTGCTGCGACCAGTAGGTCATGGAGGCGGTCAGCGCGGTGCTGTCGTCGGGCCAGTAGACGTCCGACCAGCAGTCGCGCGTGTCCCAGCCGTAGAAGCGGTAGTTGGCGTACTGGGCGAAGCTCTCGTCCAGCCACGGCGAGGTGTATTCGTCGTTGCCGACGATGCCGTACCACCACTGGTGCGCCACTTCGTGGACGACGGCACTGCCCTCCTCAGTGGTGCCGAGGAGGACGAGGCCGGGGTATTCCATGCCGCCGCCGAACCGGCTGGTCATCACGAGGTCGATCTCGCCGTAGGGATAGCGGCCGAACTCCCGCCCGAACCGGTCGATCGCGGCGACGGCGTCCGTGCGGGTCAGGCGCACGCCCGTGGCAGGGGTCCCGGGCGCCCAGTACGACTTCACGCGCACGCCCCCGGGCGTGGTCTGCGTCGCCGTACGGAACGGGCCCGCGGCCCACGCGAAGTCCCGCACCCGGTCCGCGACGCTGAGGGTGACGGTGCGGCCGGGGCGGCCGGACAGCGTCCGGGTGAGACCGGTCGCGGGCACTTTGAGGGCCGACGGGTGGTCGAGACGGACCCGGAAGTCGCTCGTCAGGGTGTGAAAGCTCTCACCGAGCGCCACGTACGGGTCGAGGTGCCACCCCTTCGCGTCGTGCACGGCGAGCACCGGCAGCGCGTTGCCGAGGAAGCGGTAGGCGCCTTCACGGCCGAAGCGGGCATTGCGGCCGGGCACGGTGATGGAGACATCGAAAGCGACGGACGTCCGCTCGCCGCGCGCGAGCGGCTTCGGCAGGGCGATGCGCAAGGCCGTGCAATCCACCGCCGAAGGCCCCGGTGCACCACCGCTGACCCTCGACACGACGACGGGGGAGGGTGCACCGGGCGTGCCGCACTTGTCCTCGCCGTTGCCCCACAGCCGCAGGTACACCTCACGCAGGGACCGATCGGAGGCGTTGCGGAACGACACCCGCTGCCGTCCGCTCCAGTGGCCGCCGTCAGCGTCGGAGCGCAGAGTCACCTCGTAGCGAGCGCGATCGGGTGTCGCCGCGGCCCCGGACGCCGCCGGCCCCGCTGCCGCGCCGGCGTCACCCACACCGGCGCCGACCGCCAAGAGCAGCACGAGCAGCACGACGAACAGACGACGACCGGGCACGGGCGACCACATGGCTGACGGCGACATGCCGGCCGATACTGCCACAACACACCGGCCATAGAAACGACTTGGGCGGACTGCCTTCGAGAACGTCCCGGTCGAGGACGCGGTGGCGCGACGGCCCGCGAGGGCGGCGAAGGCAAAGCGGAAGCGGACCCGGCGACCACCGACCGCGGGAGGAGGAGCCGCACCTCCCGAAGAACCCTGTTCTCCCTCAAAGGGAGTAAAGCCACAGGCAGAGCCCCAGGAACGTGACGCCGCCCACCGCGTTCAGTGCGACGACCTCGGGCCTCGGCGACGCATTCGTGTCATACCGACCGGAATGCCGTCAGGGTGTGATGCAGACCATACTTCCTGTCGGCCGATCTTGGAATGCGGGGGCTCCTACCGAGGCTGCACTCCTTGTGGGCTCTCCCTGTCCTGGGGAGCGCACCGGGCAATGGTGGCCGGCGCGACCGGCCACAGGAGCGGCACATACCTTGATCTGCCTGCTCCGCCGCATTCGGATCGCTGCCCGCGAAAGGTACTCCCGCTCCATGCCACTGGCCCTGCTGGCCCTCGCACTCGTCGCGTTCGGTATCGGTACGACCGAGTTCGCCACGATGGGGCTGCTGCCTCAGATCGCCGACGGGGTCGGTGTGTCCGTGCCACATGCCGGCAACATCGTCTCCGCCTACGCGCTCGGCGTCGTCGTCGGCGCCCCCGTCCTCACGGGCCTGGGCGCGCGCATCGCCCACAAGCGACTCCTGATCCTGCTGTCCGGGCTGTTCGTGGTCGGCAACGTCGCGTCCGCCCTCGCTCCGAACTTCGGCCTGCTGTTCGCCGCACGATTCCTGGCAGGCCTGCCTCACGGAGCGCTGTTCGGCGTAGGTGCCGTCGTGGCCTCCCGGCTGGTCGCCCCCGAACGAGCCGGGCGGGCCGTGTCGAGGATGTTCCTCGGGCTCACCATCGCCAACATCGTCGGCGTCCCGGCCGGCACGGCTCTGGGGCAGCAACTGGGCTGGCGGTACGCCTACTGCGCGGTCGCCGTCATCGGCATCGTCGCTCTTGCCGCGCTGGTTGCCTTCGTCCCCCACCAGCCTCGCGGTCACCAGGCGGGCATCCGGCACGAGCTGAGGGCGATGGGCAACAGACAGGTCGCCCTCGGCCTGGCCACCGCCGTCGTGGGATTCGGCGGCTTCTTCGCCGTCTACAGCTACCTGGTGCCGATCCTGACGCACCTCACAGGCTTCTCCGATTCCTCGACCACATGGGTCCTCGCTCTCTACGGCGTCGGAATGACGCTGGGCACGCTGATCGCGGGCCCGCTGACGGACCGTGCCCTGCGTCCGACGCTGTACGGGGGGCTCGCCCTGCTCGGCGCGTCGCTCGTGACGTTCTACTTCACGGTCCACAGCGCGGTTCCCGCCCTGGTGACACTCGCCTTCATGGGCGCGATGGGTGCCCTGGTCACGACACCCGTGCAGATGCTGCTCATGGCCAAGGCGAAGAACGCCCCGACGATGGCGGCGGCCTCCAATCACTCCGCCTTCAACCTGGCCAATGCGGGCGGCGCCTGGCTCGGCGGCCTGGCCATCTCGGCCGGCTGGGGCTGGGCCTCGCCTGCCCTGGTCGGCGCGGCCCTCGCCGCCGCAGGCCTCGGCCTCGCCTTCCTCGGGGGCCTCATGGACCGTGGGAACGGAGGATCCGAGGTGATCACCTCCTCGTCGGAGGCCGAAGCCCCGGTCAGCGCCGTGACCGCGTCACGGATGATAGATGTCCCAGGCCGTCGACCCGGTGGGTGAGGGGCTCGGCGTCGCGCGGTCCGCGTCGCACCGGGCGGGGTCCTGCGCCGGGAACAGCCGGTACGCACCGATCCGCTCCGTCCCGAAGCGCACCTCGGTGTCCCCGGTGGCGGCCAAGTCCGCTGGGGTCGACGGCAGTTCCCCGTCCGTCAGGGGCGGTCCCGAGTACGCTGCCACAAGGACCCGGGTGCAGGTGATGTCCTGACTGGTGGGAAGGCCCGCGGGGAAGCCGACGGTACGGGTCGTGCTGCCGTCCGTGGACAACTGGTGGCGCATGACGGACGACATCTCGGTTCCCGCCGCCGTGGCGGTGAGGGCCCAGAACTCGACCTGCACGGCCAGCGGTTGGCACAACGGCCGGACATCGCCCGTGAGCTGTGCGCGAACGACGACCGACGCCCCTTCGTGCGGCGGATCGGTTCCGTCGGCCGTCCCGCGGAAGTCCACCGCGGTGCGCAGCCACGCGGCCTGTTCCTTCGGCGACCAGTGGCCGTCGGCACGGCAGCCGCCGGCCTGGGCGCCCGCGGACGCCTCCGAGCAGCCGGCCGCGAGCAGCGCGAGGACCGCGGCGCCCGCCGTCAGGGCTCCGTGGCGGAGGCGGGTCGGGGTGCTGTGCATGGTCTCCCTCGATCGGAACGGGACGGTCCGCGGACATCGCCCGGTTCGGGCGGCGAGCAGTCTGCCGGTGCCCCGCCCGCGGGCGGGGGCCTCCACGGCGCCCTGTGTCCGTCCCGTGATCAAGGACGCGGCCCGGTGCACGACGGAGGGTGCGCTGTCCGTCTCGTACCAGGGGTCCGGCGGGCCTCACCGGAAGACGGTTTGCCGATGAGCTGTCCTGCTTTCGGCGATTCGTAGCCGAATTCGTCAAACAGTTGAGTGCTCCTCGTCCTTTCTTCACCATTCCCCTGTCAAGCGCCCGACGGCCAGGCCTCGGGTCCCAGCGCTGCAGAAGCGAGACCAGCATGGTGCGTGTCCGTGCGTCCCTGTCCCAGCTGCCCGCCTACGTCCCGGGCCGAAAACTGCCCGGGGCCATCGTGCTGGCCAGCAACGAATCCCCGCACGGGCTGCTGCCGGGCGTGGCCGCGACCCTCGCGGAGGCCGCCGGCGGTGTGTCGCGCTACCCCGATCTGCACGCCGTCTCGCTCGTCGAGGCCCTGGCCGCGCACCATGGGGTCGAGCCGGACCGGATCGCGGTGGGCGCCGGATCCTCCGAAGTCTGCGGGCAGCTGCTGCACACGGTCGTCGGGCCCGGCGACGAGGTCGTCTTCGGCTGGCGGTCCTTCGAGGCCTACCCGATCCTCACCTCGGTGGCGGGCGGTACGGCGGTACGAGTGCCCCTGCGCGACCACGCCCTCGACCTGGACGCCATGGCCGCGGCGATCACCGCCCGGACCCGGCTGGTCTTCGTGTGCAACCCCAACAATCCGACCTCCACGGCGGTCGGCGCGCGGGCCCTGACCGACTTCGCGGACCGGGTGCCGCGGGACGTGCTGATCGTCGTCGACGAGGCCTACCGGGAGTACGCCGATCCGGACCGGGTCCCCGACGGCCTCGCCCTGCTCGGTGACCGGCCGAATGTGGCCGTGCTGCGAACCTTCTCGAAGGCGTACGGACTGGCGGGGCTGCGCGTGGGCTACTGCGTCGCGCCGCCCGGGATCGCCACGCACGTGCGCCGCACGCAGGTGCCGTTCAGCGTCAGCGCGCTCGCCCAGCGGGCCGCCGTCGTCGCCATCGGCGAGGGCGCGGAGGTCACCCGGCGGGCCGCCCTCACGATCGCCGAACGTGGCCGTGTCACCGCACGGTTGCGGACGCTGGGCCACGATGTGCCCGACTCCCAGTCCAACTTCGTCTGGTTGCCGCTCGGCGAGCACAGCGCGGACTTCGCCAGGCACTGCGCCGACGGGAAGGTCGTGGTCCGCCCGTTTCCCGGCGAGGGCGTCCGGGTGACGATCGGGCTGCCGGAGGAGAACGACGCCCTGCTCGCGCTCGCGGCGAGCTGGAGAGGCTGACGGCCATGGGCCCCGGCCCCTACGAGCGGCACCGCGAGCTGCTGCAGAGCGTCGTTCGCGCGATCGCCGCCGGAGAGTGCCGTCGCCCCTTCACCGAGGCGACGGGACAGGACGCGGCCGACGCGGGCATGAGGTCGACCCGCACCGCGGGGAAGGTGTTCCGCTCGCTGCTGGGGAGGCCGTTCGACCTCGGGCAGCCCGGCGAACTCGGACGCGTGCGCACGGAGTCGTCGCCGTACGGCGTCGATCTCGCCATCGACTATCCGCGCTGTGATCCCACGGAGCTGGTCGAGGCGGCGGGGCGGACGGCGGCCGGGTGGCGGGCGGCCGGGCCCTACCAGCGTGCCGGGCTCGCCGTGGAGATCCTGCGCCGGCTCAACACCCGCAGCCACGAACTGGCCCTCGCGGTGCACCACACCACCGGTCAACCTCTCCGGGCAGCCTTCCGCGCCGCCGGGCCGCCCGCCCAGGACCGAGCCCTGGAGGCCGTGGCCCAGGCCTTCGCCGAGTCGGAACGCGTCCCGACCGACCTGCACTGGGCGAGCGCCGAACGCAGCGGGCAACCGCTGCGGGGCACCTCCACCCTGGCGCCCCGCGGGGTGTCGCTGCTCGTCGGCTGCCCGGACTTCCCGCTCTGGAACGGCCTTCCGGGCCTGTTCGCCAGCCTGGTGACCGGCAACCCGGTCGTCGTGGCTCCGCACCCACGCTCGGTGCTGCCGCTGGCGATCACCGTGCGGGTCGCCCGGCAGGTGCTCGCGGAGGCCGGTCACTCCCAGGATCTCGTCACGCTGGCCGTGGCTGAACCGGAACGGCAGGTGCACCGGTGGCTGGCCACCCACCCGGCAGTGCGCATCGTCGACTTCACGGGTTCCGCGCGCTTCGCCGACTGGCTGGAGCAACATGCCCGCCAGGCCGTCGTGTTCGCCCACCGGACCGGGCTGAACACGGTGGTCGTGGACTCGACCGACGACTACCGGGCTCTGGTGCGGGGCCTCGCCCTCTCCTCATGCCGGTGCAACGGCACGGTGCGCACCACGCCGCAGAACATCCTGGTGCCGGAGCGCGGCTTCAGCACCGACGAAGGGCACAAGACGCTGCGGGACCTCGGCACCGATCTCGGCGACGCCGTGGACCGGCTGCTCGCGCATCCCGCACGTGCGGCGAGGGTGTTGGGCGCGATCACCGCCGACGAGGTGCTCGCCGCCCTGGCGGACGCCACCCGGTACGGCCCGGTCCTGCACGCCTCCGGCCCCGTGGCCCACCCCGACCACGCGCGCGCCGACCTGCGCAGCCCGCTGCTGGTGCGGCTGCGCGCCTCGGAGGAGCGGGTCTACACGCGCGAATGGCCTGGACCCATCTCCTTCCTGGTGGGCACCGACTCGACCTCACACAGCCTGGCGGTCCTGCGCCGTACGATGGCGCGGCACGGCGCGCTCCACGCCTCGGTGCACTCCACCGACCCGCTGGTGCTGGCGGCGGCCGAGACGGCGGCGCTGGACGCCGGTGTGCACCTGGTGGAGAACCTCGACGACCTGCCCGCCGACCCGTCCTCGGCTCGCGCCGAACTGCCGGACACGGGCGCCCACTTCATCACCGGACGGTTCCGGGTGGTGGGCTCCCGGCGGCACGCACCGCCGGCCGCTGCGATCCCGGACCCGTCCGTGGTTCCCCTCCCGGACTCCGGCCTCGCCGCCACGCTGATCGACGTATGACCGGGGCGGCCGCGTTCAGTCGGTCCAGGTGGGCCCGCGGCCCCGCACCTCGTCGAAGACGAGCCAGGTGCGGGTGGAGCGCACCCCGGGGATCGCCTGGATCCTCTCCAGGACGACCTGGCGCAGCACCAGGTTGTCCGGCGCGCGCACCAGCACCAGGACGTCGAAATCACCGGTGACGAGGGTGATGTGCTCCACATACGCGATCTTGCACAGCTCGCGTGAGATGTCGCGCCAGGCGTTCTGCTCGACGCTCAGCGTGACGTAGGCGCTCGTGCCGAGGCCCGCCCGCTGGGCGTTGAGCTGCGCGGTGAAGCCCGTGATGACGTCCTCGGCCACGAGCCGGCCGATACGGGTGTAGGCGTTCGCCCGGGAGATGTGCACCTGCTCGGCGAGCGCCCGGACCGAGATCCGGCCGTCCTCGACGAGCCGGCTCAGGATCTGCCGGTCGATGTCGTCGAGAGGGACGGCAGTTCGTCCGGCCACTGCCGCCGGCAGCGAGTTTTCCTCGGACACATTGTCCTCCCAGAACCTGATCTCCGGCAGTTCATCGCCGGTTCGGCCGAGCTATTGAACACATATTCCGTAGTGGCCACCATTCTCCTGTCAAGTGTCCAGAGAAAGTGAGTGCCCTCCATGTCCGTGAAGAGCCTCCGCCAGACGGTCCAGGGCCTCTTGCCGTCCCTCATGCCGGTGCGGTTCGTGGCCGAGGACGGCACGCCGGTCGCCAGGCAGCCGGCCGACTACGCCGAGCCCCCGGTTCAGGCCCTGGTCGAGGCCTGGCGGCAGATGGTCCTGGGCCGCCGGTTCGACACCCAGGCGACCGCCCTCACCAAGCAGGGCCGCCTCGCCGTCTACCCCTCCAGCCGGGGCCAGGAGGCCTGCCAGATCGGGGCCGTGCTCGCACTGCGCCCCGAAGACTGGCTGTTCCCGACCTACCGCGATTCCGTCGCCCTGGTGACCCGCGGCATCGACCCGCTCGAGGTGCTGACGCTGCTGCGCGGCGACTGGCACTGCGGTTACGATCCCGCCGCCACCCGTGTCGCACCCCAGTGCACCCCGCTGGCGACCCAGGTGCTGCACGCGACCGGCGTGGCCGAGTCCCTGCGCCGTGCGGGCGGGGACGGCGTGGCCATGGCCCTCGTGGGCGACGGCGCGACCAGCGAGGGGGACTTCCACGAGGCGCTGAACTTCGCCGCCGTCTTCCGCGCCCCGGTCGTGTTCTTCGTGCAGAACAACAAGTACGCGATCTCCGTGCCGCTGGCCCGGCAGACCGCGGCGCCCTCGCTCGCGTACAAGGGCATCGGCTACGGGGTGCGCTCCGAGCAGGTGGACGGCAACGACCTGGTGGCGGTGCTGGCGGTGCTGACCGCGGCCGTGGAGCACGCCCGGGCGGGCCACGGTCCGGTACTCGTCGAGGCGCACACCTACCGCATGGACGCGCACACCAACGCCGACGACGCCACCCGCTACCGCGAGGACGACGAGGTCGACCGGTGGCGGGCCGCCGACCCGGTCGACCGACTGGAGACGTACCTGCGCGGCCGCGGCGCCCTCACCGACGAGGACGTCGCGGCGGTGACGGTGGAGGCGGAGGCCCGGGCCGCCGAGCTGCGGGCGGGCATGAACACGGAGTCGGTCGCCGACCCGCTGGAACTCTTCGACCACGTCTACGCCGAGCCGACTCCTCAACTGCGCGAGCAGCGCGCCCTGTTGGCGGCCGAGCTGGCCGACGAACCCGCTTCCCCCGCACTTCCCACCCAGGAGAACTGAGAGCCATGGCCAAGGTCACGATGGCGCAGGCGCTGAACACCGCACTGCGTGACGCGCTGCGCGAGGACGAGCGCGTGCTCGTCTTCGGCGAGGACGTCGGTCCGCTCGGCGGCGTCTTCCGGATCACCGACGGGCTGACCCGCGACTTCGGCGAGCAACGGTGCTTCGACACCCCGCTGGCCGAGGCCGGCATCGTCGGACTGGCCGTCGGCATGGCCATGGGCGGCTTGCGGCCCGTGGTGGAGATGCAGTTCGACGCCTTCGCGTACCCGGCCTTCGAGCAGATCGCCTCGCATGTCGCCAAGCTGCGCAACCGGACCCGAGGGCGGCTCACGCTGCCCATGGTGATCCGCATCCCGTACGCGGGCGGGATCGGCGGCGTCGAGCACCACTGCGACTCCAGCGAGGCGTACTACGCACACACCCCGGGTCTGAAGGTCGTCACCCCGGCCACGCCCGAGGACGCGTACTGGCTGCTGCGCGACGCCGTGGCCGACCCCGACCCGGTCATCTTCCTGGAGCCGAAGAAGCTGTACTGGTCCAAGGAGGACACCGATCTGGAGCAGCGCGCCGCGCAGCCGTTCGGACGGGCGGCGATCCGGCGGGAGGGCCGCGACGCCACGGTCGTCGCGTACGGTCCGTCGGTTCCGGTGGCCCTGGCCGCCGCGGAAGCCGCGGCGGCCGAGGGCATCGAACTCGAGGTCGTGGACCTGCGGACGGTGGTGCCCTTCGACGACGAGACGGTGACGGCATCCGTGCGGCGGACCGGGCGCTGCCTGGTCGTGCAGGAGGCCCAGGGTTTCGCCGGGGTCGGGGCGGAGATCGCCGCGCGCGTACAGGAGCGCTGCTTCCACTCGCTGGCCGGGCCCGTCCTGAGGGTCGCCGGCTTCGACATCCCGTATCCGCCGCCCAAGCTCGAGCACGCGCACCTGCCCAGTGTCGACCGGATCCTCGACGCCGTCGACCGCCTCCAGCTCGACGGCGAGCCGGACACCCGGCACCTGCTGAAGGGAGCGGTCGCATGACCACCGCAACGCTCCGGGAGCAGCTGTTCCGGCTGCCCGACCTCGGCGAGGGCCTGACCGAGGCCGAGATCGTCGAGTGGAAGGTCGCGGTCGGCGACACGGTGACGATCGACCAGATCGTGATCGAGGTCGAGACCGCCAAGGCCGCGGTCGAGGTGCCGGTCCCGTACGCGGGCACGGTGCTGCGACTGCACGCGGAGGCGGGTACGGCGTTGGCGGTGGGGGAGCCGCTGATCACGGTGGGTGCCGAAGCCCCGGACGAGGGTGAGGGCGCGGGTGGGTGCGCGGGGGAGCCGCCGCCGGGCGGGTCCGCCGCCGGATCCGAGTCGGCGGACCCCGCCGCGGAGCGATACCGCGAGGAGGAGCAGGCCGGGTCAGGCAACGTTCTGATCGGCTACGGCACCGGCCACGGTCCGGCGCCGCGTCGCCGCCGTCGACGCGCGGGTGCCGCGACGGGAGGCGGCACGGGCACCGAGGCGGCGCAGTCCTTCGGGCCGCACGCTCCCCGGGTCGTCTCGCCCCTCGTACGGCGGATGGCACGGGAGCACGGGATCGATCTCGCCGGGCTGGCGCCCTCCGGTCCCGCGGGCATCGTTCTCAGACGAGACGTGGAGCAGGCCGTCGCGCGGGTCCGGCAGACGGCGACGGACCCCGGGGCCACACCGGTCGCTCCGGCTCGGCAGCCGTCGGCGGACCTCACCCCCGCACCACACGGGCGGCCGGCGGCGGACGGCCCGCAACGCATCCCGCTGCGCGGAGTGCGCCGCGCCGTGGCGGACAAGCTCTCCCGCAGCCGGACCGAGATTCCCGACGCCACCACCTGGGTCGATGTGGACGCGACCGGACTGCTCCAGGCCAAGAGGGCGCTGGAGGCCGCCGAACCCGGCCGCCGCATCGGACTGCTGGCCTTGCTGGCGCGCATCTGCGTGGCCGGGCTGAAGCGCTTCCCGGAGCTCAACTCCACGGTGGACACCGAACGACGGGAGATCCTCCGCTTCAACGAGGTGCATCTCGGCTTCGCCGCCCAGACCGAGCGCGGCCTGGTGGTCCCCGTCGTCCGCGATGCCCATCTCATGACGACCGTACAACTGGCCGTTGAACTGGCCCGGTTGACCGAGCTCGCCCGCGACGGAGGCCTGCCGCCGGACCGTCTGACGGGCGGGACCTTCACCCTCAACAACTACGGCGTGTTCGGCGTCGACGGATCCACGCCCATCATCAACCACCCCGAGGCCGCGCTGCTCGGAGCGGGCCGCATCGTGGACAAGCCGTGGGTGGTGGACGGTGGGCTGGCCGTCCGCAAGGTCATGCAGCTCTCCTTCAGCTTCGACCACCGGGTCTGCGACGGCGGTGTGGCCGGCGGGTTCCTGCGCTACGTGGCCGACTGCGTGGAACGCCCGGCGATCCTGCTCGCCGACGCCTGAGCCGATCCGGTTTCCCCGCACGTCAGCGAGGGCGCCCCCAACCCATCCACCTACCGAACGTTCGGCCTGGAGCTCCTGGTGACCCTGACCACCGACCAACACCCCGACTTCTTCGTCCGCCACGCGGAACTGCTCGACCAGGCGGTGGCGAGTGCCGTCGACCGCGGCTACTGGACGCCGTACCCCGAGACCCCCAGCGCCTCCGCGTACGGAGCCGAGGCACCCGACCTGGGCGAGGCCGCCTTCCGCGGCCTCCTCGACCACCCCTTCCACCTCGAAGGGCACCCCACCACCGGCACGGTTCCCGCCGCCGAGGTCTCGCCCTACGGCTTCCCGCTCGGCGTCAGCTACCCGGCCCTGGTCCCCGAGGTGGCCGTCGCGACGGCCAAGGCCGCCGCCGCGGCATGGCGCCGCGCAAGCCCCGACACCCGGGCCGGCGTCGCGGCCGAGATCCTCGCACGGCTCAACGCGGCGAGCTTCGAGATCGCGCACGCCGTCCAGCACACCACCGGCCAGCCCTTCATGATGGCGTTTCAGGCCGGCGGTCCGCACGCCCAGGACCGAGGCCTCGAAGCGGTCGCGTACGCATGGAACGAGCAGAAGCGCCATCCGGTCGCGGCCCGCTGGAGCAAGCCGCAGCGCAAGGGCGGCCCGCTCGTCATGGACAAGACCTTCACCCCGGTGGGGCGAGGTGTGGCCGTGCTGGTCGCCTGCAACACCTTCCCCACCTGGAACGGATATCCGGGATTCTTCGCGAGCCTGGTCACCGGCAACCCGGTGGTCGTCAAGCCGCACCGACGCGCCGTGCTTCCCCTGGCGATCACCGTGCGGATCGCCCGCGAGGTGCTGGCGGAGGCCGGCTTCGACCCCGACGTGGTACTGCTCGCCGCCGAAAAGCCCGAGGAGCGCACCGCTCCCGCCCTGGCCACCCACCCCGATGTGCGCATCGTGGACTTCACCGGCTCCAGCGAGTTCGGCGACTGGCTGGAGGCCAACGCCCGCCAGGCCGTCGTCCATACCGAGAAGGCGGGGCTCAACACCGTCGTCGTGGACTCGACGGAGGACTACGCCGGGCTGCTGCGCAACCTGGCGTTCTCCCTGTCGCTCTACAGCGGCCAGATGTGCACCACCCCGCAGAACATCCTCGTTCCCCGCGACGGCTTCCCGACCGACCAGGGGCGGCGTACGGCCGACGAGTTCGCCGCCGACCTGGGCGCCGCCCTGGACAAACTGCTCGGCGACCCGGCCCGTGCGGCCGCCACGCTCGGCGCGATCGTGAACGACGGCGTGCTCAAGCGTGTGGAGGAGGCGGCCGCGCTCGGCCGCACCGCCCATGCGTCGAGGGAACTCGCCCACCCGGACCTCCCGGACGCTGTCGTCCGTTCCCCGCTGGTGGTCCGGCTCGAGGCCGAGGCCGACCAGGACACCTACACCAGTGAGTGGTTCGGGCCGGTCTGCTTCGTCATCGGCACCGACTCCACCACTCACGGTCTGCGGCTGTTCCACGACTGCGTACGGCATCACGGCGCGCTGACCGCTTCCGTGTACGCGACCGACGAGGACGTGCTGAAGCAGGCGCGGACCACCGCCCTGGAAGCGGGCGTGCACCTGTCGGAGAACCTGACCGGCGGAGTGTTCGTCAACCAGTCCGCCGCGTTCAGCGACTTCCACGGCACAGCGGCCAACCCCGCCGCGAACGCCGCCCTCACCGACCCTGCGTTCGTCACCGGACGCTTCTCGGTCCTCCAGTCCCGCCGTCACGCCACCGCCGAGGAGCAGATCGATGCCTGACGAGGTCTATCTGATCGACGGGGCCCGCACCCCGCAGGGCCGCCACCGCGGTGCCCTGGCCTCCGTACGCCCCGACGACCTGGCCGCTCTCGTCGTCGGCGAGGCGGTACGCCGCGCCGGTATCCCGGCCGACGCCGTCGACGAGGTGATCCTCGGCGCAGCCAACCAGGCCGGCGAGGACAACCGGGACGTGGCCCGGATGGCGGTGCTGCTGGCAGGTCTGCCCCACACCGTGCCCGGCTACACCGTCAACCGGCTGTGCGCCTCCGGGCTGACAGCCGTCGCGTCAGCCGCCCAGACGATACGGGCGGGTGAGGCCGACCTGGTCGTGGCGGGCGGAGTGGAGTCGATGACCCGCGCCCCTTGGGTGACGGCCAAGCCCGGCACGCCCTGGGGCCCGCCCGGCGAGACGTACGACACCCCGCTCGGCTGGCGGTTCACCAACCCGCGCTTCCCCGCCGCGACCACCCTGTCGATGGGCGAAACCGCCGAGGAACTCGCCGCCCTGGACGGCATCACGCGCCTGGAAGCGGACGCCTTCGCACTGCGCAGCCACCGGCGCGCGGAGGCCGCCCAGAAAGCAGGCCGCTTCGACGAGGAGATCGTCCCGGTGCCGGTGAAGGACGGCGAGGTGACCCGGGACGAGGGACCTCGGCCGGCCACCTCGCTGGAGAAACTGGGCGGGCTGCGGACCTCCTTCCGCAGGGACGGGATCGTCACCGCGGGCAACTCCTCACCACTGTCCGACGGGGCCGCGGCCCTCGTGGTGGCGAGCGGGGCCGCGGTCGAACGGTACGGGCTCACCCCCCGGGCCCGCGTCGTCACCGCCGCCTCGGCCGGGGTCGACCCCCGCCTGATGGGACTCGGGCCCGTGCCGGCCACCGCGAGGGTGCTTGACCGGGCGGGCTGGAAGGCCGACGACCTGGACGCGGTCGAGGTGAACGAGGCGTTCGCCTCCCAGGTGCTGGCGGTCGTCCGCCGGCTGAGGCTCGACGAGGACCGCGTCAACGCCGACGGCGGCGCCATCGCCCTCGGCCACCCGCTGGGCTGCTCCGGCGCCCGCATCGTGCTCACCCTGCTCGGCCGCATGGAACGCGAGGACGCCCGCCGGGGCCTGGCGACCATGTGCGTGGGCGTCGGGCAGGGCGTCTCGATGCTCCTGGAGCGCGTATGAGCACGCGGGAGGACATGACGTTCGAGACCCTGCTGGTGGAACAGCGCGCCGACCGGGTCGTCGTCACCCTGCACCGGCCCGAGGCCCGCAACGCGATCAGCGGTCGCATGATCGCCGAACTGCACCGCGTGTGCGATGACTTGGAGCGCGAGCCGAAGCTGATGCTGCTCACCGGCCACGGCGGCGTGTTCGCCGGCGGCGCCGACATCGCCGAACTGCGTCGGCGTGGCCGGGACGACGCGCTGCGGGGGATCAACAGTCGGTTGTTCGAGCGGATACGCAGGCTGCCCCTGCCCACCGTGGCCGCCGTGGACGGTTGGGCGCTGGGCGGCGGTGCCGAACTGGCGTACGCCTGCGACATACGGATCGCCGGACCGGACGCGGTCTTCGGCAACCCCGAACCGGGCCTGGGCATTCTCGCCGCCGCCGGTGCGTGCTGGCGGCTCAAGGAGTTGGTCGGTGAGTCGGTGGCCAAACACATCCTGCTCGCCGGGCGGAACCTCGACGCGGCTGCCGCGCTCACCCGCGGGCTGGTCATGGACGTCGTACCGGCGGACCGGCTGATCACCGAGGCGAACGCCCTGCTCGACCGGATGGCGCTTTCCTCGGCGCTCGCCCTGCGGCTCACCAAGCTCGTCACGGACGCCCCGAGCGCCCATCCGGCGGCCGACGACCTCGCCCAGGCCGTGCTGTTCGAAAGCCGGGACAAGGCGGAGCGCATGACGCGCTTCCTGGAGAAGAACGGAGGCCGGGCATGACCTCGGCATCAGCACCACCCGCGGTCGTGGGGGTGATCGGCGGCGGCCGGATGGGCGCCGGTATCGCCCAGACCTTCGCGGCCGCCGGGTCCACCGTGGTCGTCGTGGAGCACGACGACGCGGCCGCGGCCGTCGCCCTGGACCGGATCGCCGCCGGGCTGCAGCGGGCCGCCGAGCGCGGGGGGCTCGGCGAACTCGCGGCCCGCGATGTGCCCGGCCGGGTCACCGCCGTGTCCTCGACAGCACAACTGCCCCACCACGCCGATCTGGTCGTCGAGGCCGTACCGGAGGACGCCGCGCTCAAGGCCCGGCTGCTCGCCGCCGCCGAACAAGCCGTGGGAGAAAGGTGCGTGCTCGCCACCAACACCAGTTCCCTTCCGGTCACCGAACTCGCGGCGGCACTGACACGACCGGGACGCTTCCTGGGGATGCACTTCTTCAACCCCGTGCCCGTCTCCGCTCTGGTCGAGCTCGTCCTCGCTCCCGAGACCACCAGGGAGACCCTTGACGCGGCGGTCGGCTGGACGCACACCCTCGGGAAGCAGGAGGTCGTCGTCCAGGACTCGCCGGGGTTCGCCAGCAGCCGCCTCGGCCTAGCCCTCGGTCTGGAGGCGATCCGGATGGTCGAGGAGGGGGTCGCCGGCCCGGAGGCCATCGACACGGCCATGCGCCTGGGCTACCGACACCCGATGGGCCCGCTGCGCCTGACCGACCTGGTGGGGCTCGACGTACGGCTGGCCATCGCCGAACACCTGCACGCCACGCTCGGGGAGCGGTTCGCGCCGCCCCCACTGCTGCGGGAGAAGGTCGCCCGCGGTGAGCTGGGCCGCAAGACCGGTCAGGGGTTCCACCGATGGCAGTGAACGGCCACCAGGCCCTCCCGGCTCAGGAGAACGGTTCGGGGCACCCCGCTCCCTACGGGGTGTCCTACGAGGTCACCGACGCCGTAGCCGTCATCGAGCTGCGCGGACCCGCCGGCGGCAACGCGCTCGACGCGCACATGCGCGGCGCGCTCCTCATGGCGGCACGGCGCCTCACGACGGACACCGCACGCGGGGTACGGGCGGCCCTGATCACGGGGCGTGGCAAGCACTTCTGTGTCGGCCAGGACCTCAAGGAGCACGCCCGGTTGCTGAGGACGGGACCGGCCACGGCCTTCGCGAACCTTCCCAACGACTACAACCCGCTGGTCAAAGAGCTGCACGCCCTGCAGATCCCGATCGTCGTGGCCGTCGAGGGCGCCTGCGTCGGGGCCGGGCTCGGCATCGCGCTCTGCGCCGACGTGCGCGTCGCCGCCGAGGGAGCCCGCTTCGCGACCGCGTTCACCGGCCTCGGCCTGGCCTCCGACTCCGGGGTCGTCCGCGCCCTCGCCCGCCAGCTCGGGCCCTCGCGGACCGCCGGACTCATGCTCCTCGGAGAACACTTCACCGGGCAGGACGCCGAACGCTGGGGCCTGGTCCACCGCGTCGTACCGGATGGTTCCGCCGCCGCCGAAGGGCTGGCTCTGGCCCACTCCCTGGCCGCGGGACCCACCGCCGCCTACCGGGAGATCAAGGCACTGCTCCGGTCGGCGGCCTCCATTCCCCTGCCCGCGGCGCTTGAGCGCGAGGCCGTCATCCAGCGCCGGCTCGGCGCCACCGACGACCACCACGAGGCCGTCACGGCCTTCCTCGAACGCCGCGGTCCGGCCTTCCACGGCCGCTGATCCACCCACCCACCGAGCACACCGGGACACGCACACCATGAACATCCCGACCGGCACGTCATCCGGGCCCCAGAGCCCGGAGTCCGCCTTCGAGAACACCATCGCCCGCGACCAGCGCATCGAACCCCGGGACTGGATGCCCGACGGCTACCGCGCCACGCTGATCCGGCAGATCGCCCAGCACGCCCACTCGGAGATCATCGGCATGCAGCCGGAAGGCGACTGGATCACCAGAGCGCCCTCGCTGCGCCGCAAGGCCATCCTCTTCGCGAAGGTGCAGGACGAGGCCGGACACGGGCTCTACCTCTATTCGGCGGCCGAGACCCTCGGCGCGGACCGCACGGAACTGACCGAGCGCCTGATCGACGGCCGCCAGAAGTACTCCTCCATCTTCAACTACCCGACGCCGACCTTCGCCGACGTCGGAGTGATCGGCTGGTTCGTGGACGGTGCGGCCATCTGCAACCAGGTGCCCCTGTGCCGCACGTCGTACGGCCCGTACGGGCGCGCGATGGTGCGCGTCTGCAAGGAGGAGTCCTTCCACCAGCGCCAGGGCTACGAACTGCTGCTCACCATGATGCGCGGGACCGACGCACAGCGGGACATGGTGCAGGACGCAGTCGACCGCTGGTGGTGGCCCTCGCTGATGATGTTCGGCCCACCCGACGACGACTCTCCGAATTCCGTCCGTTCCATGGCCTGGAAGATCAAGCGGCACTCCAACGACGAACTGCGCCGGCGCTTCGTCGACATGACCGTCCCGCAGGCCGAGAAGCTCGGCGTCACCCTGCCCGACCCGGAACTGCGGTGGAACGAGGAGCGCGGACACCACGACTTCGGCACCCCCGACTGGGAGGAGCTGAAGCACGTGATCTCCGGCGACGGACCGTGCAACGCCGAACGCGTCGCCCGGCGCCGTGCCGCGCACGAGGAAGGCGCCTGGGTGAGGGAAGCCGCGGCCGCGCACGCCCGCAAGCAGGCCGCCCCGGTGCGGGAAGGAGAGGCGGCATGAGCGGCACCGACGGAGTCTGCGCGGAAGCCGCTGTTCGTACGCAGGCGCAATGGCCGCTGTACGAGGTGTTCGTCCGGGGCAAGCGCGGCCTCAACCACGTCCACGTCGGCTCCCTTCGCGCGGCCGACGACCACATGGCCCTCACCCATGCCCGGGACCTGTACACCCGGCGCAACGAGGGCGTCAGCATCTGGGCCGTGCGCTCGGACAGCATCGCCGCGTCCACCCCCGGCGAGAAGGACCCCTTCTTCGCGCCGAGCGGCGACAAGATCTACCGGCATCCGACCTTTTACACCATTCCCGACGACGTCCCCCACATCTAGGAGCAAGCGCATGAGTGACGAGGACCTGTACGTCGACGCCGACAACGCTCGATGGGCATTCGGTACGGGCTTCACCGACCCGCTGCACGGAGTCGACCAGGCGGTACCCGACGGTGTCGACGCCGCGGACATGGTCGCCTGTTGTCTGGCGCTGGGCGACGACGCCCTGGTGTCCGCCCAGCGGCTCGCCGAGTGGTGTACCCGCGCCCCGGAGCTGGAGGAGGAGCTGGCCCTGGCCAACATCGGACTGGACCTGCTCGGCCAGGCCCGTCTGCTGTACGCCAGAGCCGGCCAGGCCGACGGCACCGGCCGAGGCGAGGACGCGTACGCCTACTTCCGCGACCCGGACGACTTCCGCAACGTACGACTTGCCGAACTGCCGTGCGGTGACTTCGCGTTCACCGTCACCCGCCTGCTGGTGATGTCCGCCTGGAGGCTGGCCCTGTGCGAGGCACTGACCGCCGCGCCCGACCCGGTGCTGGCCGCCATCGCCGCGAAGAGCGTCAAGGAACTGGCCTACCACGGCCATTACGCCGCCGGGTGGACCGTGCGTCTCGGTGACGGCACCAGCGAGTCGCGGGCCCGCCTCGAAGCCGCCCTGGGCGACATCGCCCCCTGGCTGGACGAACTGATGACCGACCGCACCGCGGTACGCCTCGGCGCGGACCCGGCCACCGTCGCCGACCGGACCCGACGCGAACTGTCCGACGTGCTCGCCCGGGCCGGACTGCACCGGTCCGGCGCGGTGCCGCGCGACGACATGTTCGCGTCCCGCGTCCCGGGCTCCGGCCGGGACGGAGACCACACCGAGCATCTGGCGCCCCTGCTCACCGAACTGCAGAGCGTCGCCCGCGCCCACCCGGACGCGACATGGTGACCGCGTCGGAGCGAGCGGAGCAGCGCGGGGGACGGGCGGAACACGCCCGGGACATCGCCGCCGGCGTCCCGGATCCCGAACTGCCGATGCTGACGCTCTCCGACCTCGGGGTGCTCCGCGGCATCGAGGCGGAACAGGACGGAACCGTCGTCGTGCGGCTCACCCCGACGTACTCGGGCTGCCCCGCCATGGCGGAGATGCGCGCCGAGGTCGCCACCAGGCTGCGCGCCGCCGGTTTTCCCGACGTGCGGGTGGTCACGGTGCTCGACCCGCCCTGGACCACCGACTGGATCACCGCCGAGGGCCGCCGCAAGCTGGTGGAACACGGCATCGCGCCGCCCGGTGCGCGGCGACCCGGCGACTCCGCGCCGGGCCGGATCTGGCTGTCCCTGACCCCTGGCGCGGCCGCCGTGCCCTGCCCGCGCTGCGCGTCCCTCGACACCGAGGAGCTCTCGCGCTTCGCCGCCACCACCTGCACCGCTCTTCGGCGCTGCCGTGCCTGCCTGGAACCCTTCCCGCACGTCAAGGACCTCTGATGACCGACCATGCGCCCCCCGCTGCCCCACGGGCCCGCCGCCGTCCGGCTTTCCACGCTCTGCGCGTGGCTGCCGTGGAGCCGCTGTGCCCCGACGCCGCCGCCGTCACCCTCGACATTCCCGACCGCCTGGCCGACGAGTTCGCCTTCCTCCCCGGCCAATGCCTCACCCTTCGCCGGGAGATCGACGGCCGTGACGAGCGCCGTTCGTACTCGATCTGCTCACCGTCCGGCACACCGCCCCGCATCGGCGTGCGCGTCGTGCCGGGCGGGTTGTTCTCCTCCTGGCTCGTCCACGGTGTGCGCCCCGGCGACACCCTTCAGGTCATGGGCCCGGTCGGCGCCTTCACTCCCGATCTCAGCGATGCCGGTCACCTCGGCCACCATGTGCTCATCGCCGCCGGATCCGGCATCACGCCCATGCTGTCCATAGCCGCCTCCGTACTCGGCGCGGACGCGGCCTCACGCATCACGCTGCTGTACGGCAACCGGCGCACCGGAACCGTGATGTTCGCGGACGAACTCGCCGACCTCAAGGACCAATACCCGGCCCGCCTCCAGCTCGCCCACGTGCTGTCCCGCGAGCCGCGCGAATCCCAACTGCTCTCCGGCCGCCTCGACGCCGACCGGGTCACCACGCTGCTCGGCGCCCTCGTCGACATCCGTGAGGTCGACCACTGGTGGCTGTGCGGTCCGCACGGCATGGTTCGCGACGCCTGCGCGCTCCTCTCCGGCCTCGGCGTCCCGGCCGACCGTGTCCACCAGGAACTGTTCCACGCGGACGAGGAGCCGCCCGCCCCGCCGTCGGCAGTTGATCGTGACGGCGCGGACGGCGCGGACGGCGGCGGCCCGGAGAGCGAGATCACCGTGGTCCTCGACGGCCGGGCCACCGCCTTCTCCGCCCCGCGCGACCGCACCGTCCTCGACAGTGCTCAGCAGGCCCGCCCAGACCTGCCGTTCGCGTGCAAGGGCGGTGTCTGCGGCACCTGCCGCGCCCTGGTCACCCATGGCCAGGCCGACATGCGCCGCAACTACGCGCTGGAACCCGCCGAGGTGTCCGCCGGATACGTCCTCACCTGCCAGACCTTCGCGGCCTCCGACACACTCACCGTCGACTTCGACAGCTGAGGTGCGACGGCGGACGGGCCGGAGCGCCGGCCGGACGCCGCGCCGGTGCGTCGCGAGCCCGCGGGCCGGTTCCAGGTGGCCGGCGCTCTTCCCCAGCAGAGGTGGACGGCGTGGTGGAGCCGGTCGTTCCTCACCCATGTTCGGCGCCGGCGCCTGCGGATGTCGGTGCAGAGCCGGCGCCTAAAATCGCCGGTATGGCACTGCGACCTGTTCAGGTGAACATCAAGGCTCTTGATGACTCGGCGGTCGGCCGGTTCTGGGCGGAGGCGCTCGGCTGGAGCGCTTACAGCCCCGGAGTGACCACCTACGTCGGACCCGTCGGCGGCCTCGTCTGGCCGGACCCGGTCGCCGTCTGCGTCGACGTCGTCGGAGTTCCGGAACCCAAGACGACGGCCAAGAACCGTGTGCACCTCGATCTCGCCACCACCTCAACGGCCCATCAGGCGCAGTTGGTCGCGCGCCTCCGGGCTCTCGGCGCGACGCGCGCCCACGTGGGCCAGGGCGAAGTGCCGTGGACGGTCCTCGCCGACCCCGAGGGCAACGAGTTCTGCGTGCTGGAGCCTCGGGAGATCTACCGGGACACCGGGCCGATCGCCGCGGTGGTGGTCGACTGCGCGGATCCGCGGGCCATGGCCCGGTTCTGGGGTGAGGCGACGGACTGGACCCTGCATGAGGTCACTGACGATCAGGCGGTGTTGCGCTCCGCCAAGGGTGTCGGCCCGTATCTCGAGTTCATCCGCACCTCCGGCGTGAAGACCGTGCCGGACCGCGTCCATCTTGACCTGCTGCCGTACCCCGGTGACGACAAGGCAGCGGAGGTGGCCCGGCTGCGGGCTCTCGGCGCCACCGACCTCGACCTCGGCCAGGGCGACGTCCCGTGGACGTGCCTGGCCGACCCGGAGGGCCACGAGTTCTGCGTCCTCGCCCCGTCCTGACGCGGAGTCCTCGTGGGCCCGGCGCACCGGCCACGCTCGCTCGGCTTCGCGCGGCGGACATCGCCGAGCTCGACGACGTCGCCGCACCGAACCGCTTGGCCGCCGAACGACGGGGCGACGAACTACTGTCGGTCCTCATCGCCTCCAGGCAGCCCATTGTCCGACCGTCCACGCACGCGGCGATGAGTTTTCCCGGCCGGGCGAGTCTCACCACCGTTGTCGCCCCAGCACAGGAGGAACACGTGGCTCAGCTACTGAGAGTCCAGAACTTCAGCGTCTCGAGTGACGGAATCGGCGCCGGTGAGGACCAGACCCTCGAGAGGCCGTTCGGTCATGTCGACCCCGGCAGGCTGTTCGCGTGGGCCGGCGCCACGGCGAGTTGGCCCATGCGCACCGGCCCCGGGGGGAGCCGGGGCCTGGACGACTACCTCACGCGGGACTACGCACGGAACATCGGCGCCGAGATCATGGGCCGCAACAAGTTCGGACCCCAGCGCGGACCCTGGCCCGACCACGAGTGGCAGGGCTGGTGGGGTGACGAACCCCCGTTCCACACCCCGGTATTCGTCCTGACCCACCACAAGCGTCCTTCCCTCACGCTTTCCGACACCACGTTCCACTTCGTCGACGGCGACCCTGCCACCGTCCTCGAGCAGGCCCGGGAGGCGGCCCGGGGCAAGGACGTCCGGCTCGGCGGCGGGGTCACCACCATCCGGCAGTTTCTCGACGCCGACCTCGTCGACACCATGCATGTGGCGGTCTCGCCGGTGAGGCTCGGATCCGGTCTACGGCTCTGGGATTCCCCCGATGAGCTGCTCGACCGGTTCCACCTGGACGTCGTTCCCAGCCCGAGCGGGGTGACGCACCACCTGTTCTGGCGGAAGTGACCGCTTGCGAAGTGGTTCGTGTTCCCTGGTGATCATGTTCCGTGGGGCGTGCCGATCAGGCGTCGGAGCGCGTGAGCCGGAGGGCCGCGACGGTGTACGCGGCGACCACCGGTGTACCGATGTACACGCCCTGCACATCCGAGAGGATCATGGAGACGCAGGCGACCCCCGTGGTGGCGGCCAGTACCACGGCAGGCCAACGCGGCGCAGGCCAGTGCCGCCAGCACCGCAACGGTGACGGTCGGCGGCACCCGCTCCGGGGGATCGCCGGGGACGAACGGCGCCAACAGGCTCGACGGTCTCCTGGGGGTGGCCGAGATGAGCGGGGGAGGGGACCGCTCCCGCTGCGGGGGTGCGGCGTGCCTCCGCCTACAGCGGCAGTGCCGGATGCCGTTGTTCGGCCTTCGCGGCGAGGTCGCGTTGGCGTTCGGCACGCTGCTCGATCAGGTGGCGGAAGCCCGTCAGCGCGAAGCGTTCGCCCGCTGCTGAGCCGGGGCCGGGGATCCCGGCGATCGCGGCCATCAGGCGCTTGGGCTGTGGCTGCCAGCCGACGACCAGGACGCGCAGGCCCATGCATTCCGCGCGACGGTGCAGGTCGAGGAGAAGCAGAAGGCCGCTGGAGTCCATGAACGCCACTTCGTGCAAGTCGATCAGTGCCACTGACGTATCGGGGGTGACGCCGTCCAGCGCCTGCCGGAGGGTGCAGACGGCACTGGCGTCGAGGTCGCCGTGCGCACTGATCAGGATGGTGCTGCCCGTGCGCTCGATGACCGTCTCGAAAGGAACTCTCATCTGGCGCCCGCCTCCGTCAATGCCCTGTTGCCGGCGCCCGCTGCGGCACCGCTGGCAGCATTTTGACGCCGCGGACGGCGGGCAGTCGGCAGCGGCGCGCCAAGGGTTCTCACGGTAGGACGTGGAGGTCTTCGTGGCCGGAGCCGCAGGGCGCCGGCCGGCGCGCCGGTGACCGCGGTCAGCGGCGCGAGCAGGACGCCGCACAGCATGCTGCGGCGCAGCGCAGCGTGCGCGTCACGCGCCTGTCGGAGATGCCTCGCATCCTCACCACACGGCGTCCGCCCTCGCCTTGCCCGGCGCGGAGCACCGGCCGTCCAAGTCGGCGACGACGCGAGAGCAACGAGCGGTGGGCCGTTCGCCTCGGCCGGCGGAGGACTCGACGACGACGTACTCGCCCTCGCCCAGCCCGTAGCCCCTGACGACGTCCTGGACTTGCTCACCGTTTCGCGGAGAGCAGCCACTGCCAGCGTCGGCGCTCGGTGACGAGGGTGACGGCAGCCAGCAGGCTCACGGCGATCGCCGCCCACGCGGGCCAGGCCAGCCAGGAGGAAGCCACGGCTGCGGCGAGCTGGAGCAGCACCAGAAGGATCGTGGCCCAGCCCGGCACCGCGATGATCACGCCGGCTTTGTCACCCGGGGTGGAGAAGCACGTCGGAAGGCCGATCAGGAGCACCACGGACAGGGCCGCAAGCAACCACGAGTGGCCGGCCAGCGCCCAGGGGGTCGCCACCCAGGCGATGAGTTCCACTGCGAAGCGCAGGACGGAGGCGTTGCGGTCGTCAGGTCGAACAGAGATCGTTTCCCGAGTTGCACCAGTCACCCGCGTGACCTTCTCACGCCGTGTGGTCCGCCGCCAGGGACTTGCGCGCCAAGCCGGAACCGCTGCGCGGGAAGCCGGTCAGCGTGCTCGAACGCGGCGGGAACCACATGAGGTTCCGCGGCACGCCGTCCCGTTGAGGGCGGCGTGCCGCGTCGTGCGGCGTGTCGACGTTCTTCAAGTGTTCAGCCGGTCGGCCGATGGGCTGATCGACCGACTCGGCCCGTCTGGCAAGGGCCGCTCGCGCACCGAGCGCGACTACCGCACGACTCCCAGGTACTCGAGGCCGTTCTACCTGGTCAGGATGGCCCCGCTCGCGAAGGAGTCGCCCTGGTCGCTGGACAGGTAATGCCAGCCGCCAACGGTCAGGTGCGTGCCGGAGGACACCACAGAGCTGACGCCGAGGGGAAGTTGCGGATCGTTCTCGGGCAGGCCGAGCGACCGCCAGCCCGTGGCGGGCGTCCAGGTCATGCCGACAGCCGCGTCGTCGTTGCCGCCCACGACGGCGAGTCCGCCGTGCGGCCGCAGGGCCACGGCCTGAAGCGAGAAGGTGCCCGCGGGCAGGGGCACCTGGTTCCACGAAATGCCGTCCCAGTGCAGGGCCAGCCCCGCCGGGCGCTGCTTGTCGGTGTCGCGGGACCATCCCACCGCCCACACGTCCGTCGGGGTGCGGGCCGCGACGTCGAAGAGGACCGCCGAGTCCGGGAACGCCGGAGTGGGCGTCCGCGTCCACCGGTGCCCGTCCCAGTGCACGGCGACGGACTGACCGGTGTCGTAGTCCACGCCGACCACCCAGACGTCGTTCGGCGCCACCTCCTTGACCTGGTTCAGGCCCCAGTTGGCAGATCCCGGGATCCGCACGGACCGCCACCGTCGGCCGTCCCAGTGCTGTACGACCGGGATCTGGGTGAACGTGTCCTGCGTGTAGCCCTGGCCTACCGCCCAGGCGTCCCGGCCGGAGGCCGAACTCACCGACAGCAGACTGGCTTCGACCGTTCCGGCAGGCAGACCCGTATCGGGGGTCAGTTGCCAACTGCCCGCCACATACCGCCCTGTCAGGACGCCTTCGCCGTCCGATCCCTGATCACCGACGAAGAACGCCGAGCCGTCGGCCGCGGTGGCGATGTCGTTGATTCTGCTGTTCCACGCATCGGCACCCGGAATCACCGTCTGCTTCCACATCCCGCCCCGGGCGAGGTCGCGCTCGTACATCGCGGGCGTGAACCGGATCGTGCCGTCCTGGGCGTTCTCGACAGTCGCGCCACCGGCCCAGGTCTTTGACGGGCTCGGCTGAGCCACGCTCATCACCGAGACCTTCCCCGTGGACGTCTCAGCCCAGGCCCCGCCACCTGTCGTCCCGGCCGTGGCGGGTCCGCTGATCAGGATCGTGATCGCCCCGACCCCTGCCAACTGCCCGGCGATCCTGCGTTTGACCGTCACCGTGGTCTCTCCCATCCCGGAGGAACCGCTCCCCCCAATGTATTAATGCGATGGCGGGTGCGTCTTGTTGCACACACCTTCCGCGGAGACAGGGGACGATGTCCGCCGACGGCGATGGGGCAGGGCCGGACGAGACCAGGTATCCGACGGTCGGAGCCTTGGCTGGAGACCCGATCATTGTGTGGGTGCGCACAGCCCCCCGACGGGGAGCGGTCATTCGTTCTCCGTCACGGTCCTGTGCGCCTCGTGGCGTACATCGGCGTCCTTGTGGCCGCGCAGCAGACGCAGCAGCGACCGCCACTCCTCGGGCCAGCCCAGTGCGCCGCCCGTTCCCTTCACGAGAGCGGCCGCCAGCAGGCCCGTCGCGGTGCCGCCGTCGCGGGCGAACCGGTCGGCCGCGGTCAGCAGGGCCTCGGCGCGCCCCGGAGCAGCGTGATACGCCGAGGACGTCCGCAACCGGCCGGACGTGTGCACCGCGACGGTCGCCCCGGCGCCCTCGAGAGTGTCCGCGAGGTTCCGCAGCCGTTCGAGCAAGGCGTCCGGCTCCACGGTGTGATCCACCAACTGGCCGAGCAAAAGGGCGCGTTCGGCTACCACCAGGGGTTCCGACGCCAACTGTTCCGCGACCGTTTCGAGCAACTCGGGTCGTACTCCTTCGGCGTAGCCGAACGATGTCAGGTCCCGGAGCCGCTGCAGTGCCGGCAGGTCCCGGCCCTCCAGCGCGTCATGGCCGCCCTCCGGCGTGTGCATCGCGGCGAGCAACTGGGCCACCGCGCCGTGGAACACGCTGCCCGGCGCGGCACCGCCCACGGGGTGCGGCAGCTCGGACACGGCCAGATCGCGCAGCACCCACCCCGCGAACCGCCAATGTGTACGCTCGCCGAGGTCGCAGACGGTACGAGAGATACGGGCGGCCAGTTCGGGTGAGTAGCGGCACCACACCCCCATGGTGAGCAGCAGGAAATTGCCGCCTCCGAATCCCTCCGTGAGCGCGAGGGACGTGTCGTACGCCGCGACGACGACCGCGGCGTAGGAGCGGCGGTGCGTTTCGGCCAACTCCCAGGGGGTGACGGCCAGGAGGGCTTCGTGTACGGGCCGGGCTTCGTCGCGTACGACGTCGTCGAGCAGGTGCCAGGCCTCCGGTTCACCGAGCAGCGGCGGCAGCGCGCGCACGACGGCGGCCCGCACGTCCGGGTGGCGGTCGGGAGCGTGGAACGTGCCCCCCAGCAGGGACACCGCCCGCCGGGGCGGCAGGAAGCAGGCGGCGAGTCGTACGGCCTCCTTGCGGGAGGTCACCTTCGCGGGCCGCTCCCCGGTCAGCAACGCGCCCAGAGCGACGGCCAGTTCGGACGGAGCGGTGAAGCGGGCGGCGCGGGACGCCGCGTACACGGCAACCCGGGCCCGGTCGCTGCCCGCCTGCTCCAGCAGCGCCGGCAGGGTGTCGTGGGGCCGGTCGGTCCAGGGCAGCGCGCCGAGCGCGGCCTCGGCGACGACCACCTCCGTGTCGTCCTTGTGCGCGAGCGCCAGAGCCCGCCCGAACTCGGGCACCGGGGCCGCGGCCCGGATCAGGGCGGCCCGGTCGTCGAGGGGGAGAGAACCGTCCGCGACCGCCTCTCCGGCCAGCCGGACCGCCGTCCGCTGCTGACGCGGCAGCCAGCGGTCGCTGTCACCGAGGTCCGGCAGCGGGCGGCGGGACCCGTCCACCAGGAAGCGGCCGTACGGCAACGACGCGTCGAGCAGGGTGTCCAGCAGATCCGTGCGCCGACGGGTCAGCACCCGCCGTACGGACGGGAGGACGACCGACGACGGTTCGAGCGCGACGATCCTGGCCACCCGTTCGTCGCGGGTCGCCGGAGCGGCCAGCCACAGTTGGGCCGCAGCCCGGAACGTCTCGTCGTCGCCGCGTTCCAGGGCCGTGGCCAGCCTCTCCTGCAGCTCGGGCAGCCGCCGGGCGCGCGGTCCCAGTGCGGCGGCCAGGCCCAGCAGCAGCCGGAAGTCCGCTCGCCCGGCCCCGGCGTCGAGCCAGGGGCGGAGGGCTTCGAGCACCTGGTGTTCCTGGCCCCGTCGCAGGACGCGGTGCAGCGGGCCGAAGTCGGGTACGCCGACGCGGTACGTGATGCGCTCCAGGGTGCGCAGCGCCCAACTCCGCAGGTCTGTGGCCTCGTTGGTGGCGTGCTCGACGAGCAGACGTACGGCGAGGATGCGCAGCGCCGTCAGCGTGTCGGCAGAACTGTCCCGTGCCTCCAGCGCGTCGGCGGCGAGCGCGTCCAGCAGCGGGGCGTCGTCGGAGCCGAAGACCCGCGGGTGCGTCTGGGCGAGTGCGCCGAGCGCCTCGGCGCGGACCGGGTCCCGCTCGTTGCGCAGCCGGCGGCACGCCGTGGTCAGCAAGTCGGTGATCGCCTCCCGGCTGCCGTCGCGGGCGGCGCAGGCCACGAACAGCGGCCAGGCGTTGGCCCGGTCGTCGGCGTCGGACCGCCCGATGGCGGCGAGCAGCGCGGGACGTGCCTCGTCGATCGGGCCGTGGGCGAGGGTGTCCAGGTCGTCCCACCAGTAGTCGGTGCCGTCGAACTCGGCGGCGGCACGCCGGACTTCCGCCCAGCGGCGCTCGCGCGGCAGCAGGCCGAGGACGCTCAGCGCCGGGTCCGAGCGCGTCCCTCCGTCGGCGACCGCGTCCACGAACGCGGGGCGCCGGCCGGGCGCGAGGGCCTTCACCAGTGCCGTGAAGTGACCGCCGCGGTTCAGCCAGTGACGGCCCAGCGCGGTCAGTGACGTGGGTTCGGCCCGCACGAGCCTGTGCAGTACTCCGGGCGGCGGTATCGGCGCGTGGCGTTCTTCCCGGCGATCGGGGGAGGTGATCCAGCGGATCACGCGTTCGGCGTCGGCGGTGACCAGGGGGCCGAGTCCGTTGCTCAGCGCGGGAGGCAGACTGCCGGGGCCGTGCCGCTCCAGCAGGGTGAGCACCCGCTCGGGGCGCAGCGGCGCGAGTGCCGCGAGCGTGGTGGCGTTGAGGCGCCACCAGTCGTCCCGCTGCTGTCCGCCGGCCCGGTCGGCCAGGGTCTGCTCGGCGTGGTCCAGCACCGGGTCGGGATGCCGGCACGCCAGCCGCGTCCAGCCGTCGACGGCGTGTGCCAGCTCCGGCAACTCCCGTGCCACGAAGGTGGGGGAGCAGGCCGGCAGCAGTCGCGCGGCCTCGGCGTCGCCCCACTCCGAGCGCAGTCGCGCCACCAGCCGCTCGGCGAGTGCGGTACGGCCTCCCGTGGCGAGCAGACGGGCCAGCCGCTGCCGCAGCACGGCCGGTGCGTCGTCGTAGGCCGCCGCTATCGCCCGGTCCGGTACCGGCAGATCACGTGCGGCGCGCCGCGCGTACCCGGCGACGACCGGGTCCAAGTCGGCCAGCCGCTCGGCGAGGTACCCCGCGTCCCGTCCCACGAGGGCCGCCAACGCCGCGAGCCGCCGCTCGTACGGCCCACGCCCGTCCAGGTCGGTCAGGAGCGGGGCGAGCATTCCGTCATCCGCGAGCCGGCGTGCGGTCCGCGCCGTCAGCGTCAGGCGGGCGGGGAACGGCAGCGGTTCGAGGGCGGAGAGCAGTTGCTCCGCGTTGATCGGCATGGGCCGATTGTGCCCGGCGGGATTTGTTCATGCGATCGAATATGGCGGCGTCTCATCCGGTGGGTTCCGGATCGGTTTCCGACACGATCCGGGCCGGCCGACGCCGGCGCTGAGAGCAGCGCCGGTCGTCTGCTTCGTCGAGCAACGGCGGTAACTGGTCCGAGCCTGTGACGCAGTCGCGCAGGATCCGCAGGCGCGCTCTGTCGAGAGCGCCGCCGTTGTTCCGCCATCTGTTCCGGGTTCACCACGGCAAGCCCGTCGAGTACGGGGACGTCATCCAGCAGGCCCCGGCGACGTCGGCCAACGGCTAGGGCTTCTGGGCCGAGATGTGCCGGCAGCGTACGGCGAGGGCCGCGATGTCGTCGTCGAGCCGTCCGCCGCCGTAGCGGAGCAAGTCCTTGTGAAGCTGGTCCAGCAGCTCACGGGGCGGGGCCGCGCGGTGCCGGCGCATCCAGTCCGGCAGCGGGAAGAAGTCGCCGTTGCGGTCGCGGGTTTCCGTTACGCCGTCGGTGTAGACCAGCATCTGATCGCCGGGGACGAAGGCGACCGTGTCCACGTGGTAGTGGTCTCCGAGAAGCGCCGAGAGATTGAGGGGTGTGGAGGGGAGGGTGGGCTCAAGAACGCGGATCTCGCCGCTCTGTACGAACACCGGTGGCGGATGCCCGCAGTTGAGGACCTTGACCTGCCCGCTGTCGTAGGGAATCTCGGTGATCAGGGCGGTGGCGAAGTGCTCTTGCTGATCGTCGGCGGGGATCGCGGCGCTGTAGCGGGTCATGGTGATCTGCAGGCGCTGGATGAGGCCCTTCAGGTCGGGCTGGTCGTATGCGTTCTCTCTGAAGCAGTTGATCACCGCCGCGGCCGCCCCCACCGCTGACAGGCCCTTGCCGCGTACGTCGCCGATGAGCAGGCGGACTCCGTACGGGGTGTCGGCCGCCTCGTAGAAGTCGCCACCGATCCGGGCCTGCTCCTGGGCCGCCCGGTACAGCGACTCGATCTCGATGCCCTGGATACGGTGCGGCAGCGGGCGCAGCAGGACCGTTTGGGCTGCGTCGGCGACGAGTCGGACCTGGAAGAGCGTCTCCTCGCGCTGGAGTCGGAGATGGCTCGCATAGGCGGCCGCGAGGGTGACCGCGGCGATCGCGGCAGCCGTGTACGGCGTTCCCAGATCGGAGTGGACGAAGCTGATGCCGATCATGATCAGGAAGCAGCATGCGCCCAGCAGGATCGTCGGGAGCACGGGCCACAGGGCGGCTGCGAGGGCGGGTGCCGCGGGCAGGAGGCGGCTGAAGGCGATCTCTCTCGGCGTGGCGAAGGCCAGGCCGGCGATGAGGACGGTGACGAGCACCGGTGACAGCAGTACGGCCTGCCGATGACCGCCGTGGGGACGGTGGCGATGCCGGAGCCGTGCTGACCTGATCACAATTTATAGCTTATCGGTATGAAGCAGGTGACGAATGGGTGCGCCACTCGCCGATCACCGGTGCTGCTGCGGGCGGCCTCGTGGTGCAGATCCTCGGCGAACTGGGTGCGCCCGCCTTCGTAACGCTCGGCGAAGTAGGTGTGGACGGGATGATCCGGCCGTGCGGCCGCGGCGGCGAGCTCGATCCACAGGCGCATCAGCTCCGGCGCCTTCTGGTGGTGGCGCATGAGCCCGCCGAGGTAGGGGGCGAGCTGGTCCGGGCCTTCCACTTCTTCCAGGCCCTGCTGCCATTCCGTCGCGTCACGGTGGGCGAGCACCTCGGCGAGGAGCTCGTCCTTGTGGGACGATGACCGCCGCGTCGGCGAGATGATCAGCGGCCATCCGGGCCGTCACCTTTGTGCACCGGTCCACGTTCAACGACGACGACAGCGCGCTGGAGATCTGCGCCAGCAGGGCGGCTCGCTCGCGTTCGCTGTGCAGCGCCTTCTCGGCCCGGCGGAGGTCGGTGTTCTCCACCAGCCACCACACCACGTCCCCGCTACCGGTGGACGAGGGGTGGGCTTCGAAGTCGCCGTCGACGACGAGCACAGGGCAGGGGGTCATCGCTCCACGCCGTGCCGACACCGACGCCGCTGTCGCGCGAACCGCCAGAAGGGTCCGGAGTAGGAGTCAGAGGCGGGTGAACGCGTCGCGCGTACCCGATCACCTTCCTGCCGCTCGGAAAGGGTGCCGTCCGGCAACCGTCTCGCATCCGTCAGCCCTGTTCACCTCCCCGCTCGATCGCGCACAACCTCAGGCCGGGCTGGTCCGCAGCGGCACCAGCCCGGCCCGGCGAGAAGCCCCGGCTTCAGCCGGGGGAGGAGTCACCGGCGACTACCACCACGGGGTGCAGTGGAAAACGCCGCTCACCTGGACACATGCGCGGGCGACGAGGTTCCGGTCGTTGAACGTCCCGGTGTAGGCCGAGCTCGCATTGTTCGACAGTCCGAGCGGGCCGTTCCAACTCCGACCGCCGTTGGGACTGATGTCCAGATAGACGCGTGACCTGTCGGCCCCGTTCCAGAGCCCCCACACGCAGCGCGATGGACGGTTGTACCGGAGTTCCACCTTGTTGCGGTATCGCTTCTTGATGAGGCCGCCTCCAGGTGCGGACACCCACAGGGAGGTGTACCACTCCTTTGTGCCGCGGGTTTCGAACTGCCCGCTCGCAGCCCAGGATCGCGCTTCGTCGCGGTTGTTGTCACAGTGTCGGGCAGGCAACGCAGATGCCGGCGTTGCCGACGCCCCGACAAGTGCGCCCGCCAGCAGAACAGATGCCCCCATGATCCCTGTCAGCGTGCTCCGCACCCTGGCCATATGGCTCATCACCATCCCCCTCGCATTGGTGAAGTCTGGACGCTAGCGACGGCGACAGTGCCTGGGGAGAGCGTGCGGGGCCTCCGCTGAGGCGCCAAGGCGTGTCCCCGTGAATGCTCAGAGGCGCGCACGCCGGAGCGGGGGTCGACTCGCGCGCCGCCGTCGAGACGCGTTCCCGAACAGTTGCGAGTCCCGGGCCGGTGGTGACTGGGCGATTCAGTAGGCGAATGAGCGGCTAGGTTGTCCGTGAACTCCGCTGACCAGTCCTGGAGCAGGCATGACCTCGTTGGATGAGTTGCAGGCCCTGCTGGGCGAACCCACCGGTCGGCAACCGAACGCAGATGACTGGGACGAAGTCGAGCGGTAGCGGACAGCGATTTTCGCACCCGACGCGACGGGCGCGCGTGGGCGGGGGGCGCCGCCGCTGTTCCGACTGCTCTGTGTGCTCTGTCTGGCTCAGGCGCGGGTGCGGGCGGCTGGACAGGCTGATCAACTGGCCAGAAGTCTCTGTACCTCTTCGCAAGGGAACTCAGTATGGCCATCGTCGTGGTTCTCGAGATGCCGGGGATGACCCAGGCCCAGTACGAGCAGAGTGCGGACAAGGTGGCCGGCCGGCCCGGGCCGGTCAAGAGCCCCGCCGACTGGCCGGTGGACGGTCTCATCTCGCACACCTCCGCCCCCACCGAAGACGGCTGGCTCGTCGTGGACGTCTGGGAGTCCGAGGAGGCGTTCCGGCAGTTCGGCGAGACCCTGATCCCCATCCTGCGGGAACTCGGCCTCTCGGACGTACAACCGCGGACCTACCCGGTGTTCAACGTGGTCACCCGGTAGCGCCAGTCGACCCCGCCATGCTCTGAGACAGCGACGGACGCCCCTCACGGCGGCTCGCCGAGGAGTCAGGCAGTGGAGCAGCCGAAGGAGCGCGGGCGGCCTTCCGGGCTTGGGTACCCTCTCGCATGCGGTGCGCTGTCACAGCAGGACACAGCAGCCGCATGGGGACGTGAGTCAGGTTGCGACCGGAATGGATCAGGGCCCATGGCTGAGCGTGCTGTCCGGCACCGGATCGGCACTGCCGTCGTGTGCCTTGCCGCGCTCGGAGCGACGGTGGGGCAGGTGTGGGCACAGCCCCAGCCGGCGGCGGGGGATCCGACCGCCTTGCATGCCGAGGTTTCCACGACGTCCGTCAAGGGCGGCACCCGGAGGGAGACCGGCGGACCGCTGCCCGACGGCCTGCCGGGCCGGCCGCCGCAACGGCCCGGGACAGCCCTCGTGTCGGCTGCCACCGCGGTCCACGGGGCCGACTTGGCGCACCCTGACGCGTCCCTCCTCGCCGGTGCGTCCCGGTCGTCTCCGCGGACGGACTTCGCTCCTGTCACCGAAACGGTCAGGGCCAGGGTGGGGGACACCGTCGTGGTCCGGCTCGGTGTGACGAACCGAGGCCCCGGTTCCCCCGACGACGGAGGCCCCGGATCCTTCGCGGTGGTACCGCCACCCGGGACCACGATCACGTCCATTCCCCACGAGGGGGACGACGACGACCGGAGATACTCCTGCCAGCCGCCGCAGGACAAGGACAACTACTTCTTCCTGTGCGACTTTTCGGCATCGGCGGGGTCTTCGACGACGCTCGGTTTCCACATGCGCATCGACGAGCGGATCCCCGGCGCCGAGGGCTCCGTCACCGTGTACGGTCCGAACGACGCCGTGCCCGGCAACGACCGCGCAGTGATCCCCGTCGACGCCGCTTCCGCGCCGCTGTGGCGGTGGCAGAATCCGCTCTGGCACTGGCACCACTGGCCGCTGGCGGCGGGGACGCTGGCCGTCTTGGCCCCGGCGGGCAGATGGTTCGTCAGGAGGTGGAGGCGGAGGCGGTGCGGGCCCGAGTGCCCTGACCCGCAGGTTCGTTGAACAGGTCCGACGTGGTGTCGGCGCGGGAGTGCTGATGGCGGGGTGAGTGCCATGTGCGCGAACTGATACCGCAGTGCCGCTCCAGAGCCGTCCAGGCCGCGGGCTCACGCGCCTGGGGTGGCCTTCCCCGTGACGTCTCCTCGGCGAACCCGCCCGCTCGGCGCTGGTGCAGCCGTCGCCGGGCCGCCGCACAGCAGCTGAACCGGCTCCGGGACGGAGCGGGATTCGCTAGGGTCAGCAGTGCGCCACCGTGCGTAGTCGGGCCGATCGTGACGGGCGGGGGCCGACGGGAAGGAACCACGTTGAGCGGTGAGCGGAGAAGTCTCGCGGAGCATCCGATCGTCGTGATCTTCGGCGTTCTCGCCGCTGTGATCGGCGTGCTTGCCGGGATCAAGGATCTGGCTGCTTCCGACCCCGCTCCGCCGTCGGCCTCGGGGCCGGCCTCCGCGACCCCGAGCCCCACGGAATGGCCCAGCAGTGACCCCGCGGAGACACCGGTCCCGTCCGAACCGGTTGCACAGTCTCTGGACGAGGAGCCAACGGCGCCGGACCCGGCGCCGGATCCTGCCACCTCGGCGGCTGAGGACTCCGCTCCCGATGATTCCAAGGCGGAAACTCCGCAGCACACGGAGGCTTTGACCGTCCGAATCAAGATGGGGTCCTCCGGAAAGGTCGGTCCGGATACGTTTCGCGCGGGAGCCAGGCCGGGCGCCGACACCGAGGTCTATGACGACACCGGCCAACTGGACAGGAAGTGTTACGTCAAGTGGACACTCAAGCGTGGCTCCGAGGTGGTGCGGCGCGTCACCAGTGAGCGATGCCGCCCGCCGAGCATCACGCTGTTCAACTTCGAGGACAGCCTGGACGAGCCCGGCTCCTACACCCTGACAGCGGACGTCACCACCGACTGGCATCAGGCGGGGAACGAGACTGTGAGCTTCGATGTCGTCTCGGGCTGAGGGTGCGGCCGAGCAGGTGGTGGCTGACGCCCCGCGGCCCGGTACCGGCCACGGCATCGGCGGCCGTCGCGCTGATCTCCGAGCTGTGAGAGGGGTGAGCCGATCGGCGGAAGAGCGGCACGGCACGGTCGGAACGACAGTCGTGACGGACCGTCAAGAAATGCGGTGCGGTGCCGACTTCGGCTCCGACTTCGGCTCCGACTTCGGCTCGGAGGGAAGTACCGTCGCGCGGCGGGGGAGCAGGAGAGGGGTCGCCAGCAGCAGCACGCCGGCCAGACCGATGGCCGTACGCGGGCCGAGCAGAGCGCCCGACACGCCCCAGACGGCCGTCAGGAGCGCCGTAGAGACCTTGGTCGTCACGGCCCAGGCGGACAGCGTGCGGGCGACCCGGTCGCTCGCGGTGCGCTCGAGGCGATAGGTGGCGTAGACGGGGTTGAAGACCCCGCAGCAGAAGATGAGGCCGAGCTCGACGCCCATCACCAGCAGCAGCCCTCCGGTGCCCGCCCCCAGGAAGGCCAGGCCGACGGGCCAGATCGCGCGCAGCGTCCCGAACACGATCAGGACCTTGTGCTGCCCGAACCGGGTGACGAGCGGCCGGGCCAGCCGCGAACCGAGCAGCCCGCCGATCGAGGGTGCGGCGAAGGCGAGGCCGTACTGCCACGGTGCGAACCCGAGTCGGCCGAGCATCAGGACGGCCAGCAGCGGTTGGGCGGCCATCACCAGGCCGTTGAACAAGGCCGTGTTGAAGAACAGCGGGCGCAGCGTCGCGTCGGAGAGGATGTACCGCCAACCGTCGAGCAGGTCCCCGGCCCGCATGCGCGCGGCCTCCCGGGGCTCGGGCAGCGGCTCGTGCCCGCCCATCGCGCGGATACCGAGGGCGGAGAGAAGGTAGCTGACCGCGTCGGCCACCACGGTCGCCACCGGGCCCAGGAGCCCGATCGCCGCCCCGCCCAGCGGCGGTCCGATGATCGTGGTCGTCCAGGCCGTCGACTCGAACCGGGCGTTGGCGACGAGCAGGTCCTCGGCCGGCAGCAGTGTCTTCAGGTACGCGCCGGAGGCGGCGCGGAACGTGATGTCGGCCGCCGCGACGACGACCGAGACCAGCAGGAGCTGAAGGAAGGTGAGCACGCCGAGCGCGAAAGCGGTGGGGATCGTCAGCAGCGCCGTGAACCGCGCCAGGTCCATCGCGATCAGCACCGGCCGCTTGCGGCGGAATTCGACCCACGGGCCGAGCGGAACCGCCACGGCCGCGCCCACCGCAGCTCCCACGGAGGCGAGCGCGGCGACTTCGGCCGGTCCGGAGTGCAGCACCTGGATGGCGATCAGCGGGAACGCGCCGAAGGCGAGCCACGTGCCGAGCGCGCTGGTCCCGTACGCTCCCCAGAGCCACCCGAACCGCCGCCCCAGCCGATGTCCGAGCAGATGTCCCAGCCGGTTCCCGCTCCCCATGCCCGATGCCCCTCATCACTCATCCGTACAACCGATCCGCGATCGGAAGCATCAAAGCGAGCGCGATCCCCGGGAATCAAACAACGGCAGCGCCATCGGCCACAACCAACGGTTGTGTCCCTAGACTGCCGGCATGGACCTCGACACTGTCCGGACCTTCGTCGCCGCCGCCGACGCGGGCCAGTTCCAGGAGGCCGCCGCCGAGCTCGCGGTCACCCAGCAGGCCGTCTCCAAGCGCATCGCCGCGCTCGAGCGCAATCTCGGGGTGCGGCTGTTCACCCGCACCCCGCGCGGCGCCGAACTCACCATCGACGGGCAGGCGTTCCTGCCCCACGCGCGCGAGCTGCTGCACGTCGCCGAGCGCGCGGTCGCGTCCGTGCGCACCGGCCGCCGTCCGCTGCGCGTCGACGTGATCGCCTCGCGCAGCGCGCAGTCGGGCCTGATGCGTGGCTTCCACCGGGCACACCCCGACATCGAGCTCGACGTGGTGATGCTGTTCGAGATCGAGACGGCCGTCGCCGCCATTCGGTCCGGTGCTGTCGACGCGTCCTTCCGCGCCGTCGCCGTGCCCGGCCGGCCACTACCCGAGGACATCGAGTCCGTCCGGGTGCTCGACGAGCCGCTCGAGCTCCTCACCGGCCCGGCCCACGCGCTGGCCGGCGCCCGGTCGGTGACCGTCGCCCAGCTCGCCGGGCATCGGATCTGGATGCCCGGGATCGTCCCCGGTACCGAGTGGGCCGCCTACTACGAGGACCTCGTTGCCGAGTTCGGCCTCACCATCGAGGCGACCGGCCCCAACTTCGGCTCCGACGCGCTCCTCGACACCATCGCCGACACCCCTGCCCTGGCCACGTTCATGGGCGGGCAGACCCGCCTCGTATGGCCCGCCGGCCACGGCCTGCGCCGCATCCCGGTGACCGATCCGACGCCCGTCTACCCGCACTCGCTCCTCTGGCACCGCGACAACCCCCACCCGGCGCTGGCCGCCCTCCGCGCCCACCTCACCGCCGCAGCGGCCGACCACGACGCCGCCGGGACCTGGGCGCCGAGCTGGGTCATTCCGCGCTGAGCGCCGCGGCGGTTCCGATGGCCCGCGACGGGGGTCGTCCGCACGGTCGGCCAGGCGGCTCGGAGTGCTGCAGGAGGCTCGAAGTCGCTGTCCTGCGACGGGCGTTCGTGACCCAGCCGTGGGCCCTTCGACGCGCAGGCGGCGCTGGAGGACGACCGATCCCCTGGCCCCTTGGGGGCGTGCCGCTCGCCCGAGCCCTGTGGTCGCCGAGGCGGGTGACGGCGAGGAAGCCGTCGCGGCGGTCCGGCGTACCCGGCCCGACGTCGTCCTGATGGACATCCGCATGCCGCAGCTGGACGGCCTCGAAGCCACCCGTCGCATCCTCAGCGGCGCCTCCGGCGAACCGAGGGTGATCATCCTGACCACCTTCGACCTCGACCAGGTCGTCTACGACGCCCTGGCCGCCGGCGCGGCTGTCGTCCTCGCGTACGAGCCCGGGCTGCTGAGTGCGACGGTGCCGCCGAGCCGAATGCGGGGCGCGGAAAGGCCGTAGCAACGAACCAGTCCGTGTCGACTGTCGCTGGACCACGGAACACGACCGCCGGCTCTCAGCGCACGGTCACCTGTCGGCGGATCGGAGACCCGCTGTCGACCCCGACCTGCGTACTCCTCTGACCCTTCGGTCGAACTCACGGTTGAGCAACGGCAGGAGAACGCTGCCGAACCGAGCCAAGGCCCGGGTGCCCGCGTCCGGACAGATCGTGAAAAGCCGCCGCTCGATGCCGTCCAGGACAGCCGCCGCGACCTTGTCCGCCGTGAGCGGCTTGATCGTCCCGCCGACCACGCGGGTCTCCTCGGGCTTCCACCGGTTCTCCTCAGCGAGCTGCGACGTGTCCACGTCCGGCGGAAAGACGACACCGACGTGCACTCCGTGCGGCGTGAGCTCGGCCCGCACCGACTCCATCAGTCCGCGTACAGCGAACTTGGCCGGACCGTACGCGCTGTAACCGAATATCCCGATCAGTCCGGCTGCGGACGAGACCGCGACCACGCTGCCGTGCCCGCGCTCCACCATGCCGGGGGCCACGGCCCGGATCGCGTACAGCGTGCCGAAGTAGTCGACCTCCATCATCTGCCGGAAAACCTCGTCCGGCAGTTCCAGGAAATGCCCGGGGCGAGCGAGGCCCGCCGAGGCGATCAGAATGTCGCCGGGCCGGCCCCGTTCTTTCTCCAGTTCGGCGATGGCGCGCGTGAGCGCTGCCTGGTCGGAGACGTCGGCCACCCGCGCGGTGGCCGACAGCTCCCGCGCGGCCTCCTCAAGGCGCTCCCGTCCGCGCGCGATCAGCGACACCTTCGCCCCGCGCCCGGCGAACAGCCGGGCCGTGGCCAGGCCGATGCCGCTCGACCCGCCCGTGACGATCACGTGTGACGAACTGACGTCCAGTGGGCGGGAGTTCCGCAGTCTCATGCCCGGGAGCGTATAGCGCCGTCCGACCGTTGGCAGGGCGCTGCACGGAAGCCGGTCCAGAACTCGAATTCACCTCTCGAAACGGAGTACGCCGGTGGCGCCAGGCCGCGTTCCCCGTTCGGGGGCGAGTCCAGCCGGCCTCTTGCACTCGAGATATTCGACAAGGTGTTCCATTTAGGGGTCATGGCGGGTTAGGGTCATTCCGAACGATCTTGTATGGAGGTGCCCCGGAATGGAAAGCAACGCGTCCCCGCGCCGGGGCCGTCCCCCAGGTCCTCGGGCTGCGGTCGGGGAACTGACGAGCCGCCAGTCGGCCATCGTCCGCTTCATCACGGAGTCGGTCGACCGGCAGGGTTACCCGCCGTCGATGCGGGAGATCGGTCAGGCCGTGCAGCTCGCCAGCACGTCCTCGGTCGCCCACCAGCTGATGGCCCTCGAGCGCAAGGGCGTTCTCTACCGTGACCCGCATCGTCCTCGCGCCTACCGGGTCCGGCCCCCATGGGCACCCGACGGAGCCGACAGGAGCGAGATGCGGGTGGACGTGCCGCTCGTCGGGCGGATCGCCGCCGGTGCCCCGCTGCTCGCCGAGGAGATGGTCGAGGACGTCTACTCCCTGCCCCGCCAGGTCGTGGGCGATGGCGATCTGTTCGCTTTGACGGTATCCGGCGATTCCATGATCGACGCAGCGATCTGCGACGGCGACATCGTGACCGTGCGGCGTCAGGACAGCGCAGACCACGGCGATGTCGTCGCCGCGCTCCTGGGCGACGAGGCCACCGTCAAGGTGTTGCGCCGGCAGGACGGGCAGGTGTGGCTCATGCCCCGCAACCCGGCCTACGAGCCGATCCGCGGCGACCAGGCGCAGATCCTCGGGAAGGTCGTCGGCGTCCTGCGCCTGCTCTAGGCGCCACGACTGACCGCAGGAAGACGCACGACGCCACCCGGCTGCCCGCGAGCTGCTCGACCGGTGCGCCGACGGGAAGCCGCTGCCCCTCGCAAGAACTCGGCCACCGGTCCCGCCGGGGCGACGAGCCGGAGCTTCTGGTTGATCTCGCCAAAGGTCATCAGCTGCGGCAGCCATGGGCTGATGGTCGCGGAGAGGGGTCCGTGAGGATCGCGCGGCGGGCGTCGAGCGCTGCTGCCAGCAGGCGCTCGTCAATCATCGTCTCGGCATCCTGGGTGGAATCGTTGACCGGAAGGCGGGTGGGTCGGTCGATCAGGGCTGTCACGGCAGGCAGCGCCGGCAACGCCTGACGGCCCATCCGTGCGAGGCCCTCCAGGTAGTGCTCACCGACCGTGTACTCACCCAGGTGCGGGGTCATGAGAGCGAGGAGCCGGGGGAGGGCGGCAGGGCCCGCGTGTCGGAGCCACAGTTGCGCGCACACGGCCTGCGTGCGACCAGGCCTCCGGAAGGTGAGGTTGTACAACTGGGCGGCCTGTCGGAAGGTCAGCGGGCCCGCGTCCAGCAGGGCCCCGAAGATCTCCGGGGCGTGCGAGAGCCGTCCGATGCCCAAGGGCAGGGCCGCGAGGAGCGCGGCGGCGGAGGGGCTGTCGTACGCCGGCGGCGGGCTGCCGCAAGCCCGATGGGACTTGGGATACGCAGGGAAGGGGACCGTGGCGGCCAGAGCGCCGTGCGCTCGCATGGCCGCCTCCGAGATCGAGGCTGTGGTGAGAGCCTTCGCCACGGCCGGACTGACCGCTTGCCCGCAGTGACGGACGAGCGGGGGCAAGAGCTCGACCGCGGCTGCCCTCCAGTGGTGACAGGCCTCGCGGGCGACCTCGGCGCCGATGTCGCGCGTGGCGGGATCGGCGAGGAGGCGCGTTGCGAGGGTGTAGGTGTGGCGCTCGCGCTCCAGCCGGTACAGCACCCACCCCCAGCGTCGTCCGGCTCTTTCCAGGTGACGTGCGGCCTCCCGGCCGTCTGCGAGCAGCGCCTCGTCGAGGGCGGGCCAGTCCAGGGGAGGGGCGGCCCGCAGGGTCTCGAGGTGGGCGAGGAAGCGGACGGACGCCAATGGGTCGGTTCGCAGGTGCGCTACGGAGGCCCCGAGCGAGTCGGCGAGGACGGTACGCACCACGGGGTCGGTGAGTTCCTGGAGGGACCGGATCGCGACATCCCGGCCCCCCGCATGGACGAGGAGCCGCGCGGCTCGGCGGCGCACCTGCTCGTCGGCGTCACTGAGCCGGGCCAGGGCCGCCTCTGCGGCCGCGGGCCAGGACCCGTCCGAGGAGAGGCTCCGGAGGAGGGCCATGACCTCACGACGCACGAACGGATCGTCGGAGTGGGCGAGTCGCAGCAACCGGACGGCGACCGGACCGGTGCGGTCGGCGCCTACCGCGTCGAATATCGCGGTACGGGAACGATGGGCCGGCGTGGTGGCGGTGCCGAGGGCCACGGCCTCGTCCAACCACCTCACCGGACGGGGCGGTGGCCGCCCTTCCACACGGAGAACTCAGTCATGCGGCCGATCCTGTCATGTGTCCTGCAGCCTCGGCCACGGCATTACGGCCGACGAGCGACACCGATCCGATCTCGCACGCGCCCGTATGGCCACGCTTCGAGTGGGAACCGGACGACTTGATGCGCCGGCCGGTATGGCTCACCCCCACATGATCCGCACGATCTCCCAGGCTGAGCCTTGACCTGAAGTTTGCTTGAGGTCCCAGAGTGATCTGTATGGACACCGAAGCCGCAGATATCAAGGCCATCGAACAGATCGTCATCGCTGTCGAGCGCGCTCAACGCGCCAAGGACGTCGAAGGTTTCCTCGCACTCTTCCATCCCGACGCCCTCTGGACGACCGGCCACGGCAAGGTCCTCATCGGCTTCGACGCGATCGCCGAGTTCACCCGGGCCGTGCTGCCGGCGGCAGACCTCGACGGTGAGGTCACCTACGAAGCGGTGCACACGCAATTCCTGCGGCCCGACGTGGCGGCCGTCAAGGTTCGGCAGATCTACCACTCGCCGGAAGGCGACACAGAAGGCACTCCGCTCTACGTCATGACGAAGCAGGATGACGGAAGGTGGCTGCTGCATACAGGCCAGAACACCGAAGTGCGGGTCGAATAGACCCAACGCGCCCACTGTTCATCGGTCAGGTCAGCCCGCGTCGTCACCGCCGGGGCGGCCGCGAGGTCTCCGGTGTCAGGTTCCTCTGCTCGATGAACCCTCGACCGGAGACCGCACCGACTTCACGGTCACGCCACGCCCGTCACGACGGACTTCGAGGCGAACCCTGGATACGAGGTGTCGAGGCGGGACCCATGAACATCAGAGTGGGTTGAGGCGGGCCTTGAGCAGGCAGAACTCGTTGCCTTCGGGGTCGACCAGGACATGCCACTGCTCCTCCCCCGTCTGACCGATGTCGGCCGGGCGCGCACCGAGCTTCAGAAGGCGTTCGAGCTCGGCGTCCTGGTCACGGTCAGTCGCGTTGACATCGATGTGCAGCCGGGACTTCCCCTTCTCCGGCTCCTCCCTGCGACTGAGGATGATCGTCGGCTGCGGACCGCCGAACCCTTCGCGCGGCCCGATCTCCAACGTGCCGTCGTCCTCGCGATCGAGCACGACGAAGTCCAGGACCTCGCACCAGAACCGCGCCAGCACCTCGGGGTCGCGGCAACCGAGGACGAGCTCACTGATACGACATGCCATGAACGAAACCCACTCTCGGTCCGGGGGACTGCCGGGGAAGCACACGCGAACCTCACGTGCTCCCAGCAGTGAAAACAACCCCGCGACCGTATCGGACGAGGCGAGCACGGGTGAAATGATTTCAGGACCGAACCTGTCCGGGGCGGCCCGTCAGCCCGCCAGCCACGCAGGGCTGTTGGCCATACAGACCGGGCCGGGCTGTTGGCCATGACGGGCAGGGCGAGCCGTGACGACGCCTCCGCCGGCGAGGGCAGGAGGATCTGGGCGCGCAGGACCGCCGGCGGCGGATACCCCGGCGCCCAGGTGCGACAGCCGATGAGGAATCCGGTGCTACGCGTCCCGGCATATGTCCCGGATCTCGGGGAGTTCCTGGAAGCCGGCGGTCTGGTAGGTGGCGACGGCGCCGACGTTGGAGCTCGGCGTGCAGACGATCGCGCTCGACGAGCCCAGCTCCTGGAGTGTGGCCGCTGCGGCGACGGTGATCGCCTTGCCATAGCCGTGGCGACGATGTTCCCGGTGCACGCCCATCGGTTCGAGCAAGCCCGGCCTGCCCGAGCCGGCCGACCACACCGTCACCGCTGCCACGGCGTCGCCCTGGTCGTCGTACGCGACCAGACACCGGGCGTCGGCGTACGGCACTCCGGCCGCCATCGCGTGCCAACGCTCGTCCGAGAACGCCGACGCGTCGAACGACGCCCGTTGTACGGCCGTCCGCACATGCGCCCGTTCCGGCCCGCTCACGTCGATGCGTACGCCTGGGTCCGGCACCGGCTTCGTGAGGTCGCGGCGCAACGGGGTCCACGGCTCGGCGGCGTTCCAGCCGGCCTCGAACAGCAGATCTTGTCACCGGGCTCGGGGTCGCGGCCATGCACTACCTCGGCATGGCCGCCATCCACACCAACGGCGGCTCCACTACGACATGAGTTCCTGGTGACAGGCCGTCTTCGGCATCGAAAACGATCACCCGACGGGCCCGCGGGCCGACCCGACTTCCCACCCCTGGGTGCACTGCCCGTCCAAGGCCCACTGCATGGTCCAACAGCAGTCAGGGCAGGGCCAGATGGACTCCTACCCCCCCCGAACTCGACCAGCGGCACATGAACCCGTTCCGGGGGTGCACCAGCGGCCGCCCATGGAGATCCCGCAAGCGCGGGGTGGCGCGGCCGGGACGAGTGCATGGCGTCCTCTCCGCGAGGGTGCGAAGGTCAGCCGCTCACCGCTCGCAGCGCCCCCGGCCTGCGGCCGTTGAGCCGGTCGAGCGCGGTGGCGGTGGCCTCGTCGGTCGGCATGTGCACCACCAGGCGCTGGCCCTCGTCCGGAAGCACGAGTGTCTCGAACGACAGACGCAACCGACCGGCCTCGGGGTGCTCGACGACCTCGGTCCCGAAGCGTGAGGGCAGAGTCGGCGCAGCGGCGAGCCGGTCTCTGAAGGGCGCCCCCGCCACCGTCGTCAGCTCGTTGGCCAGGGCGGTGACATGAGGATCGTGCACCGAGGCCTCGTTGCGCAGATGGGCGATCTGCTCGTCGGCCAGCCGGTCCCACCCGGGAAACACGGTGCGAGCCCGGTCGTCGGTGAACACGTACCGCACCATGTTGGGCGGGTCGCCGTCGAGCAGGCCGAGCGGGCGTGCGTACCGCTCGTAACCCTCGGTGCAGGCCACGATGTCCCCCATCCAGTTGAGCAGGACGGCAGGGGCGGGCTCCAGACTGTCGAGGAGTGCCCTGAAGGTGGCGCGCACCGTGCGCACCGGCGGTGCGGTGATCGAATGGCACAGCTCCTTGCCTTCGCCGTTTTCCTTGGCCAGCCGATGCAACAGCAGACGGTCCGCCGTCGACAGCCGGAGGATGTCGGCGAGGGCCGTGAGGACCTTGGACGAGGGATTGCGGTCGCGTCCCTGTTCGAGCCGGGTGAGGTACTCGACGCTGATGCCGGCGAGGGTGGCCAGCTCGGCGCGGCGCAGCCCCGGCGTGCGACGGCGCAAGCCCGCGGGCAGGCCCACCTCGGCCGGGGTGACGGCTTCGCGGCGGGTGCGCAGAAAGCTGCCCAACTCGTTGTCGTTCACCTCTCGAACGTACAACGTGTCCCGGCGCGGAGGGTGCCCCTGCCACTACTACCCTTCGCCCGGACTCCCTCCGTCGCCGCGGGGCCCGCACGATGGAGCCATGAGCAATGACACCTCTTCGAACACCGCTGTCGCGTCCTCGCTGCCCCTCACTCCCGGAGAGTGGGAACTCGACCCCCATCACGCGGCCGTCAACTTCACCATCCGCCACCTGGGGATCAGCAAGGTGCGGGGCCGGTTCACCGAGTTCACGGCCGGGCTGTACGTCGGTGAGACCCTCGACGACGTGCGGGTGACCGCCGAGATCGCTCTTGCCTCCATCGACACCGGGAACGCCGACCGGGACGCGCACACCCGCTCGGCCGAACTGCTCGACGTGGAGAAGCGGCCGACGATGACGTTCCGCTCGACGCGGATCTCCGGGGAGGGCGAGGACTGGACGATGGCGGGGGACCTGACCATCGGGGATGTCACCCGTCCGGTCACGCTCGCCGTCGAGTTCGGCGGGGTGGTGGACTCTCCTCTGGACCAGAAGGCGCACGCCGGGTTCGAGGCGACGGGCGAGATCCGGCGCGGCGACTTCGGGCTGGACTTCGCGCCCGGGCTGCTCGGTGACGTCATCAAGCTCCACCTCGACATGCCGTTCATCGCACCGCAGGGCCAGCCCGCCTGATCGAGGACGTGCGGTGCCCCGCGGAGAGTTCCCCGCGGGGCACCGCAGCCGCAGTCCTACGGCTGGTCATCGCGCCGCGCACGTACCGCCGTGACGGTCGCGGCCGGCAGGGGACGCTCGGGACGCCAGGCGTCCAGCGCGGCGCCGGAAGTACTGAGCACGGTCGCCAGGAGCCGGTACACGCCGACGAGCGCCAGCACTTCCAGCACCTGCGCGTCGTCGTACGTGAGCCGCAACTGCCTCCAGGCGACGGCTCCGATGACGGCTGCGTCGCAGATCTCGTCGACCGCGGTGATCAGCGCCGCCTCGTGCGGGCTCCAGCCGACGGTCGCCGGATCGTCGGCGATGCGGAGCACCTCCGCCTCCGTGAGGCCGACGGCCTGCGCGGTCTCGTAGTGGTGGGACCACAGGTACCCGGACGCGCTGCGCAAAGCGGTGCGCACAGTCATCAGTTCGCGGTCCCGAGGTGGCAGCAGGCCGGCGTTGAGCAGGGTGGAGAGCGGGTAGACGGCGACGGCCAGGTCGGGATGGTGAGCGAGGATCCGTGTCAGGTTGAGCGTGTCCGGCAGATCCGTGAGATGAGCGGGCAGCCGGCTCTTCCTGCTCTTCAGGCTGTCCGCCGTCCAGACGGCACTGACCTCGGGGGCCCACTTGTCGACCGGCAGCGGTTCGATCCGGGGCGGTGCGCCGTCTGATGCCATGTGATGTCTCCATACGGAGTAGGTGGTGGTGGGTCGGGACCGGTGCGCGGGTCCGTGGAACAGCCGGGCTCCACCCGCAGACCGAGATCGGCGGTGGAAAGACGGCCGCGACGGCACCGCTCTCGCTCTTTTTCCCTCTGTTCAGTTAGCCGAACTCACCCAGCGGAGTGAGCACTTGGCGATACATCGGCCCAGGGGGAAGAAGAACATGACCACTCCACATCGCATACCGAGACACTTCGGACGGCTCGCGACCGTCGGAGTCGCGCTGACAGCGCTCATGGCAGCCGTGACGGGGACGGCGACCCAGTCGGCGGCCACGCCGAAGACGCCCGACAAGCCGCCCGTGCCGTCGCTCGCCTGGACCGACTGCCAGGGCGGCTTCGAGTGCGCGAACGCCGACGTTCCACTCGACTACCGCAAGCCGCACGGCAAGACCTTCACCCTCGCGGTGATCCGGAAGAAGGCCGCGGATCGGACGAAGCGCAAGGGCACGCTCTTCCTGCAGCCGGGAGGGCCCGGCAACTCCGGCGTGGACTTCGTGCGGAACAACTACGCGGATCTGCCGACCGCACTCCGTGACTCGTTCGACGTCTTCGGCTACGACGTCCGCGGCGTCGGCCGCAGTTCGCCGCTGACCTGCTTCGACGACGCGCGGTACACGCGGGCCGTCACGGAGGCGAAGGGCGTGCCCGGTCCGGACACCTTCGAGCCGGCACTGCGTGAGGCCGCCGAGTTCGACCAGGCCTGCGTGGACAACGCGGGCGAGCTGCTGCCCTACATCGGCACCGAATACGTCGCCCGGGACATCGACCTGCTGCGGGAGGCGCTCGGGGAGAAGCAACTCACCTACTACGGGCGGTCGTTCGGCTCGTACATCGGGACCGTCTACGCCGCCATGTTCCCGAAGCGGGTGCGGGCCCTGGCCCTCGACGGCGCGTACGACCCGGTGCACTACGCCAACCGCCCGTACGCCTACGACCGACCGCAGTACCTGGCGCTGGACGGCGCGATGAGCCGCTTTCTGGACTGGTGCGCCGGGGATCAGGCCACTTGCGGGTTCGGCGACGGCAACCCACGCGCGGCGTTCGAGAAACTGAAGGCCGACCTGGACGCCAGCCCCGTGCCGACCGCGAACGGCGGCCGGGCCAACGGCTACACGCTGGTCTACCGGCTGATGTTCAACATCAACGAGGGCAAGGTCATCTGGCCCTCGTTCGGCGCGGCACTGCGCAAGGCCCAGTTGCGGGACAACACCTCCTTCCTGCTGCGGCCGCCGTCCCCCGCCAGCTTCGACTTCCTGGGCCCGAACGTGGCCGTCGAGTGCGTCGACCGGGACTACCCGCGCGACCTGCGCCGGCTGAAGCGGAACGTCACGGCCAACGCGAAGGCGGCGCCGCTGCTCGGTCCGGCGATGGCGTACGGTCCTCCCACGTACGACCACCAGCACGCCACCGCCTGCGTCCAGTGGCCCGGCGAGCACGTCAGCCGCTACGACGGCTCCTACCGGGCCAAGGGCTCGGCGCCGATTCTCGTCCTCGGCACCACCGGCGACCCGGACACCCCCTACCAGGACGCGGTGGCGCTGTCCCGGCGGCTCGACAACGCCTCGCTGCTCACCTTCCAGGCCGAGGGGCACACCGCGTTCGGCCGCAGCGCCTGCGCGACGGACGCGGTCATCGGTTACCTGGTGGACCTCGAGGTCCCGGCCTCGGGCACGACCTGCGCGGACGAGACGCAGCCGCCTTCCTCCACGCCGAAGACGGCCCCGCCCGGCACCACGCTCAGCGAACTCCGCAACGGCGTCAACGAGCGCGTCGAGCGCATCGGCACCGTGAGCTGACGTTCCCGCACGCCCCCGAGGCGCCTGCCTTCCAGGGCCGGCGCCTCGGGCACCGGGCGGCGTCCGAAGACGTGGTCGGCGAGCGTCAGCCGGTCGAGAAGAGCCTTCAGCTCGACGAATTCGGCATATCCGCCCAGGAAGTGGGCGTGTACCCGCCGTGACCGCAAAGGTACGCCGGCTCTCCCAGCCGGTCGGCCGAGGGTCCGGCGGTGTCCGGTGGGCGGGCCGTGGGCTGGACCGCCGGCCCGGACCGCCCGGATCCACCGAGGCGGAAGGGAGCGTGGCAGGTGAGCCACGGTCGCCGCGTGCGGAAGTGCGGCAAGGAACCTGGTGAACGGCGAAACACGTGGAGCTGACAACCTCGTCCCTTAACCTCGTGCATGGAGACGTCGGATGCCAGGTGTATGGAGATCGAGGAGGCGACGGTGCTCGGAAAGGGCATGTGGTTGCTCGCGGGTGCCGTGGGCGTGGCCTGCATGGTGCTCATCGGCCCCAGTGCACCAAGCGATGCCCTCTCCGCCGGGCCACTGCCCGTCGACGCCGTCAGACAGGTCGTACCGAACCGGGTCATGACGTGGAACATCTGCAACCCCTGCGAGGAAAGCAACGTCGACCGGGCGGCGGAGATCGCCACGTACGCACCCCAGGTCATCGGCCTGCAAGAAGCGTGCGTGCGTGACGTCGAGAGGATCCGGGACGATCTGGAGAGCCGTTACGGGCTGGTCTACCACGTCGAGTACGGGGCGGTCCTCCAGAACTGGGGCCGGTGCGGGGGAGTGCCGTGGAGTCCGGGAGGCTACGGTCAGGCGCTCCTGTCGGCGGCACCGATGACAGACCGCGTCAAGGTGGAATATCCCGACGGCGGATCCGAGGACCGTGGGTACATGGCAGTCACCACCATGGTGGGCGGCCGGCCCGTCCGGGTCTTCAACACACACCTCGCCGAACGACGCCAAGAGGCAGTCCGAGCGGAGCAGGCCGTCGTACTCGCCACAGACGTCGCCCGGTACGACCGCGTGATCGTTCTCGGTGACTTCAACGCGGTGCCGGATGCTCCGGAACTCACCCGGATGTGGGCACTGGCCGCGGATGCCGACCCCCAGTGCCATCCTTCGCCCGCCGACGGCTGCGAGACGACCACCGACTGGCACAGCAAGTTCGACTACATCTTCCTGCGAGGCATCACCCCGCTCGAGCACCGTGTGCGACCCTCCCCGTACTCGGACCACCATCTGGTGTACAGCGACCTGGGACCCACGTGAGGGTCGTCTCGGCAGACGGATGGTTCGTCGGAGCGGCCTACCGAGCCGAGTCCCCGGCCTTCGGTCTCTGCCCGGCCGCCCGGCGTTTTGGACTGGCGTGGCAGCAGCGGTTCAAGGGCGACGCCCGCGGGACAGGCCGCCCGGGACGCTGCCCCAACCGAATGACATGTCGTCACGCTCACGCCGGGTAGGGAGCGGCGTCGCGTGCCGACCGGAGCGCGTCCGCCCACCAGGCCAGCTGTTCGAGCAGCGTCTTGGCGAAGCCGGAGGTCTCGGGGTCGAGGGGACGGCCGTCCTGCCATGCGGTGAAGTAGTTCGGGAAGGCGAGACCATCGCGAATCGTCACCGCGTGCAACTCGGTCAGCACGTTCTCCAGGTGCAGTACCGCGTGCCGGCCACCTGCCGCTCCGCCGTAGCTGACGAAGGCGACCGGCTTGGCCGTCCACTGGGTGAAGTGCCAGTCGATGGCCGCCTTCAACGACGCGGGGTAGCTGTGGTTGTACTCCGGCGTGACCACGATGAACGCGTCAGCGCCCTCCAGCGCCGACGTCAGTGCCGCCATCCCGGCCGGACGGGGGTAATCGTCACCGGCGTACTTGGGTGATGCCGCAGGAAGCGCCAACGGGATGTCGATTTCGGCCAGATCGACCACTTCGACATCGAAAGCACCGTGAAGGGCGGCCTGTTCGGCGACCCACGAAGCCACAATCGGGCCGAACCGTCCTTCCCGGACGCTTCCGACGATGATCACCAGCTTGTGCTTGGTCTTCTCCATGCCCACCACGATCAGGCCCCGCCGTGGCTCCAACCAGACCGTGCTCAGGCTGGCCCCCACAGGGCCAGGCTGAGCACTCGGCGGTCAGTGGGGACCGCCGTATGCTCCCATCATGGGTACGCCGTTGGGGGACTTCATCCGGGCCAAGCGCGACAGCACCCAGCCGGAATCGCTGGGACTGCCGGATCACGGCCGTCGCCGGTCACCGGGTCTGCGGCGCTTGGATCTCGCCGCGCGGGCGGGCATCAGCGTCGAATACCTGACCCGCATGGAGCAGGGCCGTGACCGCAATCCCTCGGTGGCGGTGGTGAACGCCCTTGCCGATGCGCTCAGCCTCGACGCCTCGGAGCGCACCCACCTGCGCTACCTCGCGAAAATCACTGGCGGGGTGTGTTCCGCCCACGCGCGGCCCGCGCCACCGCGCCGCAACGTCCGGCCGTCGGTCCTGGAAACGCTCCGCCTGCTCGAACCGGGGATCGCCATGGTGACCAACCGGCTGGGCGACGTCCTCGCCCACACCAGCGGCTTCGAGTCGGTGACGAGCGGAACCGGACTGCTCGATACCGACACCCCGAACCTCACCCGCTACGTTTTCACCGACCCCCGCGCCCGGACGTTCTTCGCCGACTGGGACGACGTCGCGGACGAGCAGGTCTTCGACCTGTGGTTCGCGCCGTCCGTCGAGAACTCCGAGTGGTTCACGGCGGAGCTCGCCCCCACAGCCGGCCCCGACTTCACGCGCCGCCTGAACCGTCACGTGGTTCCGCGCCGTGGCGACCTTCGCCTCAGTCACCCTTCCGGAGGCGCACTCCGGCTGCTGCGCGAGACGCTCGAACTCTCCTCGGACGCCCAGCAAGTGGTCGTCTTCCTCCCCGCGGACGAGGAAACGGCCCGGGCCGTCGACCGACTCGGCCGTCGTCCCCACGGCGGACTCCGGGCCATATCCTGACCCACCCTTACCGTGCGAACCCGAAGGGCCCGGCCCATGTCGAGGAGCTCCCGACTCGGGTGGGGTCACGCGTGGCTGACGGGGTCCTGTCAGGGGGTGAAGACCTCCTCGAGGTGGTCGATGGCCCCGCTGCTGTCGAGGTGGTAGGTGAAGACCAGCCCGGAGTTCGGATGTGCCTCCAACCAGTCGAGGAACTCCTGGACGCCGATGTGCTGGTTCTCGGTGCTTTCCACGATGGGGTTGGTCACTGTGACGTATGCGGCCTGGTCCATCGGGATGTAGGTCTCCTTGCCGACCGTCTCGAAGGGCGCGCCGTCCGAGTCCGGCGAGCCGCAGCCCCAGTTGCCGTACTTGACGATCAGGCTCAGGGTGCCCCCCTCGGGCGTGTAGCGGTAGACCGCGATCTCGTCGGGGGAAATGGGCATCTTGTGGTCGCAGTCCTCAGCCTCGCCTTCAGTGCCCGCCGAGCCGGTCGCCGTAGGGGCCGGCGGTTTGGAGGCGACCGGAACGACGCTGGGGGACTTGACGCCGCTGCCTGCGCCCGTGGAAGCCTCCGCGGAGGGCTTCGTGCCGATCGCGTCGGCGGCCGTCCCCGTCTTGTCGGCGGTGGCGGACGCCTCCGTCTCGCTCGGTTTCGCCTTACTGCCGGCACTCGCCGGGCCGTCGTCACCGGAGCAGCCTGTGAGGCCGAGCGCCCCTACGGCGCACAGGCCCAGCACGACCGCTCGGATGGCGCCCGGTCTGCGGCGGCTCTCGCGCGGCGTCAGGTTCATGGTTCGTCCCCCATCTTGCTGGTTCGAGATCTCCATAAGCCTTGTCGGCTCGGGAGGAAGGGACGAGTTTCAGCCGTCGGCAGTTGCGTCCTGGCCGGATTTTATCTGCCGACGGCTACGGCACGCACCGAACGGGCTCGCTGCGACCGGCGTCACGCCCATGGGGATGCCCAGCTCCCGCAGCGAGTCCCGCTCACCGTCCTGCCGGCGCCGACACCACGAGGCCGCGCCAGGGAGCGGCCACTACCGACGACGAACCCCCCGCGCGGCCTGGACCCCGCATGGCATCGCCGAGCAATCGCTTACCGAGAGGCTGGCGGTGGCGCGGAGGCGGACACCACCCGTCAGCCGTGGGGCGGCCTCGTCCGGCGTCGGTGGGTGGCTCAGAACATCGCCCGGATGATCCCGACGGTGCGTGCCAGGTGCGGCTCGGAGCGGTCGGCGCGGTGGGCGACGGCCAGTTCCACCCGTGCGTCGGCCCCGGCCAGTGGTAGGTAGGCGACGCCGTCGAGGGCCAGCGCGGTCACGGGCTCAGGCACGACCGCGAGGCCGAGGCCCCCGGCCACGAGCGTGACCAGCGTCGAGGTCTCACCCACCTCGTGGCGGATGTGCGGCTCGACGCCGGCGTCGCGCAGCAGGCCCAGTACGACGTCGTACATCACCGACCGGCGGTCGGCGGAGTGCACGATCAGGTCGGCACCGGCCAGGTCCGCTGCCCGCAGCCGTTTCCGGCGGGCTAGCGGATGGTCGACCGGTACGGCGACGACGAGCCGGTCCCGGCGCAGCGTGTGCACGGTGAGCGAGAGGTCGGCCGCCACGGGACGCAGCAGCGCGACGTCGATCGCGCCGGCGCGCAGCGCCTCGACCTGGTCGGGCGCGAGCATCTCACCGCGGAAGGAGAAGTCGACGCCGGGAAGCTCCTCCGTGAGCCGGCGCGAGAGCGCGGGCAGGAGGCTGTACGTCGCCGAGCCCACGCACCCGATCGCGAGGCGGCCCACCGAGCCGGCGGCGACGAGCCGTGCGTGCTGGACGGCCTCGTCGACGTCGGCGAGGATCCCGCGCGCCCGCTCCAGGTAGGCCCGGCCGGCCTCGGTGAGGTCGACGCGGCGCGTGGTGCGGTGGAGCAGCTCGACGCCGAGTTCGGCTTCGAGCTGGCGGATCTGCTGGGACAGCGGCGGCTGGGCCATGTGGAGCCGCTCGGCGGCGCGCCCGAAGTGCCGCTCCTCGGCCACCGCCACGAAGTACCGCAGGTGACGCAGATCCATATGTTGTCCATATCAATAAGCTAGGATTTGAGTACTTCAGAATATCGTGACCGGGGTCTACCGTCACTCTCATGAGTGCTTTCATCTACGCCGCGACGCGGACTCCGTTCGGTCGCTTCAACGGCGCGCTGGCCGGAGTCCGCCCGGACGACCTCGCCGCTGCCGCGATCACCTCGACGCTCGCCAAGGTGCCGGGCTTCGACCCCGCCGCGATCGACGACGTGATCTGGGGCAACGCCAACGGCGCCGGCGAGGAGAACCGCAACGTCGGCCGCATGGCGGCGCTGCTCGCCGGGCTCCCGGTGAGCGTGCCCGGCACCACGGTCAACCGGCTGTGCGGGTCGAGCCTCGACGCGGCGATGACGGCCAGCCGCACCATCGAGTCCGGCGACGCCGAGGTGGTGCTGACCGGCGGCGTGGAGTCCATGACGCGTGCGCCGTGGGTGCTGCCGAAGTCGGCGAAGCCGTTCCCGGTCGGCGATGTCACCGCGGTCTCGACCACGCTCGGCTGGCGGCTGGTCAACCCGCGGATGCCGAAGGAGTGGACGGTCAGCCTCGGCGAGGCCAACGAGCAGCTCCGGGAGCGCTTCGGGATCTCCCGCGAGCGGCAGGACGAGTTCGCCGCCCGCTCCCATCAACTCGCCCATGAGTCGTGGGAGTCGGGCTTCTACGACGACCTGGTGGCGCCGGTCGAAGGCGTCGACCTGGCCCGCGACGAGGGCATCCGGGCCGGATCCACGCCGGAGGTCCTGGCCGGACTCAAGCCGGTCTTCCGTACGGCGGAGCAGGGCGGCACCATCACCGCGGGCAACGCCAGCCCGCTCAACGACGGTGCCTCCGCGGTGCTGCTGGGCAGCGAGAGGGCCGCGGCCGTGATCGGGGCCGACCCGATCGCCCGTATCGCGGGCCGCGGCGTGATGGCGCTGGAGCCGCAGGCCTTCGGATACGCCCCGGTCGAGGCCGCCAACCGCGCACTGGTCCGGGCCGGGATCGGCTGGGACCAGGTGGGAGCCGTCGAGCTCAACGAGGCCTTCGCCGTGCAGTCGCTCGCCTGCGTCGACGCGTGGAAGGTCGACCCGGGCATCGTCAACCAGAAGGGCGGCGCCATCGCGATCGGGCACCCGCTGGGCGCCTCGGGCGGCCGCGTCCTCGCCACGCTGGCCAAGGTGCTGCGCGAGACGAGGCAGCGCTACGGCGTCGCCGCGATCTGTATCGGGGTCGGTCAGGGCCTGGCCGTCGTGCTCGAGAACTGCGACCTCGCGGAGTCGGCCCGGTGAGCCGGGCGCAGATCTTCGAAAGCGCCGACGCCGCGGTCGCCGGGATCGAGGACGAGTCGACGATCCTCGTCGGCGGTTTCGGCCTGGCCGGGATGCCGTTCGATCTGATCGACGCGCTCATCCGGCAGGGCGCGAAGGACCTCACGATCGTGTCCAACAACGCCGGCAACGGCGACGTCGGGCTGGCCGCGCTGCTGGCCGCCCGCCGGGTGCGCAAGGTGCTCTGCTCCTTCCCGCGCCAGGCCGACTCCTATGTCTTCGACGGCCTCTACCGCGAGGGGAAGATCGAACTCGAGGTGGTGCCGCAGGGTAATCTCGCCGAGCGGATGCGCGCGGCGGGCGCCGGTATCGGCGCGTTCTACTGCCCGACCGCCGTCGGCACACCGCTGGCCGAGGGCAAGGAGGAGCGCGAGATCGACGGCCGGAAGTACCTGCTGGAATACCCCATCAAGGGGGACTACGCGCTGATCGGCGCGCACACCGCGGATGCGATGGGCAACCTCGTCTACCGAAAGACCGCCCGCAACTTCGGACCGGTCATGGCCACGGCCGCGACGACGACCATCGTCCAGGTCGACGAGGTCGTCGAGCCCGGCAAGCTGGACCCCGAGGCCGTCGTCACCCCGTCCATCTATGTCGACCGGGTCGTCCAGGTCGAGGCCCGTCACTACACCGTGCAGGGGGCACGATGACCATCACGCCAAGCCATCAGGTGCGCGCCGACCACCGGCTCTCGATGGACGAGCTGGCCGCCGTCATCGCACGCGACATCCCCGCCGGTTCCTTCGTCAACCTCGGCATCGGCCAGCCCACCAAGATCGCCGACCACCTGCCCGCCGACTCCGGGGTGGTGCTGCACACCGAGAACGGCATGCTCAACATGGGTCCGAAGGCGGAGGGTGACGCGGTCGACCCCGACCTGACCAACGCCGGCAAGGTCCCGGTGACCGAGCTGCCGGGAGCGGCGTACTTCCACCACGCCGACTCCTTCGCGATGATGCGCGGCGGGCACCTCGATGTCTGCGTCCTGGGGGCCTACCAGGTCGCCTTCAACGGCGACCTCGCCAACTGGACCACCGGCGGGCCCGAGGACATCCCGGCCGTCGGCGGCGCCATGGACCTCGCCATCGGCGCCAAGGACGTCTACGTGATGATGACGCTCTTCACCCGCTCCGGTGAGCCGAAGCTCGTCCCGCGGTGCGCCTACCCGCTCACCGGCGTCGGCTGCGTCAGCCGCGTCTACACGGACTGCGGCGTCTTCGACGTCGGCCCCGACGGCATACGGATCCGGGAGACGTACGGCGTCAGTGCCCACGAACTCGCGGATCGACTGGGCATCACGCCGTCCCACGACGACTGACGCACCGCGGAAGCATGTTCCCCAACGGGTGTCGGTCGGCGTGGTCCGGTTCTTCGCGCCGGCGGAGAACCGTTGGCCGCTTCCGCAGTGTGGGCAATCATGAAGCATGCGACCGGACGACTGGCATCTCACCGAAGACGTCGACGACTTTCTCGCCCGAGCGGGAGACTTCCTTCGCTCGCGGCCCGGCCCGCACGTCATGCAGCTGACGTGGGCCGAGAGAGTGCGAAAGCGCGGGGCGGACGCGTTCGGCACCGGAACCCGCGTCTTCGGTGTGCTGGAGCGAGCGGGCGAGGTCAGCGCCACCTTCTACCGCCTCCCGCCCCGTGCGCTGGGCCTCTCCCCGCTCACGCCCGAGCAGGCCGACTCCCTCGCCGTCCGCTTGGCCGCGCTCGGGCACTCCCTCAACTCCGTAAGCGCGGGCCACAGCACGGCCACCGCTTTCGCCGAGGCCTGGCAGCGGCACACCGGGGCAACGCCGACACTTCGCGACACGCGGCTCCGTCTGTACGGCCTCGGCACGCTCACTCCACCGAAGCCGCTGCCGGCGGGCCGGGGCCGCGTCCTGGGCGAGCAGGACCTTGAGCAAGTCATGTTCTGGTGCGGAGAGTTCGCCAAGGCCGTCGGTGAGGTGGTCTCCATGGACGCCGGCTCCTGGGCCGGCACGCGCTTCGCCGACAAGCGCTATACGCTCTGGGAGACCCCGGACGGCACTCCCGTCTCCATCGCGGGCATGAACCCGATGATCGGCGGTCAGATCCAGGTCGACATCGTCTACACGCCGGCCCACCTGCGCGGTCGCGGTTACGCGGGCGCCGTGACGGCGGACGTGAGCCGAGCCGCGCTGGCCGCGGGCGCGAGGGACGTCGTCCTGTTCGCTGACCTGTCCAACCCCACGAGCAACGCTCTCTATCAGCGCCTCGGCTACCGCACGCTGACCGACTGGGCGGTGTACGACCTCTCGTCCGCAGCGCCGGAAGCCGGCTGAGCTGTCCGGCTCGCGGCGCAGGGCACCCGCAGCGAGATCGAACGACGTCCCGACCGGAATCCCGAGCAGCCGCGGTGACGGATTGCCGACCGCCGCTTTGGCAGTCACCGCGGGCGCGAATCTCCCCTACCCGGCATCCAGTGGCCGTTCGAAGAACGTCTCCAGGACCACGGTCGCCTGCGTCCCGCTGACCCCGTCGATCGCGTACAGACGGCGCAGCACGTCCTGGAGTTGCGCGGTGTTGGCCGTGCGCACCTTCACCAGGACCGCCGCGCTGCCCGCGATGACATGGGCTTCCTGAATCTCCGGTACGCCGGCGAAGTCCTCGGCCCGGTCGCCCATCCAGGCCGTCGAGTCGATGAGCACGAAGGCAAGGACACCGCGATCGAGGGCTGCGGGGTCCACGTCGATCGTCGTGGCCCTGATGACCCCGTGCTCCCGCAGCCTGCGCACCCGCTCGTGGGCGGCGCCCGCCGACAGACCGACACCCTTGCCCAGATCGGCGTAGGACCGGGTCGCGTCCTTCTGGAGGAGTGCGATCAAGCCGCGGTCGATGTCATCTATCGTCTTCATGCTTTTACAATATCCCGTTCGGTGATCTACGTGCTACGTTGAATTGCATTCTGAACAGCGTATGTGAGGGGACCCCTATGCCCGCCGATGGCCTGTACGAGATCCTGGACGACCGCTTCCGTACCGGACGCTGTACGAGCGGCGACGGAAGGCTGGAGGTGCTGCACGGCGACTGCCGTTGGGCAGAGGGCCCGCTCTACCTGCCCGCCTGGCGCCAGCTGATCTGGAGCGACATCCCCAACGACCGCATCCTGCGCTGGGACGAGGCCACGGGGACGGTCGGCGTCTTCCGCGACCCGGCCGGACACAGCAACGGCAACACCCTCGACCGGCAGGGCCGCCTGGTCACCTGCGAGCAGGGCAACCGCCGGGTCACCCGCACCGAGCCGGACGGCACCGTGACGGTCCTGGCCGAGCGTTTTGAGGGCAAGCGGCTCAACAGCCCCAATGACTCCGTCGTGCGATCCGACGGCACCGTCTGGTTCTCCGACCCGGACTTCGGTATCACCAGCGACTACGAGGGTCATCGGGCCGAGTCCGAGATCGGCGCCTGCAACCTCTATCGGATCGACCCGGCGACGGGCCGGGTCCGCCTCGCCGCCGACGGTTTCGACGGGCCCAACGGCGTCATCCTGTCACCGGACGAGAAGCGGCTGTACGTCTCCGACTCACGAGCCGCCCGCATCCACGCCTTCGACGTCCAGGACGACGGCACGCTCTCCGGCCAGGAGGTCTTCGCCGAAGCACGAGCGGGCGTCCACTTCGACAACATCCGCCTGGACGACCAGGGCCGCCTGTGGGCCGCCGCCCTGGAGGACGGCGTCCACTGCTACGACCCCGACGGCACCCTCATCGGACGGCTCCGGGTGCCCGAATCGGTCTCCAACATCACCTTCGGCGGGCCGAGGAACAACCGCCTGTTCCTCACCGCCTCCACCTCGCTGTACTCACTGGTGATGTCGGTGACAGGAGCGCCCCGCGTCTGAAACGCATAGCCGACCGGGGTCCGGGGAACTCCGTCCTGCGCGCCCCGGTGCCGGACCGTCGAGGCTGTCCGAAGCCGATCCCGGCCCGTCCCCAGAGGTCCGGCGCCGGCGCAACGTGAACCGGGACAAGGAGCAGATGTGAACGAGCCGTCCTTCCTCACCCTTCAGCGCGAGATCGCCCGAGAACTCGAGGTAGCCGAGACCTTCGAGGCCGAGGCGCAGATCGAGCGCCGGGTGGCCTTCCTCGCGGAGCGGCTGACCTCCACCGGTCTGTCCTGCCTCGTACTCGGCATCAGCGGTGGCGTCGACTCCACCACCGCCGGCCGCCTGTGCCAGCTCGCGGTAGAGCGAGCCCGCGACGCCGGACACGAGGCACGGTTCTACGCGATGCGGCTTCCCTACGGCGTCCAGGCCGACGAGCACGATGCACGGCTCGCGCTCTCCTTCATCCAGCCCGATCACGTGCTGACCGTGGACATCAAGCCCGCGTGTGACGCCGCGCTCGCGGCTGTTGTGGGTGCCGACGTGAGCTTCCGCGACGCCCACCACCAGGACTTCGTGCTCGGCAACATCAAGGCCCGACAACGCATGATCGCCCAGTACGCCGTAGCCGGGGGCCACCACGGACTGGTCGTCGGCACCGACCACGCCGCCGAGGCGGTCTCCGGCTTCTTCACCAAGTTCGGTGACGGCGCGGCGGACCTCGTCCCGCTGTACGGCCTGACCAAACGCCGGGTGCGAGCGGTGGCGGACGTGCTGGGGGCGCCGGCCGACCTGGTGCGCAAGGTCCCTACGGCCGACTTGGAGACCCTCGCCCCGGGCAGGTCCGACGAGGACGCGCTCGGGGTCGCCTACGACGACATCGACGACTTCCTGGAAGGCAAGCCCGTCGACGAGGACGTCTTCCAGACGATCGTCGATCGCTACCGGCTCACGGACCACAAGCGCCGACTGCCCATCGCCCCCTGAGAGTCGACCCGCCGGAGCCGCCGTCATTCGACGCCGGGGGCGAAGGCGGGTCCCCTTGCCCTGCCAAGCCTGCTCTGTCCGCCGAGGACCTGCGTGAGCCGGGGGATCGCGGTGCCGCATCCGGGAGTGCTCGGCGGCGGGATCTCGGACAATGATCGTCATGATGCCCCTTCACACCAACCCGCTCTTCACGCGGCTCGCCGATGCCGAACGGATCCTCGTCGCGGGCGCGGGCGGCGGGTTCGACATCTACTCAGGCCTGCCGTTGGCCCTCTCACTCCTGCATCAGGGCAAGGAGGTGTATCTCGCCAATCTTTCCTTCAGCGCACTCGCCGGTCTTCCCCTCGACGACTGGGCTGCTCGCGACCTCGCTGTCGTCACTCCCGACTCAGCTCCGCACCAAAGCTACTTCCCGGAGCGGACCCTGGCCCAGTGGCTGGGCGGGCATGGCTACCCAGCCACCGTGTACGCCTTCCCCCAGACCGGCGTGCGCCCCCTGCGCACCGCATACCAAGCACTGATCGAACTGCACGATGTCGACGCCGTGGTGCTGGTCGACGGCGGCACGGACATCCTGTTGCGGGGTGACGAAGCCGGCCTCGGCACGCCGGAGGAGGACCTGGCCAGCGTGGCGGCGCTCGCCGGGTTGGAGGGCATACCGAACCGGCTCGTGGTGTCGGTCGGCTTCGGCGTGGACGCCTACCACGGCGTCAACCACGTGCAGGTTCTGGAGAACATCGCCGCGTTGGAACGCGACGGCGCGTACCTCGGCGCGTTCTCGATACCGCGCGCCACCCGGGAAGGCGCGCTCTACCTGGACGCGGTGGCGCACGCGCAGCACCACACCCCCGAGCACCCCAGCATCGTGAACGGCTCCATCGCGGCCGCCGTGCGCGGCTCGTTCGGCGACGTGCAGTTCACCGACCGTACGCAGGGCAGCGAGTTGTTCGTGAATCCGCTGATGGCCCTGTACTTCACCTTCGACCTTCCGGGCCTGGCAGCCCGATGCCTCTACCTGGACCGGATCGAAGACACCCATCTGATGCGCCAAGTCCACTCCCGCATAGCCGAGTTCCGCGAAACCACGGTGACCCGTCCACCCCGCCGGTTCCCGCACTAGTCGGCCGGAAGGCGCGCTCGGCGGTCTCGGCCCGGCGTTGGGGCGGGCGTGGCCACGCGAGGCGGCCGCGCTCCTGCGAAAGTTGAGCGCCTGCTCGCCGACCTCGACAGCGGGCGGGCGAGTGGGCGAGTGCCCGCAAAGTCGGCCGTTGCCGATCAGCCCGAAGGGCGAGTACGACGGCGGCCCCCGCGATCGACGTCGTCGCGGGCTGACCGGCGCCCCCATCGCAGCGCGTCACACCGTCGCGGTCGTCCCCTCCCCGGAGGCGCTGCCCGCGAGCCACTGGTCCCATGCCAGGTTGAAGTCGGCGTAGCCGTTGTCGGCCGGGGCCTTGGCCCGGGGCGAGCCGGTGATCGTGACGGGATCGCCCTGCTTGACCTGGTCGTAGAACCACTTGGCGTCCGACATGGACAGGTGGACGCAGCCGTGCGAGCCGCGGGCGCTGCCACTGCCTGGATTCGGGTCGCCGGTCGAGTAGTGCACGTATGTGCCGGACTGGGTCAGGTGGACGTCCCAGGGCAGCGTCAGGTCGTAGTAGTTGGGGCTGCCCTTGTCGCAGCTGATGCCGACGCTGCAGGAGGTCATGTGGACCTTCTCCTCCTTGTCGATGACGGCCATCGTGCCGTTCCACGTCGGATACTCGGCGCTGCCCGCGTTGATCGACAGGGTGCGCAGGCTGGTGCCGTTCCGGGTCACCTTCATGGTGTGGCCGGTCACCGAGACATCCGCGCGCACGTCGTCGCCGATCTTGAAGGTGTGCGTGTAACCGTGCACGCCGAAGCGCCCGTTGCCGTTGCTGACGCCCGTCATGTCGGCGTCGATCTTCACGGTCGTGCCGGAGGGCCAGTACGTCTTCGGACGCCAGTCGGCGCGCTTGTCACCGAACCAGTGCCAGGCGCCGGCCACCGGCTGCGAGGCGCTCACCTTCATGTGCTTCTCGACCGCGGCCCGCGCCTTGGCCGCGACCGGGTTCGTGAAGACCACCGAGATGGGCATGGCCACGCCGACCGTGGTTCCCGTCTGCGGGGTGATCGTCTCCAGCAGCATCGGCGGGCCCGCCGGCTTCGTCGGCGACGGCGAGGAGCTCGCACCCGGTTTTCCCGACGCCTTGGCGTCGTCGCCGCTAGCCCGGTCACTACCGCCCCCGCCGCAGGCGCTCGCGCCCACCAGCATCATGCCTGTGACGAGTGCGATCCCTATGCCGCCCTTGCGCCGTCCCACGGAGTGCCCCGCTCTCTCGCTCTTCGCCCTGACGGGCCCGACTCACTGTCAGACATCGACCGTGTGGGCCGCAGTTGCGGGTGCCGCGTAAAACGTGTCTCAAAACTCGGTGAGCCGCCGGATCGGCGGCTGGGGGAGACTGGCACCACGTGCTGCTCCCCGGCCGGGATGTGCGTGGGTTCCGCCCTGGCCATCACCGCGGAGGGCGAACGCCGGCACCGGTCCGAAGAAGCCCTCCTGGTCAGGATTCCTGAGAGCGGCAAGCGTCCAGAAGGGGAGCCAGGCTGCGCGCGGAAGCGGTCCGACGGACGGCGAGGTAGGTCTGCAGGGCGGGTGCGGGCGGGGCGAAAGGCCGGAAAGCGGTGCGGGCGGTGGGCAGCATCACGGCTTTCGAGGAATAGAAGACGGTCCAGGTGGGCCTGCCGCTGCCGATGGCCGCGAGGGTGTCCTGGTCGGTGGTGAAGGCGGGGCCCATGACGGGCTCGAAGCCCGCGGCCCGGCAGGCGCCCGTGACCAGATCCACCAGATGCGGGTTGGTGCGTCGAGGCGCGATGCGCAGCGGCATGGCGGCCAGGTCGGCGATCTCGACGCGTTCGTGTGCGGCCTGCGGATGCGAGGCGGGCAACGCCGCGACCAGTTCGTCCCGCCACACCGGGATCAGGTCGAGTCCCGGGCTCTGGTGGACGCCGCGTACGAAGGCGGCGTCCAGCTCGCCGTCCCGTACCCGCTGCAGCCGAGCGGCGGGTGGGGCGCTGTGCAGTTCCACGGTGATCTCTGGCGCATGTTGTGCCATGTCCGCCAACAGCCGCTCCAGCCGTGTGCCGAGACCGGCGCTGGTGCCGACGCGCAACGTCGTGAGCTGGTCGGCGCGGAACGCGGCCATCGTCTCCAGTGCCGCTTCCGCGGCCGCCGCGATGGCCCTGGCGCGTGGCAGGAACGCCTGTCCCGCGGTGGTCAGTGTGACGTTGCGGGGTCCTGTCGAACAGTTCCAGGCCAAGCTCGCGTTCCAGCCGGCGGACTTGCTGGCTGACGGTCGGCTGGACGACGCGCAGCCGCCCGGCGGCGCGTCCGAAGTGCAGTTCCTCGGCGACCGCGAGGAAGTATCCGACCTGACGCAGCTCCATGCCCCGCCTCCTTCACTCATCACGATCGATGATGAGTGTATGAGTCAAGTGCGCCTTGATCGCCACGGCCCGGGGCGGTGAACTGGTCCCACAGCACGGCACAAGCCGTACGGCACCAAGAAGACCCGGAGGCAGCCATGCCCGCAGTGACCATCCAGCAGGGCCCCCGTGACGTCGAGCTCAAGCGGGAGCTGATCAGGAAGATCACCGATGCTTTCGTCGACACCTACCGCATCCCGGCCGAGTCGGTGATGGTCTTCATCGAGGAGACCCCCACCGACAGCTTCGGCGTCGGCGGTAGGCTCGCCGCCGACAAGTGACACCACGGCGCGCCGGGAGCAGTCGCGCAGTCTCCCGCCTTTGCCGAGTCCGGTTTCGGGCCGCCCGCCCGCTCGGACAACCGTTCCCGGGCCCAGCAGGGTGAGCGGGCCGACGATCGGCCGGTTCCCCTGCCGCTGACGTGCCGTCACGGCCGTCCGTAGGTGCGCAGGGCGAGGAGGGCGCGCAGACGGCTCAGGCGGGCGATCTCGGCGTCGAGTGCTGCGAGCCTGCGCTCGACCACCGCGGAGCCGGGAACGTCGGAGTCGGGGTGCCCGCACCGCCTTTGAGGGTTGTCCACCAGCAGGCCGATGCGGTCGGCGATACTGCGCAGGTCCTCGATGGTGAGCCCGAGCGCCAGCAGGTCGCGGACGACGCGGACTCTGGCGACCTCCTCGGGCCCGTACTCACGTTGCCCGGTGGCGGTGCGCCGAGGTGGTGGCAGCAGGCCCCGTTCCTCATAGAACCGCAGTGCCCGCGGGGTGGTGCCCGCAGCCGCCGCCGCATCTCCGATCCGCATTTCCCACCCCGTGCCTCAGCCTCGGTCGCCGCCACCGCGCGACGACGGGCGCCTCACGCCGACGGCAACTCCACGACGACGGTGCCGAAGTGCCGCCCCGCGAACAGTTCCTGCAACGCTCGCGCCGCGCGTTCCATGCCCGGGATCCGCACATGCGGAAAGGTGATCTCGCCGGAGCGCAGCCAGTCCCCGAAGCGCTTGGCCCATTCCTCCGTCACCTCGGGATGGTCCTGGCCGCTGTAGCCGCGCACGGAGACGCCTTGGTTGACGAGCCGGAAGGTGTCGATCTCCGCGGGTGCGCTGCCACCGTCCCGGCGCGGCGACAACTGTCCTGACAACGCGCCGACCAGTGCGAAGCGGGCACCCCGGCGCGCGGCGCGCACCGCCGCGGTCAGCTGGTCACCGCCGACGGTGTCCACCAGCACGTCGATGCCGTCCGGTGCCGCGGAGGCCAGTTGCTCGTCGATCGGCCGGGATCCCGGGACCACTACCGCGTCGTAGCCCAGTTCGGCCCGCAGCCGCTCGGCCTTGTCCGGCGACCGGGTGCTCCCGATGACCCGCCTGGCGCCCAGTAGACGCGCGACGGGGCCCGCCAGTGTGCCCACGGCTCCTGCCGCGCCCGTGATGAACACCGTGTCGCCGGAGCGGACTTCGGCGAGCCGGGTCAGTGCTCCGTAGGCGGCAGACCCGGACGACAGGTGGGCCACCGGGTCGGGCAGCACATCGCCCAGCAGTGCGCAGTCGGCCGCCGCCACCAGCGCGTGCTCTCGCCATCCGAGCAGATGGGTGACCGTGTCCCCCGGGCGCAACGGACCGCCGGGCGCGGCCGCGACGACCTCACCGACCGCAGGACCGAACATCACGTCACCGGCGTGGATACGGGGCAGCGGTACGCCGTCGGCTTGTCCGCCGATCAACGTGCGCAGGCCGGGAAACACGAGGAAGTACCGGTTCCGGACGACTACTTGTCCCGGACCCGGGACGGGTACCGACTTCTGCGCGATCGTGAAGTGGTCGGGCCGGGGCAGCCCCTCGGGCAGGTCGGCCAGGCGGATCTCGCGGGTCGTCGAGGGCAGGACGGCGGTCATGTCGGGGCTCCTGAACGGGTTCGAGGGTGAGGCGCGGCCTGTGACGGCCGGTCCGATCCGGACCGGACCGGACCGGCCGTCGGCGCGCAGAAGGTAACCCCTGACGCGCGCGTCAGGGGCAAACCAGTCGTGTCCTCGCGCAAGGAGCAACTCCACTACAGGAGCTGAGCGTTGGACCGGCGCAGTGCGGTGTCCTGCTGACGTGCTGCCGTCGGAGGAGGTCATCGACGGCGCACCGCCGCGGCTTCCCAGGGTGACCACCGACGGACTCGTAAAGCCGCCGCCGGGCGGCTGCCTGTTCGTTCGGCCACTCGGCCCGGTGCGACCGCCGCGGACTCCGCGTGCCGAGAGCCAGGCAGGATCAGGCACAGCACGGCCACGACGGGCTTGGGGGAACAGGATGCTGACCGGGATCGTGATCGACGCGCTGGATGTCACGCGCACGGAGCGCTTCTGGCTGGACGCGACGCGGGGCCTGACGGGCGGCCTGCGGTTGCGGTTCGTGCCGACCGCGAAGCCGAAAGCGGAGCTCAAGAACCGGCTCCACCTCGACCTGGCCGGGGGATCGGACTGGGAGGCCGAGGTGGCGCGCCTGCTCATACTCGGTGCGACGCGGGTCGACATCGGCCAGGGAGATGTTCCGTGGGACGTGCTGGCCGATCCGGAGGGCAACGAGTTCTGCGTGCTGCGTCCCGGACACCCCGGCGTGCTCGCCGACACCGGCCTCGTCGCCATCTGCCTTGACGTCGCCGAGGTGGACCGTTGCGCGCAGTGGGCCTGCTGGCAGTCCCAGGCCGACTGGCAGGTGGCCGAGTCCCACGACTGGGGTGTCCGGCTGCGCCGGAGGCCCACCAGCACGGTCTCGCTGGTGATGGGGCCGCCTGCGGCGCAGAAGACGGCGCGGAACAGGCTGCGGCTGGAAGTCACCCGCCCCGACCGGGAATCCGGCGAGTTCCTCGACGCCGGCGGAAACGAGTTCCACGTCACGCGCTGATTCCACCTGCCATGGACCGTTGTGCTGGTCGTCTCGGAGCGGGCCGAGCTGCGGGTCCCGGGCTCGGCGATCTTGGTCGTTCACCGGGCAGTAGCCGGCCGGCAAGCCCCCTCACCGCTCGACGCCACCACACCTCACCGCCCAACACGCGAAAATCTGTCTTTGCGAGAGTAGACATTGGTCAGTGATGTGGCTATGGTTTCTCTTGTAGCCCAGACAGACAACAGGCCTGGCAGACACGAACTGCCGGGAGCAGTAACGCAATTGGAGTTCGCAGAACGGTGCGGTCGTGGAGTTTCGAAGCCAGAGCAATTGCAGGACGGCGACGGGACTGACGACCGGACCGGGTGGCCCGCAGTGATCAGGGGCCGCCGTGAGCAGTTCCCATCACCAGCAGTACGCAGCACCCGTTTGGCAGGCAGATTGATCACCGAGGGAAGAACGGAGGAGCCGAGCGCCATCAGGATCGCCCGGGCGGAAGCCTTGAGCCCGGGTACCGCAGGACATCGATAGCGAGGTGGTCTCCGGTCGAGCAACCGCGATCCCAGCACACCCGACAGCATCACGGTCGGGTGTGCGGAGACAGAAGGCCGGCGCAGTATCAGGGTCGGCAGATGGTGTAGCAGTTCCTTCGGGCCCTGGTGCCGTACGGTGCCAGGGCCCCTCTACGCGTTCGGCAGAGAGGTGCGAGTGACAGCGGACGACTCCTACGGCCGTCTCGACGACGACAACTATCCCGCCTACACCATGGGCCGGGCCGCCGAGATGGTCGGCACCACGCAGGGCTTCCTGCGCGCGCTCGGCGACGCCCGCCTCATCACCCCGCTCCGCTCCGAGGGCGGCCATCGCCGCTACTCCCGCTACCAGCTGCGGATCGCCGCCCGCGCCCGGGAACTCGTCGACCAGGGGACGCCGATCGAGGCCGCCTGCCGCATCGTCATCCTCGAAGACCAGCTCGAAGAAGCCCAGCGCATCAACGCCGAACACCGCCGCACCGCTTCCCGACACGTGACCGGTGGCTGACCCGCAGCCCGCGGCGACGCGCCGGACCGCACGCTTCCACCGATTCCAGAATATGAGCGCATGATCGCCGAAGATGCTCAGCCGCCGGCTCACGGACGACCGTCCCAGCCCGGGCCCACGCCAGACACTCTGTGCACGCCGCCAGTCGATACGCCTGCGGGCACAACAGACCGGCTGCCCGCCGGGCAGGCAGCCGTCGGCCCGGAAAGCGGGGCGGAGCGCGCGGCGGCGGCGCTGAAGCCGAGGATGCGCGGCTGGCTGCACGCGGGCGTGTTCCCCCTGGCGCTGGCCGGCGGCGTCGTCCTGATCGCCGTCTCGCGCACGGCTGCGGCCGTGGCGGCCTGCTCGGTGTACGCGTTCTCCGCCTGTCTGCTGTTCGCCACCAGCGCGGTCTACCACCGTGGAACGTGGGGGCCGCGCGGGGAGGCGGTCCTGCGGCGGCTGGACCACGCGAACATCTTCCTCATCATCGCCGGCACCTACACCCCGCTGGCGGTACTGCTGCTGCCCGGTGACCAGCAGTTGGTGCTGCTGGCCCTGGTGTGGGCAGGCGCCCTGGCCGGCATCACCTTCCGCATCCTGTGGATCGGGGCTCCCCGCTGGCTGTACACCCCGTGCTACATCGTCCTGGGCTGGGTGGCCGTCTTCTACCTGCCCGACTTCGCGCGCACCGGCGGCACGGCGGTCGTCGTACTCGTCATCGCCGGCGGTCTGCTCTACACCGCGGGCGCCGTCGTCTACGGACTCAAGCGCCCCGACCCCTCACCGGCCTGGTTCGGATTCCACGAGGTCTTCCACGCCCTCACCATCGCCGCCTTCACCGCGCATTACACAGCCATCCTTCTGGCGGCCACGTGAGTGTGTCGACTTCCGGTGGGGGCACTCGTGGCTGTCGAGAGCGGCGCTGACGGGCCGAGACCCCCGACGCCTGCGCGTCGGGGGTCTCGGCCGACCGGTCATCCGTCCGTCCGTCAGTTGCGGGTCCAACCCCCAGGGCCGATCCAGACGGTCTGCCCATTGCGCGTCGGGACGACGTCATAGCGGGCCACGGCCTGGTAGTAGCCACCGTTGGACCGCTTGCAGAAGAGGTTGCCGATGATGGTGTTCCGCTGCCCGAAAGCCACCTTGCCGTACACCAGGTCATCGCCCATGTCCCAGTTGGTGCTCCAGTGGTCCGTGTACGCCTGGATCCCCTTGACGGTGGCGTTCGGGCAGTTCCCGAGCCACTTCGGGAAGGAGATGTACACCCAGCCGTAGCCCGCTGCCTGGGCAGTCCCCTCAGTGGCGGCCACACCGCTGAAGGCCAGACCGATCACCGACAGGGCTACGGAGAATTTCTTGAGCCTCGATTTGAACATGCACCCGCCCCAACTTGCCGTTGTTCGTCATCTCTGAGCCGCGAGCAGAACAGATCACGACCCTGGGAACCGATCATGTAGGCATATGAGCTCGGCGCGAGAGGTGCGGATCATTCCATGCATATCCATGATGATCAGTTCTATTTATCCTCATACGGCCATGCTTTTGTCGTACCTGCGTTCGCGAGGGGTTCGAAACCATCGCGAACGGGACTTGAGCGCGGTGACGAGGGGTGCCCGGTAGCCCAGATGGACTGACGGCCCGCCGGGCGGAGTCCCGCACCGAACGCAGGGCTGTTCGCGCCGCCGGAGGGACTGTGCCGATCCGGGCGGAGTCTGAAGCGCGTCGAGGAAGAAGCTGTAGCTGTCGTGGCCGTCGCTGTCGGCAGACATCGGTGTAGACATCGGTGTACTCACGCCTCCGTCCAGGGAGGTGGCCTCAGCGCGTCTCGCTCACCTGGTCATTTCGGTCCCCTCTGATTTCAATACGTCGGAGGTCTTCCCTTGTTGCTCAGGTGGCTTGCACTATGCCAGGAGTTCACAAACGGAGATGGGAGGCACCTACGTGACCGCGCCCACAGGGAACGGCATCTCTCGAAGAGGTGTGATCGGCACGGCAGTCGCAGTCGCCGCCGGTGGCTGGTCCGCCGGATCCGGCACCGCCTGGGCGGCGTCCCGGCCGCCCGGAGGCGCGGAGGACGTGTACGAAAGGATGGCCGGAGCCGCCGCTCTGCGCTGGCGGCAGATGCCGAGCGACTGGAAGGACGGCCCATTCCTCGGCAACGGTCTGTTCGGGGTGCAGGTCTACCGAGGTGCGACGGCCAACTCCGTGAAAGTGATGGTCAGTCACAGCCAGGTGCAGGACCAGCGACCTCAGTGGCGTGCTCCCTATGGATTCTCCCGGTTACCCATAGGGCATTTCGACCTCACGCTCGCCGGTGAGGTGACCGGCGTCGACTGGACGTTGGATCTCTGGGAGGCCGAGCTGCGCGGTGTCGTCACCACCACCCGGGGCAGCGTCCGCTTCTCGATGCTGGTGCACAACGCCCGTACCGCGCTGCTGATCTCCACCCGGCCCAGTACGGGCGAGGAGACCGCCGCCTGGTCGTTCACGTGGCTGCCCGCCATTTCGCCTCGCGAAAAGGACAAGCCGACGGACTACACGGGCAATCCAGACCCCCGCACCGGATCCGCCGACGCCACCCACTACGTCGAGCAGCCGCTGACAGCGGGCGGCGGATGGACCACGGCCTGGCGTGAACGACGCGTCGGCAGCGGCCGATTGCTGGCCGCGCACATCGTCTACCGCTTCCCCGGGGACCTGTCGCGCACCACGCAGCTGGCCGTCGCCGAAGTGGCCCGCACCCTGTCCGTGGACCCGGACGAGCTGGTGCGGGGCCACCGCGACTGGTGGCACCGCTTCTACCGGCGCAGCCTGTTGTCCGTACCGGACAAACGCATTCAGCACTTCTACTGGATCCAGCTCTACAAAGCGGCCTGCGCCACCCGGGCCGGCGGGCCCTCGATGTCCGAGTGGGGGCCGTGGTACCCGGAAACCGGCGGCAGCTGGAGCGCCGTCTGGTGGAACCTCAACGTGCAGATCGCCACCTGGCTGATCCAGGGCGCCGGTCACCCCGAGCTCGACTCCGTCACTTCCACCTTCGAGAACTTCGAGAAGTACCTGCCGCTCTCCGTCCCGCCGGAGTACCGGGACGGCAACACCTACGCCCTGGCCCATCCCTCGGACTGGATGCTGCGTCCCGGCGCCAAGACCGTCGGTGTCCCCGGCACCTCCACCAAGACCGACAACAACGGCAACCTCATCTGGGCCATGCACAACGTCTGGCTCAGCTACCGCCACACCATGGACACGTCGATCGTGCGTGACGTCCTCTACCCGATCCTCGTCAAGGCGGTGAACTTCTACGACCACTTCCTGTACGAGGGCAGTGACGGAAAACTGCACCTGCCGCTCACCCGGTCGCCCGAGTGGGCGGACGCCACCGACTGTACCTACGACCTGTCCTTGATCCGCTGGGGCTGCGCCACCCTCCTGGACTGCCTGCGCGTTCTCCGCACGGACCACCCACGCGCCGGACGCTGGCGCGAGATCCTCCAGCGCCTGGTGGACTACCCGCGTGACGCGACCGGCGTCAACATCGGGGCCGGTAAGCCCCTCACCGAGTCCCACCGGCACTTCTCGCACATGTTGTGGCTCTTCCCGCTGCACGAGTTGAACTGGGACCGGCCGGCCGACCGGGACATCATGCGGACGACCTTCGACCACTGGGTCAAGGACCGCAGCCTGTGGGCCGGTTACAGCTATGCCGCCGCCTCCTCGATGGCCTCCTTGCTTGAACGGCCCGAGGACGCCCTCGACTTCCTCACCTTCTTCACCGAGGGCAACCTCATCAAGAACGCGTGGATGACCGCGAACACCATGTACGTGGAGGGCGGGAACCTGGCCGTCGAGAGCCCGCTGACGGCGGCCCAGTCGGTCCTCGACATGGCCGTGCAGAGTCACGGCGGCGTCGTACGGGTCTTCCCCTCCGTATCAGGGCGATGGCCCGACTTCTCGGTTCAAGGTCTGCGCACCCAGGGCGCGTTCCTCATCGACGCGAACCGGTCGGACGGCCGGACCCGATGGGTGCGCGTCCACAGCGAGGCAGGCGTCCCGCTCGTACTGCAGCACGGCATCGACGGCGCCATCGACGTACGGGACCAGCGTGGGCGGCGGCTGCGATACCGGGAGACGGGACCCCACCGTATCCAGATCCCGCTCGGCCGGGGCGAAACAGCCGTCGTCCTCCCACGCGGCACCGACCCGGACCTGGATCCGCGTGACGTGCCGGCCATCGGAGAAGCGAAGCCGTGGGGGCTGCCGGACTGAGCTGTCGTGAGGTCCCGGCCCGTCACCATCGCCACCCGCAGCCGGCACCTCGGGTTCGCCCACCACTGGCCCTGACCGATGTGACGACCGAGGCGATCGGCGATCCGCGACTCCTCCGGCGTTCCTCCTTCGAGCCCTCAACCCCTCCAGCGCAGACGAGTCGCCGATTTCTGGGCGCGCACGCGACTGACTATGATCTTGGTCATGTCTGTGCAGAGCCTCGACAAGGCCCTTTCCCGTAAACAGAGACTGCAGGAGAAGCAGCGTCGCCAGTTGGCGGTGGTCGACACGGTGGACAAGGCCGAGGCCAAAGTCCGCAAGGCGGAGGTCGAACTGGCGCTGGCTGTCACCGAGGCAGCGCAGGTGTTCGGTGACGAGCAGTCCGCGTCCGAGGGGCTCGACATGCCGGTGGAAGCGATTCGGCGCTTTCTCGGCATGGCGCGGGACGAAGCGGTCAGCGCCGACGGGGTCGCCGAGGCCGTCGGCACGTCCTAGCCTCGGTGTCGTGGCAGGCCGTGGCGCCGCTGGTCGTGGACCGGCTCGACGTCGAGCATGTCGGTGATCTGCGCACCGTCAGAGAGTGGGGAAGGAAATGCGGACCCCGTGGCGCTTCTCCAGCTCTCGCACGGCCGGCCCCAACCCTGAGCGGAGGGCCGCGATCTCGCGACTGTTCTCCGCCACGAACCGTTCGCGCAGCTCCTTGCGCAGGGGCTCGCGGACGGCCTCCACCGGCCGCATGCAGTCGGCGTAGGCATCAGCCAACTCGAGGTCTTGCCGTACGAAAGCGGTGGCGTCGTCGGCATACTCCGCGAGTCGGCTGTCGACCAGGGCGAAGAAGTCCTCCTCGCTGTTCACCCGCAGATCGTGCCGGTTCTCCAGGCATTCCGGCACCTCGGCCAGTACGCGCCTTACCTGCGGCCGGCTGCGCAGTGCGTCGAGCTCGTTCCACCACTTGCTCTGCAGGGGCGACGAGAGCGCATCGAGGCTGCGGACGGCAGAGGTCCCGGCCGAGGCGCAGCGGCGGACGACTCCGTCGGAATCGCCCCCCGAGCCCTCGGCGGAGGCGGAGCCGGGGCCCGCGGGGTTCGCGGCGGTATGCAGGACGCTCGGCAGATCAGGGGCGGGGCCGCTGTTGAAGCCGTCGCGCTCCAGGAGATCAAGGTCCGGCAGCGCACCGAGCCGGACGAACATGGGAGGCGGGCCCTGCGGCCTCGGACGCCCGGCGTCGTGGGCGCAACGGGCGGCCACCGTGGCACTGACGGTCTGGCCGAAGGTGCCCAGACCCACGGTCAGCCGGGTGTCGGCACCGGTCGCCGGAAGCACCATGGGGATCGGATCCTGGGGTAGTGCGTGGGACAACCGGGCCGCTGCCGTGGTCCGACGGGCCGGGTCGGGCCGGTCGGGTGCGGGACTCGCGGACGCGGAGCATCCGCCGACCGCCGCAACCATCAGGAGCACGGCCGGCACCGACTGCGCCGGGCGGAGACGGTGGGGCACCAGGAAGCCTCTCTGTGACGGGAGTGGGGCCCGCGGCGGGCGCGGGCCCCGGGTTCCGCTTGGTCAGTGCGCGACGTCGGCGATGTCGTTGCCCGCGTTGTAGCTGCCGACGCTCATCGGCACACCGTTGTTGACGTCGGACAGCAGGACGATCCACGGGCTGTGCGCGCCGTCGTAGGCGCGGATGTAGCCGCGCGAGCCCCGGATCCAGGTGCCGGAGGAATTGCGGTAGAAGCCCGCGTACAGGTCACTGGTCGCCGAGCTGTTCTCGTACGAGGCAGTGAGGTTGAGGTCGTTGCAGGTGCTCGTGGACGACTTGTTCACGACGGTGCCAGGACCCCGGTAGCCGGTGCGGATCTCGGCCGTGGCGCACGCCTGAGGCGCGGCCTCGGCGGCCGGGGCCAGCACGACCAGCGATGTCGCGACGACAGCTGAGGCCGCCAGCGCGGACCAGGTCTTCTTCATTGGATGGTTCCCCCTTCGGGCTGCGGACGGACTGGTTGGTGTCCGCCCGTCGCCCTGCACACTGGCAGTGGTGCGGCGGCGCGGTCTTGAACAAATGCGCACTGTCAGCCGGATCCTGAGCGTGCCCTTCAGCCAGATCCCGAGCCGGGTCCTCACTGCTCGAGCAGCACGCTCGTCAGGTGTCCGGGGATGCGCTCGACGACGCGGTGTTCGGCGATCGCCTGAACGAACTGGCGCGGCCTGAGCGACGTCATCGCCTTGAACTCCCGGCTCAGATGTGCCTGGTCGGAGAAGCCGACGGCCGCCGCGGTCTCGCACGGACTGCGGCCCGCGGCCAGTGCGCGCAGGGTGTTGTTGAGGCGCACGATCCGTCCGGCGATCTTCGGGGACACGCCGATCTGTTCGCGGAAGCGCTTCTCCAGCTGCCTGCGGCCCCAGCCCACCGAATCGGCCCGCGCTTCGGTGGTGACGATGCCCCGTCGTGCGCCCACTTCGTCCCAGGCCTGTGCGACGCGTGGCGAACAGGGCCGGCCGGCGGCGCCCCACGCGGTGAGGGCCGCGTCCACCAGAGTGAAGCGCCGCGACCAGTCCGGTGCCGAGGCCAGCGAGTCCGCGAGCGTGCCGAGCCGGCGCCCCAGCACGTGCTCGGCCGCCAGATGACGGCCGGCCAGCTCGTGCATCGCCGTACCGAGCAACCAGTATGCGGCCCAGGGCGTCATCGCGATCTCCATGCCGGACAGCCGGCCCCGGTGCCCACCGGTACCGGCGGATGCCTGCACGCCGGTGAGGACCGCGTCGTACAGGGCGGCGCCGTGGCCCTGCGCGTTGTCCAATGACAGTTTCTCGTCGAATCCGACCACGAGGGTCACTGTTCCGCTGGGCAGTTCCAGCCGCCGCCGCGGACGGCTGAAGCGGGCGCGAAAACCGTGGTAGGACAGCACGCCGGGTCTCAGACACTCCGCCGGGCGGCCGGGCACACTTTCCCAAGTCCCTTGCGGGCACGGTAAATCGGGCATGATCGTCCCTCTGTGGTCGGTGGGTCGGTGGGTCGGTGGGTCGGTCCGACGGGCCGCCGGGCGGCCCATCGGCATGCTGGCACCCGGCGGGACGGGAGAAGCAGGGCCCGAACGGAACCGGACAGACCACCGGGGCGCTACTGAACCGGACGGCTTCCTGAACAGGGCGGGTCACGCGTCGAGCTTCCTGCCCTGTGCCGACTCCTGTGACCGCTGTGGCAGATGGGGCTGCGCAGGGGGAAGTTCCGGCCAGCGTACGGATGTCCGGGACGCCTTCGATGCGAAGCGGTCCTGCGGCCGGCGCCGAACGGGTCCTCCGTCGAGCGGAGGGAAGAAGGCCGGTCTGGCCGACACCCTCGACAACACTCAGAACATCACCGTCGTCGCCCCGGCCAACGATGCCTTCGCGAAGACCTCCAAGACGGGTCGTTGCTGGACTCGTGGACCTCGGAGCGGCCGGCCGTCGGCGGCGCGATCGGCGTGGCTGGAAGCGTCCGTCCAAGGCGTGCGAGCGGGGACAGAGCCATCACCACCGGGGACAGCATCATGCCTGCGGCCGTCGCCATGAGACTGGTGCGCAACCCCCATTCCGCCGCGAGGAAACCGCCGAGCAGGGAGCCGAGTGGGGACAGCCCCATGCCGACAAACGTGATCGTCGCGGCCGCGCGCCCTTGCATCCCGTCCGGGGTGACCGTCTGTCGGACCGCCATGACCGCCACGTTCACCAGCTGGCCGCCGGCCCCGAAGACGAAGTTGACCGCAAGGAGCGCGGGAACGGTCACCGGGGAGGAGTCGTGCAGCGCGGGTACACACAGGAAAACGCCGTCGCCGAGTGCCGCCGCGGCCACGAGTACGGGTCCGTACCCGAACCGGTTCGGCAGGCGGGCGGCAAGCATGGAACCCACGAGCGCGCCTGGTCCCGTCGCCGCGAGTGCCAGCCCGACGGCGGTGCCGGACAGGTGCAGTTCCCGCAGCAGGAAGAGCAGATAGACGGTCATCACGGCCGCGAAGAAGAACTGGAAGGCGGCCGAGGCCAGACACACGGTCCGCAGCGCGGTATCGCTGACGACGAAGCGGAGACCCTCGTGGATCCTCCGCCAGACCCAGGAGGGACGTTCCAGGCGCTCCGGGGCCGATTCGACCCGACGGATCCGCCGGATCGACAGGAACGACAGCGCGAAGAACAGGGCGCTGGAGGCGGCGGCGATCGGCGCCGACAGCAGGGACACCAGCGCACCGCCGAGGGCGGGACCGCCGATCTGAGCCGCGGACCGGCTGCCCTCGAGCGCGCTGTTTCCCCGCACCAGCTGATCGCGTCGCACCAGCCGTACGAGAGAAACCTGGTAGGCCACGTCGAAGAACACGGAGAGGACCCCGACGGCGAAGGCGATCAGAAAGAGCGCGGGCAGGCCGAGCAGGCCGAACAGGCCGGCCACGGCGACGGCACCCAGGGCGAGGGTCCGGCCGATGTCGGTCAGCACCATGACCGCGCGAGTGCGCCACCTGTCCACCCACGCGCCGACGAAGAGCGCCAGCAACAGGATCGGCGCCTGGCCCACGGCGCGCAGGATGCCCAGCTGGTCGGCACTGGCATGGAGCGTCAGGACGGCGAAGAGCGGAAGAACGACCAGGCTTGTGTGTTCCCCGAGTTGGGAGGCGGCCTGCCCCAGCCAGAGTCTGCGGAAGTCGCTGTCACGCCACAGGCTTGACGGAACGGGTCGACCGGAATCGGGTACGGCGGAGGAAGCGGACGGCACAGGGATCCCTCGGAGTTGCCGACAACGACGCCCGCACCGGGCACATGACAGGTGCGCCGACGGTTCAGGCAGGAGAAGGCTCGCTGTGCCACAACATCAAGGGCAGCACGCGATGACAGGCCGATCGGCCTACCAGGTCAACGCGCGCTCGGGCGACCGGGCATGTCTTCCACTCCTCGTGGGTCAACTCGCTGCCCCGGACACTAGCGCCCGGCGGCTCCATGCGAAAGGCAATACCGGTCAGGCCGCCCGGTCCCAACGCACATGCAGGGTGGCGGGTTTGCGGAAGACCAGGCCGTACGGCGCCGTGGGGTGGTCGCGGTCGAGGCGCAGAGCGGGGAGGCGTGCGAGCAGGTGCTGGAGGGCGATGCGGGTTTCCAGGCGGGCGAGGTGTGCGGCGAGACAGTAGTGCGGGCCGTGTGCGAAGGCCAGTTGGAGACGAGCGTTCTCGCGTCGGACGTCGAACTGATCGGGGTCGGGGAAGACGGCCGGGTCGCGGTTGGCCGCGGTCAGGGAGACGGTGACGAGGTCGCCGCGGTGGATGGCGGCCGGGCCGAGGACGGTGTCACGGGTGGCGTAGCGGTCCACGACCGCCGCGCCGGGTTCGAGGCGCAGTGACTCCTCGATCGCACCGTCCAGCAGATCCGCGTCGGCCCGGACAAGAGCGAGTTGGCCCGGGTGGCGCAGCAGGTGCAACACGGCGTTGGTGATCATCGCTTCGGTGGTCTCGATGCCGCCGAACAACATCACCGCCGTATTGGAGGCCACCTCGGGCACTGTCAGCCGCCCGGCAGCCGAGACGAGAAGGGAGGAAGCGTTCCGGTCGGCGACGGTGACTTCCACGGCGGTGCGCAACTGCGTGTACGCCGCGAGGCCGGCGGGTCCCGCCTCCTGGCCGGCGGTGATGTCCGAGACCGACCGCACGATGGAGTCGTACCAGGCGAGCACCGTGTCGGCGGTGGTGCCGACCAGCCCCAGCGCCTCGGTCACGACCGCGACCGCGAGGGGTCCGGCGAAGGCGCGTCGCAGTTCGACGGTGCCCGTCGGCTCCAGCGCGGTGATGAGCCGGTCGGTCTCCCGCTCGATGAACGCGGCGAAACCGTCACGCACGGCCCGGGGGCGGAAGGGGGCGGTGAAGGGCTCGCGATGCCGGGTGTGTCGGTCGCCGTCGAGGGACAGCATGCTGGGGCCGACGACCTGTGCGGTGGAGAACCGGGGGTCGTCGACGGTGAACGTCTCGGCGTCCCGCATCACGCTGAGCGCGAGATCACGACGGGTCACCAGCCAGCCGTCCAGCTCGGGGACCCAGGACACGGGCTCCTGCGAACGGAGCAGCGCCAGTCGCGGATGCGGATCCCGGGCGAGTTCGGCGAGCGTGGTCGCGGCGCCGAGTGGGCAGGAGCCGACGACGCTCATGACGCGCCTCGGGCCTGGCGAGGAGGAACCGTTCACACTGCTGGAGGCTAACAAGTCCACGACGCGCTGGAGCCCAGGGGCGCCGGCCTCGCCGCCCCGTCCGCTGGTCGGACCAGACGATGAGCCGTCAATGACGCCGACGGCGTGACATTCGGCCGCAGCCGCAACCGCCGAGGGCCTGGCGCGACTCCTGACCACCAGAACCGCAAGCTGCTGGTGAGGAGACCGACATGACCACCGTCGCTTTCGAGTACAGCGCACCCGGCGCATTCGTCGACCCCTACGCCGTCGACACGGCCGAAGTCCTTTGGCCTGCCCCCGCGGGCCAGGACACGGACACCGACTATCTGCTGGCGCCGCCCAACCCTGCCGAGCGTGTCAGCTTCACCATCGACCCACGCGACAGGCGACGCCTCGACCTGCACGCAGCACTGACCGCGGCAGGCATCCCGCCGCGCCCCGAAGACCGCGACGCCATCGATCAGCTCAGCGCCCTGTCCGGCAGCGTCAACGCCGCCCTCCACCGCTGGCTGCACCACACCGCGTGAGACCGTCGGACGCCAGTCGGCGTCGTGAGAGGGCACCGGGCTTCTGTAAGACCTTGTCGCAGGCACTCCGCAGGCCTGGAAGGCGTCGGCGAACTCGTCGCCGACCTCCGAAACGGCCCTTGAGCGGCCACCGTAGGGAGTGACGTGTCGGCCGGGACCAGGAGCGGCGAGGCCGGGACCGGGTCCGTGAAGCGCCGGTGAAAACTCTGTGGAAGTGGTGTCGGTGGGGCCGTTTATGCTGCCTCGGACGATCACGCGGGACCATGGGGAGGGCGCGGCATGTTCGGCAAGCTGTTCGGCAGGGGGGCGGAGAGACCGGTGTCGGATCCGCACGCCCTCCCCGCCCCGCGCAGACAGAAGAACGGGATGTACACGCTGCGCGCTCTCGGCGACGCACGGGTGCTCGCACTCGTGGAGGCCGCCGAGGCGGGCGACTGGGGAGCGGTCAGGGCCGCGCTGGCCCCCTTCGATCTCGGCCGCGACCACCAGGTCCTCGGTGAGCTGGCCGACGTGGACGGTGTGCAGAACTGGATCGGCCGGGCCGTCGAGGAGGACAAGGAGCACCGGGCGACCGCCCTGCTGATATCCGGGGCGCGCCACATCACCTGGGGCTGGGAGGCCCGCACCTCCGCGCGCGCCGCCAACGTCACGCAGGAGCAGTGGCGGATCTTCCACGAGCGGCTCCGCATCGCCGAGGAGCAGCTGCTCGAGGCCGCCGAGCTGCGGCCGGACTGGGTCACGCCCTGGCGCCGTCTCCTCACCTCCGGTCGTGGCATGTCGCTGGGCCACGCCGTCAACGAGACCCGGCTCGACGCCGCCCTGCGCCGTGACCCACTCGACCCGGAGACCCACATCGAGTGGGTGTCGCAGTTGCAGCCGCGCTGGAGCGGCAAGCCCGGGCAGGCCCTGGCGTTCGCCCAGGACGCGTTCTCCCGCGCCCCGCACGGGCACCGCCTCGGCTGTCTGATCGCCATGGCGTACATCGAGGAGTGGGTCGAGTCGGATCGTGGGGACTATCTCGAAACCGCCGAGATCCAGGCGCAGTTGCGGGAAGCGGCCGACCACAGCATCCTGCACCCCGCCTACCTGTGGCGTCCGGGCTGGCAGGAGGACTTCAACACGTTCGCCATGGCCCTGTCGCTGGCCGGTGAACGCCACACGGTCCGGCGCGTCTTCCGAACGCTGGACGGCGCCTACACCCCCTGGCCCTGGAAGTACTTCGGGGAGCCGGAGAAGCAGTTCGCCCGCTACCACCGCCGTGCCTGAGCACCCGCCGACCCCGGTGCCGCCTGCCCGCCGCCCCTCGCCCCTCCCACCCCGGACTGCCCGATGACTCTGCCCGACACCGCCGTCGACCCGGCCGGCCCCGACCGCACCTTCCAGGTGGATCTGCGCGGCCTCGTCGACCTCCTCTCCCACCACCTCTACTCCAGCCCTCGCGTCTACCTGCGCGAACTGATGCAGAACGCCGTGGACGCGTTGACCGCCCGGCACGGCCTCGAACCGGCCGCAACGGCCGACGCCTTCGGCATCCGCCTGTACGCCGACGGTTCGGTGGTCCGGGTCGAGGACGACGGCGTCGGTCTCACCGAGGCCGACGTGCACACCTTCCTCGCCACGATCGGCCGCAGCAGCAAGCGCGCCGACGGCATCGCCGAGCAACGCGGCGACTACATCGGCCAGTTCGGAATCGGCCTGCTCTCCTGCTTCCTGGTCGCGGACGAGATCCACGTCCTGAGCCGCTCCGCCCGCACCCCCGACGCTCCCGCCGTGGAGTGGCGAGGCCGCGGCGACGGCAGCTACACCGTCCGCACCCTGCCCGCCTCCGCCCGCCCCCGGCCCGGCACCACCGTCACGCTGACGCCGCGCGCCGACGCCGCCGAGTGGACCCGTCCGGCACAGGTCCACGCGCTGGCCCGGCACTTCGGCTCCCTGCTGCGCCACCCGGTGACCTTCGACGACGGCACGGGCGGCGCGGGCGCGTCCGTCAACCCCGAGCCCGCACCCTGGGCCCGTACGTATCCCACGCCGGGATCCCGTGCCCGTGCGCTGGCCGCGTACGGCGCGGACGTCTTCGGATTCACGCCGCTGGACACCATCGAGCTGGACCTGCCGGCCGTCGGCCTCAAGGGCATCGCGTGCGTGCTGCCGGAGACGGTGCCGGCCGGGCGCCGTCACGGTCACCGCGTGCACGTCAAGGGGATGCTGCTGTCCGAGCAGGCCGAGGAGATCCTGCCCGAGTGGGCCTTCTTCGTCCGCTGCGTCGTCGACGCGGAGAGCCTGCGCCCGACGGCGTCCCGCGAGTCCCTGTACGAGGACGACACGCTCGCCGCCGTACGCGACGCCCTCGCCGAGCGGCTGCGCGCGTGGATAGCCCGGGCCGCCGCCAGCGACCCGGACCTGCTCGCCCGCTTCCTCCAGGCCCACCACCTGGCCGTGAAGTCGCTCGCGGTGCACGACGACGAGATCCTGCGGATGCTGCTGCCCTGGCTGCCGTTCGAGACCACGGACGGGCACACCACCCTCGACGAGTTCGCGCGCACCCACCGCACCGTGCTCGTGACGTCGAGCGTGGAGGAGTTCCGGCAGGTCGCGGCGATCGCCTCGGCCGCCGGGCTCGGCGTCGTCAACGGCGGCTACACCTACGACCGTGAACTGGTCCACCGACTGCCCGAGATCAGGCCCGAGGCCAGCGTCGCCGACCTCGACCCGGCGACCCTCACCGCCCACCTCGATCCCGTCGACCGGGAGACGGAACTCGCCGCCGCTTCCTACCTCGCCCTGGCCCGCGACGCCCTCGCCGTCTTCGACTGCGACGTCGCGCTGCGCACCTTCCAACCCGCCTCCGCCCCCGCCCTCCTCGTCGACAGCCGCGAGGCCCGGCACGAGCGCACCCGCTCCCAGCTCGCCCGTGAGCAGGAGGGCGGCCTGTGGGGCGACATCCTCGGCCATCTGCGCCAGGAGGCACCGAGGGCCCAGCTGATCCTCAACCAGCTCAATCCGCTGGTGCGCACCGCCGTCACCATCGACGAGCCGGAGCTGGCCCGCACCAGCGCCGAGGCTCTCTACGGGCAGGCCGCGATGCTCTCCCGACGCCCGCTGAGGCCCGCCGAATCGAGCCTCATCAACCGCTCCTTCCTCGACCTGCTCGCCCACGCCCTGCGCAAGGACAGCTGACGATGCCGACCGCACCCGCTCCACGGACCACCGACGAGCTGTTCCAGGCGCTCCAGGAGAACGACCGGCGCCCCTACGGGCGTACCCGCACCGTCACCGCCGAGGAACTCGTCGACGCCGCCGAGCAGTTCGCGGAGCCCGTCCCCCTCGTCCACGCGCTCCTCGAACTTCAGGAGGCGTACACCTACGGCTCCGAACCCCGGAAGTCGCCCGTCGTCTTCGCCCGGCTGCTGACCCTGTTCGACGAGCAGCCCGACGTCTTCGACGAGCGCCTGCGACACCTGCTGTTCTGGCGGTTCAAGTGGGTGGCCGGCGCGCTGCGCGCGCTGCCCGAGATACCGCTGGCGAGCCTGCGCCAGTGGCTGACGGAGATGCGCGACCGGTACGAGAAGGCCGGTCTCGACCTCCAGCCCTACTACGGACAGGCGTACCTGCTGGCCGGCCACGTCGGCGAAGACACCACCCTCGCCTACGAGTTGTGGGCGGGGCGCACCCGCACCCGGCTCAGCGACTGCGAGGCCTGCGAGATCTGCGAGCGCGCCCTGCACCACCTCGGCGCGGGCGACGACGAGCGGGCGCTGCGCACCTGGGAGCCCGTGCTGGCCGGGAAGGAATCCTGCCAGGAGGAGCCCGCCCGCTCGGTCTCGCACGCGCTGCTGCCCCTGCTGCGCACCGGCCACACCGACCGGGCCCGTGAACTGCACCTCGCCGGCTACCGCGGCTGCCGCCGCAACCCCTCGATGTCCCAGGAGGTCGGCCGGCACCTGGAGTTCTGTGCTCTCACCGGCAACGAGGCCCGCGGTCTGGAACTGCTCGCCGAGAACCGGAACCTGTTCGACGAGGTCGACTCGCCACTGGACCTGCTCGGCTTCCTCACCGGCGTGGAGGTCCTCCTCCAGCGGGTCGAGGCCCTGGGCCACGGCGAACTGCCCGCCGTCGGATACGCGGGCCGTACCTGGACGGTGGCCGGCCTGCGTGCCGAGGTACGCGGCCGCGCGGACGGCCTCGCCGCCCGCTTCGACGCCCGCAACGGAACCACGGCCCACACCGACCGCCGCAGGGCCCGCCTCGACCGTGCCCCGCTCCTGGACACACTGGAGCTGACCCTGCGCACCCGCAGCCTCGACGACGTGGCCCCGGTGGCACCGGTTGCCGCGCCCGCCACCCGTGCGGCCGCCGCCGTCCCCGACTCGCTGCCTGAACTCATTCTCCGGGCGCGGGACTTGGACGAGCAGGGGCACCCGGACGAACACGCCTGCTGGGCGCGGCTGCGCACCCTCGTCGCCGCCCGCGACTACACCCACCCCGACGACCCGGCCGTGGGCCCGCTCGTACGACTGCGCGCGGACCTGCTCGCCGACGAGGCGAGTCGGGCGGGCGAGAAGGACGAGTTCGCCGACGCCGCCGCCCTCCACGAGGAGGCCGCGGCCCTGTACGACGACGCCGGACTGCCGGGGCACGCGGCGGTCGCCCGCGCCTGCGCCCTGCTCGCCGCCGCCGAGACCCCGGCGCAGGGCGCCGACCGAGCCGAGGCCAAGGCCGCCGCGCTGACCGCCGCCCACGCGTCCACGGTCCGCCTGCACGAGGAGACGCCCGGCCTCGCGCCGTTCCTGGAGGGGCGTCTGCTGAGGCTGCGGGCGACCGCGCTCGGTCTGCGCCTGCAGGCGTCGGGGAGCGAGGCGCACGTCGCGCCGGTTCTCGCCGAGGTGGAGGTGCTGTACGCGTTCGCCACCCGGCACGACCTCGCCGGGCAGATCTCCGGTGCCCTGCTGCTGCGGGCCAGCACATACGCGATCTCCGGCGATCTGCCCGCCGCGGTCACCGAGATCGACACCGTCCTCGACCGGCTGAAGACGCACGGCCCCGCCTGGCACCTGCCCCGCACGCTCGGCCTGCGCGGCCGGCTCCAGCTCGCCCTCCAGGACGCGCAGGCCGCGCACGCGGACCTGACCGAAGGCCTGCGACTGGCCGCCGACTGGCCGGCCGACGCGGTGGGCACCTCCCGCCTGCACAGCGATCTGGCCCAGGCCTGTCTGCACCTGGGCCGCCCCGACGAGGCCCTGCGGCACCTGACGCGCTGCGCGGAGCTGGAGCTTCGCCGCGGTAGCCGGACGGACGCGTTCCGCACGTACAGCGACGTGGCTCGGCTCAGCCTCGATCTGGGCCGCGTCGAGGACTGCATCGCTCTGCTCGACTCGCTGCTCGCGGAACCGGACGTCGGCGCCGGAGAGTTGGGCGACCGGCTCGTCGCCCAACTGCGGCTGACCCGCGCCCGCGCCCTGCACGTGGGGGAGGACCTCAAGTCCGCCACGGCGGAGTTCGTCGCCCTCGCGGCCGAGTCGGCCGACTGGGACGACGACCCGGGAAGCCACGCCATGATCGCTGCGGAGACGGCCGTCCTCCTGGGGGAGTCCGGCGAGTTCGGCCGGGCCCGCGAGGCCGCCGACCGGGCACTCGCAGCCCACGCCGAGGCCCCGAGCTACGACCAGGTCAGCAACTGCCTGCGCGAACTCGCCCGCCTCCAGGCTCAGCAGCACGGCTCCGACGGCCTGGCCGACGCGCTCGCCCTCCTCGCGGACGCCGGCCGGATCGCCGACGAGGCCCGCGCCGCCGGACACGAGGCCCACGGCCGCTCTCTGGACACCGCTCTGGCGTACGAACACGGACGGGTCAACGCCCACGCCGGGGAGTACGAGGCGGCCCTGGCCGCCCTCGAGAAGGCCCTCGCATTGCTCGGCCAGCCGGGGGAGCACGACGACCGCGCCGGCGAGTGGGCCGAGTGCGTCCGCCTCGCGGGCGCCGTGGAGGGCCTCTACCTGGAACGCCCCGCCCCCGCCCTGGCCCGCCTCGACGCGGCGGTCTCCCGCCTGACCGCCCTGGGCCACACCGAGGAGCGCGAGCAGCTGCTCTCCCTGGCGGCGCGGCTGCGCGACGAGGAGTGACGCGCCGGTGCCGGGGCGACAGCCCACCCCGGCACCGGCCCGCCTCCCTGGGCCATCGACGACGATCAGCCCAGGAGCAGGCACGGCCGGGCCGTAGTCCATCCCGGTGACCCGCCGGCGCCCGCGACGGCCACCCGCCCGGGGCGACCGTCGTTCCGAGAACGCGGGCCCGGCCGCGATGCGGGCGCGAATGGGCGAGGAAGGCGACCGCGCCAGCGACAGGCCGCCGCGTCCTGGAACGGCGACCGCACCCACGGGAAGAGCGGCCGGACGGCTACCGGGCACTACGACGGCAGGGCGCCGCTGCCGGTTACACCCCGGGTCATGCACGGCGAGCAGGTGCATCCGGAGCGCGCGGATCCACGCGGTCACACATCGGTGAGGTGGCGGGCGGCCGGCGAGCCCGGACGTGGTCCGCTCGATGAGTCAACGGTGACGGCCCCATGGTTGCGAGATCTCGCACGCCTTGAGCGCGATGCGGTGAAGGCACGCCGCCCTGTCCCATGAGACCGGCACCGTCCAGACCGGCGAAGCCACTTCGGCGTGACGGCGAAATCAGTTGCGTGGAACCCACGGTTCTCCCGCATGTGGCGGGGATCACGTCGGGGGGAAAACCTGCGGACCGGCTCGGGCGTCTAGCGGGTGTGAGGTCAGTCAGAGCAGCGCTGCACGAGTTGGACGAGGAGCGTCTCGTCGGGCTGGTGGCAAAAGGCGACCGTGCCGCGTTCGAGGAGTTGTACCGGCGTACTTCGCCGTGGATGGCGGTGCGGCTGCGCCGCCGGTGTGGGGACGAGCAGCTCGTCGCGGAGGTCATGCAGGAGACCTACTTGGCGGTGTGGCGCGCGGCGGGTGCGTTCGCCGGAGCCGCGGTCGGAGGGACGGCCACTGGTTGGCTGTGGACGATCGCGGCGCGCCGCCTGGTCGACGCGTTCCGGCGCAGGGCCCACCACGCCGAGCCGCCGCCGGCCGTCGCTGTTCCCGACGCGGCGCCCGCCGCCGAGGAGGAGGCGCTCGCGGCGACCGTCGGCGGTGATGTCGGGGACGCGCTGCGTCGCCTCGCGCCGGAGTTGAGACAGGTACTGCAGGCCATGGTGCTCGACGGGCTTTCCGTCCGGGAGACCGCGGTCCTGCTCGGGCTGCCCGAGGGCACGGTCAAGACCCGTGCCCGCCGGGCCCGTATCGCGATGCGGAGGGCGCTGGCGTGAGTGTGGAACACGCGTCGATGCGGATCATCGAGGGTTACGCGCGCGGCGGCACGGAACTCGCCGCCGACGAGGTGTGGGCCGTGGAGGCCCATCTGGAGGCGTGCCGGGTGTGCCGTGACCGGCTGTCCGCCGCTGTGGCCGCGGGGGTGCCCGCCGTGGCCTCGCTGGTCGACACCGTCTGGTCAGCCCTCGAACCCCGGTTGGCGGTCACCGTCACGATGCCGCGCGGCCGGCGCTGGTCGGCGCGGGTGGCGAGGTGGATGACGCCCACGATGGTGCCGTGGCTGGCCATGGTCGTGGGCGTGACGCTGCTGGCCCTGCTGCTCGACCGGGTCGACATCGGTTCCGGCGAAGTGTCGCTGGTGCTGCTGTTCGCGCCGGTCCTGCCCGTGCTCGGCGTCGCGGCGTCCTGGGCGCGCGGTCTTGACCCGGCGTACGAACTGACGGCCTCGGTGCCCAGGGCCGGGCTGTATCTCGTGCTGCGGCGTACCGCGTCCGTGCTCGGCGTGGTCCTTCCCGCGCTGCTGGTGGGCGGATGGGTGACGGGGGTGATGGTGGCTCAGTGGCTGCTGCCCTGTCTGGCTTTCACAGCGGCGACGCTGGCGCTCGGCGGTGTCGTCGGAGTGACCCGCGCCGCCGTGGTCCTGGCCGCCGTGTGGGCCGCCGTCGTCGTGGCGCCGACCCTGGCCACCAGCCGTACGGCCTTCGCCCTGCAGTCGGGCGGTCTGCCCGCGTGGGGGCTGATCCTCGCACTCGGCGTCGGCGTCGTGATCGCCCGCAGAGGTGCGTACTCCGTGCTGGGAGCGCATCGATGACCATCGGAAAGGAACACCACATGACGTCCGCGGTGAGCGCGGCCGACATCGCACCGACGGCCTACGCCTGGGAGATCCAGGCGACCGGGCTGAAGGTCAGGGTCGGCACGAAACGCATGGCTGTCGACGGGCTCGACCTGTCGCTGGGCATCGGCGTACACGGTCTCCTCGGCCCCAACGGGGCGGGCAAGACCACCCTCATCCGGACACTGGCCACCGTACTGCGCCCCACCGCGGGCACCCTGGAGATGCTCGGCGAGTCCACGGGGGGCAGGGGTGAGCACCGTGCGCTGCGTCGCCGGATCGGCTACCTGCCGCAGGAGTTCGGCTACTACAAGCGCTTCACCGTGCGCGAGTTCGTCGAGTACATGGCGTGGCTGAAGGAGGTGCCGAAGGCCGAGATCCCCGGGGCGGTGCAGCGCGCCGTGGAACGGGTGGGTCTGGCGGACCGCGCGGACGACAGGATGAAGGCTCTGTCCGGCGGAATGGTGCGCAGGGTCGGCATCGCCCAGGCCATCGTCAACGACCCGACGATCCTGCTGCTGGACGAGCCGACGGTCGGTCTGGACCCGGCGCAGCGGCTGCGATTCCGACAGCTGCTGCAGGAGCTGGGCACGGACACCTGCGTGCTCGTCTCGACCCACCTGGTGGAGGACGTCGCGGCCGCCTGCACCGACGTGGTGCTCTTCGCCGAGGGGCGACTGGTCTTCCAGGGCACCCCGGACGACCTGGCGGCGGCGGGCGGCCCGGAGCATGTGGGCGACAGCCCGCTGGAGCGCGGCTACTCGGCGCTGCTCCAGGGCCCCGGTCAGGGAAGGGGCGCCTGGTGAGCAGTCGCGTCATGCGCATCGAACTGAAGTGCTCCGTGGCACCGTGGGCCGGCGCCCTGGTCCTGACGACGGCGCTGGCGTTCCTGTACCTGTTGGACGCCGCGTGGTGGAGGGGCACCACGGCTTGGACGGCCCAGTGGACGTCCATGGCGATGTGGACCCGCTCCCTGCTGTTCTACCTGTGGCCGCTCGCCGTGGGACTCGGGGCGCTGCAGGGCCTGCGCGACCACCGCTCGAAGACGTCCGAGCTGCTGACGAGCACGCCGCGGCCCGCCTGGCACCGCGCGGCCACGCTGGCGGGCACGACGGCGATCACGCTGGCCTCGGCCTTCGCGCTTCTCGTCCTCGTCGGCGCGGTCCAGGTGTTCGCCCACACCGGGTACACGCATCTGAGGTGGCTGCCGATCTCGCTGGTGGGGGCACTCTTCCTCGTCGCGGGGGCCGTGCTGGGCATGGGGGCCGGGCGGGCCCTGCCGTCTGCGCTGACCCCGCCCGCGCTGGCCATGAGCGCCTTCGTGTTCACGGTTCTCATGCACATGTCGTTGGGCCGGACAAAGACGGAGACGGCGCCGGGGATGCCCGGCACGGAGCCCAACCGGGTCTCGCTGCTGTCACCGACGGTGCAGGAGGTGCGCGATGTGCTCGTCACGCTCTCCGCCTCCGTGCACGTCGGTCAGACGATCTGGCTGCTCGGCATGGCCGCGACCGGCTTCGCGCTGCTGGTCGCCGCGACCCCGCGCGCCCGGCTGACCGCCCTCACTCCCGTCCTGGCGGGCGCGGTGATCGCCCTGCTCGTTCTCCCCTCCGACCCGCGCCGGATGTACGTCGTCGACGAGGCCGCCGCGGAGCTGGTGTGCGACGGCCCGGTGTGCGTGGCCAGAACACACCAGGCGCGGCTCGCCGACCTGGCGGGTCCCGGTAAGGAGGCGCTGCGCCTGCTGCACGGCGCCCTGGGTGGACAGGCGCCGGTCTCGGTCCGGGAGAACACCGCCGTGCTGCCGGAAGGCTCCACACCGCAGTGGTCCCGCACGACCGTGGTCTTCGACTTCGACGACGACATCATCGCCGCCGCGAAGGGCCGTGAGCTGACGTCGGCTCTGATCGCCAAAGGCATGGTGCCAGGGTGCGTCCCCGTCGGCTGGAGCGGCGCGGGAGACGGCGTCGCGCAGACCGTCGCGGCGAGCTGGGTCCTCGGGGACCTCACCTCGCTGCCCGGCACACAGTCGGCACATCTGGGCAGCGAGGCCGACGCCGAGGCTCGCCCGATGTGGACGAAACTCAAGGCGCTGCCGCGGGCCGAACAGCTCTCGCGGATCAACGCGATGCGCGCCGCCGCGCTCTCCTGCGAGGGCGACGTGTACGACGCCCTGAAAGGCGGTGCGTCCCGGTGAGATGGCTGACGCTGTACGCGCGCTCGCGACACGTGCCCGCCTCGATCGTCGCGGTGGTGATCGGCGCGGTCGCGTTGTGGGCACTCGCCCGGGACGGGGGCGAGGGGTCCGGTGATCCGCGGCCTGCCGTGCTCGTCCTCGCCGCGGGGGCGATGGCAGCCTCGATCGGGCTCGGCGGGCAGGACCTCGCGCTGGACCGGACGGCCGCGATCCGCTGGGTGCCTCGCAGAGCGGCGCACGTGCTGCTCGCCGGCGCGGTCGTCGCCGCGGTGTCGCTGACAGCGCAGACGATGGGCGAGGACCTGGCCACCACCGCGTTCGTCGTCCGGGACAGCGCGGGCCTGATGGGACTGGCCGCTCTGGGCGCTGCTCTCGCGGGCGGTCAGTACGCATGGACGCTGCCGTTCGCCTGGCTCTCGTTCTCGTTCTTCGCCCCGCCCCTGACGAGCGCGCCGATGCAGGTGGCGACCTGGATGCTGCTGCCACCCGGCACGGCAGTGGGCACCTGGACGGCCCTGGTCCTCACGGTCGTCGGCACCGCGGCCTACGCCGTCGCGGGACCGAGGCGGTAACCGGAGGTGGTCCGTGTTCATGTACGTGAACTCAGTCGGTGGCGTGCGGGGCTGCACGTAAAGGTTCATGGCTCTGCATAGCAAGCCGGGCCTCGGACGAGCAGGGGACAAGGTCCACCAGTCGATCAGTGTTCACATACTTGTCAGCCCCCGGCGCTCGCCCTATTCTCGCGTGGAGAAAGCGCTTTCCCGGTTGCTTCGTTGACCCAGCCGGGGAAGCGGTCCGCGGTATCAGCCGCGGGCGGCCCGCTCGCCGCAACCGATCCGGCGCGGGGCCGACCCGGGCTGACCGCATTGAGGTGCCGACGCGCCAGGACTCCGGCATGCGCTCCGGGGCGCGGACGCATCGCGCTCGTCGCCGTGGCCACGGTGGCGGGCATCAGTGGCAGGGGTCGGCCCGGACCGCTGCGGCCCCGTTCCCCCGGGGCGTCCCGCTCTCGGCAGCGTCACCACCTGAGCCGCCTTGGCATGCGTGTGCCCCGGCCTGGCACTCGGCCGCGTCGCCCGCATGGGGGTCGCACCGCCGGCAGTACCAGCTGCCGCCCGCACTGCATCAACACCACCGCCCCTTCCGGCTCGCGAGAACGGCATCCGCACCGGGCCGGCAGGGGCCTGCTACGACTCGTGCATGGCATGGACATGGCATGGGTGCGCGACCGTGACGGCCCCTCGATCCGGGCACGGACGTGCGCGGCACCCCGTTACGCGATGACGAAAGACGAGGCGAGGATGAGAAAGCCAGTCGCTCTGCGACTCTCAGCGGCACTCGGCACGCTGGCCCTGGCGGCGACGGCAGGTGTGGTCCTGTCCATGCCCACCGCGTCGGCGGCCGGCACCGGCGCGACCGGGTTCGCCACTCAGAATGGCGGCACCACCGGCGGCGCCGGCGGGACGACGGTCAAGGCCACCACAGGCACCCAGATCCACCAGGCCCTGTGCAGCCGGGCCGGCACCAGCACCCCGATCATCATCCAGGTCGAGGGGACCATCACCGTCGGCAACACCGCGAAGGTGTCGGGCGCCGGCTGCAACACCGCCGCCGGTGTGATCGAGCTGAAAGGCATCAGCAACGTCACCCTCGTCGGCGTCGGCGGCGGAGCCGTGTTCGACCAGATCGGCATCCACATCCGCCAGTCCAGCAACATCATCGTCCAGAACGTGACCGTCCAGAACGTGAAGAAGTCGGGTTCACCCACATCCAACGGCGGTGACGCCATCGGCATGGAGGCCGACGTACACAACGTCTGGGTCGATCACGCCACGCTGATCGCCTCGGGCGGCGAGTCGGAGGGCTTCGACGCCCTGTTCGACATGAAGGACAACACCCGGTACGTGACCCTGTCCTACAGCACCCTGCGCAATTCCGGCCGCGGCGGTCTCGTCGGCTCCAGCGACAGCGACCTCGCCAACGGGCCGGTCACCTTCCACCACAACCGGTACGAGAACATCGACTCCCGTACGCCCTTGCTGCGGGGCGCCACCGCCCACGTCTACAACAACTACTACGTCAGCCTGAACGAATCGGGCATCAACCCCAGGGCCGGCGGAAAGGCCAAGGTCGACAACAACTACTTCAAGGACTCCAAGGACGTCCTCGGCACCTTCTACACCGACATGCCGGGATACTGGCAGGTCAGCGGAAACATCTTCGACAACGTGACCTGGTCGCAGCCGGGCGAGGAGAACAACCCCGCGGGGCCCAACCCGACGTCGAACACGACGGTCAGCATCCCCTACTCCTACAGTCTCGACGCCGCCTCCTGCGTGCCGTCGATCGTGACCGCGACGGCCGGGGCCAACAACGGCCTGAAGGTGTCGGACGGCAACTGCACGGCGACGACACCCACCGCGACCGCCACTTCGGCTCCCTCGCCGACGACGACCACCACGCCGACGGCCACCGCGACGCCGACCCCGCCCGCCGGGACCAACCTGAGCGTCGGCGCCGACTCCGACGGTTCCAGCAAGGCGGCCGGCACCAGTTACGGCAACGTCCGCGACGCCGACGTGGGCACCTACTGGTCGCCGACCGGCTCGACCGGCTCCATCTCGATCAAGTGGGGCTCGGCGACCACCATCTCCAAGATCAACCTCCGGGAGGCCTCCGGCGCCACCGGCAACATCGGCTCCTGGCGGGTGCTCAACGGCGACACCGGGGCGGTGCTGACCTCGGGCAGCGGAGCGGGCGCCGTCTCATTCGCGTCCACCTCGCTGAAAAAGGTCACCTTCGAGATCACGGGCTCGAGCGCCACACCGAAGGTGGCCGAGTTCGAGACCTACGCCTGACCGGAACGGCGGTGCCCCGGGCCGGCCGCGCGAGCGGCCGGCCGGTTCACGATTCCGCCGGGCCGGCCGGAGGTCTCCGCCGACGAGGCAGGGCACTTCACCGCGGTGGGTGACGCCGGAGGTCAGGATGCTTCGGGCACCCGCTGACGCGGCGACGGGGCGTTCGGCGGCGGACGGGGAGGCGGGCGTCGGCGAGTGGCGTAGACACATGGAGTGACCAAGGGCTCGCCGACCTACCCCACGTCGTTGCTGTGGCGCCTGATCGGACGCACCGGCTCTGTCGTCGCCCGCCTCGCCCGCCGTATGGTCCGGCGCTGAGCAGCCGTTGTGTCGCCCCAGATCCCGTCGTCCTCGCCGTGCTCGATCGCCCAGTCGCGGCAGTCGACGAGTACGGCGCAGCGGCGGCACACCGCTCGGGCCAGCGAGGCCTCTGTGCCAGGAGCTGCGATGTCCGAGAGAGGGAAGAAGATCTCGGGGTCTTCTCCGACGCAGGCAGCTTGATCGCGCCAGTCGGAAGTTGCCGGGTGTCCGCAACATGAGCTGGTCATGGTGCACCTCTCAAGGCCGCCTGAAGGCAGGGCGAGCGATGGCTACGGCGCATGACTGTGCCGAGGCTCCGGCAGAGGTTCCGAGCATCTTAGACTTATATGTCGTATTTGCGATAGAGGATCGACGGTGTGAGCGATAAGGGCCGGTCGGTGTGATCCGCGGGGAGCGCGTCCGGACTTTCGGCGAGCTGCCACAGCGGCCCGCGCCGGAGCTGCGCACCAGCCGGTGGTCACGCAGAACGACATGCGCAGTGCCGGCTCGCCCGAAGGGTCGGCTTGCGCTGGAGTGCGCTCCAGGTCGTAGCGTCGCAGACACCGAGGTGCACGAAGCCTTTGTCGTCCGGCGCCTCTCACGGGATGCCGGACGCGGGAACTCGTCGCTGGATGGACGAGGGGCTTCGTGCGGTCCGAACGATGAACGAGTGTGCAGGGAAAGGCTGGGATAGGGCATGCAGAAGCGCAATGTGCGGGACCTCCAGGTGTCGGCCATCGGTCTGGGGTGCATGGGAATGTCCGCCTTCTACGGATCCACCGATCAGGAGGAGGGGATCGCGACGATCCGGCGTGCCCTCGACCTCGGGGTGAACTTCCTCGACACCGCGCAGATGTACGGGCCGCTCACCAACGAGTCGCTCGTCGGCGAGGCGATCCGGGGGCATCGCGAGGAGTACGTGATCGCGACGAAGTTCAACTACCGGATGGACAACGCCGTACCCGGCGAGATCAGCACGGTCGGCCCGCAGGACGGCTCGGCCGAGCATGTCCGGAGCTCGGTCCACGGCTCCCTGGAGCGTCTGGGCACCGACCACATCGACCTGTACTACCAGCACCGGGTCGACCCGGACGTCCCCATCGAGGAGACGGTCGGCGCGCTGGGCGAGCTGGTCGCCGAGGGCAAGGTGCGCTGCATCGGCCTGAGCGAAGCCGGCGCGGAGACCATTCGGCGCGCCCACGCCGTGCACCCGATCACCGCGGTGCAGAGCGAGTACTCGCTGTGGTCACGGGACGTGGAGGCAGAGGTGCTGCCCGCCTGCCGTGAGCTGGGCATCGGCTTCGTGCCGTACTCGCCGCTCGGCCGCGGCTTCCTTGCCGGCCGGTTCACCTCGCCGGACGAGCTGGACGTGAACGACTGGCGCCGCGAGAACCCGCGCTTCCAGGACGCCAACCTGGAGGCGAACCGGCGGCTGGCGGCAAAGGTGAAGGAGATCGCCGCCGAGAAGGACGTGGCCCCGGCCCAGCTGGCCATCGCCTGGGTGCTGGCCCAGGGCGAGGACCTCGTGCCGATCCCGGGCACCAAGCGCCGCACCTACCTGGAACAGAACGCCGCCGCGGTCGACATCGCCCTGACCAAGGACGACTTGGCCCGCATCGACGCGGAGCTGCCCGAGGCGGCGGGCGAGCGGTATGACGAGGCAGGGATGCGATCCGTCAACCGCTGACGGACCGGTGAGTGGGCGCTCGCGGCCGACCAGGCAGGGGAGCTTGGTTGGCGGAAGGCGGCCACTCGATGGCGATCCAGTGCAGGAAAGCACCCGAAGTCGGCGAAGGGGTTCACCTGGGGCCGCCCATGAGGAGCGTCCAGGCACCAGGCAAGGTGGATCTCTCGCCGACGCGGGAGCCGAGGCCGAGCAGGAGGCAGTCTCGCGTGTCACCCGAGGGGTGGCGGGCCGACGTGGTGGCGTCGCGGACCGTCATGCGCGGCCCTCGCCGTAGAAGCGCACGTAGTCGACCGTCATCGTGGCGGGGGAGGGCGTCGAGGCGTCGGGAGGGCCGGGCCAGTCGCCTCCGACGGCGACGTTGAGCAGCAGGTGCATGTCCTGCTCGAAGACCCAGTCGCGTGGTGCGGGCAGCTTTGACGGCGTCAAGGTGAAGTACGGCTTTCCGTCGACGGACCAGGTGATGCGTCTCGGCTGCTTGTCGACGGCGTACGTGTGGAAGGCCTTCGACGCGTCGGCCGGGAGGGCGAGGGAGCCGCCGATCCCGTTCTCGTTGAAGTACGTGGGCCCGTGCGCGGTGCCGTACACCGTGCGCGGTTCTGCGCCGACCACCTCGCAGATGTCGATCTCCCCTTGTTCGGGCCATTCGGCTCCGTTGTCGCCCAGCATCCAGATCGCCGGCAGCAGTCCCGTGCCGGTGGGTACCTTCGCGCGGATCTCCGCGCGTCCGTGGGTGAGCGCGACCTTTGCCTCGGTGGTCAGACGGGCCGACGTCCAGGCGCAGAACTCCTGCGTGTGGCACGGCAGCTCGGCCCCGGCGGGAGCCGGCCGCGCCGAGATCAGGAGATGACCCGCGCCGTCGAGGCTGGAGTTGGCCGGATCGTCCGTGTAGTACTGCAGTTCATTGTTGCCCCACCCCTCGGCGTCCCGGTTCCCGGTTTCGGTGTTCCAGGACTTCTCCGACGGGCGGGTGGCCGCCACGCCGTCGAACTCCGCCCGCCAGAAAGGCTCTTGCCCGGCCGGAGAAGAGTGCGTGTCCGGAGCGGAGCCACATCCGCCCAGCAGTCCGCTCAACGCCAGCACGAGCGCCAGGAGGGTGGGTCGGTTCATCGCGCTGCTCCTGAAGGGTCGTACGGAAAACGGTGAGCAGGATCTGCTTCCCTGCCCACGTGAGGGTGTGCCGAACTGTCGGGCGCAGTTTGCGGCATGACCTGCGCGCGACGGTGTGGATCGAGCCCTGGTGGACTCCTGTCGGCTTGAACGGGTGTGTGGTCCACGCGGCTGGTGAACCGGCTCCCCGAGTGCCGGACAGAGACGAGTGCCGGACAGAGACGAGTGCCGGACAGAGACGAGTGCCGACGAGGTCGGTGAAGGTGCCGACGGCCCGATGGGCAACACCGCATTCGGCGATCCCGACCACCTCTCCCGCACCAGTAGAGCCGCTGCTCGCGACGGACTGCCCGGCAGCGGGCACGGCGAAGGCCCGCCGGAACGCTCCGGCGGGCCTTCGGCGCTGCGGGCCTCAGTAGGCCGGGGCCAGCTTGGGGTTGGGGCCGTACTGGTTGGGCTCCTGCTTGCCCTCGCTGGCGAGGAAAACGAGCAGGACGATCGCGCCGACCAGCGGGATGAGGGCGATGAGGATCCACCAGCCGGACCTGCTGGTGTCGTGCAGACGCCGGACCGCGACCCCCAGAGAGGGCAGCAGAACGGCGAGGGAGTAGACGATGCCGAGGATGCTCGAACCGATTACGGCGTCGATGATCGCCAACACGATGCTGATGATGACGCTGAACAGGGTGAACATCCAGTATTCCTGCCGACGGGCGCGCCCGCCGAACACCGCGTACTTCTTCAGCACGTCTAGGTACCAGTGCATATTTCTCGTCCCCCCAGGGATGTTGTTTGCTTGTCTCCATCAGATCAGGCCAGGTGGTTGGATCCAAGCTTTTGTCCTGCGGGAAGCAACCTGTTATGAGGCCGCAGCCCTACGGTGACCAGGCAGGACGCTCCCTGGCAGGCGTACTGCCGGCTGAACCCGCTGAGGAACCGCCCGCCGGGGTGCGAAATTCCGTGCCGAGCGGATCCGGCGCCGAATGTAGGACCGCCGTCAGCCGTCCGCCGGGCGGTGACCGATGCGCGGAGGGAAGTGGTCACCGATGACGGTGCGTGGGAGGAACGGCGCACTGGAGGACGGGGGATGATCACATGCAGGAGGAGAGACAGGACCTTGCCCGGCCCATGGGCCCCCGGTCTTGAGCGAGTTGGTGTCAAGGAGGGGTCGTCCTTCGCGGCTCACACGGCCATGGCCTCCTGGAGCCAGCGGGAGACCCGGTAGGGCAGCCACCACGCGAGCTCACCGACGCGCAGGACCAAATGCTCGGCCGTGAACTCGTCCAGTACGTCGGAGGGTACGCCGGCGTGATGCGTTCCCTGGTCGAGATGGGTGATGGCCTCTCGGTACCGGGGTTCGTCGGCGGTGAAGCGGCGCAGGTCCCCCCAGCGGCGGTCGCGGATCTGGATGAAGCCCGGGCCCTGGCGCCAGACCAGCTTGCACAGGTAGTGCCGGGTCCGCCATGCGTGCAGCGCCTCGTCGGCACCCTCGAGGCCGGTGAGGGTGCGGGGTGGTTGCAGGTGGGACAGCACCTTCCACTGGTGGGCGGCCTCCTGCGGTGACAGCCGAAGGTCCCAGTCGACGGAGACGGCCCGTGCGGTGAGATCGCGGACCAGGCACAGCCGGTCCACGAGGCTGCGATGGGTCGCGGGATCGTCGGTGGAAAGGTCGACGGTGGTGTCCAGCTCGGCGTGCCGCACGCCCAGGTCCCACAGGCGGTCGGCCTGCTGAGGCTGCGGAGTCACCGGGAGGGATCCCAGCGACATGCCCGGCAGGCCACGGGCTTGGGCGTCGAGGTCACGCCAGGCTCGTATCGTGAGGTTCGGTGCGCTGGCTGTCATGTGCGGTCCTTCGTCCAGGTCGGGGAGCCGGGAGGCCGGAAGGTGAGGTGACCGGCGCTCACGACGAGACGGGCGCGGGCGTGGCATCGGCCTCGGCCCCGGTCGTGGTCCGGCTCCGGGCGTGGGCGTGGCGCATGTAGTCCAGACGCAGCAGGTCCTGGTTCACGGCGGCGGGGGCGATGTGCACGTACTGGCCCGCGTCGGTGAACACGAGGCCGTGCGCGACCCACTCCTTGAGAAGGGCCTCGAGATCGTGCGGTGTGCACGGCGCGCCGCCGCGGGAGTCGGCGGCCGACGTCAGTTTGCGGTGCAGCGCCACGACGGTGTGCGGTTGGTCCAGGAGGCGGAAGAGCGCGGTTTCCAACGGATCGGTGAGCTGCATGGTCCGCCAGGCGAAGGACGGCCGCCTGCTGACCAGCACGATGCGCTCACCCAGGTCGGTGTGGGTGAGTCGGGCGTCGGCGTGGTGCTTCTTCCACGCCGCGATGCCGTCGTTGAGGAGGGTGACCGTCGGCTCGGTGATGCCGCGCTCCGGGGCCTGGAAGACGTAGGCCAGGTCGTGCAGTTCCGCCTCGGGCAGGTCGTACGTGAACAGGTAGTGCTCCTCGGGCCGCAGTCCGGTGAAGCCCAGTTCGGGGCGTTTGAAGTACGGGCTGAAACGCTCGATGGCGATGCGGGCGGACAGGTCGACCGGTGGGTTGAGGTGTTCCAGGGCGGGGAGTTGGCGGATGACGGGTTCATAGTCGTCCGCGGTCTCTCCGGGGAAGCCGTGCAGGTAGTTCCATGACACCGACAGTCCGGTCTCCGCCGCGTCGCGGAGCATGCGTACGTTCTGGCAGCCGCTGACTCCCTTGTCCATGAGGTCGAGGACGCGGCTGTTGAGGCTTTCGATGCCCGGCTGGACGTAGATGAGCCCGGCGTCCGCCAGTACCTGCAACTGGGGGCGCCGCATGTTGGCCTTGATCTCGATGTGCATGCGCAGGTCGTAGCCGCTGTCGATGATGCGGGGCAGGACGGTGGACAGGTAGCGCATGTCCAGGATGTTGTCGACCACATACATGTCGAGCACGTGGTGGCGCTCCGCCAGGTCCATGATCTCCTGGTAGAAGGTGTCGGGGCTCTTGCTGCGGAACTCCATGAAGGAGCCGTTCAGGCCGCAGAAGGTGCAGTGGTGCTTCTCTCCCCACCAGCAGCCGCGTGCTCCCTCGACGACCAGCTTCGGCTCCACCCAACTGCGTGCCACGGACGCGGCGAGACGTTCGAAGTAGCCGCTGTAGTCGGGAGGCAGGATCGCCGAGGGCGGCAACGGGCCGGTCGGCATGGGATTGGCGATGTGCGCCGACTCGGGCGTGCGGTGGCACAGTCCCGGGATCGAGGCCGTAGCCGCGGGGTCGCCGTTTCGCAGCGCGGTCAGCAGCCGGGGAAAGGCGTCCTCGCCCTCGCCGCGGACCACGAAGTCCATGAAGGGGAAGTTCCGGTGGACGGCGGCGCCCTGCTCGGCATCGCAGTTGGCCCCGCCCATGACGGTCACGATGCGAGGGTCGAGGCGTTTGATCCGGCGGGCCGCCGCCAGCGCGGCGGTGTTCTGCTGGAAGGTGGAGGTGAACCCGACCACGTCGGGCTCCAGATCCACGACGCGCTGGGCCACCTCGTTGACGAACTCGGGTACCAGGCGGTGCAGTTCCCGGGTCATCCGCATCCGCGACCTGCGCAGTTTCGGCGTCATCACGTCGACGAACTCCGACTCCCTCCACTCCGGGTCGTCGTAGAGCGCCGAGGAGAACACCCAGTCACCGCAGCCGAGGAAGTAGGAGGACAGGGCGTAGTAGTCGTAGTCCTCGGCCGTGAACTCGGTGCGGCTGGTGATCCAGTCGGTGAACTCCAGGTTGGCGTGCAGCACCTCGCACGTCGCGTCCTGGACGTGTTCGTCGACGCTTCGTTTCAGGATGCCGAGCGCCAGTGAGGGCAGGTCGATCGGGGACCAGGGCATGTTGACGAGAAGAACGCGCACGGTGGGCTCCTTGCGCACGAGCGGCTGGCGGGACGGGAGGCGCCGGAGGGAGCCCGGCCGGCCCTTGTCGGGCCGGGCCGGCCGGGCCGTGGGTCACTCCTCGTCGTCGCTCTCGGCGGCGTTGCGGAACGGGATGGTGATGGTGATGCCGATGCCCGGCTTCCGGTTCTCCTCGTCGCCGGCGAGCGGGTCGTTGTGGATGATGTCCTTCTGCATGGTCGTCCTCCTTCTCGGGTTCATGGCGTGTTCTTCGGGCGGGTGGTGCTGTGCACGACCCGGTTCCGCTGTGGCCATCAGCGGGACCGGGGTCCTCCCGGCTGTGCCGGGGGACGTGAGGGGGCGGTTGGCGCCGGTGCGGGCAGGTGCGTACGCAGGAAGGCCAGGGAGCGCCGCAGGACGGCGACGTGTGCCGCGCCGTCGTAGCCGTCGTGTCCGGTGTCGAGCCACATCTGCTCGTGGGCCACGCCCGCGGCGGTCAGTGCGCCGAGGTAGCTGCGAATCTGCTCGGGCGGGCACTTGACGTCCTTGTCCGCGCCGACCAGGAGCAGTGGCGCCCTCACCTCCGCCGCGAAGGTGAGGGGGGAGCTGTGGGCGTAGCGTTCCGGCACCTGCTCCGGAGTACCGCCGAACCAGCGGATGTCCAGGGCCCGCAGCGCAGGGGTGGTCATCCGGTGGGCGGTCACCCAGTCGGCGACGGGTTTCACTGCGACACCGGCCTGCCACACCCGAGGGCGGGTCCCGAGGGCGAGGAGAACCAGATACGCCCCCCAGGACACCCCCCACAGGGCGGTGGTCCTGGCGTCGACGAGACCGCGCCGGACGAGATCGGCCCGTACGGCGACCAGGTCGTCCACCTGGGGGTGGCCGACATCTGTCCCGAAGGCCCGCCGCCAGCGGGGACCGTAGCCGGTCGACCCGCGGTAGTTGACCCGCGCCACGGCATAGCCGGAGGCCACCAGCGAGTGCACCGTGGCGTCGTAGGCGTCCCGGTCGTGGTCGGCGGGTCCGCCGTGCACCAGGAACACGGTCGGTGGCAGGACGGCACGGGTAGCGGCACCTGCGTCGCCGAGCCGGCTGTCGTCCGGGCGCGGCAGGCTGAGCAGGGTGTGGACCGGGCCGTGGGGCGTCGGGGTCCACAGCTCCGTGTGACACCCGGGTACGCGTGGCAGGAGGCCGGGTGTTGGCAGGGCGATTTCGTCGGTCGAGCGCAGGACGGGCGGGTGGGCGGTGTCGGTCCACAGGTAGTGCAGCCCCCCGCCCGCACGCGGGGCCGCGTCGAGGAGGCTGCCGGCGGGAGTGGGGACGACGCGGCGGGTACGGTCGCGCAGGGACACCCGGTGCAGCAGCGACCGGCCGTGGCGCTCCTGGCGCACCAGTACCTCGTCGGTGTCGGGATACCAGCGTGCGGTGATCTCCGTGTCGAAACGGCACCAGGAGTGTGTGATCAGACCATGGCGCGCCGTCCACGTCGCCAACTGGTAGCCGTCCTCGAGCTCGTGCACCAGCAGCAGTTCGGAGCGGCCTGGCCGCGGCGAGAAGCCCCGGCACCAGAATCTGCCGTCGGGGCCGCCGGGGTGGGGCAGGGCGGCGACGACCCGGCCCGAAGGGGTGACGACGATGACGGTCGCGTCGCCGTCGGAAACCGTCGCGAGAGCCACCAGGTCGCCTTCCGGCGTGATGCCGCACAGTCGGCCCTGCCCGGCGATGCCGAGCACCTCCCGCGGGGCCCGCCCCCGCCGTCCCACCAACAGACTCGTACCGCCTTGGCGGGGCGCGAGCGCCGCCGCGACCGTCCCGTCGGCCGTCACCGCCAGACCGCGCGGCAACCCGGCCGGCGCCCCCGGCAGACCGGGCAGCCGGCAGCCACCGTCGAACGGCTGGAACCACCAGTGCCCTCGGCCCTCGGCGTCCTCGTCGAACCACCACACGTACGCGTCGGCGTCGATGGCGTGGTGCGCCGTGCCTTCGGGACGGTCGGTGACCTGCCGGGCGCTGCGGGTGGCCGCATCCCAGGTGAACACCTCGCAGCGGCCGTCGGCGTCAGCCGTCAGCACCATGCGGCGCGCGTCGCGCGGGCACACTTCCGGCAGGGCGCCGAGGAAGACCTTGAAGGTGTCACCCATGACCGTCTCCCGTTCCGGTGGCGGTCGCGGCACCCGCGCGCAGTACGCCAGGTGCCCTCATCTGCGTGTACACGGCCAGCGCACCGAACAGCACGGTGCACAGCAGCACGGGCGTGTGCAGGGTCCATGAGGTCACCAGGACCGCGGCAAGCGCCGGCGCACCGGCCGCGGCAAGCGCGGACACCGAGCCGAGCACACCGGCGGTCCGCGACTGGAGGGCCGCCGGTGTGCACGCGACGGCAACGCTGGACAGGACCACGGTGATCAGCGGCACCAGCACGGACAGCCCGGCGAATGCCACTCCCCAGCCGACCGCACCGTCCGCCCAGAGCAGTGAGCCGCACGGCACTGGCAACAGCCAGGCGGCCAGGGTCAGCAACCGCGCCGCACCGAGCCGCCGTACCAGGGGAGCCGCGGCCAGCGAGCCCAGCAGTCCGGCCGCTCCGGAGGCGGCGAGCACCGTACCGACCGCCGCGCTGTGCTCGTCGGCGCCCAGCCGGAACAGCGCGGTGTAGAACAGCAGCGTCAGTGTGCCCCCGGCTGTGGACGTCCAGACCAGGACGAGTCGCAGGACCGGGGATCCGGCCACCGTGACCACGCCGGCTTTCGCGGCACCGAGCCGCTCGGTCCACGTACTGCGCCGCCCGGCACCGGAGCCGGCCGGTGCGCCCTGCGCGCGGGCGGGCGGGTCGAGGGGGGTACGGATGGACCGTACGCCCAGCGCGGCCGCGGTGTAGGAAAGGGCGTCGGCCAGGAAGGGCAGGGGCCGGGCGAGCTGGAAGAGGGCCCCGCCGAGCACCGGACCCACGATCAGTGAGATCTGGTCGCCCACCTGTAACCCGGCGGCCGCCCGGGGCAGTTCGTCGGTGGCGGTCACGTGGACGAGAGCTCCGCGCGACGCGGCCTCGTAGGCCACCGCGCACAGCCGCTCCGACAGGGCCAGCGTCACCACGACCCATAATGCGGGGCGGCCCAGACAGGTCAGGGCCAGCACGCCTGTGCCCAGGGCCGCGAGTGCCGCCGACCCCGTCATCAGGCGCCGCCGCCGTCCCTGGTCCGCCGGTACCGCGACGAGTGGCCCGAGGACGACCCCGCTCAACGCGGCGACACTGGCCAGCGAACCGGCGGTAGTGGGGCTGTGGCCGAGTTGCAGAAGCAGCAACGGCAGTACCAGCCCGGAGGCCTGGCTGCCGAGTCCGTCGACGGCGTTGACCCACCACAGGATCCTGAGGTCTCGGTGTGCCCGAGCGGGCGGACCGGTCCGCGGGTCCGGCCGTTTCGCGCGGCGCGGCCGCTTGGTGGTGGGGTGCTCGTCATGCGGTGGGACGGGCCGGCCCGGAGGTCGGCGAACCGGTGACCCGTCGACGTTCCCCACCCCCCCCGTACGCTCGGGAGGCCGTGCCGCAGGGCCGGTCTCCATGTGCCATACGTCGAAAATGTGCGTGAAACGTGAAAGTGAGCGGGAGCCTAGCCAGCGCGCATTGCCGGCGACAAGTGCCGAACAGTGCGGAAATCGCTGCCTGACCAAGGGGACATGGCCGAGGAACGACTGGTCAGGAACCTGGGCCCGTGTACCCGGGTCGGGCACGGCGGCCGGGACGGCTCCGCGCTGCCGAGGAGCGTTTCACTTCACATCCGCATATCGAGGCCGGTGCAGTTCGCACCTCGGGTGGCAGTGGGGGAGCGGTGTTCACGGCACGGCACGCGCTGCTGTGCACCCCGCCCGGTGCGGTGGCCCGGGCGCGGCCCACGGCCCGAGCAACGGTTGCGCATCCGAAGCTGTCCCTCGCGAGCGACCATGACGGAGCGCCACAGCCCACCGACCCGAGCATGAAGCGTCGCTCGCTGATCTCCCGCGCCCGCGGGCGGCGGGCCGAGGTATTGGCCGACATTCCACTTTTCGGGCCGGTAAATATCGGTCAAAAGGCCGGTGGTGGCTCGCAGCTGTCGCCGGACACGCCGTCCCCGCGTCGAGCCCACCGGCGACAACCGACGCGACCGCGTCCGGTTCCTGTCCATGTACTGAGCGGCGACAAAGGCGTCCGGCGGTCCCCGAACCCACCGACATCACGAGTCGACTTCAGCATTCTCCCGGCTGCGAGCCAAGGCACCGTCGTACAGCGGCAGTTGGGGCCGCCTGTCAGGCTGCCACTGTCTCCTGCCGAGGTCCGGACAACGGGCGCTCAGGAGCACGCGGCCGCCCGCACGATAGGGCCGCCACTACGCAGCCCGAAAACCCGTCTCGTACCCGTACCGGATGGGTCTGGCGCTCATCTCGGCTGCCGGGAGGGTGGTCGTCAGGCGCGCCGGGCGCGTCAAACCCCTGTCGTAGGGTAAGCAGGAACCTCCCGGCTTCGGCCGGGAGAGCACTTCGACACACCATCGACGAGAAGAGCACGATCCTCGAGCTCGGCGGCGACACGGCCCGCCCGGTCGTCCCCACCGTCGCGAACGCGACCGTGTACGGCAGCCGGGCGAACCGGCCGCCGCACCCGGCCTCCGACCACGTCCGCGAGGATGGGCCCTGGGTCGTGCCGCGCACCGAGGCCACCGCTTGGTGACCGAGATCGTCCGGAGGCGGATGTGACAGTGAACCGGCTGGGACTGGTCGTGCACGGCGGACGCCCGGAGGCAGTGACAGCGGCCGACCTTGTCCGCACGTGGTGCGACGAACACGACGTGCGGTGCACGGACATCGATGTGTGGCACGACGGCGGGCGGCGCAGCGCCCGTGAGGAGGTCGAGGCCGCGGGTCACCCCGACCTCGTGGTGACCCTGGGCGGCGACGGCACATTCCTGCGCGGCGCCCGACTGGCCGCCGCGAGCGACGCGCTGGTCCTGGGAGTCGACCTGGGCCGGGTCGGCTTTCTGACGGAGGTGCAGGCCTCCTCGGTGCGTTCGGCACTGGACGCGGTACGGCAGGACCGATTCGACATCGACAGCCGCATGCTGCTCGCCCTGCGCGCCTCGCGCCGTCTGGAAGTGCCTTCGGGCATGGAGTCCCTCATCGCATACGGCCGGGGGCCGCTGTTGCCGCCCCCGCAGGTGCGGCCCGACTGCGAGGTCGACAAGGACTGGGGCATCCCCTTGGATGTCACCGCGCTCAACGACATCGTCCTGGAGAAGCTGGTCCGGGACCGGCAGGTGTCGGTCGGGGTCTACGTCTCCGGCAGGCTCCTGGCCTCCTACTCGGCCGACGCGCTGCTGGTCGCCACGCCGACGGGCTCCACGGCCTACAGCTTCGCCGCGGGCGGGCCGGTCGTCTCGCCCCGGGCAGAGGCCCTCGTCTTCACGCCGGTCGCCCCGCACATGGCCTTCGACCGGTCGGTGGTCACAGCCCCGGACGAGCCCGTCGGACTACGCCTCTTGGAGCGCTCCGGCCCGGCCGCGGTCAGCATCGACGGTCAGCTACGGGGCGTGCTCGAACCGGGGGACTGGATCGGGGTGTACGCCTCCCCGCGCCGACTGCGGGCCGTACGGCTGGGCCCGATGGACTTCTACGGCCGGCTGCGCGAGCGGATGAACCTGACCGACGCCCCGGCCGCCATCGCCGACGGTTCCCCCGCACCGCTGTGGTCGGTCACGACACCCCCACCCGGAGACCTCGCCCATCTGGCCCTGCTGACGTCCCCGGACGGCTCCTGACCTTTCGAGGTGACCCGGATGTCGGCGAACCGCTGACGGCGGACAACGGTGCCGGCGCTCAGCAGCCTGCCGTCCGTCCTCCAGATCGACGGCTTCGCGCGGCGCCCACCGGCGTCACAGCCGTCGCTTGCCCCTGAGGTAGGGACCACCAGGAAACGGGGCCTGTTGAACATCCCGACAAGGATGATCAGCAGCCAGCAGAGCACCGTCCCACCCATTGCCGCAGCCGAGATACCCAGCCAGGGCTCGGCCGGTTCCGGGCTCTTCGTCACGGCGAGTCCCACGGCCGGCGCGATCACCATGACGGCGATGAAAACGAAGTTGGCCGCAACAACCACGACGCCACGGCTGAAGGATTGCGCGGTATCGCGAGCGCGCTCAGGATTCCCCCAGAGCCGGACGGCCACCACGACATGGTGGACAGCCAACGCGACCGACAGAGCTGGCGCAATCAGGCCAACGACCACTTGCCGACTCCACTCATCTGTCGCCCGAACACAGCCGGTTCAGGTTGGAACCCGCCCTCATCGGCGCGACAGCCATGCGCACCGGTTGTCGCCGCCGAGAGCAACCACCTGTCCGGAGTCGTCGAAGGCCACGTCAACCGGCATCGTGCGGCCGGGGAGGCCGGGGCAGGTCAGAGGCCGCCGGTGTCGAGCAGCCGGTTGGGAGTGTCGGAGCGGACGCCGCGCACGACACCGCCGGTGGCCGTGTGGTCGAGCCAGACGTGCACCTCGCGAGCCGTGGCGTGCGGGTGAGCCGACAGGTACAGCGCGATCACGCCGGTCGCATGCGGCGCGGCCCAGGACGTCGCACCGATGTTCTCCGTGACCGTGCCGCCGCCCGCGAGGGCGGCGGTCACCTTCTGGCCGGGCGCGTACAGGTCCACGCACCGTCCGTACCCCGATCCGTAGGAGCTGCTGTCGTTCCACACGCGGTCGTTCGAGGTGGAGGCCGCCACGACGATCGTGCCGGGGACTCCGGCCGGGGAGTGCTTGCAGGCGTCGTCATGGAAGTTGCCGGCCGACACCACCGTCAGGATTCCCGCGTCGACCATCTTCTTCACGGCGGACTCCACGGCCGCCGACCGGTGGTCGAAGTTGAGCGACATGTTCACCACCGCAGGTTTCTGCGCGTGCGCGGTGACCCACTTGACCGACTTCACCACGGCCGCCTCGGCCGCCGTCGAGGAGCCGCCGCCCTGGCTCTCGCACAAGATGCCCTGGACCCGTACGAGTTCCGCCTTGGGCGCCACCCCGTATTTGGCCCCGCCGATAATGCCCGCGACGAACGTGCCGTGGCCGACGCCCTCCTCGCTGAAGCAGTCGCCGGAGTCCTTCGCGCCCACGAAGTCGGCACCCAGGCGGGCGCGTCCGCCGAACTCCTTGTGAGCGATGTCCATCCCGGTGTCGATCACATAGACGTGCACGCCCTTGCCCGTGGCGGTGGTGGTGAACTTCCCGTTCAGCGGCCGCGACCGCTGGTCCAGGATGTCCAGGTTCCACGGCACGTGCCGGGTGAGGGGCGACGCCGCGGTCTGCGCGCTCCCGGACAACTTCCCCACGGGACCGGGAGACGTCGGCGTCGAGCCGGACGAAGCCCCGTCCCCGGAGGGCGCCACGGGCGCCTCCTTCCCGTGCGAGGGGAGCGTCCCACCGGTCCCCCCGGCCGCCGCCCCGGCCTCCCCGCCGCAGGCCGAGGCCGCGAGCACCGTCGCCATGGCCACCACCAGGAGACCGGCCTTCGTTACGTTCCGCGTCACAACGTCCCCCACATCCCTGCTCCGTACGCAGTCAGCGCACAAGACGACCACAGGGGGTGGGCGGTTCCGGCGGGGGGTGGGGAGGAGTCGGTCACCAGCGCGTGCCGACCGGCGGGGCGGTCTGCCAGGCGCCGCGCCGCGCCTCGGTCGGTGCGGCGAACGCACCCGTGAACGACGCCCTGGTCGCCGACGAGAACGGCGCTCGCGCATCGTCGCTCACGACGCCCCGTCCTCGCCTGCCCCGACGGCAGTTTCCGGCCCGCAGGTCAGTCGGCTCACCGGCGGAGCCGGGGCGCGAGGACCGTGCGCACGACCTTGGCCACGTTGCTCGCCGCGGATCCGTCCTCTTCTCCGGGTTCCGGTTCCAGCACACGCTGGATCCGCAGCAGCAGCTGGTTGGTCGACCGCCAGAGCGGGACGAACAGGCCGGCCACCGGCCCGACGCCCTGGATCGGGCCCTCGGACAGTTCCGCGACCTTCTTGGCGAGCGTGACCGTTGCCGGGTCCCGCAGGATCAGGTGCACCTCATCGTCGACCAGCCGGATCTCCATCTTGCGCGCGGCGGCCTCCTCCGGGTTCGCGTCCGTGGTCGTCTCGGGATCCAGTTCGTCGATCTTGGCGGCGACCGCGTCCGGGTCGACCCCGAGTTCGCGCAGCACCTTGGCCGCCATGCTGTTCTCCGCCCGCAGCATCGCCTCCAGCAGGTGATGGCTGCCGACCGGTGCGCCCCCGGCCAGGGCGCTGGCGGCGGACACGGTGTCCTCGGTGGCAGATGTGCCGGCCGGCCATGGGCCGGCCGCTACGTCCTGCGATCCCTCCGAGGACGCCAGCACCGCGGCACGGATCCTGCTGACCGGATTGATCCGCTCGGCAAGCACCTTCGCGCCGACACCCTCACCCTCCCTGACCAGAGCGAGCAGGATGTGTTCCGTACCGATGTGGTTGTGGTGCAGCTGCTGCGCCTCGCGCAGGGCGAGTTCCAGCGTGTTCTTCGCGCGCGGCGCGAACGGGATATGGCCGCTCAGCTCCTGCGTCCCGGGCTTGACCACGGCCGCGATATCGGCCTGCGCCGTGTCCTTGTCGTACCCGAGTCGGTGCAGAACCCTCGCCGCCATGCTGTCCGGCGCGTCGAGCAGCCCCAACAGGATGTGCTCCGTGCCGATGTGGTGGTGCTTGAGCAGCCTCGCCTCCTCCTGAGCCGCGACGACGACCTTGCGGGCTTCTGCCGTGAACCTTTCAAATGACATGCTTCCATGGTCTCAACCCTGTCAATACACTGTTAATGACAGGGTCACCATGCTGAAGGGAGGGTGCGATGGAGACACCGTCGGACTGGGAGGACCGGCTCGCGCGCTGGCAGAACGAGCTGGAGCTGTTCGAGCAACTGGACGAGACACCCTGGGTCACACTGGCCAAGGCGGAAGCCGAGACCGGCGTTTCCCGCTCGGCCCTGCGGTCCTGGTACCGCAACGGCGAGATCCGCTCCCGGCTGGTGGACGGCCCGAACGGTCCGCAGCGCCTGGTCCAGCTGGCCGCGGTGATCGAGCGCGCCGCCGCGTCACCGCGCATTCAGCGCAGGGCGGAGCGGGAAGTCAGCCTGGAGGCGCAGGTCACCCTGCTTCGGCACCGGGTTGACCAGCTTGAGCTGCGGCTGGCCGCGCTGGAGCGGAAGTGACAGGGGCGAGCAGCACCCCGGTTTCATGCTGCCGCCCTGCCAGACCGCGTCCGGTGTGCGCGCGACGGTTCGGCCGATCCGCGTCCTGGCGGATGCGCTGAGCCGTCCTCTGAGCAGTGAACGGCAATCGCGGTGGCGGTCACATGCACGCCGGGCCGATGCCTTGAGCCGTCCGGGCGTTCAGCCCATGGAGCGACGACGCCGACCCTGCGGCGAGAGTCCGTCACGGCGTCGGCAGTTCGAGGTGCCGACGCCGTGACGGAATGCCGACGTGGCGGATCCACGGCCGACGACATGGTTCCCACGGGCGCGGGGCGGCTTCACTCGTCGCGCCCGACACCTCGACCGGGTGCGGTCATGTCCCCCGTCTCGGGCGTACCATCGGCGAGCCCGTAGCGCAGGTACACGGTGCCCTTCGGACCGGCTGTCGGCGGTTCGAGGAGTGTGACGTTCGTGGGCACCGCGCCGCCGTCGAACACCTTCTTCCCGACGCCGAGCACAATCGGGTGCACCCAGAGGTCGAGACGGTCGAAGAGCTTCTCGCGCAGAAGGGTCTGCACCAGGTTCAGGCTCCCGACGACCTTCACGTGCTCGTGCCGGTCACGGATCTCGCGCACCGCCGCGGCCAGATCCGGGCCGAGCTGCGTGGACCCGGCCCACGAGAGGTCGGGCCTGCCGCGGGAGGCCACGTACTTCGGGACGCTGTTGAAGAGCCGGGCGATTTCGTTGTCCTCGCCGCCCTCCTGATGCGGCCAGTAGGCGGCGAAGACGTCATAGGTTCGCCGGCCGAGCAGGAGGGCGTCCGTGCCCTCGTACGCGGCAGCGATCTGCGCCCCGGTGGCCTCGTCCAGCATGGGCGCCTGCCAGCCGCCGAACGGGAACCCCTCGGGGTCCTCGTCGGGGCCGCCGGGCGACTGCCCGACGAGGTCCAGGGTCGTGAACAGCTCGATGTCGATGAGGCCCATGCCTTACTCCCGATGAGTAGGTTCTGTCAGTCGGGAGGTAGACCTGTGGACACCGGCAGACTCATCGCTGCGACGGCGCCCGGCTTCGTACCCGTCGGCCGCCTCGCTGGTTGACCGGTCGCCACGCCGCCCCGCGATCGACGTCCTGGCGATGCTCGGCAGCAGGCCCGGCGGGTCTGCCGTGTGCCGTGATCCAGGCTCGCACCGATGCAATCTCCTGAGGCGACGTGGACACTGCCCGGCATGGCGACCCACTCCTCGCCGCCACGGACCGGCCACATCCGCACGCCACCACCGATCTCACCCATGACGATGCCGATACGACCGGTGGCGCTCTTTCGGCTGGTGAAGACCAGGGCGGGCCTCTACCCGTCGATGATCGCGAGGCGAAGTGGAGGGTCGTCCCGCCCGGCAGGGACGGCAGCGGCACACGGGCGTCCTTCGAGCAAGCCTCGTCCCGCTGCATCATGTAGGCATGATCACCATTCATCTGACGTACGAGATCGACGCCGACAAGCTGGAGGACTTCGAGGAGTACGGCCGCCGCTGGGTTGGGCTCGTCAACCGTTTCGGCGGGACGCACCACGGCTACTTCCTGCCGAGTGAGGGCGACAGCGACATCGCATACGCGCTCTTCTCGTTTCCCGGTTTCGCCGCGTACGAGCAGTACCGCACGGACAGCGCGTCTGATCCGGAGTGCCAGGACGCGCTCGAACTGGCTCGTCGCACGCGTTGCATCAAGCGGTATGAACGCCGCTTTCTCCGGCCGCTCGGCGGCGTGTCCTAGGCCGCCGGTAGGGCCGGGTCTTGTGGGACAGGGCTCCGGCGGACGAGAACAGTGACCGCGCGGCTGCCGCGATGGAGCCCGCACGACGACGGTCTCGCGCATGTACAGACGGCGGACACGACGACGGTCTCGCGCATGCACAGACGGCGGATGATCGGCTGACGCAAGTCGGCCGATTCCAGGAGGGCGCGGTGCGACGTACCGCGCCGCGCGTCGCACCGCGCCTAGCCCGGCCGCCCTACGGGTCAGAGCCGTGACAGCTCGTTCACCAGGTCGTCCAGGCCCAGCGAGCCCTGGGAGAGGGCCGCCATGTGCCACGCCTTCGGGTCGAAGGCGTCGCCGTGCCGCTTGCGGGCGTTCTCCCGGCCCAGTAGCCAGGCCCGCTCGCCGAGCTTGTAGCCGATCGCCTGGCCGGGCATGGTCAGATACCGGGTCAGCTCGCTCTCCACATAGTGCGCCGGACGGCTGGTGTGCGCGCCGAAGAACTCCTGCGCCAGTTCCGGTGTCCACCGCTCGCCCGGGTGGAAGGGGGAGTCCGCCGGTATCTCCAGCTCCAGGTGCATGCCGATGTCCACGATGACCCGGACGGCCCGCATCATCTGCGCGCCCAGGTAGCCGAGCCGCTGCTCCGCGTCCTTGAGGAAGCCCAGCTCGTCCATGAGCCGCTCCGCGTACAGCGCCCAGCCCTCGGCGTTGGCGCTGACCATGCCGATCGTGGCCTGGTAGCGGGAGAGGTCGTCCGCGACGTGCGCCCACTGGGCGAGCTGGAGATGGTGGCCCGGGACGCCTTCGTGGTACCAGGTGGAGACCAGGTCGTAGACCGGGAAGCGGGTCTTGCCCTTCGTCGGCAGCCAGGTGCGACCCGGGCGGGAGAAGTCCTCCGACGGCGACGTGTAGTAGGGCGACGGAGCGGTGCCGGGCGGGGCGATGCACGCCTCCACCCGCCGTACCCGCTCGGCGAGTTCGAAGTGCGTGCCGTCCAACTGCTCGATCGCCTCGTCCATCAGGCCCTGCAGCCAGTCGCGGACCTCGTCGACGCCGTCGATGTGCGTGCCGTGTTCGTCGAGATGGGCCAGCGCCACCCACGGCGTCTCGGCGCCGGGCAGGACCTTCTCGGCCTCCGCCTTCATCTCGGCGAGCAGCCGGTGGTACTCGGACCAGCCGTACGCGTACGCCTCGTCCAGGTCCAGGTCCGTGCCGTTGTAGAAGCGCGACCAGCGGGCGTAGCGCTCGCGGCCCACCGGGTTCGGGGCGCCCTCGATCGCAGGCGCGTAGACGTCGCGCATCCAGTCCCGCAGCTCCACCACGGCGGCGGTAGCGCCCCCGGCGGCCTCGTCCAGCTCCGGACGCAGCGCCTCGGGGCCGTCGGCGGCGAAGTCCTCGAACCAGCCGCGTCCCTCGCCCGTGTCCGCCCATTCGCCGAGCTGTTCGACGAAAGCGGCCGTCGGACGCGGAGCCGCGTGCAGTTCGCGCTCCAGCCCCAGGGCCAGGGACGCGCGGTAGCCCGCGAACGCCGCGGGCACCGCGCGCAGCCGCTCGGCGATCCGCGCCCAGTCCTCGTCCGTCTGCGTCGGCGTCATGGTGAAGATCTGGCGAACCCAGTGCGCGACGGTGGCCATGTTGCCGACCGAGCGCAGGCCCTCCTCGGCCTCGTGCACGGCGAGTTCGGCGGTGAGGCGCTCGCGCAGCAGCCGGGCGCAGCGCCGCTCCACGTCGCTGTCCCCGCCGGGTCGGCGCTCCGCCTCGTCCAGCCGGACGAGCGTGGCCCGCGCGAGCGCCGTGAGAGCCTCCTGCCCCGCGGGTGACAGATCGGGCAGGCGGCTGGAGCTCTCCTGCACGCCGAGCACGGTACCGGTGACCGGGTCGAGGGCGATGAGCTCGTCGACGTAGGCGTCGGCGACCTCGCGGGGCAGCGGGCTCTTGGTCTCGGACATGCGGACATCCTCATACGGGTGCCGTTGCCACGTCAGTCGGTTTGGCGGGGCCGCTGCCGAGGGCGGCCTGATTCGGTCAGGGCGTGGCCGCGGACGCGGCGGGCGGCAGCGGGGACCCGCAGTCCCACCGCTGCGGACTGCCGGGTTGCGAGGCCACCCGGACCGGCCCGGCGGGCATCGCGGACGCACCGCGCCCGGACACCGGCCTGCGGCTCGTGGAGTCACCCGCCCCGACCCCCGCCGGCCGATGTGGTCCTGGGGAGGGCGCCACACCTGCGTACCCGTACCGCTGCGCGTGTGACAACACGTTCGCCACAGCCCGCCCTCCGGCGGCCCGGCGAACAGGGCGCCCTGCTGGTGCTGCGCAACGCCACCAGGTACTCGGCGGGCACGGAGACATGTCGGCCGGTCCGGTTGCCTGCGATGGGGAGTTCGCGGGCGGGCTGCGTCAGGTCCGCTTCGCCATCGGCGGCGTACCACCCCCGCTGTCTGCGGCTGTCGGTGGGTCTGGGGGACGTGGAAAATCTTTGGCGGGATCTGGACGGGGAGTTGGCGACGGTGACGCCGCTCGGCCCGTAGGCCGGGTAGAAGGCCACCTCGTTGGGGCTTACAGGTCCTCGTCGAAGAGGTGACGGAGACCGAGGAGGCGAAGGCGGTCGGCGCACGGCTCTCCGACACGTGATCCGTACACCGAACGTTGGTGTACGGATCACGTGTCGGAGAGCCGAACCCCGGTGGTGATGACCTGTCCGCAGCAGCGAGGATCTGTGCTTCGGGGAGGGGCTGGGAAAGTGCGGGTCAGGAGGCGGCCGCCAGGGCGTCCAGACGTACAGGGGCGTCCGTGCGGGCCGTGATGTCCGCCGCGGTGACGCCGGGGGCTGTCTCGACCAGCGCGAGGCCGTCGTCGGTGATGTCGAGGACGCCGAGGTCGGTGATGATGCGGTGGACGCAGTGCTGGCCGGTGAGCGGCAGGGTGCACTCCGCGAGGATCTTCGGACTGCCGTCCTTGGCGGTGTGGTCCATGAGGACGATGACGCGGCGGGCGCCGTGGACCAGGTCCATAGCACCGCCCATGCCCTTGACCATCTTGCCGGGGATCATCCAGTTGGCCAGGTCACCGCGTTCGGAGACCTGCATGGCGCCGAGGACGGCGGTGTCGATGTGGCCGCCGCGGATCATGCCGAAGGACAGGGCGGAGTCGAAGAAGCTGGCTCCGGGCAGGACGGTGACGGTCTCCTTGCCCGCGTTGATCAGGTCGGGGTCGACCTCGTCCTCGTAGGGGTAGGGACCGGTGCCGAGGATGCCGTTCTCGGAGTGGAGGACGACGTGCACGCCGGGCGGGAGGTGGCCGGGGATCAGGGTGGGCAGGCCGATGCCGAGGTTGACGTAACTGCCGTCGGTGAGTTCGGCGGCGGCGCGGGCGGCCATCTGGTCGCGGGTCCAGCCCGTGGATGTGCTGGGCGTGCTCATGCGCGTACGGTCCTCTTCTCGATCTGCTTGTCGGCGGCCTCCGCAGCCGTCAGTTGCACCACCCGCTGGACGAAGACCCCCGGCAGATGCACGTCACCGGGGCGCAACTCACCCGGTTCCACCAGCTCTTCGACCTCCGCGATGGTGATGCGGCCGGCCATGGCGGCCAGCGGGTTGAAGTTGGCGGCCGCGCGGCGGAAGCAGAGGTTGCCGTGCCGATCGCCGCGCCAGGCGCGGACGAGTGCGTAGTCGGTGGTGATGCCGTGCTCCAGGACGTACGGGCGGCTCGCGAAGTCGCGGGTCTCCTTCGGCTGGGAGGCGACGGCGACCGAGCCTCCCCCAGCCTCCGGCCGGGAGGTGCCCCCAGGGGCATAGCGCCAGGGCAGGCCGCCCTGCGCGACCTGGGTGCCGACGCCGGCCGGGGTGTAGAAGGCGGGGATGCCCGCCCCGCCCGCCCGCAGGCGTTCGGCGAGCGTGCCCTGCGGAACGAGTTCCACCTCCAGCTCGCCGGACAGGTACTGCCGGGCGAACTCCTTGTTCTCGCCGACGTAGGAGCCTGTGACCCGGGCAATGCGCCCGTCGGCGAGCAGGACACCGAGGCCGCGGCCGTCGACCCCGCAGTTGTTGGAGACGACTCGTAGACCGCCGGTGCCCTGGGCGTGCAGGGCACCGATCAGAACGTCGGGTACGCCGCTGAGGCCGAAGCCTCCGACGGCGAGCGAGGCTCCGTCGGGGATGTCGGCGACCGCCTCGGTGGCGCTGCCGATGACTTTGTCCACGGTGTGGGTGTTCCTTTCAGTGTGCCGCGCCGGGCAGGACGGTGGGCCAGCCGCCGTCGACGACCAGGTTGGTGCCGGTGATGTACGACGCCTCGTCGGAGGGGAGGAAGACGGCGGCGTTGACGACGTCGTCGGGCGTACCGACCCGGCTGAGCGGGATGTGGTGGGCGATGTCGCGCATCGGGCGGTCCTCGGCGAGGAGACCGGCGCGGGAGCCGTCCGTGTCGATCGTGCCGGGGCTTACGCAGTTGGCGCGGATCCCGTACGGGGCTCCCTCTGCGGCTAGTTGTCGGGTCAGCGCGATCACGCCGCCCTTGGACGCCATGGAGGTACCCCCTGCTCGAGCGCAGCCGAGAGCTTGGGGGAGCAGCGCGGCGGCCCGGCCTGGCCGCGGGCGGTGCCGGAGATCAGGGCGACCTTGCCGTCGAGCCGCTTCACGACGTCCCCTCACGCAGGGCGTCGGACACGGACTTGACGCCGCCGTGCGCGGTCAGGCCGCCGTCGACCGGGATCTCCGCGCCGGTGATGAACGACGACTCGTCCGACAGCAGGAACACGACCAGGGGCGCGACCTCGCCGACGGTTCCGGTGCGTCCCAGAGGGGTCTCCCGGATGTTGGCCTCGTGGAAGGCCGGTGCGGCGGAGGCGGTCATCTCGGTCTGGATGTAGCCGGGGTGGATGATGTTGACGCGGATTCCGCGCGGCCCGAGTTCCAGTGCGGCCACTCTGGAAAGGCCGCGCAGTCCCCACTTGCTGGCGGTGTAGGCGACCGGATAGTGAGCGGTGAGTGCGGCGGACGAGCCGACGTTGACGATCGAGGAGCCGGGTGGCATGAGCGGGGCGAGGTGCTGGATGCCGAGGAGCGGGCCGGTGACGTTGACGGCGTGGACCCGGTCGAAGTCCTCGGCCCGTACGTCGCCGAGGCGGGCGCGCCAGGTGATGCCGGCATTGTTCACCAGGCCGTGCACCTGCCCGTAAGTCTCCCTCAGGTCGGCGGCGAGTTCGGCCCAGTCCTTCTCGCTGGTGACGTCGAGGCGGCGGCAGTGGCCCTCCGGCCGTACGTCGGTGGCGATCACCCGCGCGCCCTCCCGGGTGAGCGCCTCCGCCTCGGCAGCGCCCTGGCCGCGCGCCGCGCCGGTGACGACGACGATCCGTCCCAGGAGCCTCTTGCGGTACAGGTCGTTCACGGCCGCTCCCGGGACCGGCGTCGGCCGACGGGAAGAGGCACCGGATCGGCGCCTGGGACGACGGTGTTGGACACGGTGCCGATGCCTTCCACGATGAGGGTGACGGTGTCGCCCGGCTCGAGCGGCGGCGGGGTCTGCTCGCCGCGTACGCCCCACAGCTCGGCGAGGCAGCCGCCGTTGCCGCACGTGCCGGAGCCCAGGACATCGCCGGGCATCACCTGGGTACCACGCGAGGCGTAGGCGACCATCTCCTCGAACGTCCAGCTCATGTTGGACAGCAGGTCCTGGCCGACGACCTCGCCGTTGACCTCGGCGGTGAGCGTCAGCCGCAGGAAGCCTTCGTCGTCGCGGTAGCGCTCCAGTTCGTCGGCGGTCACCAGGTAGGGGCCGAGGGTGGTGGCGGTGTCCTTTCCCTTGCAGGGGCCGAGGCCGACCTTCATTTCGGCGGACTGCAGGTCGCGGGCGGACCAGTCGTTGAAGACGGTGTAGCCGATGATGTGGTCGCGGGCCTGCTCGGGCGTGAGGTCGCGGCCCTCGCGGCCGATGACGGCGGCCACTTCCAGCTCGAAGTCCAGCACCGTGGAGCCGGGTGGCACCGGAATGCTGTCATGGGGGCCGTACACGGCGTGCGGGTTGGTGAAGTAGAAGGTCGGAGCGGCGTACCACTGCTCAGGTACGCCGACGGCGCTCTGCACGGACCGGCGTACGCCTTCCACGTGCTCCTCGAAGGTGACGAAGTCCCGTACCGACGCGGGTTGGAGGGGAGGCAGCAGCCGGACCTGGGAGACGTGGGGGCCGGGCGGTACGTCCAGCGCCGCCGCGCCCGTGGCCAGCAACCCTGGCAGACCGCCGGCTTCCGACAGCAGGGCGGTCAACGACGTGACGCCGGGCAGCGGGAGGAGTGTGCCGTCGTCCTCCACGACGGCCACGCGGCGGCGATGCTGGTGTTCGTAGGCGGCGAAACGCATGGTGCGGCTCCTGGCAGGCTGGGCCCGGGGGCAGCGGCGCTGGTGCAGTCAGGGCAGTTGACAGGGCCACCGCGCCCCCGGGAGTCGGGGTGGGCTCAGACCGGCGGGGCGACGAAGACACCGCGGTCGGGGTCGTTGAACGACTCCTTGGCGACCAGTTCGTTCATCGGGTTCGCGGTGCCCCACTGGTCGGTGACCTCAGGCTCGGAGAAGTCGTAGACGTGCGGGTGCCAGGTGTCCTCGTCCAGCAGCTCCAGCTCCGTCGTGTACTCGACGGTGTTGCCGTGCGGGTCGAGGAAGTAGGTGAAGGTGTTGTCGCCCGCCATGTGCCGGCCGGGGCCCCAGACCTTCTGGTGACCGGCCCGGATGACACGGCCCGAGCCGCGCATGTACTCGTCGAGGCCGCGCATCTCGAAGGAGACGTGGTGCAGGGCGGTGTGCGGACCCTGGGCGATGGCCATGGAGTGGTGCTGGTTGGAGATCCGCATGAAGTGCATGACCTCGCCCATGTGCGGCGAGCTGAGTGTGTCGGAGAGGCGGAAGCCGAGGTGACGCTCGTACCACTCCCGAGTCCGGTTGAGATCAGGGGAGTTGAGGACGACGTGGGACAGCTTTACCGGGATGGACTCCTTTTCCTCGATCTTGCGGTGCCGGCGGACCTCGACGTCGGCCGAGACCTCGACGGTGCGTCCGTCGACGTCGAAGAAGCGGAAGCCGTAGCCGCCGCCGGGGGTGTCGACCTTGCCCGGATGGGAGATCAACTGCACACCCCTCGCGAGGAGTCGCTCGGCGAGCGTGTCGACGTCCTCGTGGGAGGCGGCTCCGTAGGACACCAGGTCCAGGCGCTTTTCGTCGGCCTTGCGCAGCCGGACGACGTAACTCTCGGGGGAGCCCTCGGCGGCGAGGAAGGAGATGCCGGAGTCCTCGGCCACCTTGGTCAGGCCCCAGACCCCGGAGTAGAAGTCGAGCTGCTTGTCGTAGTCGGGCACGGCGAGATCGACGTGCCGCAGGTGGGTGAGCAGACGTGCGCTCATGACGGGATCCTCCTCAGTCGAGGGTGAGATTGAGCAGTGCCGCGGCATTGCCGCCGCGTACGGCGTCGAAGTCGGCCTCGGACAGCCGGCCGGCGCGCAGTGCGCCGACGGGGTCCTCGGTTCCCATGTCGAACGGGAAGTCCGATCCGAGGCAGACACGGTCGGGACCGGCCACGCGGACCAGTTCCCCAAGGACGTGCGGGTCGTGGACGAGGGAGTCGAAGTAGAGGCGTTTCAGATAGCTGCTGGGCAGGTGGGCGCAGCCCGCGCCGGCGTCGGAACGGGTGGACCAGGCGTGGTCGGAGCGGCCGATGTGGGTGGGCAGATAGCCACCGCCGTGTGCGGCGATCACCTTCAGACCTGGGTGGCGGTCCAGGACGCCGGAGAAGATCAGGTGGGAGAGAGCGACGGCGTTCTCCGTCGGCTGTCCCACAGTGTTGGACAGATACCACTGGTCGAGCCGCTCGTCGAGCGTGCAGCCGAAGGGGTGCAGAAAGAGGACCGCGCCGCTCTCCTCGGCCCGCGACCAGAGGGGTTCGTAGGCCGGGTCGGACAGCTCACGGCTTGGGGCGTGGCTGGAGATCTCCACTCCGCTCAGTCCCTGTTCCAGGGCGTGGTCGAGGGCACGCACCGCGAGCCGCGGGTGCTGGAGAGGTACGAGGCCGAGTCCGCGCAACCGGTCGGGGGCGGCCGAACAATGCGCCGCCGTCGCCTCGTTCGCGAGCCGGTACATCTTCTCGCCCGTCTCCTCGTCCGCCCAGTAGTGGTAGTGCGAGGGGGACGGACTGACGAGCTGGACGTCCACGCCCTGCCCGTCCATCGAGGCCAGCCGCACGGCGGGGTCGGTCAGCCTCGTCACACGCTCGCGCACCATGGGCCCGTTGACGGCCAGGGCCGCCGGGCCGTTGCGCCGGGCGTCCAGTGCCCTTGCCCGAGTCAGCCCCGGCAGGCCTTCCACCAGTGCTTCGACCTCGGGCAGCAGGACGTGGGCGTGCACGTCGACGGTGAGAGCGGTCACGGCAGCTCCCGCAGCATCGTCATGGTCCGGGCCATCAGACCGGGAACGTCCGCGTCCCGGACGCCGTCGAGCTGCCACTGCCCGAGTTGCACGGACGCCTCCACCACCGGACGGACCCGGGCGATACGCCGCTCGTAGTACGCCTGGAACAGCGCGTCGTCCCAGCTCTCCGTGGCTGTCAGCAACTGGGCGAGCACCCACGCGTCCTCCAGGGACAGGGCAGCGCCCTGAGCGAGGGTGGGCGGACAGCAGTGCGCGGCGTCACCGATCAGCACCACGCGGCCGCGGTGCCAGGAGCCCTCGACCAGCAGCCGGTCGAACCACGTGTGGTTGACCTTCGCCGGGTCGGTGATGTGCTTCGTGATCTCCGGCCAGAAGCCGCCGTATGCCGAGGCGAGGCGGCGCATCTCGTCGGCATACGTCTGCGGCGGGATCGAGGCACGGTCGCGGTTGTCCTCGACGACGTACGCGTACAAGGTGCTGTCGCTCGTGGGGCTGTAGCCCGCGATGTAGGCAGGGCCGCCGTAGGCGAGGTCGGTGCGGGTGACACCGGCCGGACGCGGGGCGGCGATGCGCCAGATGGCCATGCCGGTGGGTTCCGGCTTGTCGGTGATGCCGATCGCCGCGCGGGTCGAGGAACCGAGTCCGTCGGCGGCGATCACCAGGTCGTAACGGCCCTCGGTACCGTCGGAGAAGCGTATGGAGACCCCTTTCGCGTCCTGGTCGAGGATCTGCGCGGTCGTGCCGAGGCGCACCGAGGCGCCGCTCGCGCGCACGGCGTCGATGAGGATCTGCTGGAGCCGGGGACGCTGCATGCCGAGCGTGGCGGGCAGGTCGTCACCGCCGGTGCGGATGTCCCGGGCGACGTGCAGCACGGTGCCGTCGGGGGCGGTGATGCCGACCGATCCGTAACCGAAGCCGGACGCCTGGACCTGCTCCCACACCCCGAGTTCACGCAGGACGCGCAGGGCGTTGCCCTGGAGGGTGATGCCGGAGCCTGCGGTGGCGTTCCAGTCATCCATGGCCTCGATCAGATCCACGGCGAATCCGCCGCGACGCAGAAGGACTGTGACGGCGTTGCCGGCTGCACCACCGCCGATCACCAGGACCGTACGGGCTTTGCTCATAGGGGAACTCCCTTGTTCCGCCGGTTACTTGACGGCGATCGGGTTGACCGGGGAGCCGACGGCTCCGGTGATGGGCAGGGGGGCGGCGGTGAGCCAGAAGTCGTGCACGCCGTCCGCGGCGCAGTCATCGGCGAGCGCGTCCAGATCCCACATCTCGCCGATGAGCAGGCCGATGTGCGGGATGGCGACCTGGTGCAGCGGCTGGAAGGCGGGCTCGAACTCGTTCGGCCTGACCTCGAAGCCCCAGGTGTCGGTGGCGAGCGCGGCGATCTCGCTGCCGTGCAGCCAGCCGGCCGTGGTGAAGGACAGTCCGGGCGAATCGCCGCCCGCGTAGTCACCCCAGCCGTCACGCCGGACCCGGGTCAGCTGGCCGGTGCGCACGAGCACGATGTCGCCGCGGCCCACTGCCACTCGGTGAGCCTCGGCCGTCGCCCTCAGGTGCTCCTCGGTGATGGCGAAGCCGTCGGGCAGCTCGCCGCTGTCACCGATGACACGGCCCACGTCCAGTAGCACACCGCGCCCGGCGACGTGAGGAGCCATGTGCTCGATGCCGGTGACCAGGTCGCCCTCGGAGGTGACGACCTTCTCAGCGGGGCGCCCGTTCCACGCCTTGCCGTGGTCGAAGATGTGGCCGAGCCCGTCCCACTGCGTGGAGCACTGCAGCGGCATCGCGATCACGTCGTCGGCGCCGCCCATGCCGTGCGGGAAGGGCTGGTGGCCCAGGGCCGCGTCCATGCCGGTGTCCAGCATCGTGTGCACCGGGTTGGTGCGTCGACGCCAGCCCCGCTGCGGGCCGTTCGTGTCGAAGGACTGGGCGAGCGAGAAACTGACACCCCGCCGGATGAGAGCCGCACCCTCGCGGCGCTTGGCCTCGTCGAGGAAGTTGAGCGTGCCGAGCACGTCGTCCTCGCCCCAACGCCCCCAGTTGGAAAAGGCCTTGGCCGCCTCCGCGATGGCGGCCTCGGGGTTGTGGCGGTCCAGGGTCACGGCGCGACCTCCGCCACACAGCGGGTGCGCTGCACGCCGAGCCCGGTGACCGAGCCTTCCATGACGTCGCCGTCGCGCAGCAGGCGGCCCCAGTGCATGCCGTTGCCGGCCGGGCTTCCGGTGAGCACCAGGTCGCCGGGCAGGAGCTGGGCGGTCTGCGAGGCGTACGCCACCATGCGCGCGACCTTGAAGATCATGTCCTTGGTGGACTCGTCCTGCATGGTCTCGCCGTTGAGCTTGAGGGTGACCCGCAGGTCGTCGGGGTGCGCGATCGACTCGGCCGGGACGATCCAGGGGCCGAGCGGGGTGAATCCCGGGGCGTTCTTGCTGCGCAGCCAGTCCGTGCCGATCTGCGGCATGTCCCGGCGGAAGACGGTGGCCCGGTCGGTCACATCATTGGCGATGGTGTAGCCGGCGATGTGATTCGGTGCCTCCTCCACCGACACCTGATAGGTGGCCCGGCCGATGACGACCGCCAACTCCAGCTCCCAGTCGGGCTGTTCGGCCCAGGCAGGCAGGACGACGTCGTCGTGGGGCCCGGTGATCGCGCTCGGCAGCCCGATGAAGACGTATGGCAAGTCCTCGGCGGCTCGCCGATCCATGAGCTCCGCCGCCTCCGCGCGGCGCTCCGCCTCGGGCCGCTCGTCGCCGGGGGCGCGATGGGCCACGTGGAGGTCGATCACGTGCTGGCGGTAGTTCGCGCCCGACTGGAACACCTGGCGCGGCGCGATGGGCGCGTGCACGCGAAGGCCCGCAAGGGGTGTGCGGGGCAGGGCGGGGTCGGCCGCCAGTGCGCGCAGTCGCGGCAGGGCCGTCTCCCAGCGGTCCAGTACGTCCAGCGCGGTCAGTCGCTCGTCGCCGAAGGCCTGCCGCAGGTCGAGTGTCCGGCCGTCGGGCGTCACCAGGGAGGGAAAGGCGGGCCCGTCCGGGGCCGAGAGCGTGGCGAGGGCGAAAGGTCCGGCGAAGAGTGCGGACGCGGGTTCAGGTTTCACGGACATGTCCTCCCGATTGCGGTGTGACCAATCTGGACCCCGCACCCGCAATCAGGGAAATAGATCCTATGGATGACGGTATCCATACCGTTTATTGTGGCTGGTCGTCGCCGTATCGCTTAGGGGAAGTCCGTGAATCTGGCCCGTCTCGACCTCAACCTCGTCGTCGCGCTGCGCGCGCTGCTCGAAGAGCGCAACGTCACCCGAGCCGGCCAGCGGGTCGGGCTGAGCCAGCCCGCCATGAGCGCGGCCCTGGCCCGGCTGCGCCGCCACTTCGACGACGACCTGCTCGCCCGTGTCGGCGGCCACTACGAACTCACCGCCCTCGGTCAGGTCCTGCTCGACCGCACTTCGACGGCCTATGACGTGCTGGAACGCCTCTTCGCCAGCCAGGCCTCCTTCGACCCGGCCAAGGAGATCCGCGAGTTCAAACTGATCGCGTCGGACTACGCCGTCGCCGTCTTCGGCACCGAACTCGCCCGCGTCGTGCACGAGGAGGCGCCCGGCATCCGGCTGCGCTTCTCCCAGACCCCGCCCACCGTGGTCGACGACACCGCCACGCTGCTCAGTGCCACCGACGGCCTGCTCATGCCGCACGGGATCATCAGCGACTTCCCCGCCACCGACCTCTACGACGACCGCTGGGTGTTTCTCGTCGCCGACAATCACCCGAGCGTCGGGGACCGCCTCACGGCGGAGGACCTGTCCCGGTTGCCCTGGGTCACCTACCAACGCACGTACGACGCCCCCGCGGTGCGCCAGCTCGGCATGCTCGGCATCGAACCGCGCGTGGAGGTCTCCGTCGACGGCTTCCAGTTGCTGCCTCTCCTGGTGGCAGGCACGCGGCGGATCGCTCTGGTGCAGGCCCGCCTCGCCCGTCTGATGGCGCCGCTCGCCGCCGTGCGGGTGGTGGAGCCGCCGTACGAGGCCATTCCGCTGAGGGAGGCACTGTGGTGGCACCCGGTGCACACGCACGACGCCGCCCACATCTGGCTGCGTGAGACGGCCGCGCGGGCCGCATTGAGGCTGCTCGACAGGGAGACCCAGGAGCCGGCGGCGGCGACGGCGTCGACCGGGCTCGACCGAGGACGCGGCCACCCGGACCCGGAGATCCCGGGCCCGGGCTAGAGCATGGGGCATGGCCGAGATACCGGTCGGAGGGGCGATGAGATGATCTTGAAGCCCTGAGTGGCCCACCAACGGCTTTCGGCGAAGCCGAGCGCGCAGCGGGCGCCGGTGATGTCGAGGCGGTCGGCGATCAGGCGGCTGTAGGCGCCTTCGACATACCGACGGCCCACCCCACAGCGCAACAGGCAGCGACGATCCCAGCATGGCCCACTGTTCATCTGGGAGATCACCTCGCCCACATCGAGATCATCACGGTATGGGGCCAGTCACCACCCGCGTGGAAGGCATGGAAGGATCGCGGCCATGTCCCTGAGCGTTCCCCGCCTCCGGATCGGCTCGACCGAGATCATCGCCCTCGCCGACGGCGAGGGCCCGTTCTTCTCCCCGCGCGCCGAGGCCTTCCCCGAGGCCACGGCCGCTCAGTGGGCAGAGGCCGACCGCTACGACCCGGGCGCGGTCGACGCCGAGGGCCGCTGGCGGCTCCAGTTCCGCGCGTACGCGATTCGCGGCGACAAGGGCCTCACCGTCGTGGACGCCGGGATCGGTCCGGCGGACAGCCCGGCCGGCTCGTGGGCGCCCGTGCCCGGTGCGCTCCCCGAGTCGCTCGCCGCCGCGGGCATCGACCCGGCCGAAGTCGACACCGTGGTGCTCACACATCTGCACACCGACCATGTCGGGTGGGCGGTCGTGACCGAGGCGGCCGTCCCATCAGCGGGCGCCGCTTCGACCGGCGGCGCTTCGACCGGCGGCGCGACCAGCGGCCGCCGCCCTTATTTCCCGAACGCCGAGTACCTGCTTCAGCGGGCCGAGTTCGACGCCCTCGACGCGCTCAACCCGCAGCTTCGCGAGACCCTCACCGACCCGCTCGCGGCCGCCGGTCGGCTCCGGCTCCTCGACGGGGACACGCGGCTGCGCGTCGGGCGCGCGGTCGCCACGCCCGGTCATACGCCCGGACACCAGAGCGTGCTGGTCGCCGACGGGCGCGAGCTGCTGCTCGTCACCGGCGATCTCCTGGTGCACGCGCTCCAACTGCTCCACCCCGAGCTCGCCTACGCGCACGAGACCGACCCTGAGGCGGCCAGGCACTCGAGGGAGCGCATGCTCGGCCGCGAAACCGCCACCAGGCTGCACCTGGCGACGCCGCATTTGACGGAGCCGTTCCTCTCGGCGTGATCGCGGCCGTTCCCTGGGAAGGCGCGGGTCAGGCCACGAGGGACGGCATGACTGTCGCCGCCAGGGAGGTGTCGGTGGTCGCCTGCACCGACTGCAGCAGTTCGTCGGCCACGTCGAGGTCCTCGATGGTCAGTTCCTCTCCGCCGCGCATGCGGACCAGAGCGTCCCTGAACGCCGCGACGAGACGTGCCGCGTGGGGGCCGAGTGGTATCGGGGAGAGGTATGACGGGTCGTTGGTCGCGGTCATGGCGCTCATCTCCTCGAGAGAGTGAGGGACCACTGAGGGCGGACATCCTCCTTGATCGCGCCGCGGTGCGGCATGCCGCACCGCGGCGCGATCGAAGATCGGCGTGGGAGCCGACGCGGCGTCAGCCGCGGTAGACGATCTCGGCCTGGTCGCGCTTGGTGGTGTGCAGGTCCCAGTAGACGGAGGAGACGGCCTCGGGCGTGGCCGTCCGCAGCGTGGGGTCGATCGAGACGCCGCCGAGCGCCACGTCGATGGCGACGTGAGCGACCTGGATACCGGTGCCGTCCAGCTCCTTGTGCAGGTTGACCACCCAGTTGCGCAGCGCTGCGGCGGCGGCGTTGACGTTTCCGACCATCGGCAGCGGGTCGAGGGAGCCGGCGCCGGTGGTGTAGAGCAGGGTGCCCGTGCCGGCCTCGCGCATCGCGGGCAGTACCGCCTTGGTGGCGGCCATGGCCCCGTACAGCTGGACCTCGATCTCGTGCTGGATGTCGGAGGGGTCGCTCTCGGCCGGAGTGGCCAGCACGGTGGATTCCATGGCGAGCGGGGAGTACTCGAGGACGTCGATGCCGTCGAACCGGGTGGCGGCGTCCTTGAGCGCCTGGGTGAGCGCGTCATGGTCGAGTACGTCCGCGGGGAACGCGGCGGCGGTGATGCCCTCGGCGGTAAGTGTGTCGACGAGACCGTCCAGCTTCTCGCGGTTGCGGGAAATCAGGGCCACGTCGAGGCCCTGGGCGCCGAAGGTGCGGGCGATGGCCAGACCCATTTGCGGGCCGGCTCCGATGATGGCGATGCTGGTCACAGCGATCCTTTCGTAAGGCGCGACAGGGAAGCGGGCAAGATTCGGATAGGCCTATCCGATTTACGAACCGGATAGCCCTTTCCGGCTCGCTGGGGGTCAGGCTAACAGGAAAAGTGGATAGGTCAATCCAGTTGCTGGACTGGCGGGTATGACCCCTGGCTCCCAGCGCCCCGACGACACCGGCGCCCAGCCGCTGCGCAGCGACCCCGAGCGAAACCGGGGGCGGATCATCGCTGCCGCACGCAGGGTGTTCGCCCGCGACGGACTGAACGCCTCCATGGCCTCCGTTGCCCGCGAGGCAGGCGTCGGCATCGCCACCATGTTCCGCCGCTTCCCCGCCAAGGAAGAGCTGGTCGCCGCCGTCTTCGCCGACCGCATGGACGCCTACGCCTACGCCGACGCGGTCGCCACCGCCCTCGACGACCCCGAGCCCTGGCACGGTTTCGTCGGCTATATCGAGACCGCCTGCGCGATGCAGGCCGCCGACTACGGTTTCGCCGACGTGCTGACCACGTCCTTCCCCACCGCCAAGGCCATGGAAGGGCGCCGCAACGAGGCACTTGAGGGCATGTTGCGGCTCATCGACCGGGCCAAGGCCGCGGGCAGGCTGCGCGAGGACTTCGACTCCTCGGACATCGTGCTGCTCCACACGGCCAACGCCGGTGTCGTCAGCGCCACCGGCAGCGCCGCCCCCGACGCCTGGCGGCGCGTCGTCGCGCTGTTCATCCAGTCCTCGGAGGCACCGGCCCGCGGCCCCCTGCCCGCCTCGCCCCCGCACGACGACCTCCACAAGGCCATGCTCCGTGCCGGCCCGGCCGTCCTCACCACGCCGGACCCGGACACGACCAGCTGACCCGAGGTCCATCCCGCCGTGCCTGGGTGAAGCGCGGCGGCAGCATGCCCGGAAAGGCTGCCCAGGGCGGCACGTCGCGCAGGAAGGGGAGGGGCGGCGGGAGCGAGAAACCTCCCTTCGCGTCAGCGGGCAGCAGTTCCCGCGCCGGCCCCGCAGGCGATGCCCCGTGGGCCACACCACCCGCAGATCACGGGCCGACGCGACGGCCGCCTCCACCGGCGGCGCGGCGACCACATGGCCGAGGGCGAACACGACGAGCGCCGCTGGCCCGGGCCTTGCGCGCACCGATGTTCGACAGTCACACCACCGCCGAGGACGGGCGCCCCGACTTCGGCCGCTACCTCTTCCTCGGCCCCGGCTTCCCAGCACTTCTTCGTCGACTGGGAAGCCGGCGCGATCGCCACCGCCGCACTGCTGCGCGCCGAAGCCGGGCAGGAGAGCTGGACGCAATCCAGGACGCCCACCGCGCCACCGAAACCGGCCACGCCCGCGGCAAGCGCGTCATCCGACTTGTTCAGCGCGCAGGGGTGTCTGAGCCCTGTGGCACCGAGATCACGCTCGTGCTGGGATGGTCCCTTTCAGAAGTCGTGTCATCCGCGGATGAGAGCTCCGTAGAGGGAACGGGCCACAACGGGCTCGCCCGTCGTCGTGGCCAACGGACGACATCAAGCCTGGTCAACGACTTCGGCCCGCCCGCCCCGACCGGCTCGACGGGCGGGCGGCGGGCTCGACAGCCGGTCGCCGCCGGACTCCGTGTCAGGGATGCTGCGTCGTCAGCGGTGTCGGCGACTCGGACGCGGTCACCGGCGACCGCGAACGACGTCCGGGGCGATGTCCTCACGGAATCCCTCGTCCACCGTTGCCGCGGACCTCAGGGAGGTCGTTGTTGGGGCGGTGCCGCAGAATGCCGCTTCCAGCGTTCCGCCCAACGTGGTGTTGACAGCCCCGTTATTGGAGGTGTTGGCCATGGAGGTCACGGTGCGGCTGCCGTCAGGAGTACCGAACACCCAGGTGTAGTACCCCTGCACGGTGCCGGTGTGCCCGTAGACCGTCACACCACAGGACAGCTTCCTGGCGCGCAGACCCAGACCGTAGGACTGGCTGCCGTCCGCGTTGACGGGGACCAGGGTCATCATCTGCCGCAGCGCACTCTCCGGGAGCAAAGCGCCGGAGAGCAGGGCGCTGAAGAACGTGTCCAGGTCCTCCGCATTGGAGATGATCGCACCGGCGGACTGCGCCCAGGAGACCGTCTGCTCCGTGGAATCCACCAGGGGAAGCGTGGTGTCGTCCGGTCGCAGATAGCCGCGCGAGGCGGACCCGGCGATGTCGGTAAGGGGGTGAACATAAGAGGTGTTGCCGAGTTTGAGCGGCTCGAAGATGCGCTGCCGATACTGCTCTGCGACCGGCTTCCCCGTGAGGTGCTCGATTATCTGGCCGATCACCACGAAGTTGGTGTTGGAGTAGCTGTAACCGGATCCGGGCGTGAGGGTCAGTGGGCGTGCCGTGGACTTGTTGATCAGTTCCTGGAAGCTGAATGTCTTGTTCCGCACCGCCTCGAAGCCCGGAACGGTGTAGTAGAACATATCGTTGGTGTAGTCGTAGAGCCCACTGCGGTGACTGAGCAGGTGCCGCACGGTAATGGAGCTGCTCGGCAGAGGAGTGGGCAGGTACGTGTTGGCCGGCGCGTCCAGGTTGACGAGGCCCTCGGAAACCAGTTGCATCAGGACGACTGTGCTGAAGGTCTTGGTGACGCTTCCGATCCGGAACCGTCGGCCGGTGTCCATCCTGGCCCCTGTGGCCGTGTTCGCCTTGCCGCTCGCGACGCCGTAGTAGGTGGCCTGGTCGTCGATGAGGGTCAGTGCCCCCGGTGCGCCCTGCGCCATGGCCTGTCGCTGCACGGCGCGGACGGCCTCGATGTTCGGCGCCGCTAATGCAGCGGCGTGTGAGGGCGTCGCGAGGGTGGTGAGCGTGAGACCTGCGAGGACGACGCCAATTGCTCGAATGCGCATACAAAACCTTCTCTGGGAAAGGCCGGCGAGTGCCGAGCCGAAGCTGGAGGGGTTTCGGTGCTGTTCTTCGTCATTCGTTCTTGTGGCAGCGGGCAGCGGCGACAGCGGTGCGGTGGTGGGGCTGACCCCGTGCTCCGTGTGCAGCCCGTCGAACCTTGATCGGCGTGATGGATCATTGACACCCTAACGGCCTTTTATTCTCCCAGAGTTGACCCTCGAAAATTTCGGAAGGCCGGGGCTCGTAGAAGGCGCCGTCGCGGAGCATCCCGAACAGCACGCTCATGCGCCGACGGACGCGTGGCTCGAGGTGTGACCTCTGCGCCTGGGGCAGCCAACTGGATCTGCCCCGCCGTCACCGCCCATGGCCGTTCGCGGGCGCCGGGCCTGTGTGCGGCACCGCCCGCTGAGCGGTCGTCACGGCAGGGCGAGGACGTCGTCGATCGCAGACCGGATCTCCTTCGTCCTGCAGGTCGCCCTGGTGTCGACGACGGGTGCCGACGTCGCCTCCTCGATCGGGGTGCGGATCGCCGTCGACGGCAGCGCCGCCACGCAGCCGGTCCCCGACATGTTCCTCATGCCAGGCGGAGTGGTGTATCCCAGAGCCCGAACTGGCCGCGCGTCTCGACACCGTACGCGTCACCTCACGAGGCTGTTCCAGGAGGAGCTGGGCACCACGCCGGCCCGGTACGTCGAGACGATCCGATTCGACATCGCCAAGTCACTGCTCGACCAGGGGCACACCGCGACGCAGACGGCGCCCTTGGGTTGGGTTTCCCGAGTTACGAGAGTCTTCGCCGAGTCTTCGCGCGGGAGATGTCCATCAGCCCCGCCGCCTACCCGCGCCGGTTCACCACCGCGCGCCGCCCCGAGTAGCGGCCTGCAGGGCCGCGGGGCACGTTCGTAGTCGCGTGGGGTGCCTCGACAGGACCGACGCAGAGGGGCGCGGAACCGTGACCTGGGTGGGGCACTGGATGCGCGGACCGCCGGCTCGGGGAGGCGGGACGTCGTCTCCGGCCCGGTCCCGCGCCCACGGGCGAAGACCGGTCCCGGCCGAAGACCGGTCCCCGGCGCGTCCGTTCTCCGGGCCGAAGGCTGGGCCTCGCCCTGGCCGTTTGCTGGGCCGGAGGCGGGGCCCGGTGCGTCCGATCTCTGGGCCGGAGGCAGGGCCCGGCGCGTCCGTCCTCTCGGTCGAAGTCCAGGCCCCGGTTCGGCCACCTCCTCAGTCGAAGACCGGGCCCCCCGACCGTGCCCGCTTCAACTCCGCGAAGGCCGGGACCGAGGCCGCGAGCAGGAGCGCGTCCCAGAGACGGGCGGCTTCCTCCCCCTTGGGAAGGGGCGTGAGGATGGGGCCGAAGAAGGCGCGCCGTTCTCCCGTCCCGTCGGGGACCTCGATCACCGGGCTGCCCGACTCCTCGCCCACCGCGGCCTGGGACCGCTCGTGGGAGGCGCGGACCTCGGCGTCGTAGGTGTCCGTGTCGGCGTACCGGATCAGGTCCGCCGGGAGCCCCGCCGCCGTCAGCGCGGCCTCGATGGCCTCGAGGGTGGGGCTGGGAACCTCGCCCGTCTTGTGGAAGCGGGTGCCCAGTTCCGTGTAGAGCCGGGCGATCGCGTCGGCGTCGTAGTGCTGCTGGGCCGCGACGATCACCCGGACCGGGCGCAGGCCCTTGGGGCCCACCAGGTCGTGGAACTGTTCCGGGATCCCGTCGAGCCGGCCCTCGTTGAGGATGGCCAGGCTCATGACATGCCAGCGTATGTCGAGGTCGCGCGAGCGCGCCGCCTCCAGCAGCCAGCGGGAAGTCATCCAGGTCCACGCGCACAGCGGGTCGAACCAGAAGTCGACCGGAATCGGGGACTTCGACGTGTCGGACATGAGCTCTCCCTCGTCAGACCGTCGCGATGCCGAACAGCAGCGGAGCCGCCGCGACCACCATCAGGACGGTCGGCATCGGCAGGCCCTTGGTGTCCTTGGCGCGGAGGTGGGTAATGATCGCGCCGATGAAGTAGCCGATGATCCCGACGCTGGCGGCGATGCCCAGCGGCCGGTAGAAGATGCCGACGATCAGGCCGAGCGCGCCGGCGATCTCCAGGGCGGACAGCCGCGGGAACCAGCTGTCCGGCACACCGATCTTGTGCATCCCCTCGGTGATCTTCTCATCCCGGACGAGCTTGGCTCTGCCGGAGGCGATGAGCGTGAGGGCGAGCAGGCTCGCGAAGACGACATAGGCGATGAACACGGGGAACTCCTGGAGCGGTTCGAAAATAAACGGGGACGTGACAAATGAGTGACGGAACGTCAGGCGATGGGTGCGGGGACGGCCTCCACCACGCTGCTCGGGGAGCGGGTGGGCAGGATGCGGGTCAAAGTGAAGCCCGCCGCCGAGAGGAGCCGACGGAACTCGTCGGCGGTGCGTTCCTGACCGCCGCTGAGCACCATCATGTTGAGGTCGATGATCTTGCTGGGTGAGAAGCCGTCGCCGTCCGGGACGACCGTGTCCACGACGAGCAGACGCGCGTTCTCGCCCATGACCCGTCGGCAGGACCTGAGGATCTCGACGGCGGCGTCGTCGTCCCAGTCGTGCAGGACCCATTTCATGGTGTAGAGGTCGCCGCCCTCGGGGACCTTCTCGAAGAAGTCGCCGCCCACGAGTTCGCACCGGTCCGCGAGGCCCGCGGCCTCGATCCGCTCGCGGCCGTGCGCCACGACGTGCGGCAGGTCGAGGACGACGCCGTGTGCCCGGGGGTGGGCGGTGAGGATGGAGGCGAGGAAGCCTCCCTCGCCGCCGCCGACGTCCACGATCCGCTCGTGGGGGCCGAAGTCGTAGACGTTGAGCACGGCGTCGGCGACCATCGCGGTGAGTCCCGTCATCGCCTTGCCGAGGTGGGCGCTCATGGCGGGGGTGTCCTCGAAGAACTGCCAGATCTTCTTGCCCACCGCCCGCTCGAAGACCGGTTCGCCCGACCGCACGGAGTCCACCAGCATCCCCCAGGTGGCGTGGTGGGCCTCGCCCAGCTCCATCTGGACGAAGGACGTGAGGGAACCGGGGACGTCCGAGCGCAGGGTGTCGCCGAGAAGGGTCGTCGTGTACCTGCCTTCGGAGTCCGAGCGCAGCACGCCCACACCGGCCAGGGCGCGCAGCAGCCGGGTCAGGGAGCGGGGGTCGGTGCCGGTCGCGGCGGCAAGCTCGGCGGCGGTCCGGGGCTCGTCCGCGAGGTGGTCGGGCAGGCCCAGTTCGGCGGCGGCGTGGACCGTCCGTGCCACCCAGAAGCTGGTGACGATCTGGAACATCCCGTCGAAGTCGGGGTGGGTACCGGGTTCCTCGGGGCGGGCGGTGGCATCCATGGCAGTCTCCGGGCGGCTCGAGGGTGAGGGCAGCGAGAGGATGGGCAGGGACCGGCCGTTGCGGCCGTGCGCGGCGACGGTGCCGCGCACGGCCGTCGGCGTCGGGTCAGGCGACGGAGATGGCGATCTTGCCGACGGTGCCCGCGCCGAACGCGCCCACCGCCTGGGCCACCGAGTCGAGCGGGTACGTCTGGCCGATCGGCACCTGGAGGGCGCCCGAGGCGGCGGCGTCGGCGAGCCGGTCCAGCGTGGCCGTGTCGGGGTTGGCCATCACCGAGGTGACCGTGATATCACCGCGTCCGGCCTGCTCGGGGCCGAAGCCCAGGGTGGAGGCGAGCCGGCCGCCGTCGGCCAGCAGCTCCACGAGCTGCGTCGGGTCACCGGCCAGGTGCACGACGGCCGTCACGCCCTTCGGTGCGATCGCACGGACCTGCGCGGCGAGGTCGCCGGTGTGGTCCACCACGTGCGCCGCGCCGAGGCCACTGACGAACTCCGTCTCGGCACCGGGCTTCGCGGTGGCGACGACCGTCGCGCCGGCCGCCACGGCCAACTGGACGGCGTAAGCGCCCACCCCGCCTGTGGCGCCGATGACGAGAACCGTGTCTCCCGCCTTCGGCGCGATCGCGTCGACGGCGTTGGCGGCGGCGGTGCCCGCCAGGCCCAGCGCTCCGGCCCGTTCGAGGTCCAGGCCCTCCGGAACGGCGGCGATGCCGTACCCCTCGGCGACCACGACGTACTCGGCGAAGGCGCCCTCGGAGACGACCGGCTTCATCACCACGCCGAACACCCGGTCGCCGGCGGCGCGTGCCACGCCCTCGCCGACCGCCTCGACCGTGCCCGCGAAGTCCTTGCCGAGCGTGACCGGGAACTTGTGCTCCAGCATGTCCTTGAACACGCCGTAGATCACCGCGCCGTCGAAGCCGTTCAGCGAAGAGGCGTGCACCTTGACCAGGATCTCACCCGGCCCCGGCTCCGGCTTGGCCACCTCGGTCACCGCGGGATTGGTGCCGAAACCTTCGATGGTTGCTGCGCGCATGGAGAATCTCACTCACTTTCTGATAAATGGTCAGAAACATCGTCCGGGCCGTGGGCTGCCGTGTCGGCTAGCGCACGGCCTGTTCGTACGACGCCTGCATCACCGTCGCGACGACCTCCAGCTCGTCGGCGTCGCGCGGGGCGTAGAGCATGACGATGCTGCTGGGGAACTCCGGCCGCCGGGAGATCGGATGCGGCTCGACCCAGCCCAGCTCGGTCAGCGGGCCGAGCGACTCCATCGGCACCGTGAGGTGCATGAACCCGGAACGGTGGATGTGCCCGAACTCGTCGACCGACGGGTGCAGGAACGCTTCGAAGGCCCGGTCCTGCTTGTTCAGGCGCAGCGCCAGGGAGGACGGCTCCGAGACCTGGCTCTGAGTCATGAACACGCCCGGCAGGTCCTCCGCACGGGTGATCAGCGCGGCCCGGATCTCCGGCGGGGAGAAGTCCTCGAGCTGGTCGTGCGGGATCTCCCGGCCGGTCGTGGCGGGCCGGGGCCCCTTGCGGGGAGGCAGAGCGCTCAGCGCGCTCGGTTCGACGGCCATGATTCTCCTCGGGTCCTCGACTCGGCTTCGCGGCAGCGCTCCACGGCGTGCCGGAGTCACGCACATACAGTGCGCTGGTTACTTCTTGTTCTCGTCGGCATTCTGGGCGATCCTGCTGGGGTGGCAGAAGACGGCACCTCAAAAAGCGCTACGCACATGGATGTTCCCAACCAGGTCAGCGAGGATCTGACGACCTGTCGACTGCGGGACGTGCTGGACCGGGTGGGTGACAAGTGGAGCGTTCTGATCATGGCGCTGCTCGGCGGCGGACCACGGCGCTACTCGGATCTGCGGCGCTCCATCGACGGCATCTCGCAACGGATGCTCACACTCACGCTGCGCAGCCTGGAGCGTGACGGCCTGGTCATCCGTACCGTCACCCCGAGCACGCCGCCCCGGGTGGACTACGAGCTGACCCCGGTCGGGCATACGCTCTCCAAGGAGGTGAGTTCGCTCATCCAGTGGTCCGAGCGCCACCGGGAGTACATCGGCATGTCGCGCCGCAGTTACGACGCCCGGTAGCCGCCAGGCCCCGGCCGTTCCCGCCGCCGATCCGGTCACCGGTCCGCGGATTCGGCGATGTGCCGCAGCCGGGCGATCGCGGGACGGGGCGACAGGCGGCAGCCGGTGGGCCGCCTCGCCCACCCGCCGGGTGCACGCGAGGCGTTCGGCGATCATGTGCACCACGGCGGCGTGGAAGCGGTCGTTGCCGGCCGGCCGGGAGAGCGCGCCGGGTGTCGCCCGGCACGGGTCCGACGCGGGCCCCGGCCCGCGGGCCGCCGGCACCGACGTGCCCGCCGCTTCTGTTGTGCTCAGGGCAGAACCTCAGGATTCGGAGTGGGTGCGAGCGGAGTGCGGTGCCCGCAGCGGGGATGACGGTGGTGAGGGCGCGGAGGGAACGACGGCGCCGCCGGGGACGGACCGTCAGACCCGGACGCGCTGAGCGTGGAGGCGTGCCCCTGCGAGGGCCTGGTTCAGAGAGGTGGCGGCCCTGTCCTGGAACCCGGCGAGCCGGGGCACATGGCCGGACTTGGTCATCTCGGCGTGCAGGAAGGTGAGGTCGTCGGCGAGGGCGACCATGCTGAACGCGGCCTTGAGGTAGGGCTCCTGGAAGTCGTACCCGTACCGGGGCGTGCCCGGTCCGTAGGCGCCGCCGCGGGCCGTGACCACCACCACCTGCTTGCCGGAGAGGGGGCCGGTGCCCGTCGCCGGGTCGACCACCAGCGGGGGAATCACGAGCCGGTCGAACCACGCCTTGAAGGTGGCGGGCAGCTGGAAGTTGTGCATGGGCAGCCCGAGGACGAGTGTGTCGGCGGCCCGCACCTCCTCGACGAGCTCCCAGGTGAGCGCCCAACTCGCCTTCTCCTCGGGCGTGACGGCGGCGTCACGGGCCTCGTCGAGGTCGCGCACCTCACCGCTCTCCAGCCGGTCCATCACCGCGATCTGCTCGGCGTCGACATGCGCCACGGGCAACGCCGCCAGGTCCCGGTAGAGGTGTGTCCCCTCCGGGTTGGCCGCCCGCCAGGACGCGGCGAACTCGGCGGTGACCCGCCGCGTGGTCGACCCGATCCGCGGGCTGGTGTCGAGGTGCATAAGGGTGGGCACGAGGTCACACTCCTGGGTTGGGTGGTCGGTCGAGGGACGGGAGGTGGGGACGTGGGCGGATGCCGGGCGGTCCCGTTCGGACCGGCTCCTCCTGCCGCCGCTCCCAGCGCGGATAGCTGCCGAGGAAGCGGGCCCCCGCGCCCAGCCCGGCGATCGCGGACATCGCCTCGCGGACGGGTGGGTTCTCGATGTGGCCGTCGACGTCGATGAAGTAGCGGTAGCTGCCGAGGCGTTCGCCGGTGGGCCAGGAGTGGAGCCGACTGACCTCGATGTCCCGGGAGGAGAACTCGCTGAGGATGTCGATCAGCCGACCGGGACCGTCGCCGGGGTTCACCATCAGGGAGGTGCGGTCCAGCCAGGTTCGCGTCGGCGGGAACCACGCCGGGGCGACCGAGACGAACCGGGTGACCGCGCCGGCCCGCTGACCGATGCCGGTGGCGAGGGTCGTGAGGCCGTACAGGTCCGCCGCCAGTGGGGCCGCGACGGCGGCGACCCCCGCCTCTGACGCTGTCTCGGCCACCTCGCGCGCGGCCGCAGCCGTGGAGTCCGCGGGCCGCACGCGCGCCTCGGGCAGGTGTTCCGCCAACCAGCGCGCGCACTGGGCGAGTGCGTGCGGATGGCTCAACACCTCGGTCACGGCGGGGAGTTCGATGCCGGTCCGAGCCATCAGCGCGAATGTCACCGGCACCTCCACCTCCGCCGTGATGTGCAGCTCCGCCGAGACCAGCTGGTCCATGGTGACGGGCACCACGCCCTTCACCGAGTTCTCCAGGGGCACCACGGCCGCCGCGCAGTCCCCGCGGCGCACCGCGTCCAGCGCCGCGGGGACCGTGGGGAAGGGGCGGTCCCGCCCGGCGGGCACGACCCGGCGTAGCGCCGCCTGGGTGAACGTGCCCTCCGGGCCCAGATAGGCGTACGTCATGACGGGCCGTCAGCTCTCTATCAGGCGGTGGAAGAGAACCGTGTCGAAGATGTCTTCCATACGGACGGCCCTGCCGTCCTGGAGGGTCCAGGAGTGCACGAAGTCCAGGGTTTCGGTATGCCCGGAGTGCGAGGTGACGTCCCGTACGCCGAAGACCACGATCCGGTCGCCGGACTGGACGAACTCCATCGGGTGCAGGCGCATGCCGCCCAGCACGGTGGGGACATGGGCCAGGAACTCCTTGACGCCGGCGTGGCCCACCTTGGTGCCGCCGAGGCCGTACTCGCGCATCCCCTCGGGATGGATCCACTCCACGTCCTCGGAGAGGACGGCCAGCAACGCGTCCACGTCCCGGGCGTGGAACGCCTGGTACGCCGCGTGGATCAGGTGGAGGTTGCTCTCCTGCGTCTTCACGGGCTGTGTCTCCTCGTCACTTCGCGTACTCGGGATACATGGACTCCACGGTGCGGCGGATGCCCTCGCGCCAGCCGACCTTGCACGGGCCCGTCAGCCGCCTGCGGACCGTCGGGTCGAACTGGTACGTCTCCCGGGTGATCTCGCTCGGCACCAGCTTCGCCTCGACCCCGGTCAGCTCCTCCAGATAGCGGACACAGTCGGTCATGCCGACCGGCTCGTCACCGCCCCAGTTGGTGAGGGTGGCCGGCACCGACGCCGCCTCCCACAGCCGGGGCACCTGGTCGACCAGGTCGTCGGTGTACAGCAGAGAGCACCAGTTCTGGCCCTCGACGGGCACCGGGATGGGCTCGCCGGCCAGCATCCGCTTGAAGTAGAGCATCGGCACACCGCCGTAACCGCCGGGCCCGTAAGCGATGTTGAGACGGGCGATGACGGCCGGCAGGCGCAGGGTGCGGGCGTACGCGCGGACCGCGCCCTCGGTCGCGATCTTGGCGACAGGGTAGACGGGCAGCCAGTCGGCGACCCCGTCGACCGGGTCGTCCTCGGTGTACGCGTGCTCCAGGGTCTGGCGCGCGTACAGAGCACCGGTGGAGACGTACAGGAACGCCTCGGCGGTGCGGCAGTGGGTCATCAGCCTGCCGGTGGCCACCGTGTTGACCTCGATCGCGGTGTTGAAGTCGCCGTCCTCGCCGCGCCGTACGGCGGAGTGGATGACGTGGGTGAAGTCCTCGGGCAGGCCCTTGAGGCCGTCGTCGCCGCTGTCGTCCATGTCCCAGCGGAACGTGGTGATGCCGTGCTCGGTGAGCGCCTTCTCGGAGCCGGGGGTTCCGAACCGGCCGAGCGCCCAGACCTCGTTGTCCTGTGCGAGGGACTTGGCCACCGGTCCGGCCACCTGTCCGGTGCCTCCGGTGACCAGGATCTTCTTGCCGTGCATCGTGCTCTCCTCCGTTGTGGGGTCGGGTGTCAGCCGGCGTCGCCGAGCGCGCGGTCGAGTTCCTTGCGGAGGATCGACTGGAAGACGGCCACATGGTTCGGGCCCATCAGGGTGTAGTGCTCGCCGGGCACGTCCAGGTAGCGGACGTCGGGGCAGTGCTCGTCCCACCGGCTCAGCTCGTTGTTCAGCCAGTCCTCCTTGGTGCCGCGCAGCGGGATCGCGTAGAAGACGGACATCGAACGGACCGAGCCGCTCGGCGCGTAGGTGCGGCCCAGGTCGGTGAGCCCGTCGGCGAGGGTGGCCCACGCGGTGAACTTCTCAAGGGTCAGGTCGAGTTCGGCGAGCCGGGCCTTGGGTGCGATGTCGATGAAGTGCGCGAGCTGCTCCTCGCGGGAGAGGTGGCGCAACTGCCCCGGCAGGTCGAGGGATTGCCTCTTGTCGATGAGCGCGAGGAAGAACGCCAGGTTGGCGGCGGTTTCGACGAAGTCCAGTTCTTGCATCCGGTACTTGATGTGCGGGGGCAGGTTGAAGCTGCCGACGAAGTCGACGCGCTCGCCCTGCGCCTCAAGGACCTTGGCCACCTCGAAGGCGACGGCGGCGCCGTAGGAGTACCCGGCGACGGCGTACGGGCCGTGCGGCTGCTTGGCGCGGATCGCGTCGACGTAGGTGGCGACCATCTCCTCGAAGCTCTCGAAGGGCTTCTCGCCCGAGTTGAAGCCGCGCGCCCGCAGTGCGTAGAACGGCCTGTCGCCCACGAAGTACTTGGCGAGGTTGACGAAGACGAGGACCTCGCCGACGCCCGGGTGGACGCAGAACAGTGGTGTCTTGTCGCCGACGACCTGCATCGGGACGATCGGGTCGTACGGCCGTACGGTTGCCTCGTCCTGGCCCAGCCGGGCGGCCAGCTCACGGACGGTGGGGGCCATCAGCACGGTGATGATCTGGAGGTCGTGCGCGCTGAGCCGCTGGGCGACCATGCTGCGCAGCCGAAGGATGTCCAGCGAGGTGCCGCCCAGATCGAAGAAGTTGGCACTGGCGCTGAGCTTCTCGGGGTCGGTGTCGAACATCTCGGCGTAGATCCCGGCGAGGATCCGCTCGGTCTCGCCCTCGGGCGCGGTGTATCCGCCGAGACGGCGCAGGACGAGGTCGGCGACGGACCGGGTGACCTGCTCGTAGGCGCCGGCCTCCAGCTTCCTGCGCATCAGGGAGCGCTGGATCTTGCCCAGACTGGTCTTGGGGAAGGCATCCTTGGGCAGCGGCAGGATCAGTGCGGGGCGGAAGCCCCAGTGCATGACGACACCGGAGCGTATCGCCGACAGCACCCGGTAGAGGCCGAGTTCGTCGCCGTCCTCGGTCTCCGGGTGGAAGGCGAGGACGAGTTGCTCGGTGTCGCTGCCCGGGGCGCGGGTCGGGAACGCGGCGACGTAGGAGCGGGCGACGCCGTCCAGTTGCTCCAACACGGTCTCGATGTCGTGGCTGAAGTAGTTGACGCCATTGACGATGATGCTGTCCTTGCTGCGGCCGACGAGCGTGAGCCGGCCGTCGTCGAGCCGGCCGAGGTCGCCGCTGCGGAACCAGCCGTCCGTGGTGAAGGCATCCCGGGTGGCCTGCGCGTTGTTGTAGTAGCCCGGGGTGATCATGGGCCCGGCGAGCTGGAGTTCACCGGTCTCGCCCTCGCCCAGCTCCTGGTCGTGCTCGTCGACGACGCGCAGCAGCAGGCCCTCGACGGCGGTGCCCAGGTTGGCGAACTCCTTGCCCTGGTCGGAGGCCGGGAACGCCTGGGAGTAGACGGAGCCGGCGCAGGTCTCCGTCATCCCGAAGGCGGGCCATAGGGCGTCGGGGCGCAGTCCGTGGGGCGCGAAGTGGCGCAGGAAGGTCTCGCCGGTGGTGCGGACCACGGCCTCGCCGCCGCTGATGATGTGGCGCAGCCGGGACAGGTCGACGGGCCCGGTCTCCTCGAGCCGGTCCGCGGACGCGTTCAGCAGTCCCAGCAGGAAGTTGGGGGTGAAGGTCATGGTGACGCCGTGCCGGGAGATCAGCCGCAGGAACTCCAGCGGCTCCCCGAGGACCAGGGCGGCCTCGACGTGCAGCTGGGTGGCGCCCGCGTAGAGGGGCAGCAGGTGGCACTCCAGGAGGGCGGCCACGTGGTCGAAGGAGACCCAGTTGAGGGAGACGTCGTCGGGTCCGAGCCGGTGGTAGCCGTTCTTGCCGGCCATGGACGCGAGCAGGTTGGCGTGTGTGAGCCGGACGGCCTTGGAGTTGCCGGTGGAGCCCGAGGTCAGTACCAGGAGCGCGGTGTCCTCCGGCGCGGCCTGGTGGAGCAGGTCGGCGGGGTCGTTGGCGTACAGGCTCGACAGCGGGGTGACGCCGAGGCCCTCCACGTGCGGCAGCTCGGCCGCGAGGGTCTCGGTGGTGACGACCAGAGGCTGGTCGAGGAGGGTGTTCACATGGCCGAGCTGGGCGGCCCAGCGCTCGGGGTCGCCGCCGAGGGGTGCCATCGGGACGGGGACGAAGCCGCCGAGCAGGCAGGCCCAGAAGGCGGGTACGAACTCCTGCGGGCGCTCCAGGAGCAGGACGACCTTGTCCTGTGGGGCGAGCCCCCGGTCGCGTAGGCCGGTGAGCAGCCGCCGCGCCTCGTCGACGAGTTCGGGATAGCGCTGGAGCCATGAGCCGTCGGGTCCGGTGACGCCCTGTTGGTAGAGGAGGCCGGACCCGGGGTGGTGCTCGGCGGCCCGCAGGAGGAGGTCCGCGATGTTCCGGGTCGAGGAAATGGCCATGGTCATGTCGATGCCCTCTCTTCTCGCTCGCGAGGAAACACGCGCCACGGGGCGGTGGTCGGGGACGTCACCGGGTGACGCCTGCGGCCGCGGTGGCGGGCGGCCGCGCACCTGTGGTCGGGAAGGATCCGTCAGTGCGGCGTGGGCTCTGGGCCGTGCGGCGGACCGGCGGCAGGACACGGCCGGCGGCGTTTCGCGAAGGCGGAACCCGGAATGGACGGACAGCGCAACACGCGGCTCCCTGGTTCCCGGCAGCTGATTACTGAGTGGTCGACCGAGCCCCCATTGCACGAAGAAAGTCGACGCACAGGGCCATGACACCCAGCCTCCGGGGGGCGGGTACCTGTTGCAACAGACCTGGGTGCAAGGGCTTCGTCAGGTTTCACAAATCGCGTGCGAGTGTGTGGGCTCCGGCTCAGATCCGTGTCAGAGAAATGTCAGATGCCCAGGTCGCGCGAGAGTGGTCGGCGAAAGGTCGGACCGGACCACCGGACGGGGAGTGGGGCGCGGGCGTCGCGGACAGCACTCGGGGCGGGGCGGCGCTCCGCCCCGCCCCGCCAATATTTTCTGTTCCTTTTCTGTTGGTCAGGCGTCAGTTATTGTCCTCGACAACCGATGAACGCAAATGATTAAGGTCTCGGGTGGCTGATTCGGAACTCACCCGTTGCCGAGCCTGAACCCGACTCCCCGGATGGTGATGATCCAGTCACTGGCACCCAGTTTGTTTCGCAGACTGCTGACATGTGTGTCGACGGTCCGCCGAGACCAGGAATCGCCCCACACCTGTTGCATGAGGCGATTTCGTGGAATCACACTGCCCGGATGGGAGGCCAGCAGATGCAGGAGATCGAATTCCTTCCGGGTGACGAGGACGGGTCTTCCGTACAGGCTCACCTCGCGGGAGCCGACGTCGATCCTGAGCGGCCCGTGCGAAATGACGTCGACGGGCCGCGGCGCGGGCCGGGCCCGCCGCATCACCGCCTGCATCCGGGCCATCAGCTCCCGGAACCCGTACGGCTTCACCATGTAGTCGTCCGCCCCGGCCTGGAGGCCGAGGACCCGGTCCAGTTCCGTGCCCCGGGCGGTCAGGGCGATGATGGGAATGTCGGACACGGTCCTGATGGCCCTGCAGACCTCCAGCCCGTCCAGGTCGGGCAGTTCCAGGTCGATCAGGACGAGATCGGCGTGCCCGTACACCTGGAGCGCCATCCCGCCCCGCTCGACCACGTTCACTTCATGTCCATGGCGGCGCAAACCATGGACCAAGGAATCCGAGTACTGCACATCGCTTTCCACCACGAGGACCCCCCAGGCCTCGGTCGCCATCGCCGGCGGCATGACGGCCGTTCCGGCTCCCGCGGCGAACCCGGTATTCGCCAGAACTGGCAGTTCCGGTGCACGCTGACTCATCCTCTCCCCCAAGGCTCGTCTGGCTCTCAAGACCCCCGACCGGGCAGGGCCACAGAACTCGCCGAGTCTAAAAACCCCTTCTTCCGACTGTCAAAGATCCATGGCGTAAACGAGCTATGTCGAACGAGTCAATGGGAATGGCACACTCCGGTTGCGAACCCTTGGAGAATACCGGACGAACGGGAACGCCGCCCTGAGCGGATCAAGCCATTCTAAATGCCCGCAACCAGCGATTCGTTCCCTCCCGACCGCTCGTACCGCAGCATGGGACGGATACCCGGACGATCGCCGTGCACCCTATGCATGTACACGACCGAACGGAACGGCATCGCACCCGTAGCGCTGGCTGGAACCCAATGGTCAACGGCGTTCACGGCACTCCCGCACTGCTGTCTGCGATGACCTTGCGGCCATCGGTCCGATGCCCAGGAAGAGGCGGATTCCGACCCCAGGAAGGCCGAAAAGAGGCGCGAACACCCGTGTTCCCAGCGAACGCGGGAGTTCCCTCGTACAGGAATGACCGAGTGCTCGCCAATTCAAGCGTGCAGCGGAATATTGCAATTCTTTTACCGGCCACCTGGAATACCGGCCCTCATTGCCATGTGAACAGCACGGACGGGCGGTTTTGCCTCGGTCGGTTGCCGACGGGCCGTCCCGGCACCGGAGTCGCCGAGCGGTCTGTGGCAGGCGTGGCCCGTGTGCCGAGCATGGCCTGGGCATGCATCCACGGGATGCGGACGTCCAGCTGTCCTGGTGGTGCGCGGGAGAACGGTTGCGTCGCGGCCCGGCCCGTACCGTTGCGGCCGTGGGCGCGCTCGACACGCTTCGTCCGCCCACGTCACCCCGATCGCAAGGGTTCCTCGGGTTCGGCCTGGCGGAGTCGCCGAAGGAGTCGTGCCCTATCTCGCCGCGATGACGCAGTCGATTGCGGTGGCGACGTCCTCGGTGACATGGGTGGGTTGGTAGGAGCCCTGGAGCCACGGCTGCCCGTTCGACACCCACACGCTGCGAAGCCCGAGCGCGTTGGCGCCGGCGATGTCGGCATGCGCGGAGTCGCCGATGACCCATGCGCCGGTGAGGGGCACTCCGACGGCTGCTGCGGCAGCCTGGAAGATCTCCGGGTCGGGCTTCTTGCGGCCAACTGCCTCGGAGATCACCCAGCCCTGGACGAGCTGGTCCAGTCCGGTACGGCGGATCTTGGCTTCCTGTTGGGCAGTGCGGCCGTTGGTGACGATCACGCAGGTCCAGCCGTAGGCCTGCGCTTTGTCCAAGGCTTTGCGTGAGGGGGCGGTCAGCACGACGCGATCGGCGGTGCCATGGTCAAGCAGTGCCTGGATGGCCGTGGCAGGCACCATGTCCCGGTACCGGTCGGTCATGGCAGTGGCGACATCGTGTCGGGCGGTATAGCCACTGGCGTCGACGGTTACCACCCACGTGAGGTCGGTGTCGGGCAGGCGGTGCTCGGCGAGGAATGCGGTGACGGCGTCAGAGAAGGCGGCGTCGCGGTCGACCAGGGTGTTGTCGAGGTCCAGCATCAGCAACGGCATGATCGGCAGTAGAACACGGCCGGTGACCTCGGAGCAGGGGGTTTCCGGTCCAGGGTCGACACGGCCTCCGAGCCCCGCTCCCCACCCACGACCCGGCTGTGCCGGACTGGGTAGTGGAGGCCGCCGAACCTCTGCTCGAAGCCCTCGCAGCAGCAGCCGGGCGGCGGCTGCGCGATTTCGTCGGGGTCGGCCGAGCGGCGCAGCGTACTGCGCAAGCTCACCACTGGACACGTCCGTCGGGCCCGTTGCACGCAGCGGTGTCCGGTTATCGCCGGTCCGCGGTAAATGCCTGGACTGAGAACCTCCTTCGACGGGACACTTCCGACTTCCGAACCTCCGGGAGTGTGATGGGGACAACAGACACGCGAGGGCCGACGCCGGGCAGGAGCGCGGTCGTTCTGGCGCTGCGCCGCTACGGCCGGGAACTGCTGCGACTACGACGACTGGCCCTGCCCGCGCTGCTGCTGCCGGCCGTGGGCAACATCGGCATCCGCTACGTCGCCCCCCTGCTGATCGCCAAACTGGCAGGGCAGGCAGCCGCCGACGGCGGTCTCACCCTCGGCTCGGCGCTGCCGTACGTGCTGGGATTCGGCGTGACGCTGCTGCTCGCCGAGGCTGTGTGGCGGGTGGGGCAGCACTGCCTGAATCGCGTGGACGCCCTCGGTATGGAAAACCTGTACGTGAGCGGCATGGACGAACTCCTCGCCAAGGACGCGGCGTTCTTCCATGACAACTTCGCCGGCTCCCTGACCAAACGGGTGCTCAGTTTCGGCAAGCGTTTCGAGGACTTCGTCGACACGGTGACGTACCGGATCGTGGGCAGCCTCGTCCCCCTGGTGTTCGGTGCCGTGGTCCTGTGGAGCTACGAACCGATGCTCGTCGGCGGCCTTCTTGTGATGATCGCGCTGACCGTGGTGGCCGCGACACCGCTCATCCGTCGTCGGCAGAGGCTCGTCCACGACCGTGAGGCGGCGATCGCCCGGGTCTCCGGTCATGTCGCCGACAGCCTGATGAACATGGAGACCATCCGCGCGTTCGCGGCCGAGCGGCGGGAGGCCGACGAACACCGCATCCGTGTCGCGGACTCCCGGCGGCTGACGCTGAGGTCGTGGGACTACGGCAATCTGCGCGTCGACACCCTGATCGCCCCCCTGTCCGTGCTGACCAACGTGCTGGGCCTGTTGGTCGCCATCGCCTTCGGCGGCCCGGGGCAGGGAGTGGAGGAGGTCGTCGTCGCTTTCACCTACTACTCCAACGCGACCCAGATCATGTTCGAGTTCAACCAGATCTACCGGCGTCTGGAAAACTCGATGACCGAGGCCGCGCAGTTCACGGAGCTGCTGCTGGATCCGCCCACCGTGCTCGACCCGACGGATCCCGAACCGCTCGCACCGCGGGACACGGGCATCCGCTTCGAGGCGGTGACCTTCGCCCACACGGGCGCGAAGCCGATCTTCCGGGGACTCGAGCTGGACGCGCCCGCAGGCGCACGGATCGGTCTGGTCGGCAGGTCCGGCGGCGGCAAGACCACGCTCACCCGGCTCCTGCTGCGGATGTCGGACATCGACGACGGACGCATCCTGATCGGTGGCCAGGACATCAGCCGGCTGCGTCAGACCGACCTGCGCTCACTGATCGCCTACGTCCCGCAGGAACCCGCCATGTTCCACCGCAGCCTGCGGGACAACATCGCCTTCGCCCGGCCCGGTGCCACCGACGAGGAGATCCGCGCGGCGGCCGCGGCCGCGCATGTCACGGAGTTCGCCGACCAACTTCCCGACGGCTTCGGCACTCTGGTGGGGGAGCGGGGAGTGAAGCTCTCGGGCGGCCAGCGCCAGCGCGTCGCCCTCGCGAGGGCCATCCTGCGCGACGCCCCGGTCCTGCTGCTCGACGAGGCGACCAGCGCGCTGGACTCGGAGAGTGAGCTCCTTGTCCAGGACGCCCTGTGGCGGTTGATGGACGGGCGTACGGCCCTCGTGGTCGCCCACCGTCTGAGCACCGTCGCCGGCATGGACCGTCTCGTCGTCCTCGATCGCGGAAGCGTCGTCGAGCAGGGCACCCACGAGGAGCTGCTCGCGGCGAACGGTGCCTACGCGAAGCTGTGGAAGCACCAGTCGGGTGGCTTCCTCGGCGAAAGCAGTGAGTCGGCCCTCGGACGCCTGCTCCCAGGAGCCGGTTCCAGCGGGCTGTCCGGACCGGCCGACCCGGCGACGGACGGGGACCGCAGGACGTCGTCGCACGTTCGTACGAGCACCGGGTCCACATGACCGAGTCGGTTCCCGGACATCCTCGACGGCAGGCGGCGTCACGCTGATACGTCCGTCGCACACGGCGAACCGGAAGCGCCGGGGGGAAGACCACCGCTGCTCCCGGACCGGCTGACGCGGTCCGGGAGCACACGGGAGGAAGGCTGATCCTTCTCAGTCGATCACGAGGTCGCTGTCGACGATGACGCGAGTGCCCACTGATCCGAAACGCTCGCCCCCGTCTGTCGCTCCCACGCGTTTCAGGAACGCTTCGTGGAGGTCGGCTCGATGCCCGGGGTGGGCAGGCGGACCCGGTGATGTGCGGGCCGGTCCCGGGTCCCCCTGGCGGCGGCGCAGAATCAGAAGGTCATGCTCCAGCGGTCCAGGTAGCCCGGGTCGACGGTGAAGATCCCCGGGGTGTTGTCGGTGACGCGCAGCTTCCACACGCCGTCCGCGGGCAGCGCGGAGGCGTCGACCGTGAAAGTGGCGTGCAGCTCGGTGCCGGTGTCCCAGACGAAGTCCTTGACCAGGAGCACGGTGCCGTCCTCGGCGACGAGTTCGATGATCTGGCCCCCGATGAAGTCGTGGACCAGGTCGACGGTGACCCTGAGGTCCGAGGGGGCGGCGCCGGGGCGGCCGGTGACGCGCAGCGGCGATTCGATCGTCTGCCAGTTGGGGATGTCGTGGCGGTCGGGGTTGACGAAGTGGTCGCCACCGGAGGCCAGGACCGTCCAGGTGTAGGGCAGGTCGAGCTTCTCCGCCGCGGAGTTGGTGACGGTGACAGCGACCGTGAAGGTCCCGGCGCGGGTGGGTGTGCCGGTGATACGGCCGTCGGCCGCCCCGAGGGTCACGCCTTCGGGCAGTCCGGTGGCCGCGTAGGTGAGCGCGCCGGGCCGGGTGGACGTGGCGGTGATCCGCCGGCTGACGGGCTGGCCGACGGCAGCGTCGCGGGTGGAGGGGGCGTCGGCCGCGATGTGGTTGACGTAGCGGGGACCGACGTTGACCGCCGCCCACGCGTTGCCGACCGCCTCATAGGCGTCGCTGGTGGTGCCGAAGAGGTCTGCGGCCGCCTGCAGGGTGGCCGTGCGGGCGCCGGCGTAGTCGGTGGTGCTGGTCATGTAGCGGGTCAGCGCCCGGTACCAGACGTTGGTGGCGTTCGCCAGGCCCAGGGCGGCGACGGGCTTGCCGTCGTAGGTGGGGCTGTCGTAGGCCACTCCGTTGACGGTCGTGCGGCCGCTGCCCTCGGCCAGCAGGTAGAAGAAGTGGTTGGCCGGCCCAGAGCTGAAGTGCGGGTCCAGCTTCTTCGTCCCGGCGGTCCAGTAGTCCTGTGACGTTCCCTTCGCGGAGGCGTCCTTGGAGGGCTGGTCCATGTAGCGCAGGGGCTTGCCGGTGCCGCGGACGTCCGCGAGCTCCCCGAGCAGGAAGTCGGGCGTGTCCTGAGCGTTGCCCGCGAAGAACTCCACCGCGGTGCCCATGATGTCGCTGGTGGCCTCGTTGAGCCCGCCGGATTCGCCGGTGTAGATCAGGCCGGCGGTGGCGGAGGTGACGCCGTGGGTCATCTCGTGTGCGGCGATGTCCAGTTCGGTCAGTGGGCGCTGGCCGTCAAGGCCGTCGCCGTACGTCATGCAGAAGCACAGGTCGTCCCAGAACGCGTTGGCGTACTTGGTGCCGTAGTGCACGTTGGAGACGGCGCCGACACCGTCGTCGGCTATGCCGTTGCGACCGAAACGGTCGTGGTAGAAGTCCCAGGTCCGCTGGGCTCCGTAGGCGGCGTCGACCGCTGCCGTCTGCGCCGTGGCCGGACTGCCGTCGCCCCACACGTCGTCGGCGTCCGTCACCAGTGTGCGGACGCCTCCGGTGACGTCGTAGGTGCGGTGGTTGCCGCGCTGGAGGTCGGCCAGCTGGAAGACGTCCGCGTCGCGCTTCGACGCCAGCGGGACCTTTCCGCTGTACTGGCTGTGGCCCTCGCCGGCCTGGATGTCGTCGTAGGAGGCGAGACGCGCGCCGGTGACGGCATCGGTGATCACATGGACACGGCTCGGTGTGCGATCCTCACGAACACTCGTGACAACGTTGTCCCACGCGAGTCGGGGGGAGTTGTCCGCCGCCCAGACGACCTGCCGCGCCGAGTCCGCACGCTCGGATGCGAGCGATCCCTGCTCGTCGGCTGCCGCCGGCGCGGCCTTCTTCGCCGCGGCCGAGGAGACCACGGCCTTGGTCGTCGGCACCGAGAGCGCCTGGGGCGTCGTGCGTGTCACGCTCTGCGCACCTGCGCGCTCGTGGACGATCACGTCGGCGCCGATCACCGGGAGGCCGGCGTAGGTGCGGGAGTAGCGCGTGTGCACGGTGCCGTCGGCGTCCTTCGCGACGTCCTCGGCGACCAGCGCTTCCTTGCTGCCCATACGGAGATCGCGGGCCGTGTCGTGAGCGGACTCGGCGGCGTGGTCGAGCAGTTGGTCGCGCTGCGCGCGGGACAGGGTCACGCCGCGCGCCCCGGGTCTGGGCTCGGCGTCGATGTGCCGGGACGCCGATGTTCTGGAGCCGTTCTCCAGAGCCGAGGCGGGCTGGGCTGTCGGAGCGGTGATCGCGAGCACCGCCATACCGGCGGCGAACGAGGTCGCCAGCCGGCCGCGCTGTTGTGCTGTGCGCGGAAGCGCGGATGAACGGCGAACTCCCAAGCGTGAGTTGGTCATGCGGGCAGCTCCTTTCGCCGGCTGTCGGCGGACAGCGGCGGGAAACGGGGGAAGCCGCGGGCTGTGGGCCTGCGGTGGAGACAAGGCGGGTGCCGCTCGAGTGCGGACAGATCGTTTCAGGGCGTTCGGATGGTGTCACCACTGCGGAGATCGATGTCCGAAAATCGGTCAACCGGCTGCCGCTGGACGTTGATTGGCAAGGGCACCCCCACGTGTGGCTTTACGAAGCGGCAATACGGCGCTAACCAGCAAGGTTGGCCGTATCCGAGCGGCCCTGATCCGTCCTGCCCGCCCTGCGGCACGGCATCCGCGGGCGGAGTGCGCTGCGACCCGGGACGCGGCCCGGGTGCACGCGTCTCCCTTCGGCCGTGGCCGTGTTCCGGCCTGGAATCACGACGACGGTCGGCTCGCCGCTCAGCGAGGTGGCATCCGACGGGTGCCGCGGGTGTCGGACCCGACGGGCCGGCCGGGGAAACGCTCGCGACCGCATGCAACGGCCCGGTCCGGTGGATCGAACGCGGGCCTCGCACCGCCGACCTGTCGGGCGACTCAACCACCGTGTGTTCGCAGGCTGTTGCGAAAGCGAGTGTTTGTCGTCCGTACCGCAGTCACATGTCCGACGCCCGCCGGGCCGTGATCGAACCGGTCTTCACCGCCTGGCGGGCGAGGCGGACCGGACCGGACCGGGCACGGCGGTCCGGGTGCAAGACCTGCGCGAGACCGTCGACGCCATTCGGCCTCAGCTGACCTTCACTCCGGCAAGGTCAAGAGACTTCGCAACAGACGCGGTCGCACCGTTGATTCTCACGCAGCTCCTCTCCTGCGGAGCAGCTCGTCATGACGCAGGCCGGTATCCGGAAGAGGGTTCGCCGGCGGAGGAGGCTCGTGGATGATTCGTATCAGTTCGTTTCGCGAGCGGACCGACATCGCTTGGAAGATCTTACGCAGGTGATAGTTGACCGTGTGAGGTGACAGGAAAAGGCGCTCGGCTATTTCCTTGTTAGTGAGTCCGTCCGCCGCGAATGCGGCTATGCGCATCTGTCGTTCCGTCAGCCGGTCCCATCCCTGGGACGCGGTCGCGGCTTTCACCGGGGCGCCGGGGAACTCCGGCCACGTGGCGGGGGCGTCCTCCTCGTCTTCGGACGCGTCATGCCCTGCTGGAGATGGTGCGTGGCCAGAGGGGCAGGCATGCCGGTCGCTCAGGCATGTGACGGAATTCGAGGCGTGGCCCGGTTCGGAGACAGCGGTGTTGACGCTCGGCCGATGCGCTGCGACAAGCCCTCGCACGGGCTTGGCCATGACGTAGGCCGCCGGGTGACGGCCGGGTGAGGAAGGTACTTCCGGTGTCGCCGCGAACCGCTTTCCCCTGTACTGATCTATCTGGTCGCGCACCGCCGCTCGCGCCGTCGTGGGAACCGAATCCAGAATGACGCGCCGGAACAGTTCGTTCGTGAACCGTACGTCGTCCTCATCCTCACAGAGGAGGCCCGACAACACGGCCTCTTGGAGATCCGGCAGTAGATGCGATGGCCTCGCCCCCAGGATCTCGGCGAGTTCCGCGAACGTCAGGCGTGTGCCAGGAACGGCTGCGACGGAGAGCATGTGAGCGCCCGATCGTGAGCAGTCCTGTAGATATCGCCGCACCAGCCCGGCGAACTTCTCAGGCAAGGCGGGATGTACCAGGCGCGCGACCGCGCCGACTTCCAGCTTTCCCTCGTCCAGGAGTCCTTCGACGAGTACTTCCAGGGCCTTCGGGTGGCCGGACACCGAAGCCACCATGCGGGTGAGCGCGGCATCCGGTGGCACACCGAGCAGATCGTGGGCCATCTCCTGGGCCGCCCGGTCGTCCAGTGCACCCAGCCGGAACATCCGATGTGCTCCCGCAGCGGAAGCCAGGGCGACGTCCAGTGGGCTGTTGGGTCTGCCCCATCGTCGGCTGGTGCACCACACGGTCGGCACGCTTGAGGCCTTCATGCGTATGTCCGCGAGCAGTCTCACGTCGGACGTGTCCGAGCAGTGGGTGTCGTCCAGGAGAACGACGAGAGGGCCGTTGAACTCTTCGGGGTCCTCGTACAGGCTGCGGACCACCGTGGCCCCGGATGCCTCCGCCATGGCTCCGGCTTCGGCGAGCAGCCGGGACCTGCCCATGCCGGGTGTCCCTTCGAACGAGACGTGCAGGTTTCCCGCTGGGTGCCGGGCGCGGATCGCCGTACGAAGCGCGGAGATCTCGGCCGGTCGACCGTGCAAGGGGCGGGTCCCGGCCTCCAGCACTGCTTTCACGTGTTGGTCACCTTCTGTCGAGAGGGGGCTGGACGGCGAAGTGAGGAGCGCTGGGTCATGGAGCCAGTGCTCTGATCAGCCAAGGAGCGCCAGGACGGGCGTCGCCTGCGACGACGGTGGCGGTCATCCGAACGGCCGTTCGACGGCATCGTTGCCGAATAAACTGTCACCCGTGGTGCGAGGTGGCACAAGCGCGGCGATGGACGTCGTGCCTACTAGTCCAAGTCGTGCCTACTAGTCCAAGTCGCCTGTCGGCCGGCTCAGTTTGAAGGCAGTGCGCCGTGCAGAAGCAGGTCCCATGTCCTCGCTGCACGGCGGACCGCCGTCGAGTCGCCGTTCGAGCCGGGGGCGGTGCAGCGGACGTACTCCTCGATGCCCGTGATGAGGAACTGAACCGACTCGGCGAAAGCCGCCGGGACGACCTCGCTGCGCAACCGCTCCTCCTCGTGTGCCCTGCTGAGCAGCTCGGTCATGTAGGTGAGCCAGGCGTTCGTCCACGCATTCTGGTTCGAGCGTTCTCGGGTCAGCCGCGCGGCTGCCCGAACCATGGTGCACTCCTCCAGGAGCCGCGCGACCGACAGAGCCAGTGAACGCGCCTTGGCCAAGGGGGAGACCGTGAGTTCGGCGACGCATCCCGCGACGTGCCGGGTGAGTTGGATGCCCGACGACTCGACGGCGTCCGCCAGATCCGGCTTGGTGGGGAAGTGGAAAGTCAGGGCTCCCATGGAGATGTCGGCGGACTTCGTGACGCACGCCAGGGGGGTGCCGGCGTACCCGTGGCGGTCGAACTCGCCGGCGGCGGCCTCGAGGATCAGGCGTCGTGTCCTTACCGCTCTTACCTGCTTCACTCCGACCTTCTCCTGCGATGGATGTCTGCGCGGGTCCAGCCCCGGGCCGCCGGCGCTGCGGCACGTGCGTGTGGCGACCGCGTGGCGAAATTCCGAATACTGAGACAAAACCTTCCATCTCCTTATCGTCATAGCAAGGCCGGACCTGCTGTGGCGGGAGCGGCGCGGCCGAAACTCGTCGCAAAAGAAAGAGAACGTTTGCTATGTTTCTCGGGTCGCGGATCTCAGGAACGCTTCAAGGGGGACAGGTACACCATGCTCACTCAGTGCATCGCAGGCTCATCGTTGACGGGCAGCAGGCCGCTGGCGGAGTTCGTTGAGACGGTCTTCGGCAGCCTGCCTCGTGTCGATCAGCGACGCTGGGCCGACGCGTATCTGCGCGGCCTGCTGAGCACACCGGGCCGGAAGACGATGAAGCGGCTCGCCCGGCAGGTCTCGTGTGAGACGAGCGCCGCGCAGGCGCTGCAACAGTTCATCACCTCGAGTCCGTGGGCCTGGAGCGAACCGCGGGCCGCTCTCGCCCGCGTGGCGGCCCGCAGGCTGCCGGAGCGCGCCTGGGTCACCGGGACGATCGTGTCCGAAAAGCGCGGACACCGGTCGGTGGGCGTCCACCGGCGTTTCGTACCGGAGCTGGGTGCCACGGTCAACTGCCAGGTCGGAGTGGGCATGTTCCTCGCCTCGGAGAGCGAGGCGATCCCCGTGGACTGGCGCCTCGTGCTGGACACGGCATGGAGTGGTGACGCTTCGCTGCGGCGCCAGGCGAGGATTCCCGACGCGGTCGGGTCCGGCTCGGCATGGGAACAGGCTCTGGAGATGGCGGAGACCGCGGACGCGCTGCCGTGCTTGGAGCGAGTGCCGCTCGTGGCTGACCTTACGGCCACCGGGGACGTCGCCCGTTTCACCGGCTCCCTGGCCCGTGGCGGGAGGGAGTTCCTCGTTCGGGTGCGTCCCGACCAGCCCGTGCTGGAGGGCGCCCGTAGCGTGGCGCCGTCCAGGGAGGTCTCGTCACCGTCCTCGCTCTATTCGATCTCAACGGCCGAGCGGCTCATCGAGGAGGGCGGGGCGGGACAACGCCAGGTCTCCGAGGCGCAGTTCGCCGATGGCGCGGGACAGATGCGACTGCGTTCCGCGCTGGTTCACCTGCCCGGTGCGGAGGACGGGGCTCACGCTGCCGGGAGCCCCGTCCACCGGCTGCTCGCCCTGAACTCCGCCGACGGGCGGACCCCGCCCCAGTACTGGATCAGCGCGTTGCGCCGACGGAGCGTGGACGATGTGCTGTCCCTGGTGCGTCGGCAGCAGGTGGTGCAGTCCACCGTTCGGCTCCTGCGTGACGACTTCGGGCTGACGGACTTCGAGGGACGCTCCTTCCCTGGTTGGCACCATCACATGACGATGGTGTCCGCTGCGTACACGTACAGCCTGCTGTCGCGGCGGACGGCGGTGCGCCTCAGCGCGTGAGGGAAGATCCGCGCGCACGGAAACGGCGTGCTGGGGCGGGCCTTGCCGGCCGATGGGGCGGAGCCGGGATTCAGGCGGCAGTCCAGCCTCCGTCCACCGCCATGGCGGTGCCGGTGACGAACGAGGCCCGTCCGCTGCACAGCCAGGCCGCGGCTTCGGCCACCTCGTTCGGCACCGCCATCCGCTTCTGGACCGAGCGGTGGACGAAGCGATGCTCCAACTCGGGTGCCTTGTCGAGGACCTCCTCCATGAGCTCGGTTCTGACGCTGCCCACGACCAGAGCGTTCACCCTGATGCCCCGTTCCCCGTACTCGGCCGCCGCGGCACGGGTGAGCCCCAGCACCGCGTGCTTGGCGGCGACGTACGGGGCCCCGGAGCCGGGGGCCTGAACCCCCGCCACGCTGGAGGTGTTCACGATCGAGCCACCGAGCCCGTCGGCCAGCATCGCCGGTATCTGGCGATGCAGGCAGTTCCACACGCCCCGGACGTTCACGTCCATGACACGGTCGAAATCGGCCGGGTCCGTCTCGTGCAGCAGGCGCCCGACCGAGGCCCACCCCGCGTTGTTGAAAGCCCCGTCCAGCCGTCCGAACCGCTCCACCGCCGTGGCCACGGTGTGTGCGACGTCGTCCTCTCGCACCACGTCGCCGGGCACGGCCACCGCGGTTCCTCCGCTCTTGGTGATCTCCTCCGCCAGGCGCCGCAGGCGCTCCTCCCGCCGGGCCATCAGCACCACGTTGGCACCTTCCGCGGCGAAGAGCCGGGCAGCGGCGGCGCCGATGCCGCTGGAGCACCCCGTGATCATGATGGTCTTGCCGTGCAGAGTCATGCGTCCGTCCTTCTTTCCCTTGATGTGCCTGCGAACCCCGTCGGTCGCCCCGTGCCGTGCCTTCAGCGGAACGCGGAGAGATGCCTGCGGGCCCAGGTCTCGAACGTGGCCGGCGGACGGCCGGTCACGTGCAACACGTCCTGCGTCACGGACGCCTTCGCACCGGCGGCCTGGCGGCCGGCGCTCTCCAGCAACGCCTCGGCGACGGGTCGCGGATACCGTGCGTTCCACCGTTCCAGCGCCTGTTGGGCAGTCGACTCCTCATGTTTCAAGGGACGTTGAAGAAGGCCGGCGAGCTGAGCCAGTTGCTCCCGTGCCGAGACGGCTCTGGGCCCGGTCGGTGCGTACACGCGTCCGGCGTGCCCGGTGCCGATGAGGGCACGGGCGGCGACCTCGGCCACGTCCGCCGGATCGACGCAGGCGTTCGGGGCGTCGCCGTACAGGGTCGCCACGGGCTCACCGGTGCGCACGGCGCCCGCCCACGACAGACAGTTGGACATGAAGGCCCGCGCTCGCAGCAACGTCCACGTCATCCCCGATGCCTGCCAGAGCTGTTCACACTCCCGTTGCCAGCGGGTGACGAGGTCCTGTGCGCCGGGATCGGCGACCGCGAGGGCCGACAGCTTCACCACATGGCGTACCCCGGCCGCCGTTGCCGCGGACAGGAGGTGCTCGTCGTGGCGCGGGTCCGCGGGATCGAAGGTGGCGACGAAAAGGGCATCGGCCCCCTCCAGGGCACGGGCCAACCTGTCGCGCTCGTCGAAATCCGCACGGACCAGACGGCCGTGCAACCCCTGGCGGGCGGCCCGCTCGGGAGACCTCGTCAGGGACAGGACGTCATGGTCGGCCGCCAGGAGGGCGGTGAGGCGGCGGCCGACGGATCCGCCGGCGCCGGCGACCGCGACGCACCGGCTCACGTCGGCTCACCCCTTCCGGGATCGAGGTCGATGTGTGCGATCGTCCCGGGCCGGGCGATCCCGGGAAGGAGGATCCGCCACATGAGTACGGTGCGCTCCGGCAAGTCCCGCCGGTTGCTGACCAGTTGGGAGTACAGCTGGATGCCGGTGCATGCGCCGACCAGGAACTCGGCGATGTCCCCGGAGCGGTCTGCCGACAGCAACTCACCCTTCTTCGCGGCGTCCGCGAGGCACTGGACCATTATGTTCTTCCAGCCCAGATAGGAAGTGGGGTCCTGGACGCCGAAGCTCCCCTGTTCCACCGAGAGACGCACCCCCGCTCGCAGGAGTGGGTTCACCTGGAGTTCGCAGGCCCACACGAGGGTGATGTCGACCAGGCGTTGCAACCCCTGGGAAGCCAACTTCGGTTGGATCTGCTGCGGTTGGGCGCCCATGATGGCGAGGGCCAAGCCCTCCTTCGACTTGAAGTGAAAGTAGAGGGCGCCGGCGGTGACTCCGGCCCGCTCCAGAATGCGGGTGATGCCCGCACCCGCGTAGCCGTACTCGTCGAAGACCTCGGCTCCCGCACGCAGCAGCGCCTCGCGGGTGCGCAGGGCGCGCTCCTGGGGCAGGCGCGTCATCGGTGCGCTCCGGTACATCGGGTCATCGCCACTCCTTGATGCGTACTCGACAGGAAAAAGAACGTCCTTTATGTTTGCATGCAACTGATCACACCGTCCAGCGACAGTCGCCGTGTCCCTCGCACCGGCCGTTCTGTCGCGGATCTCGCTTGCATGGGAGTGGCGTTGTCCAAGTCCTGCACCCTCGTTCCCGCTGTTCAGGCCCCACCCAGAGTCGCGCAGCAGTTGGTTCACAAACTCAATGCCGCGGAGGTGCTTCTGACGGGATGGCGGCGCACCGCCGACGACCGGTTCGTCGTCACCGCCCGGTGGCCGCCCGACCACGACTTCTATGCCGTACGACATGACCGCCACGACCCGCTGTTACTCAGTGAGACCATTCGTCAGACCTTCCCGTTGTTGGCCCACGAGGCGTACGGCGTACCTTTCGGCCACCATCTGGTGTGGGACAGCTACACCTGGTTCCTGAATCCCGACTTGCTGCACGCCGACGGCTCGGCCGTGGACCTCGAACTCCGCGTCGTCGAACGGGAGGCGGTGCGCCGCAGGGGAAGCGTCGCGATGCTCTCGCTCGCCTACGACGTCGTGCGTGACGGGATGTCCCTGGCAACGGCCACCAGCTGCTTCACGATCCAGGTCCCGGCCGTGTACCGGCGGTTGCGTGGCGACCACGGGGACCCGGCTGCCGTACAGCCGATACCCGTGCCACCCGCGGTCCGTGCCCAGAGCGTCGGGAAAGACGATGTCGGTGATGTCGTCCTGGCGCCTGCCGACGCTCCGCAGCGCTGGCAGTTGAGGGTCGACGCGGACCACTCGGTGCTTTTCGACCACCCCGTCGACCACGCACCGGGGATGCTGTTGCTGGAAGCGGTGAAGCAGGTGGCGCACGGTGTCTCGGGCCGGACGCCGGTGTGCGTGATCGCGATGGACGTCCGGTTCCAGCGGTATGCGGAACTGGACGCCCCCAGTTGGCTGGAGGCGCGGAGGATCCCGAGCGACGCCACGGGACGTCCTCGGTTGGTCGTCACCTGCACCCAGGAGGGCGCTGAGCTGTTCTCCTGCACGGTCACACTGGACGAGGCGTCCCAGCAGCACGACTAGTCGGCGTCGAAGGGGCGCCTCCGCAGTACGTACACGAAACGGGCGGCCGGCAGGATGTCGGCCGCCCGTTTCGTGTGTGCTCAGACCTGCTCGGTCTGCTTGGCGGGTGTGCTGTCGCCGGCCAGGGCGGAGGCTTCCGCCGGGTCCGGGACGGCCGCCGGCGTGGAGCGGCGGGCGAGGTCGGGCAGGACGGTGGCCAGGCCGGCCAGCGCCATGATCGCGCCGAGCCAGAGGGGGGCCCGCAGACCCCAGGTGTCGATCGCGACGGCGCCGATGGAGGAGCCGAGGATGATGCCGAGGGTGATGAAGGAGGAGTGGACGGTGTTGACCAGCGGTCCGGCGTTTCCGGTTCGCTGGACGCGGGTGGCCATGGCCGGGTTCATGGTGACGCCGACCAGGCCGATGCCCATCATGCAGATGATGGCCGGTGCGGGCAGGTCGGCGAGCAGGGCGAAGCCGGCCAGGAACACGGTGTTGAGCACGAGACCGATGGCGAGGACGGGGACGGTGTGGCGGTCGGCGAAGCGGCCGACGATGTTGTTGCCGACCACGGTGGCGGCGCCGTAGGCGATCAGCAGGAAGGGGACGGTGCCGGTGGAGAAGCCGACGAGATCGGTGAGGATGGGGTTGAAGTAGCTGAAGGCGGAAAACGTTGCGCCGATGATGAGCGTGCTGGTGGACAGCACGAGCCACAGCTTGGGCTTCTTGAAGACGCCGATCTCCTGTCGGAGGCCGCCGCCGCCTTCGGCGCGTTCGATGCGGGGCACGCCGAACCAGGTGGCCACGGCGGCGATCACGGTGATCGCGGCGATGGCCCAGAACGCGGCGCGCCAGCCGAAGCGCTCCCCGACCAGGGTGGAGATGGGCAGTCCGAGCAGGGTGCCGAGCATCAGGCCGTTCATCGCGACCGCGATCGCCCGGCCGCGGACCTCGGGGCGGGTGATCTGGGCGCACATCGAGATGCCCACACCGAAGAAGGCCTGGGAGGCGATACCGGTGATGATCCGCGCGGCCATCATGGTGGAGTAGCCCGACGCGGTGGCGGCCAGGGCGTTGCCCGCCAGGAAGATGACGAACAGCACCATCAGTGCCGTCCGCGGCGGGAGCTTCATGAGTGCCACGGTGAGGAACGGCCCGCCCGCCGCCATGGCCACCGCGAACGCGGTGATGAGGTATCCGATCTGCGGGATGGTGGCGTTCAGGCCGTCGGCCATCTGCGGCATCAGTCCGGCGACCACGAACTCGCTGGTCACCATGGCAAAGATGCCGAGCGCCAGGACGTATACGGCACGAGGCACGATTGAGTCTCCTTAGGGGGTCGACGCCGACCGGCGTGGGGGCCGGGTGACGGCGGTGAGGGTTATGGATCGGTCAGTTCAAAACGATGGCATGGGCAGGCCTCGTCCGGCGGTGGAGCGTGGGTCGGCGAGTCAGCGTGTCAGTGCGTCACAGCGGGTCAATGGGTCAGTGCGTCGAGGGTGACTTCGGCGATCGACTCCAGCGCGGTCCGGTCGGCGCCTCCCTGACTCGAGATGCGCATGCCGCCGATCGCCGCGTTGATGAAACGGGCCAGCGCTCCGGCGTCCCGCTGGGAAGTGATACTGCCGTCCCGGCGACCCTCCTCGATCACCGCGCGCAACACCGCGAGCCTGCGGGCTGTGTCGCGCTCCAGCATTCCCGCCGCCCGACTGTCGCGAGCGGCCAGTTCGACCGTGGTGTTCACGGTCAGGCAGCCGAGGCTGCGGCCGCCGGCCCGATGCTCGGTCTCGCCGTCGACGACCATGGCGAACAGGGCGCGGATGCGGTCGACGGCACTGTGCCGAGTGTCCTCCAGGACGGCAAGCTGGGTGGTGGTCATGGTGTCGATGTAGTGGGCCAGTGCACGCTCGAACAAGTCGTGCTTGCTCTTGAACGTGTTGTAGATGCTGCTGCGCCCCAGCCCGGTGGCTTCGCAGAGGTCCTGGGTGGAAGTGGCCTCGTAGCCTTTCTCCCAGAACGTGTGCATCGCCGCGTCCAGGGCCTGCTCCTCGTTGAACATCCTCGGGCGGGCCATGAGTTGAACGTATCACGTTTTGAATCGACCAGTCCAATAGTCCGGGTGTCGTCACGGAGCTCCCGCCTGGTAACGCGCTCCCAGTACGGCGCGCGGCGACCACGGGCGGCGTCCGGTGCGGAACATCGCGTCCGCCCGCGCGAGCGCACCGGGCCGCAGTTCCTCGGTGCCGCCGAGGACCGACAGCCGCGTGGCCGAGTCGTCCCCCAGATACAGGGCGCTCAGGTCCCGTACGTCGATTCTGAGATCCGGAGTACGCGTGGTCCGAGTGCAGGAGGCGCCGTCCCGTGCGCCCTCCAGCAGCCAGGTGCCTGCCGCGTACCCGGCCGCGTCGGCCACCTCGAGCACCAGAGCCGCCTCGATGCCGTAGGTGCGGGCGGACAGAGCGCGAGGTGTGTCGAGGACGCGCAGCCACATGTAGTCGCTCAGTGCGCTGACTCTCGCCGCCCGTGGGTCGCCCAGCCACAGCGGGAGCAGCGTGTCGGGGGAGCGATAGGGCAGGTGGACCGTGGTCACCCAGTCGACCGTCACGGCGTAGCGCAGCAGCGCCGCCTCCGCCCGCGGGGACACGGCGATCAAATCGCGTATCCACAGGGGCGACTGGGGCATCATGGCGCCCCACGTCTCCTCGGCGTGGAAACACAGCAGGCCGTCCGCCTCGCCCGAGTCCGGGTCGAAATGCAGGGCGAAGAAGGGCTCGGACCGGCGGTCCGCGGACCCTGTGCGGTGCCCCGTGGCCTCCTGCCACCATGGCTCGTCGCGGCGCAGCGCCCCGGGCTGGCCGGCGCGTACCCTCTCGTACACCCCCGGCGCGGCCTTGAGGTATTCGCGGGCGTCGACGAGCAGCACACCGGAGGTGTCGGCGGTCCGCAGGGGATCCATACGGGCCCGGTGCACATCGATCTCGAACCAGGCCATCACCGTCGCGGGACCGAAGCCGTAGCGGCCATAGAGGGGGTACTGCGCGGCGTCCAGGACGGCGATCGGCTCTCCGCGCTCGAAGGCGCCCCTGAGGTCCATCGCCACCATCCTGCTCAGCAGCCCGCGGCGACGGTGCGTGCCCGCGACGCTGACCTTCGAAATCGCCGACGCGGGGAGAAAGGCGCCGCCCGGAACGGTGAGTTCCTGGGCGGAGCTTCGATAGGTGCCGACACACCGGTCCATGTCGAAGGCTCCGATGAGCCGGTCCCGCGCTGTCGTCGACCGGACGGTCTCGACGCTGCTGTCGGTGTACGGGCGCAGGTATCCGTTGCCCCAGGTACGGGTCCACGCGGGGAGGTCGTCCTCGGTGACGGGGCGTATGTCGATCACGGCTGTATCGGTCATGGCTGCTCAACCTCCGGTCGGCTCGGTGAGGCGGCATGGCTGTCGGAGGCCGTGCCGCCTCACCGGTGCCGCGTCAACGACTTGTTGTGATGGACAGCGAGTGGCGGAAGTAGTCGCTCGGATCCCAGCGGCGCTTGATCTCCTGCAACCTGCGGTAGTTGCCTTTGTAGAACAGCGCGTGCCACGGGAGACCGGACCGGTTGTGGCGGGGGTCTGCCATGTCCGTGTCCGGATAGTTGATGTAGCAGCCGTCGGTCACGCCGTCGGTCTCCGGAACGCCTTCGGTCTCGGCGAAGACGTCCTGGTACCACTCCCTGATCCACCGCAGGTAACGTTCGTCGCGCTTCTCGTCGGACCAGATGTTCTGGAAGATCACCTTGAAGACGGAGTCGCGCTGGGCGCTGGCGGTCGCGTGCGGTTCGACGCCGTTGATCAGGCCGCCGAAGGACAGGAGGACCAACGTGGTGTCCGGGTTGTCCAACTCGGGGTCGGACAGGAAGCGATAGAGGGACGCGACCTGATGGTCCGTGAAGTTCTCGCGGAAGTAGGCCGACTTCAGTCCCACGCGCGCGATCGGATTGGCGCCCACAGGGTCGGGGGCGCCCAGCATCCGTGCCGCCGCGAGCCACGGCAGCTCGGCCGGGTGGAAGTAGTGGGGCATGGCGGCCAGTTCGCCGCTGGGCCGATCCATCGGTACCGGATCGATGCCCGTTCCGTCGAGCAACTCCGACAGATACGAGTCGAGCAGGGCACGGGAGTTGGGTATGGTCGCGTCGATCTGGGTGTAGAGGCTGAGCCGACCGAACGCCTTGGAGTTGACGTTGAACAGGCTGCTCAGGTGGCGGTACTCGTCGTCCGGACCGCTGTGCCGCTGGTGCCAGGAACCGAAGTTCTTCAGCAGACGGCCGAACGAGGCCTCGTCGAGCTGCTCCCAGCGGAAGTCGACGGCGCTGATCCACACCCGGGACGGCGGATTGACCAGCTGGTCACCCGGCCGGCTGCCGACGGCCTCCGGCGAGCGGAACCAATAGCGGGTGGCCAGGCCGAAGTTGCCGCCGCCACCGCCGGTGTGCGCCCACCACAGGTCGCGGTTCGGGTCGTTCTCCTCCCGCGTGGCGATGACCGTGCGCACCTTGCCGTTGGCGTCGACGGTGACGACCTGCACCGCGTAGAGGTGGTCGACCACCAGGCCGTAGGCCCTGGAGAGCATTCCGTAGCCGCCGCCCGACACGTGCCCGCCGGCCCCCACGCTGTGGCAGACACCGCCGGGGATGGTGACACCCCAGCCCTTGTAGAGGGCCTCGTAGACGTTGTAGAGCCGGGCGCCTGCCTCCACGTAGAACGCGCGGAACCTCGGGTCGTAGCCGACGCCGGTCATCTCGGAGAAGTCCAGGATGACTTCCACATCGGGATTGCAGGTGAAGTCCGCGACGCAGTGCCCGCCGCTGCGCACCGACACGCGCTTGCCGGAGCGGTACGCGTCGCGCAGCGCTCTCTCGGCATCCGCCGCCGAGCGGATCATCCTGATGTACTCGGGGCGGGCGACGAACCGCTTGTTGATGCCGGTGGTCAGCAGCTCGTAGCGGGGGTCCCGCGGGGACACCTTCGCGCCCACGTCGGTGCGTGCACCGGAGTCGGCTGCCGCGGCGGTGGCCGGCGGCGCGACGGTCAGTGCCGCGGTGCCGACCGCTGCCGCACCGCCCGCCAGGACGGACCTGCGGCCGAGATGTGCTGATGACATGGTTCCACCTCTTGGGCTGTGGCGAGGGCGAGCGGATTGGTTTCCCGGCTCGTTTCCGTGCCTTTGCGTCGGCCGTCGACCGGCCTTTTACTCACGCTTTTCGCGTCAAGGACCCGCATGTCCGGAACAGCACGACACGGGGCAAGAGCCACGGCCGGACGGGGTATGGGAAGAGGTTAGGACGCACCCGGCCGCAAATCGACTAGTGACGTGAGTAGTTTATTGACTACTCGCCTCTACCGGGTCGGGTAGAAAACGTCGGAACAGTGGATTCCCCTTGATGGGTGTTCTGTGCCGACCCTAAAGTCTGGGCGCATGGACAACGTCAGGAATCTCGTAGGGAAAACGGCCCTGGTCACCGGAGGAAACCGGGGCATCGGAGCGGCGATATCGCGTCGGCTCGCCGCGCAGGGCGCCGATGTCGCTCTGACCTTCGCTCGGAACAAGGATCAGGCGGAAACCGTCGCCGAGCAGATCCGCGCGGAAGGAGGCCGCAGCCTGGCGGTCGCCGCCGACGCCGCCGACGCGGCGGGCCTGCGGACGGCTGTGGACGAGGTGGCCCGCGAGTTCGGACGCATCGACATCCTGGTCAACAACGCCGGCTACATGGACATGTCGATGCCGGCCCTGGAGGAGGTCTCGCTGGAAGACCTGGACCGCACGCTCGACGTGAACACGCGTGGCGCCTTCCTCACCGCCCAGGCTGCCGCGCGGCACATGGGCGAAGGCGGGCGGATCGTCAACATCAGCAGTTGCCTCGCCACGCACGTGCCCGGGCCCGGCATGACGGCGTACGCCATGAGCAAGGCCGCCATCTCGGGCCTCACCCTCGGGCTGGCGCGTGACCTGGGACCACGCGGGATCACCGTCAACCAGGTCGCACCGGGTTCCATCGACACCGACATGAACCCGGCCGACGGCCCTTCGGCCGACTTCCAGCGCTCGCACAACGTCTTCGGCCGGTACGGCGCGGCCGACGAGATCGCCCACACGGTGGCGTACCTCGTGTCACCCGAGGCGGCGTTCGTCACCGGAGCATCGGTGGCGGTGGACGGGGGATCAAACCTCTGACCGGCGCTCCGAGTCGTCCGTACCAGCGGGCGCTCGTCCCGCGCATCCGCCTTACAGAAGTGGGTTGAGCCATGCGAGCTCTTGTCATCGATCACTCCCTACCCGGCGGGCTGCGTCTCGCCGACGTGCCCGACCCGATGCCGGGGCCGGACGAGGTCCTGGTCAGGATCGCCGCGACCTCCCTCAACTACGGGGAACTGCCCCGGGCCGGCAACGCCGCCGCGGCCGAGGGCACCGTCCCGGGCTGGGACGCCGCGGGCACGGTGGAGCGGGCCGCCGCCTCGGGAGCCGGACCTCGCGAGGGTGACCGTGTCGTCACCTGGGGATGGGCCGGTGGCTGGGCGGAGCTGCGCGCCGTGCACGTCGGCGAACTCGCCGTGCTGCCGGACGAGGTCGACTTCGTCCGGGCGGCGGCGTTGCCCGTCGCGGGGCTCACCGCCCTGCGCGCGCTGCGCCGGGCCGGTGTCCGGCCCGGTCACCGGGTCGCCGTCACCGGCGCGTCGGGCGGCGTGGGGCATTTCGCCGTGCAACTCGCCCGGCTTCAGGGAGCGCAGGTGGTCGCCGTCGTGGGCGACCCGGCCCGGGGAGCGGGACTCGCGGAACTCGGGGCGGACCGTGTGGTGACGAAAGCTACGGAGATCGAGGATCCGGTCGACGTCCTGCTGGACAACGTCGGAGGCCCGCTGCTCGGCGCGCTCCTCGGGTCCATGGCCGAGGGCGGCACAGTGATCTCCATCGGAGCGGCGTCCGGGCAGGACACCTTGCTGGCGCCCTACCAGTTGGTGGGCAAGCGGCTCACCCTCGTCGGCCACCAGGACGGTGGCCGCAGCGCCGCCGACCTGGCCCACCTGGCAGGTCTGGTCGCCGACGGACGACTGAAGGTGAGCGTGGGCCGGGTGGCAGACTGGCGGGCGGCCGGCGAGGTGGCGGACGACATCGTCGACCGCCGCGTCCGGGGCAAGGCGGTGCTGACCCTGGCCTAAGGCCTTCTCCTGTTCCCCCAAGCGCGCTGCCGGATCCTCGGCGGCGCGCTTTCCTTGCGTTCCGGATTCCCCGTTCCGCCGGCGGTCTACTCGGATGAGTAGGGCAAGTAGCCGGACGGATTACCCGAGTTATCAGTGGTCATTCCTGCTGTGGATTAACTAGCGTATTTCCCGGAGCGTCGAGAGAATGAATCGAGGGCCTGTGTCCACGACGGCTTACAGTAATCCGCACCGAATAGATGTCCGTGATCCGGTATCCGAAGACGCGGATCTGCGCTCGGCCATGCGCCTGTTCCCGACCGGCGTCGCCCTGCTGTGCACCGGCACCGGCGACAAGGCCGTGGGGATGACCATCAACGCGCTCATGTCCGTGTCGCTGACTCCGCCGCGCATCCTGGTCAGCGTGCTGAACACGGCACGCGCCCACCCCGTCCTGTCCGTCAGCCGGTCCTTCACGGTCCATCTCCTCAGCGACCGACAGACCACGACCGCCGGGCAGTTCGCCTCGCGGGAGAAGCCGGCCGGCACGGCTCTCGAGGACCTGGTGGAACGGGACGTCCTGCCGGGCGCCCTGGCCACGCTGTGGTGCTCCGTGGAAGAGGTCTTCCAGGGCGGGGACCACAGCCTGTTCCTGAGCCGGGTCGAGTCGATCGGACACGGCGAAGAAAACGGCGAGCCCCTCATATTCCACCGCGGAGCTCTCGGAACCAAGCAACAGTGAGGTGTCCCATGTCTGTTCTCCCTGCCGGAATCCCGGCCGACGCGGTACAGGCGGCCGGTGAGAAGTCGAGGCCCCTGCCGCCCGGCGCGAACGTCAGCATGTTCACCCCCCGCGACATCTACGGCATCGTGCGGCCGCGCACGGTCGACGAAGTACGCGACACCGTGAGGGCCTTCGCCCGTGCCGAGGGCGGTCCCCGGCTGCAGGCCCTGAGTACCGGCCGCAACTGGGGCCTGGGCTCCCGGGAACCGGCCCGGGACTCGGTGGTGACCCTGGAGCTCCAGGAGCTCGACGCGGTCCGTGACCTGGACGTCGAAGGCGGCTGGGCCATCGTGGAACCGGGAGTCACCCAACTGCGCCTGGCCGAGCTGCTGGCCGACACCGGCCGGATCCTGAACGTGACCGCTTCCTCCGGGCACACCAGCGTGCTCGGCAACATCATCGACCGAGGCGTGGGCTTGCGCCGGCAGCGCACCCTGGACCTGGCCGGCCTCGAAGTGGTCCTGCCCGACGGCGAGTTGATCCGCGTCGGTTGGTGGCCGGACGGCGAACACCCGAGCGCGGTCAACCCGCAGGGCCTCGGTCCGTCGCCGCTCGCCCTGTTCACCCAGTCCGACCTCGGCATCGTCACGGCCGGTGTCGTACGGCTGCTGCCCCGCCCGGAGGACCAGCGCGTACTGCGCCTCGGATTCGCCGGCGACAAGCTGGTGGAGGCCATCGACGAACTGCGACGCTGGACGGCCCAGGGACTCGTGTCCGGCGTTCTGAAGGTCTACGACACCGTATCCACCCAGTCGTACGGCGGAGTCGCCGACGAGTACCTGACCCATCTGTGTGTGAGCGGCACGGAGCGGTCGGTGGGCGCGGTCACCCGCGTCATCCAGGAAGAGGCCGGACGCAGCGGGCTGTTCACCCGCGTCCTGCGCTCGGACGAGGATCCCCCCGCGTCGGACGACCTGGTGGCACGCGCGGTGGAGAGGCTCTACGCCGGCGACCCCACGCAGAACGAGGCCATGCTCAGGTCCGCCGTCGGCCAGGACGCGGACCGGGTCGACGCCGAGGGCGGCGGATGGCTCTTCTTCCTCCCGCTGGTCCCCTTCACGGGCCGAGCGATCGCCCACGCCCAGGAGCTCCTGGCTCAGGTCCACGAAGAGACGGGAGTGCGGGCCGGCTCCACCATCAACGCCCTGGACCCGGACGTGGTCGACCTGGTGGTCTCCTTCCGCTTCCCCCGCACCGAACACGACGCCGAGCGGGCACACCGGGCGCTCGACCGGACGTACGAACTGTTCGCCGAGGCCGGCTTCCACCCCTACCGCCTCGACTCCGATCACCACGGGTGGGTGGACCGGCTCTCCGCCGACCCCGCCGCGCGGGACTTCGTCCGCCGACTGAAGCAGACCCTCGACCCCCGCCAGGTGATCGCACCCGGCCGCTACGCCTGACCCGTCCCACACCACCGGAGGAAACGCCGTGACCATCGCATGGACGCACAGCGCGGACAAGTCCGCCCAGACTCCCAACACCGCGGAGGACATCCTCCGCCGCGCCCGCGAGGCGGTGCCGTTCCTGCGGGAGCGGGCCGCCGACACAGAGGCGGCCCGCCGACTGCCCGAGGACGTCGTCGACCTGCTCCGGCGCAACGGGGTGTTCCGCGCCGCCGCGCCCAAGGACCGCGGCGGACCGGAGCTGACGTCCGTACAACAGACCGAACTCATTGAGACGTTGGCCACCGGCGACGTCTCCACCGCTTGGTGCGCCATGATCGGAATGGACTCCGGCATCTACGCGGGCTACCTCGAGGAGGACGCCGTCCAGGAGTTCTACGGCGACCTCGACACCCCCAACTCCGGCTGGATCCACCCGCAAGGGCGAGCCGAACGCGTGCCCGGCGGTTACCGGGTGTCCGGACACTGGCGGTTCGGCAGCGGCTCCACCCACTGCGAGGTACTCGTCGCGGGCTGCCAGGTGTTCAAGGACGGCCAACCCGAAACCGACCCGGTCACCGGCGACCCGGTGCATTGGCGTGTCATGGTGGCCCGTCCTGAGCAGTACGAGATCGTGGACACCTGGTTCACGACGGGGCTGGCCGGCAGCGGTAGCCGCGACTACAAGGTGACCGACCTGTTCGTGCCGGAGGAGCACTCCTTCTCGTTCCATGTGCCGCGGCGCACGGGCCCGTTGCACGCCACGCCCGACGCGATCCTGCGCAAGATGTCCGGCGTCCCCCTGGGGCTGGCACGCGCCGCCGTCGACCATGTGCGGGAGCTCGCCCAGAGCCGGGTGGACCGGGAGACCGGGACGCCGTGGACGCAGAACCCGCGGGTGCAGTCGACCCTCGCCCGGGCGGAGATGGAGCTGGCCGCAGCGCGCGCCGCCGTCTACTCCGGCCTGGAGGAACAGTGGGCGGCCCTGGAACGGGGCGACGAGACCACCGCACAGCAGCGCACCGCCACGGCGCTGGCCCGCTACCACGCCTTCCGCACCGCGCGAAACATCGTCACGGACCTCTTCGACCTGGTGGGAGGCTCGTCCATCTACCGCCAGAAGTCTCCGCTGGACCGCTGGCTGCGCGACGCCAACACCATGTGCCAGCACGCCGTGGCGCAGGAGTCGATCCTCGAACTCACCGGACAGGTCCTGCTGGGCGGCGAGTCCCGCAGCCCCTTCCTCTGACAGGTGCCCGACTCCCCACCCCCCCCAGCACATCAAAGGCTGCCAAGAACCTCTAAGGACAGGACTGTGTCGCAGAGCACCACCTCCCAGCCGAAGAGCCACGAAGAACACGGCCGCCACGAGCACGCGCAGCAGCCGGTCCGGGACATCGTCCACGTCCGGGCGGGCGAAGGCCGGTCCGTGTGGCTGAGCGGCGACGTCTACACCGTAAAGCTGACCCACGAGGAATCCGGCGGTTCCCTGACGTTCCTGGAGGCCTCCGTCCCGCCCGGCGGAGGACCGCCGCTGCACATCCACGCGGACGCGGATGAGGCGTTCTACCTGCTCTCGGGCGAGCTGGACATCACGGCCGGGGCGCACACCTACGCCGTGCGGCCCGGAGACTTCGTCTTCATTCCCAAGGGCACCGCCCACCGGTTCCGCAACAACGGGATCCACACCGCGCGCCAACTGCTGTTGTTCAGCCCCTCGGGAGTCGACCGCTTCTTCCTGGAGGCCGGTTCGACTCCGGTGCCGGGCACCCCGCCCCCGTCTCCCGAGGCCGAGGACCTGCCGCAGGTCATCGCGATCGGAGAGCGCCATCACCTCTTCCAGGCCGCGGAGGAACCCCGGTGACCGCCCCGTTGCTCTTTAGTGCTCCGGTACCTGAGAACTCCTGGCGAGACCTGCCCGCGGCGCAGCAGCCCGAGTACCCCGACACCGAGGCTCTGCGCGCAGTGATCGCGGACCTCGAGTCGTATCCGCCGCTC